>NZ_JBZCNM010000010.1:0-6916 GCF_058269295.1 Arthrobacter sp. TJ-58
GAGCGAAGAAGCCAGGATCGCTGATTACGATGCCTGGCTTCATCACTACAATCATCATCGACCGCATACCGGGATCGAGGGCCTCTCACCTATCGAACGCGTTCACAACGTCCGTGAGAGTTACAGCTAGCCCGCGGGCTGCACGCAGATGGTGTCCATGGTGACGGTCACGGCGCCGTCGCCCTCTTCCGCGGTCAGGGTGACCTGGATGCCCCCGGTCTCCTTGAGGGAGGCAGCGTGCGTGCCGCCGCAGGGAATGCGAACCGGGCCCTGGGGCAGGTCCACGGTCCAGCGGCGCATGTCGGTGAGCCCGTCGCCGTCACACTCAATCCGCACCTCCGCACCGGTGGCGGTCCAGTCCGCCAAAATAGCGTTGATGCCTGCCTCGGCGGCGGGCAGATCTTCCAGCAGTGCCTCCGGCCGGAAGCCCTTGCGGCGCAGCGACTTTCCCAGCCGGTACACATCGGTGGAACCGTGCTCGGTAATGGTGGAGGTTTCGATGGCCAGGGCGTCAAAGTTCGGATTGCCCGCGGCGTCGGCCGGAACGTCCTTTTTCCAGGCCCCGGCAAGCTGCCGGTTCAATGCCAGCGACGCCAGGTGGCAGGCGGTGTGCCCCACGGAGAGGGCGCTCCGGTAGGCCGCGTCCACCTCGATCCGTACGGAGTCCCCTTCCTGCACGGCGGCATTTGGCGGGAGCACGTGTGCAACGGTGAAGGTCCAGCCCTCGGTGCCCTTCTTGACCGGAATATCCGCGCCCAGGAACAGCGCGGCTCCGTCGGTGGCCGCCACCACGGCGTCGCGCACCTCGTAGGAGTTGCCCGCGTCCGTGACCAGCACCGCACGGTCCGCGCCCTGGTCCGGCCAGCCGGCATCGACGGGGTGAACGGCGGTGACGTCCAGCAGGACCACCCGGCTGCCGTCAGCCAGGTTCTCGGCATGAAGGACCGTTCCCGTGGACTCCACGGCGCCGGAGGGATAAGTGACAGTTGTGTCTTCGGTAGGCAGGCTCACAACCCCACCCTACCGACAACTTTTCCATCCCCGGCGTGACGGCCGTCACTGGATTCTTCGTATCGGACCACAGGGGGGTACAGTTCTAAGTACGACGCGGGGTGGAGCAGTTCGGTAGCTCGCTGGGCTCATAACCCAGAGGTCGCAAGTTCAAATCTTGCCCCCGCAACCAAGAAGACGGTCCTTATCGGTGAAAACCGATGGGGACCGTTTTGTTTAAGTACCCTGTCTCCCCGCCGGCGCCTGTGCCCGCCGGACGATTCCCCCGCAGTACGGACCGGACAGCCGAGAAAGTGTTGTCCCCGCCCTCCCCCTCCGGTAGGTTTGCGCACCATTGGACACTGCTGAAGGGCGGCCGGTACATGGATGCGGAAATAACCCTGAAGGTGGACGGCAGCGAACGGACGCTGACCGTCGATACCCGCACCACGGTGCTGGACGCGCTCCGGGACAGGCTGGGCGTAACGTCACCGAAGAAGGGCTGCGACCACGGGCAGTGCGGTGCCTGCACGGTCCTGCTGGACGGGCGCCGCGCCAACTCTTGTTTGACCCTGGCCGTGGCCCACAACGGAGCGGAGGTTCTCACCGCGGAGGGCCTGGCCGACGTCATTCCGGACGGCCACCTGCATCCGGTGCAGCAGGCGTTCCTGGAACAGGACGGATTCCAGTGCGGCTACTGCACCCCGGGCCAGATCTGCTCAGCCGTGGGCATCATTGAGGAAGCCGCAGCGGGGCATCCATCCGCTGCCACCGCGCATCTGGACACTGAAAGCGGCATCGACCTCACTGACGCTGAAATCCGCGAGCGGATGAGCGGAAACCTTTGCCGCTGCGGCGCGTACGTCAATATTGTGGCGGCCGTGCGGCAGGCCGCCGACGCCGCAGCCACTCTCCGCAAGGGCCTGCCCGATCCACAGGAAGAGGCAGTTCACGACTCTCCCACCGCGGCCTCGATGCCCGCGCATCCCGAGGAGCGGGCATGATCCCCTTCGGCTACCGCCGCGCCGAGGACCCGGCCGCCGCCGTCGCCCTGGTCTCCGCCAACCCCGACGCGGTGTTCCTGGCCGGCGGCACCAACCTCGTGGACCGGATGAAGCTCGGGATCGCCTCCCCCACTCTGCTGGTGGACGTCAGCCGGCTGCCGCTGGACACCGTGGACGTGCTCGACGACGGCCGGGTGCGGATCGGCACCAACGTGAGCAACTCCGACCTTGCCGCGAACACCTTTATCCGCCGCCGCTATCCGGCCCTGTCCTCCGCACTGCTGGCCGGGGCCTCCGGGCAGCTGCGCAATTTGGCCACCACCGGCGGCAACCTGCTCCAGCGCACCCGCTGCGTGTACTTCCAGGACCCCACCACCCCCTGCAACAAGCGCGAACCCGGGACCGGCTGTTCCGCCGTCGACGGCTACACCCGCTACCATGCGATCCTCGGCGCCTCGGAAGCCTGCGTGGCGACGCACCCCTCGGACATGGCCGTGGCCCTGGCGGCGCTGGATGCCGCCGTCGTGGTGCTCGGCCCGGCGGGGGAACGGATTATTCCGGTGAGTGATTTCCACCGGCTGCCGGGGAATCAGCCGGAAAGGGACACCGTGCTGGAACACGGTGAACTCATCACCGCCGTCGAACTCCCGCCGGCACCCGCCCGGTCCGCCTACCGCAAGGTGCGGGACCGCGCGTCGTACGCCTTTGCCCTGGTGTCCGTGGCCGCGGCCATGGAACTGGAGGACGACGGCGCCTCGCCCCCGGTGATCCGGGACGTCCGGATCGCGCTGGGCGGGGTGGCGCACAAGCCCTGGCGGGCCCTGCAGGCGGAGGCCGTGCTGCGCGGCGCGGCGGCAACAGAGGAAAACTTCCGGGCCGCCGCGGACGCCGAGCTGGCGGCCGCCGAGCCGCTGCAGGACAACGGCTTCAAAATTCCCATGGTCCGCAACACCCTGGCGGCAGTGCTGCGGGAACTGGCCGGGCCGGGAACCCCGGATGCCAGCGCCGAGGGAACCGATCATCCCGAGGGGCCGGACGGCCCCCGGGACGCAGGCTGGGAGGAACTGGACTCATGAGCAATTTGCTGCCCGCCCGGGCCATCGGCACCCCCTATGAACGGCTCGACGGCGAACTGAAGGTCAAGGGCACCGCACCGTACGCCTACGAGCAACCGGTGGAGAACCCCCTGTATCTGTATCCCGTGCTCTCCACCATTGCCCGCGGAACCGTGCAGCGGGTGGAAACGGCGGCCGCGGAAGCCGTCAGCGGGGTCTTCACCATCCTCACCGCCGACACCGTGCCCCGGCTGGCGGATACCTCCGACCGGGAACTGGCAGTCCTGCAGGACAACCGGGTTGGTTACCGCGGGCAGATTGTTGCGGCAGTGCTGGCGGAGACTCCGGAAATTGCCCGCGAGGCGGCCGCCGCCGTCAGCGTGACCTACACGGAAGAGCCCTTCTCCGCCCAGCTGCGCAAAGATGCTCCGGACCTGTACGCCCCGGAGGAATTGAACGCCGGCACTCCCACGGACAGCAGTCAGGGGGACGCGAACGCCGCCTTCGAGACCGCCGCACTGAAGATCGAGCAGACCTATTCCACCCCGGCCGAACACAACAACCCGCTGGAGCCCCATGCCACGGTGGCACAGTGGAACGGGCAGACGCTGACGCTGTGGGACTCCACCCAGGGCGTGCACGCGGTCAAAAGCACGCTGGCGCAGGTGCTGGGGCTCGAGGAAGAACAGGTTCATGTCATCGCCCCGCACGTGGGCGGCGGCTTCGGCTCCAAGGGCATGCCGCACGTGCAGGTGGTGATGGCTGCCCTCGCGGCGCAGGTCACCGAGGGGCGGCCGGTGAAGTTCCCGGTCAGCCGCCAGCAGATGTTCACCCTGACCAGCCACCGCACCCCCACTATCCAGCACATCCGGCTGGGGGCCGCCGACGACGGACGGCTCACCGCCATGTCCCTGGACATCGTGGAACACACCTCCCGGATCAAAGAATTCGCGGAACAGACCCCCGCACCGTTCCGGATGATGTACGCCTCCCCCAACCGGACCACCACCACCCGCGTGGCGCCGCTGGACATCCCGGTTCCCTCTTGGATGCGGGCACCGGGTGAGTGTCCGGGAATGTTCGGCCCCGAGGTGGCCATGGATGAACTCGCCGCCGCTGCCGGGCTGGACCCCATTGAGCTGCGCCGCCGGAATGAGCCGGAGGTGGATCCGGAAACCGGGAACCCGTTCTCCAGCCGGCACCTGCTGGAATGCTTTGACCTCGGTGCCGAACGCTTCGGCTGGGACCAGCGGGTCACCCGTCCCCGCTCCGTGCAGGAAGACGGCTGGCTGGTGGGGCTGGGGACGGCCAGCGCCGTCTACCCGTTTATGCGCCAGCCCTCCAACACCGGGCGGATCCGCTACGAACAGGACGGCATCTACTCGGTGCAGATTGGAGCGGCGGACATTGGCACCGGCGCCTGGACGGCACTGACGCAGATTGCCGCCGACGCGCTGGACGTGCCGATCGACCGGATCCGGCTCGGCATCGGCGACACGGCCTTCCCTGCCGCCTCGGTGGCCGGGGGATCTTCCGGAACGGCCAGCTGGGGCGGAACAATTATTGCCGCCGCGCGTGCGTTCCGGGTCGACCACGGAGAACATCCCTCCCCCGGGGCGCAGACCGAGGCTAACGCTCCGGAGGATCCGGATGCCGCGAACCTGGCCCTGTATTCCTTTGGCGCGCATTTCGCCGAGGTCCGGATCTCCGCGGACACCGGCGAAATCCGGGTATCCCGCATGCTGGGCGTTTTTTCCGCGGGACGGATTATCAACCCGCGGACCGCGCGGTCCCAGTTCCTGGGGGCGATGACCATGGGGCTGGGCATGGCGCTGCATGAGCAGAGCGTGCTGGATCCGCGGTTCGGGATCTTCGTGAACCACGACCTGGCCGAGTACCACATCCCCACCAACGCCGATGTGCTGGACATGGAAGCGCTGTGGATCGAGGACGTGGACGAGCATGCCGGACCCCTGGGCGCCCGGGGCATCGGGGAAATCGGAATTGTGGGCAGTGCCGCGGCGATAGCCAATGCCGCCTACAACGCTTCCGGAATCCGGATCCGGGACCTTCCGCTGACTCCGGACAAGTTTCTGGAGTAACTAACTATGGTGCGAATATCTATAATTGCCTGACGGGAAGCAATCACCCTGCAAGGCATTGAGAAAGCGGTGCACGGAAATTGTCGCGGAGCCTGTAGATTGTCCTAGGCTCGAATGGAAATAACGTTGAGAGCCGATAGAAACTACTCTTGGGGGCTCTCTTCATGTCATTCTTCAGCCACATCTGGCGGCGCAGCGCATTTATTGCGATATTAATATTGGGGCTCCTAGTTCCCCAGACAATCCTAGCCGCTTCTTCTAACGCGGCTTCGGACACAGTTGGCCCGGTACTTGTCAGCTCTTCCGTGACACCCAAAGCCCTTGACCTGAAAAACGGTCCCACGACAACGAAAATCACCGTGCGACTCAAGGATGAAACCGCGGTAAAGGCCCCGATCGTACTCCTCAGCCACACCACCACGGACCAAAGCGTCGGTTTCGGCGAAATGAACCTGGTCTCGGGAACCCGTCAAGACGGAACCTGGGAGCGATCGATAACAATCCCTGAGGGATCCGCTGCCGGCGAATGGGAAGCGACCCTCTATCCCCTCTCAGACACCCTCGGGAACAGTTCCACTTTCTTCCAAACACTTGCCACCATCACCGTCGCAAGTGCGGCTTCGGACACAGTTGGCCCGGTACTTGTCAGCTCTTCCGTGACACCCAAAGCCCTTGACCTGAAAAACGGTCCCACGACAACGAAAATCACCGTGCGACTCAAGGATGAAACCGCGGTAAAGGCCCCGATCGTACTCCTCAGCCACACCACCACGGACCAAAGCGTCGGTTTCGGCGAAATGAACCTGGTCTCGGGAACCCGTCAAGACGGAACCTGGGANTGGGAGCGATCGATAACAATCCCTGAGGGATCCGCTGCCGGCGAATGGGAAGCGACCCTCTATCCCCTCTCAGACACCCTCGGGAACAGTTCCACTTTCTTCCAAACACTTGCCACCATCACCGTCACGGACAGCAGCACATCCGTTCCGCTGCCCGCCACACCGGCACCGGTCGTCTTCACCGACAAAGACGGCACCGCCAACGACACCTACACCATCCCCAAGGCCGAGGGTGTTGAATACCAGGTCAACGGTAAAACCACCGCAGCCGGAACCTACCCCGGCACCGGCACCGTCACCGTCACCGCCAAAGCCGCTACCGGTTACGTGATCGCCCCGGGCGCCACCACCACGTGGACCGCGACCTTCAGCAAGGCACCGCTGCCCGCCACACCGGCACCGGTCGCCTTCACCGACAAAGACGGCACCGCCAACGACACCTACACCATCCCCAAGGCCGAGGGTGTTGAATACCAGGTCAACGGTAAAACCACCGCAGCCGGAACCTACCCCGGCACCGGCACCGTCACCGTCACCGCCAAAGCCGCTACCGGTTACGTGATCGCCCCGGGCGCCACCACCACGTGGACCGCGACCTTCAGCAAGGCACCTGCTCCCTATACGCCGCCGGCGAAGTCGCCGTTCGCGGACGTCTCCACGGGACAGCAGTTCTACAAGGAAATGGCATGGATGGCCGACCAGGGCATCTCCACCGGCTGGAGCGAAGCCAACGGCACCCGCACCTACCGTCCCCTGCAGTCCATCAGCCGCGACGCCATGGCCGCCTTCCTCTACCGGGCAGCAGGCTCACCGGCATACAACGCGCCGGCGAAGTCGCCGTTCGCGGACGTCTCCACGGGACAGCAGTTCTACAAGGAAATGGCATGGATGGCCGACCAGGGCATCTCCACCGGCTGGAGCGAAGC
>NZ_JBZCNM010000011.1:0-3570 GCF_058269295.1 Arthrobacter sp. TJ-58
AGTGTCCATCAAGGTTGGGGCCCCCCTTCTCCCGAAGTTACGGGGGCATTTTGCCGAGTTCCTTAACCATAATTCTCTCGATCGCCTTAGTATTCTCTACCTGATCACCTGTGTCGGTTTGGGGTACGGGCGGCTAAAACCTCGCGCCGATGCTTTTCTAGGCAGCATAGGATCACCGGATTCCCACCAAAGTGGGTCCCGTCAGATCTCAGGATCGTCATCAAAGACACAGCAACGGATTTACCTATCGCTGACCCTACATCCTTAGACCAGGACAACCATCGCCCGGCCCGGCTACCTTCCTGCGTCACACCTGTTAATACGCTTACCTCCCGGGATCAGGTCCCGCGCTCCACCAAAAACCGTGTCGCCACAAGGGCTAACAGTCAGGTATTGGGCGGTTAGTATCCCCCGATCAGTATTGGCGGTTTTTCGCCGGTACGGGAATATCAACCCGTTGTCCATCGACTACGCCTGTCGGCCTCGCCTTAGGTCCCGACTTACCCAGGGCAGATTAGCTTGACCCTGGAACCCTTGATCATTCGGCGGACGGGTTTCTCACCCGTCTTTCGCTACTCATGCCTGCATTCTCACTCGTGTAGGCTCCACCGCTGGTTTACACCGCGACTTCACTGCCCACACGACGCTCCCCTACCCATCCAAACGCTTGAACGAAAATGGATAAACCATCCGCTTGGCTAATATTTGAATGCCACAACTTCGGCGGTGTACTTGAGCCCCGCTACATTGTCGGCGCGGAATCACTTGACCAGTGAGCTATTACGCACTCTTTCAAGGATGGCTGCTTCTAAGCCAACCTCCTGGTTGTCTGAGCAACTCCACATCCTTTCCCACTTAGCACACGCTTAGGGGCCTTAGTTGGTGGTCTGGGCTGTTTCCCTCTCGACTATGAAGCTTATCCCCCACAGTCTCACTGCTGCGCTCTCACTTACCGGCATTCGGAGTTTGGCTGACGTCAGTAACCTTGTAGGGCCCATTAGCCATCCAGTAGCTCTACCTCCGGTAAGAAACACGCAACGCTGCACCTAAATGCATTTCGGGGAGAACCAGCTATCACGGAGTTTGATTGGCCTTTCACCCCTACCCACAGCTCATCCCCTCCATTTTCAACTGAAGTGGGTTCGGTCCTCCACGACGTCTTACCGTCGCTTCAACCTGGCCATGGGTAGATCACTCCGCTTCGGGTCTAGATCACGCCACTGCATCGCCCTGTTCAGACTCGCTTTCGCTACGGCTTCCCCTCACGGGTTAACCTCGCGACGTAACACTAACTCGCAGGCTCATTCTTCAAAAGGCACGCTGTCACAAGCACAACACCACAAGTGGCATCGCCCTGCTCCAACGGATTGTAGGCACACGGTTTCAGGTACTGTTTCACTCCCCTCCCGGGGTACTTTTCACCTTTCCCTCACGGTACTTGTCCGCTATCGGTCATCAGGGAGTATTTAGGCTTACCAGGTGGTCCTGGCAGATTCGCACGGGATTTCTCGGGCCCCGTGCTACTTGGGATCCTCTCCAAGCGGCAGCATACATTCCGGTTACGGGGCTAACACCCTCTACGGCCGGGCTTTCAAACCCGTTCACCTATGCACCTGCACTCACTTCACCAATCCGGCAGAACTGGTACGGAAAGTCCCGCAACCCCAGTGATGCAACGCCCGCCGGCTATCACACACCACTGGTTTAGCCTCTTCCGCGTTCGCTCGCCACTACTAACGGAATCACTGTTGTTTTCTCTTCCTGTGGGTACTGAGATGTTTCACTTCCCCACGTTCCCTCCACGCACCCTATGTGTTCAGATGCGGGTCACCCGGTCACTCGCGCGCCGGGCGGGGTTTCCCCATTCGGACATCCTGGGATCAACGCTCGGTTATCAACTCCCCCAGGCTTATCGCAGATTCCTACGTCCTTCTTCGGCTCCTGATGCCAAGGCATCCACCGTGTGCCCTTAAAAACTTGACCACAAAAGATCAATAAATATTATCGCTATCGAGAAAACCATGGAAACCGGTAAAACCGGTCACCAGGTTTATCTGAAATTGCACTTAATAATTTTAAGATGCTCGCGTCCACTATGTAGTTCTCAAACAACAACCCCGTCACACCCCTCCACACACCGCGTATTTACCGCGGAACGCTTCAGACCTGCGCAGGAACAACCAGAAACAACACGTACCCGTGTCCTTCCAACCATGTTCTAGGTTCGAATTCTNGAGGTGATCCAGCCGCACCTTCCGGTACGGCTACCTTGTTACGACTTAGTCCCAATCGCCGGTCCCACCTTCGACGGCTCCCTCCCGCAAGGGGTTAGGCCACCGGCTTCGGGTGTTACCAACTTTCGTGACTTGACGGGCGGTGTGTACAAGGCCCGGGAACGTATTCACCGCAGCGTTGCTGATCTGCGATTACTAGCGACTCCAACTTCATGAGGTCGAGTTGCAGACCTCAATCCGAACTGAGACCGGCTTTTTGGGATTAGCTCCACCTCACAGTATCGCAACCCTTTGTACCGGCCATTGTAGCATGCGTGAAGCCCAAGACATAAGGGGCATGATGATTTGACGTCGTCCCCACCTTCCTCCGAGTTGACCCCGGCAGTCTCCTATGAGTCCCCGCCATAACGCGCTGGCAACATAGAACGAGGGTTGCGCTCGTTGCGGGACTTAACCCAACATCTCACGACACGAGCTGACGACAACCATGCACCACCTGTAAACCGGCCACAAGTGGGGGACCTGTTTCCAGGCCTTTCCGGTTCATGTCAAGCCTTGGTAAGGTTCTTCGCGTTGCATCGAATTAATCCGCATGCTCCGCCGCTTGTGCGGGCCCCCGTCAATTCCTTTGAGTTTTAGCCTTGCGGCCGTACTCCCCAGGCGGGGCACTTAATGCGTTAGCTACGGCGCGGAAAACGTGGAATGTCCCCCACACCTAGTGCCCAACGTTTACGGCATGGACTACCAGGGTATCTAATCCTGTTCGCTCCCCATGCTTTCGCTCCTCAGCGTCAGTTACAGCCCAGAGACCTGCCTTCGCCATCGGTGTTCCTCCTGATATCTGCGCATTTCACCGCTACACCAGGAATTCCAGTCTCCCCTACTGCACTCTAGTCTGCCCGTACCCACTGCAGACCCGGGGTTGAGCCCCGGGCTTTCACAGCAGACGCGACAAACCGCCTACGAGCTCTTTACGCCCAATAATTCCGGATAACGCTTGCGCCCTACGTATTACCGCGGCTGCTGGCACGTAGTTAGCCGGCGCTTCTTCTGCAGGTACCGTCACTTTCGCTTCTTCCCTGCTGAAAGAGGTTTACAACCCGAAGGCCTTCGTCCCTCACGCGGCGTCGCTGCATCAGGCTTTCGCCCATTGTGCAATATTCCCCACTGCTGCCTCCCGTAGGAGTCTGGGCCGTGTCTCAGTCCCAGTGTGGCCGGTCACCCTCTCAGGCCGGCTACCCGTCGTCGCCTTGGTGGGCCGTTACCCCAACCAACTAGCTGATAGGCCGCGAGTCCATCCAAAACCGCATAAAGCTTTCCACGGACCACCATGCGG
>NZ_JBZCNM010000012.1:0-3404 GCF_058269295.1 Arthrobacter sp. TJ-58
TTCTCTTCGCTGCAGTGTTTCTTTATTCTATTTCATCCGGACCGTGTTTGGCAATTCGGGATAATTCCCGGTTACCGTTTCATCCGGCCGGACGAACCCGCGCAAAAGCCCCGGCTTTCCGTGTCCGTGCACTCGGCACAGGCAGGATCACCAGAATGTTTTTGGTGGGGTTTGGCCGCCATGCTCAGGATGTTTTGCAACTCCCGGCCGCGGCGACTTAGAAGACTCTACACGGGGTTGGGGACCGGCGCAAATCGGCTGGCGAAGGTCGGAGGCGGCCGGCGAATTAGGCTGCCCCCCCCCTGCGATCGGGGCCGCCTGTACGTTCTGGCAGGCACCTCAACCGGGCATATCTTCAGCGTCTATCGGCGCCACTTCGTTTGCTGATTTCCTCTGTGTCCCCACCTCTCTGTGCTTTCCGGTGAGCACGCAACTGTGGGCAGCTTCCCCATCGGGAAGCTGCCCACAGCAGGGCCTTGCGGACCGGGCACGTTACCTGCTCACCTTCACAGAGTGGGCAGCCTGTCCGGTGGCCGGTGGCCGACGGCTGAGTTCACAGTGTCGGCGACTGCACTACGCTTTCCTGCGTCGTGCTGCCCCGGCGACCAGGAGTGTGCCGATCAGCAGCGCTCCTGCTCCGGCCAGATAGACCTGGGTACCGATGTTTGCCCCGGTTTTGGCCAGGGCGTCCTTACCCAACACCGCGTAGGTGTTGGTCACCGTCGCCGCCGCGGTTTCACCCGACACGATCACGACGCTGTAGGGCAAAATCGTCTCTACAGTGACGTTCCCGTTCTCACCGTTCGTGGGCTCGGTGACAGTGCACTCGGTACCGGCAGGGATGCCGTCGAAGACCTGTACATACTCACCCGGCAGGGTGGCAGCGGGGATCCGCACCACTTCCTCGAGCTCGTCGCCGCAAACCACGTTCAGGACTGAAGCGGACTGCTGGCCCGCCCCGTTGCCCGCCACGATTTTCGTAACCTGCAGCGAACCGTTCGCGTACTGCACAGTGTTAGCCAAGGACGCGCTCACCGTGGTGCCCGGCTCGATGACTACTGTCACGGGGTCGCCCGCGTCAACAGTGACCTCCGACGTTGCACCCGTGCTCGTTTCGGTTACCGTGCACTCCGTTCCCGCAGGAATGTCCGCGAAGGTTTGGCCGTACGGTCCGGCTGCACTCCCGGCAGGAATGACAACCGTAGTGTCCAGGACGGTCCCGCAGACAACATCGAGAACGATCTCCGACTGCAGGCCTGCGGCATTCCCGTCGATCGTCTTGGTGACGTTCAGTGCACCCGGCCGGTACTCGACCGTATTGGTAATCGTAATGGCCGAACTTGCCTCGATGACGGCTTCCTGTGGAGCCGAAGACACAACATCTACGGCAGTCGTTGTTCCAGTCTCCGGTTCTGTGACGACACAGGTAGTCCCCAGAGGAATGCCGGTGAAGGTGGACGCTTGGTCCTCCGTACGGCCAGCCTCGATAGTGGCCTCAAAGACGAGTCCGGGTCCGCAGTCAACATTCAGGAGGATGGCCCCCTGCTGGCCCACCGCACCGCCCGCAAACGTCTTGTTCACGGTGAGGGTACCGGCTTCAAAGAACTCTGCCGTCGCCTGAGCAGTGGACGCGATCTGGGAGTCGGCAGCGAGGATCAGCTTCTGAGCTTCCGTGACGCTGGGGTTGTTCCCCGCGTAGAGATAGACATTTCCTGTCTGCACGGGGACTACGGCAGTGGCGGTCAGCACCACAGGATCTGTGGTCTGGTTGTCATTTCGAACCCACAGCTGCGTACCCGAAGGGACCGTTGTGCCAACGAGCGGGACGGTGCCGGCAGCATCCGTGTACAGCGTGTAGCCTTCCGGCACCTCTACCGTCAGTGTGGCAGCATCTGCGGAGGCGACGGTGAAGGGCCCGGTAACTCCGTCGACAGGGCCGGAGGCCAGCGGCGGATCGACGGTAACGTCCGGTGCCGGGGGCTCAGTTAGCGGGCCTGCAGTCAGCACGGCAGCAACGATAGCCGCGGTGTACTGCCTGATGGGGTCAGTGTCCTGGAGCACGTAGCCGTCGCTGAAGAACCAGACCGCAGCCTGTACGGCCGCTGCACGGATCGCGTCCGTTGGTGGTTCCGGCGGGGCTCCCGGCACGTCGGGGTAGTAGGAATTGAGGACACGGTTTACGTAACCAATATTGGGGACGTTGGATTCTTCCCAGGACCCATTCTCATACCCGAGACCCGTATAGGTGGAGGTCCGAATATCGATGCAGTACATCTGCTGGGTGTTGCCTTCCAGATCCACCGTGTTGATGATGCCTGCAAAGGACTCATTTGCTGTCTCATAATCGGCAGGAACATCAGCCGGATACCCCGTAGTCGGGTCGAAGGCTTGTCCGACCGGAGGAAGTCCGCCAGTTACCGCGGTACCGGGTCCTGTGCCCGTCATCGTAATTTCCACTACATCCGAAGGGACCTCATTTCCGGGCGACTCCCCCGAAAACACAGCCTGCGCCGGTGAAGCCAGCTGCAGGAGAAGACACAGCGCACCAAATATTCCAAGGCCGGCACTGGCCCGACTTCTTTTCGTTTTTCGACTGCCGACCGACGTTCGGCCGGATCTGTGACGCAGATTCATTGGGTTCCGCTTTCCTTGCTGGGCAGAGTGGACATCCGCAGAGCCGACACCCGAACGGATAAAATCTGGGCTCCGTGAGCAGTGAGGCTACCGGCCGGGGAATCCCCTGAAAAGGGAGATGCAGGAATTAAGCAGCGATCCCGATGATAAAAATGTGACGCATGCGTTTGCAGAGTACGCCTGTCGTCGAACGGGGCCCACGTAATGCCGCTCTGGCCGGCATGTGGTCGGCTGGGTCTTCCACTCTGTGCCCGTTGAAGGAGGCCGGCCCCTCCCCACCCGCAGAAAACTCCGGCGCACACCGAACCCCGAATCATTTCCGGGTGAACAGCTAGGTCGCCTTGGACGGATCGGCTAACGGATGGGCGTCCTCCACTGGACCGCCCCGCTGTGGATATCAAGAATCTCGGTCGACGACCATTTACGCCTGGCCTATACCGAGATTCTCAGCGACGAACGCAAAGACACCGCTGCCGGGTTTTGGGAACGGGCGAACGCCTTCTTCGCCGGAAGCGGGATCACTGCCGCGGGTGCTTACCGATAACTTCACCCGTTAGTACCGGTCATCCGTGTACGTAACGTCCCTGGTCAACGGACCCGTTAAACAGAAAGAGCCTGTACCAACACTGGTACAGGCTCTTTCCTCAAATATTGTCCGGCGGTGACCTACTCTCCCACATCCTCCCGGATGCAGTACCATCGGCGCTGTGGGTCTTAGCTTCCGGGTTCGGAATGGGACCGGGCGTTTCCCCCACGCTATGACCGCCGTA
>NZ_JBZCNM010000013.1:0-721 GCF_058269295.1 Arthrobacter sp. TJ-58
TGTAACTCTTACGGTGGTTGTGAACGGCGTGGCAAGAGTTAAATAGGCGAGGGTCTCCGGTTCGATATGGGTTACCACACTCGTATCGGCCAACGGAGACCCTCGTGACCCACGCTAACGCACCCCTGACCGAAACCGGCCGACTGCGCCTGGCAAAACTCGTTGTCGAGTCCGGGTGGCCGCTTCGCCGGGCTGCCGAACGCTTCAGCTGCTCGCCGGCAACAGCGAAGAAGTGGGCCGACAGATACCGCTCCCGAGGAGTATCCGGGATGCGGGATCTTTCCTCGCGGCCTTTGTCCTGTCCGCATCAAACACCCGTTCGGACCGAACGGCGGATCATCGCGCTGCGCTTCACCCGCCGCTGGGGTCCCCACCGCATCGCCCACCACCTGCACCTGGCCCGGTCCACCGTGGAGAAAGTACTGCGGCGGTACCGCATGCCCCGGCTCTCACACCTGGACCACGCGACGGGCCTGCCGGTCCGCCGGCCCAAACCCGTCCGCTATGAACACAAGCATCCCGGGGACCTGGTGCACGTGGATATCAAGAAACTCGGCCGCATCCCCGACGGTGGCGGACACAAAATGGTCGGCCGGTCAGCGGGGAACCGGAATAAAACCCGCACCGAAACCAACCGCCGGCCCGGATACGCCTACCTGCATCACGCAGTGGATGACCATTCCCGGCTGGCCTATTCCGAGATCCTCACCGATGAGAAGAA
>NZ_JBZCNM010000014.1:0-624 GCF_058269295.1 Arthrobacter sp. TJ-58
GAAGTTGGAGTCGCTAGTAATCGCAGATCAGCAACGCTGCGGTGAATACGTTCCCGGGCCTTGTACACACCGCCCGTCAAGTCACGAAAGTTGGTAACACCCGAAGCCGGTGGCCTAACCCCTTGCGGGAGGGAGCCGTCGAAGGTGGGACCGGCGATTGGGACTAAGTCGTAACAAGGTAGCCGTACCGGAAGGTGCGGCTGGATCACCTCCTTTCTAAGGAGCACCTCAAAGTGTCCATGTCCTTCCACAGTGTTGGATGTGTGCTTTGCAGGAGATGCCCATATCGGAAACATATGTTTTCCGGTGGGTGCTCAAGGGTGGAATATCAATAAGCAGGTTCCCGGCGTTGGTCCGGGCAGCAGAGTACGCCGTACCAGGGTTCCCTTCGGGGGATCGTGGAGCATGGTGGGAAATGCTGCCGGGTATCCAGGTACCGGGTTTTTCCGTTTGGCACACTGTTGGGTCCTGAAATAACAGGACCGAAGAATTCGAACCAAGAACATGGTTGGAAGGACACGGGTACGTGTTGTTTCTGGTTGTTCCTGCGCAGGTCTGAAGCGTTCCGCGGTAAATACGCGGTGTGTGGAGGGGTGTGACGGGGTTGTTGTTTGAGAACTACAT
>NZ_JBZCNM010000015.1:0-558 GCF_058269295.1 Arthrobacter sp. TJ-58
CAGACCTGCGCAGGAACAACCAGAAACAACACGTACCCGTGTCCTTCCAACCATGTTCTTGGTTCGAATTCTTCGGTCCTGTTATTTCAGGACCCAACAGTGTGCCAAACGGAAAAACCCGGTACTCGGAACCGGGACAACATTTCCAACCATGCTCCACGATCCCCCGAAGGGAACCCTGGTACGGCGTACTCTGCTGCCCGGACCAACGCCGGGAACCTGCTTATTGATATTCCACCCTTGAGCACCCACCGGAAAACATATGCTTCCGATATGGGCATCTCCTGCAAAGCACACATCCAACACTGTGGAAGGACATGAACACTCTGAGGTGCTCCTTAGAAAGGAGGTGATCCAGCCGCACCTTCCGGTACGGCTACCTTGTTACGACTTAGTCCCAATCGCCGGTCCCACCTTCGACGGCTCCCTCCCACAAGGGGTTAGGCCACCGGCTTCGGGTGTTACCAACTTTCGTGACTTGACGGGCGGTGTGTACAAGGCCCGGGAACGTATTCACCGCAGCGTTGCTGATCTGCGATTACTAGCGACTCCAACTTC
>NZ_JBZCNM010000016.1:0-543 GCF_058269295.1 Arthrobacter sp. TJ-58
AGCAGGGACGAAAGTCGGGACTAGTGATCCGGCGGTACATTGTGGAATGGCCGTCGCTCAACGGATAAAAGGTACCTCGGGGATAACAGGCTGATCTTGCCCAAGAGTCCATATCGACGGCATGGTTTGGCACCTCGATGTCGGCTCGTCGCATCCTGGGGCTGGAGTAGGTCCCAAGGGTTGGGCTGTTCGCCCATTAAAGCGGTACGCGAGCTGGGTTTAGAACGTCGTGAGACAGTTCGGTCCCTATCCGCTGCGCGCGCAGGAAATTTGAGAAGGGCTGTCCTTAGTACGAGAGGACCGGGACGGACGAACCTCTGGTGTGTCAGTTGTACTGCCAAGTGCACCGCTGATTAGCTACGTTCGGATGGGATAACCGCTGAAAGCATCTAAGCGGGAAGCCCGCTTCGAGATGAGATTTCCATACACCTTGTGTGTGAGAGGCCCCCAGCCAGACCACTGGGTTGATAGGCCGGATGTGGAAGCGGGGACTAAAGACCCGTGAAGCTGACCGGTACTAATAGGCCGATAACTTACACCACA
>NZ_JBZCNM010000017.1:0-514 GCF_058269295.1 Arthrobacter sp. TJ-58
ACTGGGTTGATAGGCCGGATGTGGAAGCGGGGACTAAAGACCCGTGAAGCTGACCGGTACTAATAGGCCGATAACTTACACCACACCACAGTCTGGGCAGGAAACGACTTCAAACGTTCCCGCCAGAGAAGGATTGTGTTAGATCATGCTGCTTGCGTCCACTATGTGGTTCCCGGACAACAAACCCGATGGGTTTGTTACCCGTGGAACAGACCACCACTGCTGTCCCCTTACCGGGGGATTGTGATGGGTGGTCACAAAGAGAGCAGGTGCGTGCCCTTGACGGGTGGCGTGTCTGCTTGGAACGATCATGTTCATGACGGGATGCCAGGGATGGTGTTCCGGTCGTGACCCACAGATTTCCCCTGGACCGGTTTGTGCCGGTGTTGCGGGGCTAGGGTTACGGCGGTCATAGCGTGGGGGAAACGCCCGGTCCCATTCCGAACCCGGAAGCTAAGACCCACAGCGCCGATGGTACTGCATCCGGGAGGATGTGGGAGAGTAGGTCACCGCC
>NZ_JBZCNM010000002.1:0-902846 GCF_058269295.1 Arthrobacter sp. TJ-58
TCAGCGGGGAACCGGAATAAAACCCGCACCGAAACCAACCGCCGGCCCGGATACGCCTACCTGCATCACGCAGTGGATGACCATTCCCGGCTGGCCTATTCCGAGATCCTCACCGATGAGAAGAAGGACACCGCCGCCGGCTTCTGGCAGCGTGCCCGGGAGTTCTTCGACGGCCACGGGATCACCGTGCTGCGGGTGCTCACCGACAACGGTTCCTGCTACCGCTCCGGGGCATTCGCGCAGGCCCTGGGACCGGGCATCAAACACAAATTCACTAGACCCTACCGGCCGCAGACCAACGGGAAAGTTGAGCGGTTCAACCGGACCCTGGCCGTGGAATGGGCGTACGCGAAAACCTATAAGAGCGAAGAAGCCAGGATCGCTGATTACGATGCCTGGCTTCATCACTACAATCATCATCGACCGCATACCGGGATCGAGGGCCTCTCACCTATCGAACGCGTTCACAACGTCCGTGAGAGTTACACCTAGGCTCCCCGCAGGGCGGCGACGGGTTCAATGCGCGTCGCCCTGCGGGCCGGAAAGCTGCCGGCCACGAGCCCGACGAGCGCTCCGAGCAGCGCCCCGCCGCACGCAACCAACGGGCTCAGGACAGGCGTCCACTGTTGGGACAGGGAGATGGTGATGACGGCGAAGACCCCCGCCGCCGCACCGAGGATCCCGCCCAGGAGCCCGATGATCACCGACTCGGCGACGAACTGGGCCGCGATCTGGCGGCGGGTGGCGCCGATGGCCCGGCGCAAACCGATTTCTCCGGTGCGTTCCATGACGGAGAGCATGGTCACGTTCGCGATTCCCACACCGCCGGCAAGAAGCACCACCACGGACATCACCACAAAAATGAGATTGACGTCCGCCTGGATGTTTCCCGCCAGCTGGGACCGTCCCTGCGGGGCGGCGACGTCGATGCGTTCGGGTTCATCGGGAGAGAGGGACAGCGCGGCCTGGTCCGCAACCTGGGGACCGGCACCAATAACGATGCGGGCCTGGACCTCCCCGGGTGCGCTGAGACCAAAGTCCGAACGGGCCGCTCCGGTGGAAATGACCACGCTCTCCAGCAGCTCGGTACGCTGCTGCACGTCACCGAAGACACCGACGACGGCGTAGGGCAGGCCGTCGATGAAGATGGACGGCTGGGAATCCACCCGGGTGATGCCCAGGCGGTCTGCGAGCCTGTTGCCCAGGACCGCCACGCGGTCATGCCGCAGGTCGTGCCCGGAGTCAAAGAGGCGCCCGTACAGGACGTTGCCTTCAAGCGTGTCGATGAGTCCAGCGGAGGCGGCAAAGACCCGCGGTGCCGCGCCGGCGGCAGCGGAGGGATCGTTGACGGGCACCGCCGTCACTGTGCCGTCCCGGAGTTCCACTTCCGCAATTAGCGCTGCCTGTTCAATTCCGGCGATGCGCTCCATACGTTCCACCGAGTCCCAGGGCAGGGAAGTTGTTGCCATACTGTTGCCGTCGGCGTTCCGTGCCGTGGCCGGGGACGCAATGACCTGGGTGGCGGCGAAGGCATCAAATTGCCGGGCGAGTTGCCCCGCAGTGGTCTGGGCGAACCCGAGAGTGGCAACCAGCGCTCCGATGCCCAGGATGGTTCCGGCAAGGGTCATCAGGAGCCTGCCTGGTCGAGTCCCCAGATCCGCCGTCGCTTCGAGCAGCAGGTCAACAAAGCTGAAGCGGTCTGCGGCGGGAACGGGTGAAACGAGTCCGGTCGCTGCCGGGTCCTCAGGGTTCCGGTGTTGCTTTGTGCGGGCGAATTTCATGCGGGTGAACTCACCCGGCCGTCGGCAATCCGAACGCACCGGGGTGCGCGCTGCGCCACGGCGTGGTCGTGGGTAATGATGACCAGCGCCAGGCCGTCGGTGACCAGTTCCTCGAACAGTGCCATGACATCGCGCGTGGTGGCTCCGTCCAGGTTGCCGGTGGGCTCGTCAGCCAACACCAGGCTGGGCCGGGTGACGACGGCGCGTGCCACCGCCACCCGCTGGCGTTCACCGCCGGACAGGGTGCCCGGCAGGAAATCGATGCGGTGGCCCAGACCCACGCGGACGAGCGCTTCGCGGGCACGGTCAACACGTTCGCCGCGGGGAGTTCCGCTGTAAAGCATGGGCATCATGACGTTTTCCAGCACCGACCGCCGCGGCATCAGGTGGAAGGCTTGGAACACGAATCCGATGCGCTGTGCCCGGACCGCCGCACGCCGGTCCTCGTCCAGGACGCCGGTCAGATGGCCGTCAAAACGGTATTCTCCGACACTGGGCCGGTCCAGCAGCCCAAGGATATTGAGCATCGTGGATTTGCCGGATCCGCTCGGGCCGACGATCGAGACGTAGTCACCCTCCTGCACGGTGAGGTTGATGCCTTTCAATGCCTGCACTTCCGGCGGACCGGGAAAGGACCGGGTGACATCACGCAGTTCCACAAGGGGGACGCTCACTTGCCCACCACAACGAGGTCGCCCTCGGCCAGCGTCCCGTCAAGCGGGGTTATTTCCACGGCGCCGGGAGTTGCCAGGCCGCTGCGGACAACCACCAGCCGGGTGGCTGTTTGTTCACCGTCCCGGGGATCTCCTTCGGCAACTTCCACGCGGGTCTCGCCGCCCGGACCGGCGGTGAGTGCTGCATAGGGGACGGACAGCACCTCGCCGTCCGTGGCGCCGACGGCGATCGACACGCGCACGTTGGAGCCTTGGAGCTCCTGGATTTGTTCCGGAGTCAGGGGATCGGGCCGCAGCGCGACGGCCCACCGGGAAGAGTCGCCTTCCCCCGGAGCCACTGCTGTGATCGTGGCCGAATGCGCGGTGCCGTCAGGCAGGTCAAAAGTGGCCTTGTCCTGGACTTTGAGCAGGCGGGCATCTGCTTCAGCAGCGGAGCCGGACAACCCCAGGGTTGCACCGGAAACCGTCATGGCGGGACCGTCCAGAACGGAACCGCGCTGGGTGGTGACCGCGTCCACGCGGCGGGGAAGATTCGCCAGGTACAGCACCTCGCCGGCCGGTAAAGCGGGCAGGGCGGCTTCCTCGGCACGGACGAGCTCCTCCTGCACTTGAGCCAGCTGTTCGGTTGCGGTTTCCACCGCCGCCCGCTGCGGCGCATCGGTCCGGTCCGAGCCGATTTCCTGCCGGCGCAGCTGAGCCAGCCCGAGTGCATCGGTCAGGTTGCCGATCTGTACCGGATCCTGGGGCTTGGCCTGCCGGGCTGCGGCGAGTTCCCGCTGCATGCTGGCCACCGCGTTGTCGGCTTCGCGGATTTCGACGGGCGTGGCGCCGACACGGGTTGCCGCAAGCTCACTCTGTGCCGCGGCCAGGTTCTGCTCCGCCATCCGGACTGATTCCTGAGCTGCACGGAGGGACTCCGGGCTTCCTTCCTCCGACTCGGGAACCGAGTATCCGGCCGTCGCATAAAGGGCGGCGACGGCGTTGGCCGCCTCAATGCCGAAGACCGGATCCGCCGGGTCACCGGCATCAATGCCCACCGTGCGGACGGCCGTCTTGAACTGGACCACATCGGGGCCGGAGACCCCGAGGGAAAGAGCCCGGTACGCAGGCAGCTCGCCGGGAAGAACAATGACCGGACGGCCGGCAACCTCCAGGGCCACCGACAGTGCCTCCAGATCCGCTCCCACTTCCGGCACCTGGCCGGTGACGACTGCCGGCCCGGCAATCGACGTGGTGTCGATGCGTACTTCAACGGGGTCCGCGTATGCCACTTCTCCGCGGATGGTCACGTCGTTACTGAGCTTCCCGTACTGGACGGGGACGGTAATCAGGCCGGGAGCGGGTGCCTCCGCATCAGTGGCGTCGGCGGGGGAGACCAGGAACCTTCCCAGGACCAGGCCGGCCGCCAGACTCAGTATTGCCGCGGCGGCCACAATCCAGAGAGTCCGGTTGCGCTGGAACACCGCGGCGAGGCCTGCCCGCCGTGATGACCCGGAGGTGTCCTCCTGCTCGCTTTGCCGCCCGCCGGTGTCGTCCAGGAGCAGACCCAAATCTGTGGTGTCTTCCGGTTGCCGTTGGGAGCGCCTGCGCCCGAGCCGCGCCACTCAGCTTCCCTGCTCAAGGTCAGCCCGGAATGCTTCGAGTTCCGCCTTATGGTCATCCACAAACTGCTGCTCGCGCTTGAACTGAACCTCCTGCATTTTGTCCCGGTATTCCGTCTTTTCCCGGCAGTCGAGATCGGCGAGGGCGAGCTCAATTTCCTCTTTGCCGAGTTCGGACATGTCGGCTCCGTCCGGTCCGGCGGGGGCGGTTTCGTCAGACGCGGCGCTGGTGGCCGTGGCCGTCGGGACGGAATTTTCGTAGGCGGCATTCATCTTCTCGTTGATGCTGTTCTGCGCATCCTGCTGCGCCGAGAATCCGGGGTGCCCGGCGTCGGCCATGCAGGCAGCCCACTGGGCATCGAGGTCGGACAATTCCGGGGATGTCATCATGTCTTCATAGAGAGTGTTCATGGCGTCCATGAGGGGCTTGTGCTCTTCGGATGACGTGGGATCTTCGCCGCCGACTTCATGCTGTGCAAAGCCAAAGCAGCCTGCAGTTGACCAGTCCCATTCCACGGCTTCACCGTCCGCCGGCATGTCTTCCTCATCCGGGAACGGACCGTTCAATGCTTCATAAAAAGCGGTTTGCTCTGACTCCGAAAGGGTCGCAACATAGTCGGCGTTGGGGTCAACATACTCGGTCGCATTGTTGGACTCCATGTCCTCCCGGCCGGGGTAGTTCGCCATTCCGTAGCCGTATTGGGAAACCCATTCCGAGGAATCGGGATCCCACTGCTCAGCCGACGCGGGGGCCCTGGAAATGCTCTGGACGTTCGGCTTGTATTCGAACCCCTCTTCCTTCATGCACTGGGCCACCAGCTCTTCCCGCTTGCGGTCCTCCTCTGCATATTTCTTCTCCTGCTCCTCGGGGCTCAGGTCAGCCCCATATGCGGACGCCAGGAATTCAGTCAAAGGTGAGTCTTTGGCTGCGGGAGATTCTTCAGCTTCACCGGATGAACCGCACCCGCTGAGCACAATGGAGAAACACAAAGCGGCAAAAAGCGCTGCAGCGCGCGGTGAATGTTGCACGGGAATCCTCTTTTAGGAATGCGGGCAGTGAACCTGCGGATTCAGGTACGTCAAAGAATGCCCCACGCGCTGCCCGGAAACAGGCTGCGCACCGGTAACATTTCCATCTCATCTGCTTCCGGCATGGCAGGAGAAGGATTCCGGGGCCGCGCCGGCAGATTCCGGCCGCCGCAGGGATGTGGTTTAGGGTGCGTCCGCGGGCACAGACACGGAGGTGCCCGCCGACTGGGGGCTGCTGCCCGACTCCGTCGTAAAGAGGAAAACTGACGCCAGAATGCCGATGGCAAGGACCGCAATAAGCAGGACGCCGCTGATGATGGCGATCACCCAGGCACTGCGCGGCCGCGGGCGTCGTCGAACCAGGCCGATGACCGCCAGTACCAGGGAGAGTCCGGCGAGGGGGAAGAACAGGGGAGTGAGGAAAACGGACAGAACGAGCGCGGTGAGGGCAATAATGCCCGACGGCGTGCCCAGCCACGTGCGGTCGGCTCCCGGCCGCACGGCCGAGGCAGTCTTTTCCGGCTCCGTGCCGGCATCCGTATCATTCACGTCTCTGTTCCTTCGGGAGTTTGGCCAGTGGCGCTGGATGCCGGGGACGGGAGAGACCTCATGACTCGAGATCCTCCTCCTGCGCCAGGAACCCCTGCCGTTTTCCGTGCATCGACAACACAATATCCAGCACCCGAAGATCCGAGACGGGCTCGGTAATCCCGGACAACCTGCGGATATCCTCCAGCCGTTCGGACAGCACCCCGTCGGAGAAGGAGTCGTGCCAATACTGCCACTGTTTCTCGGGCCCGGGCAGCGCCGTTACCCTGCGGATGATGGAGTCATACACCGGAATCAGGCGGGGACGCTTCCGGGACAGAAGTTTGCTGGCGGTGCTCGGTCCCACACCCCAGCCCCCGCCGTCGGTGTGCCTGCCGCGCAGGAGGTTCCAGAGTTGGCGCGCCGGACTGTCCGGGCCCAGATGCTGCAGGGGATCCGCGTCGGGCAGATCAAGGTCTGCCGGAATGGAGGCCAGCAAATCGGAGATGGCTGCGGCGTGCGTGTCCAGCAAAGCCACAGCCGTCCGGGCCGGAACCTTCACCGAGCGGAAAGAGGCGGCCACGACGTCGTCGGCCGTGAACCGGTTCACCACAGCGGAGGCGTCGCCGCCGCCGGCCCAGGAATCAAACCGTGAACTGCTGCGGACCTGGCCGGTGCGAGGCATGATTTCGGTGAAAAAGTCCTGCAGATTCCGGGCCGCCGACTCAACGGTGATTTCCCCCGTCGAAATAACTCGTTTCATGAATGCCCCAAATGGAAGTAGGAACGGTGGTGGACGCCTAATGACCCACACCCTACTGGCGTCTTATAGGCTCCGGCTATGGTTATAACCTTTCGGCCCATGAGCGAATCTGCGGAGGAAATGCGGAGCATTATGCAATTCCTCGTCTCGAACCGGTTTCCGTTCCATATGCGGGCGGAGCACTCGGAGGAGTCCGCCCGCGAAGCAGTGGACAGCGGCCGCTTCTGGTCCGCGGAGTCCGCCGGCTACTGGATTCTTGCTGACACGGAAACCATTGGACTGGTGGTGCTCGATGACCTTACAGATGAAACTCCCATGTTCGATCTGCGGCTGGGCGAGGCCTACCGCGGCCGGGGCCTGGGTCCGCAGGTCCTGAAAGCACTTTGTTCGTTCGTGTTTGAACACTTTCCCGAACCGGTGCGGTTTGAGGGCCAAACGCGGGAGGACAACATTGCCATGCGCCGGACTTTCCTGAAGACGGGGTTTATCAAAGAGGCCCACTACCGGATGGCCTGGCCTACTGCGGAAGGTACGCGGATGGCATCGGTTGCCTACGCCATTCTCCGCCCGGACTGGGAAAACAAAGTGACCACGCCCCTGGAATGGGACGATCTGCCTCTGCCCTCCCGCTAGACTTCTCCGCAACCGGCCATTGCTGCCGGAGGATCCGGGGGAATCGTGGCCATGAGCTCTAACACCGCTATATCCGTGCGCGGGCTGACCAAGAAATACGGCGCCACCACAGCCGTTGACGACCTCTCCTTTGAGGTGGAACCCGGCAGCGTCTTCGCTTTCCTTGGGACCAACGGAGCCGGGAAGTCCACCACCATTTCCTGCCTCACCACCGTGATTCCCTTCAACGCCGGTCAGGCCACGGTCAGCGGGCATGATGTGCGCAGCGAGGCCGGTGAAGTCCGCCGGGACATTGGTGTTGTTTTCCAAGATTCCGTGCTGGACCCGATGCTTACCGGCCGGGAGAATCTGCGGACGCGGGCCAGGTTTTATTCGGACGACGCCGCAGACAATGACGCCCGCATCAAGGAACTGAGCGTCCTGATCGGGATCGATGATTTTATGGACCGCCGCTACGGCACCTATTCCGGCGGCCAGCGGCGCCGCGTCGACATTGCCCGTGCACTGCTGCATTCGCCGTCGATCCTCTTTCTGGACGAACCCACCGCCGGGCTTGATCCGGCCAGCCGCGCCATGGTCTGGTCCACCATCCGTGAGCTGCGGGACCGGCACGGACTCACGGTTTTCCTCACCACGCACTACATGGAGGAAACCGAGGAGGCGGACCGCGTGTGCATCATCGAGCGCGGCCGGATCATCGCTGACGGCACGCCGGCGCAGCTGCGGGCCCGGCACAGCAGCTCCGTCCTCAGCATCACCACTGCCGACCGTCCGGCCCTGCTGGCACTTGCCGCGGCGCAGGGCGCAGAACTCCGCGAGGAGGACGACGGCGGGGTAGTGCGTCTCGTCGTCGACAGCGCCGAGACCGCCCGCCGGATCCTTGCGGAGCACGGAGACGCTGTGGAGGACTTTGAATTCCGGCACGGCACCATGGACGACGTTTTCCTGGCGTTGACCGGGCATGAGGGGGAAGCGGCATGAACATCGTCGGAACGCTGATGTCCCGCAACCTGCGGCTGTTCTTCCGCGACCGGATGGGCGTGTTTTTCTCGCTGCTCTCGGCGTTGATCCTTTTCCTGCTCTACACGCTGTTCCTCGGCAGCAACCAGGTTGACGGGCTTCAGGAGTCCTTTCCAGCAGCCACGAGGGACGACGTCAAGGGCTTCGTGGACACCTGGATGTTCGCTGGCATTGTGGGTATTACCGCCGTCACCACCGGCCTGGGCGCCATGAACGTTTTCGTGGATGACTCGTCGTCGGGCCGTTTCCGGGACTTCCTTGTCTCCCCGATCCGCCGTGAAACGCTGATTGTGGGCTACCTGCTCTCCGCCGCCGTCGTCGCCCTGATCATGACCACGGTGGTGCTCATCATCAGCCTGGTCTACCTGTACTTGGTGGACGGAATCAGCTTCGATGCGGGAACAATCGCCACCGTGTACGGCTTTCTGGCGCTGAGCTGCGTAGCGTTCGCGGCGCTGAGCGCCTTTGCCGTGTCCCTGGTGCGCACTGCCGGGGCGTACTCGGCCCTTTCAACCATTGTGGGCACCATTCTCGGTTTTCTCGCCGGCTCCTATATTCCAGTGGGTGCCCTGCCCGAGGGGGTCCGCACGGTGGTCAACGCGCTGCCCTTCATGCAGTCGGCGGTGCCCGTTCGGCAGGAAATGACGGCGGACTCCCTGCAGGCACTGACCGGCGGCTCCCCGGAAGCGGTCACCGAGCTGCAGGAACTGTTCGGCATCACCGCCTCCGTAGGGGAATGGGCAGTCACCAATAC
Organism: Arthrobacter sp. TJ-58; assembly: GCF_058269295.1. NCBI lineage: Bacteria > Bacillati > Actinomycetota > Actinomycetes > Micrococcales > Micrococcaceae > Arthrobacter > Arthrobacter sp. TJ-58. The sequence continues at coordinate 8,784 of NZ_JBZCNM010000002.1, forward strand.
CTATGTGGTGTTCATTCTTGCCGCGATGACTGTGGTGTTCACCCTGTTGGCCGCTGTCCAGATCCGCCGCCGGATCGGCTGACTGACGGCGGTATTACCGCGGCATTACAACGGCAGGGCGGGCCGGGGATCCCGGGCAAGGATTCCCATGCTCAGCGAGTCCGCCCGGGTGCCGTCCCACAGCAGGGCATCGCGCCGGCGTCCCTCCACCGTGAATCCGGCCTTTTCATAGGCGCGCCGGGCGCGCGGATTGAAATCAAAAACCTCCAGTGCCACCCGGTGCACGCCCAGGTCATCAAACGCATGCCCGACGACGGCGGCGGTTGCCTCGGTGCCGTACCCCTGTCCCCGGACATCCGCCGGTGCCAGGGCGATCCGGAATCCCACCGACTCGTTGTCGGCGTCGAGATCATTCAGGACCACTTCGCCCAGATACCGTTCGTCCGGGTGCTGTTCGTCTGCTCGACGGATCACCGCCCAATCTCCACGGTCGTGCCGGGCGGCAAGCCCTGCCAGCCATGCGCGGATCTGTTCGGGGGTGAATTCTGCGTGGGTGCCGGTCAGTCGCCGTGCTTCCGGATCCTGGAGGCCGGCCCATGCGCCCTCAAAGTGCTCCGGCCCCAGCGGTTCCAGCCGAAGCCGTGCTGTGGTCAGGGTGGCCTGATGGGCAAAGAGGTTTCCGGGAAGCATCCGGTTAGCCTACTGGTGTCCCGCGGAAACCTCGTAAATGATTTCCAGCCCGTCTTCGTCATCCCACTGGGAGCCGTTTTCAACAAACCCGTACTGCAGCACGAGGTTCCGGGATGCTTCATTGTCCGGGCTGACGGTGGCCCGCACGGTGCGGACGGCCGGTTCACGCGCCGCGCGGGCAAGCAGCAGTTCCAGTGCGGCGCGGGCGTAGCCGCGCCGGCGCAGCAACGGATCCACCGAATAGCCCAGTTCCACCATGCCGTCCGTATCCGGCGGTCCGTGAAAGCCTGCACAACCCACGGCCTGGCCCGTTGTCCTGTCCACCATCGCCCCGGTAATCCAGCCGGCGTCGTCGGGCGCGGCCGCCAGCTGGGCGCTGCGGTATTTCCACAGCGACTGCCGGTCGGAGGAAAAGTGCCGGGTCAGGGGGACGGGTGAAAGTCGGTTGGCGGTGTCCAGGTCCCCTGCGGCCAGTGCGTTGATGGCGGCCGGCGGCAGCTGCACCAGGTCAACGGCGGGGTGCTTGGAAGTGGGGTGCTTGGAGGCGGGGTGCTTGGAAGTGGGGCGCTGCGGTGCGCAGTGCTGCGCTGCCGGCCGCGCGTCGGGGGTCGGTGACGGAGTGGCCATCGGTCCATTATGGGTGCGCCGGCACGAATCTTCTTCACGGCCGGAGCCGGGGCGCTCACACTGGGAGTCAGAACGCTTCCGGTTTCCGAGCTGACCGCACGCCAAGGAGCACCCATGAATACCGATCAGGTTCTCATCATCGGCTCCGGGCCGTCCGGATACACGGCGGCCATCTATGCCGCCCGGGCAGGTTTGAAGCCGCGGGTCCTTGCCGGTTCGGTGACTGCCGGCGGAGCCCTCATGAACACCACCGAGGTGGAGAACTTTCCCGGTTTCCCGGACGGGATCCAGGGTCCGGACCTGATGGACAGCCTGCGCCGGCAGGCGGAAAAGTTCGGCGCCGTGGTGCAGTACGACGACGTCGTGTCGGTGGAGCTGCGCGGGCACACCAAGCGGGTGGAGACCGGGGCCGGGGATAAATACAAGGCGCGCAGCGTCATCCTGGCCACAGGATCTGCCTACAAGGAACTGGGCCTGCCCGAGGAGAAACGGCTCAACGGCCGCGGCATCTCCTGGTGTGCCACCTGCGACGGTTTCTTCTTCCGCAACCAGGACGTGCTGGTGGTGGGCGGCGGGGATTCGGCCATGGAAGAAGCGCTGTTTCTCAGCCGGTTCGGGCGGACCGTGACGGTAATTGTGCGGCGCGGTGAGCTGCGGGCGTCACGCATCATGGCCATGCGGGCGAAGAACCACGAGAAGATCCGGTTCGAGTGGAACAGCGAAGTGACCGCAGTGCACGGAGATGACAAGGTCACCGGTGTAACCCTCACGGATACCGTCACCGGCGAAAAACGGATGCTGGCGGCAACGGGTGTGTTCGTGGCGATCGGACATGTGCCGCGCACCGAACTGCTGCACGGCCAGGTGGACCTGGACCCGGAGGGCTACGTCATCGTTGCCGCTCCCACCACGGCCACCACCGCTGACGGTGTTTTTGCCTGCGGGGATGCGGTGGACCACCGCTACCGCCAGGCCATTACCGCCGCAGGCACGGGGTGTGCCGCTGCCCTTGATGCGGAGCGGTATCTCGCTGCAGTGCAGGACGCGGACAGCATCGCCACGGCACTGGTGGAAGGTACGCTGTCGGACTGAATTACTGCTTTGGGCCGTAGGATCTCCAGACAAGCACCATGATCCAACTGGAGGCTCCTCGTGAAGATCACTGCGGCTGACGTCATTGTGACGAGCCCAAGCCGGAACTTCGTCACCCTGAAGATCACCACGGATGAGGGGATCACCGGCCTCGGGGATGCCACCCTGAACGGCCGGGAGCTGGCCGTGGCCGCATATCTGACCGAGCACGTGACCCAGCTGCTGATTGACCGGGACCCGCACCGGATCGAAGACACCTGGCAGTTTCTGTACCGCAGTTCCTACTGGCGGCGCGGCCCCGTGACCATGGCGGCCATTGCCGCCGTCGACATGGCGCTGTGGGATATCAAGGGCAAAGCCGCCAACATGCCGGTGTATCAGCTGCTGGGCGGTGCCTCGCGCACGGGCCTGCGAACCTACGGCCATGCGTCCGGCCGCGACATTCCTGAGCTTTTTGATTCCATCCGCGAGCATCTTGAAGCCGGGTACAAATCCATCCGGGTGCAGTCCTCAGTGCCCGGGATCAAGGCGCTGTACGGGGTTGCCGCGCAGGTGCAGGCCACCGGAGAGCGCTACGACTTTGAGCCGGCAGGCCGCGGCGCCCAGCCGGCGGAGGAAGACTGGGACACGCGCGCCTACCTGCGCCACGTGCCCACGGTCTTTGAAGCAGTCCGCAGTGAATTCGGTCCGGAGCTGCCGCTGCTCCACGACGGGCACCACCGCATGACGCCCATTCAGGCCGCCAAGCTGGGCAAATCACTGGAACCGTATGACCTCTTCTGGCTCGAGGACGTCACCCCTGCCGAGAACCAGGATGCCTTCCGGCTCATCCGCCGGCACACCACCACGCCGCTGGCCGTGGGGGAGGTTTTCAACACGGTGTTCGATTTCCAAACCCTGATCCGCGAACAGCTGATCGACTACGTACGGGCAGCGTCGACGCACTTCGGCGGTATTTCACCCCTGAAGAAAGTCATGGACTATGCAGCGCAGTACCAGATCAAGTCAGGTTTTCACGGACCCACCGATGTGTCACCCATCGGTCTTGCGGCCCAGAGCCACGTGGGCCTGGCCATCCACAACTTTGGTATCCAGGAGTACATGGAGCACAGCAGCAGGACCAACGAGGTCTTTGAGCAGTCCATGGTCTTCAAGGACGGCTACCTCCACCCGGGTGACAAGCCCGGCCTCGGCGTCGAGCTCAATGAGGAGGCAGCGGCGTCGTACCCGTACCAGCAGGCCTACCTGCCGTACAACCGGCTGACCGACGGAACCGTCCACGACTGGTGAGGCGCGCCGTCGTCGTTCTCCTGCCGGGCTTTCGCGGCGCTGGGCTCAGGCGGCTCCGCTGAAGGTCAGCACCAGCAGCGTGATGTTCAGCCCCACCAGGAGGACCGCCACCAGGGTGCCCAGCGCCGTCGTCCACCAGCGGTTGGTGTGCGCGCCCATCAGGTCACGCCGCGACGTCAGCCATACCAGCGGGATCAGAGCGAAGGGGATGCCGAAAGAGAGGATGACCTGGCTCAGGACCAGCGCCCAGGTCGGATCGATTCCTGCCGCCAGAATCAGCAGCGCGGGAATCAGCGTGATGAGCCGGCGCAGGATCATGGGCATCCGGATGTTCAGCAGTCCGTGCATAATTTCGGCGCCGGCATAGGCGCCCACGGAGGTGGATGCCAGCCCGGAAGCCAGCAGCCCGACGGCGAACAAGGTGGCGACTGCGCCGCCCAGCGATGCGGCTATTGCTGCATGGGCACCTTCCAACGTGTCCGTTCCTGCCACGCCCTGCAGGGAGCTGGCGGCCAGCAGCAGGATTGCCAGATTCACGGTTCCGGCGACCGCCAGGGCAATCGTGACATCCCACTTTGTGGCACGGATCAGCCGCAGCGTGGTCAGCACAGCGGTGCGTTCCGGGAACCGGTCCCGGGTCAGCGCTGAATGCGCGTAAATGGCGTGCGGCATCACTGTTGCGCCAAGAATTGACGCGGCCAGCAGCACGGATTCGCTGCCCTCGAAGCGGGGGACCAGTCCGGCTGCCACGCCTCCGGCATCGGGCGGTGAAATGACGACTCCGGCGGTGAAACCTACGGCGATGATCGCCATCATGGACACAATCACGTACTCAAACGTTCGGTGCCGTCCGCTGCCCTGGAGTCCGAGGACTGCGATGGAAACCAGGCCCGTGATGATGCCGCCCAGCAACAGCGGCAAGTCGAACAGCAGCCAGAGGGCGACGGCGCCGCCGATCACTTCTGCGATGTCGGTTGCCATTGCTACGAGTTCCGCCTGCACCCAGTACAGGCGGCGTCCCGTCTTCCGTCCCGTCTTTCTGCCCATCCGCTGTCCCAGCAGTTCGGGCAGGGATTTGCCGGTGACGAGTCCGAGCTTTGCGGAGAGGTACTGGATGAGCCAGGCCATGACGTTGGCAGCAACCACCACCCATACGAGCAGGTAGCCGAAACGCGCTCCGGCCGTCATGTTGCTGGCCACATTTCCGGGGTCCAAGTAGGCAACGCCGGCAACCAGCGCCGGTCCGAGCATCCAGATCAGCCGTTTGGGTGCCGGCATGGCCAGTGTTTGGATGCCGCTGTTGTGGGTTCCTTTTTCGTGGACGCCCCCTGATTCAGCGGCATCCTCAGACTGTCTTGCTCCTGTCTGCAGGATTGTCTTACGGCTCATGACAGCAAGCTAGCACGAAAGTTCGGTGCACCGAAGTCTGGGTGGAGGTCTGGCTGAAACTAGGGGCTGGGATGGTTGCGGGGGTGGCGGTGAGGCATCCGCGGGGTAGCAGTCTGTGCTCGGGAAAAGACGGGTATTCGGCCCGTACCGGCAGGGCCGATTTTGGGTCTTTCGGAGCTGTTTTCGGGTCGGGAATGTCAGTGGCGGGTGAAAGCCTGAGGACATGGATCAGCACGGATCTTCTTCAGGGAACACGTCAGGTGCGTGGACGGCAACGGCGCGGAACATAGCCGTTTATTCCGCTGAGCCCGGCATCGTTGAGAGTCTTCCTTCCGTCCCGTCCTGCCGGGACGGGTTCACCGGAAGCCTGGCCCTGCAAGGTGTTGAAGTCTTTGACCAGGACGAAGCCGGTGCTGTCCTGGCCCGGTTGGATCACTTGATGCGGTGGGCGCAGGCCCAGCAGGCCAGGGTCCTGAACCGGCTGGAAGGGATCTTCCGGAACGGCTTCCCGCCGGAAACAGGATCGAATGAAGACCGGCAGTTGGACCCGGGGCTGGCTTTCAGCCTCGCCGCGGAGGAAGCAGCAGCAATCCTGCAACTGCCCACCGGCACCGCGAAGATGCTCATGAGCGACGCCGGAACCCTCTGCGATACCCACACGGCCACCCTGCAGCGCCTGGAAGCGGGAACCCTCGGATACGGGCACGTGCAGACCGTCCTGGAGCAGTCCCAGAACATTCCCGCCCCCGACCTGCCCGGATTCGAGAAGGATCTGCTGACGGCGGCCGGACAGCATGACGGGGGTCTGACCCTGGCGCAGTTCCGGGTCAAAGCCCGCAGGATGCGCGAAACCCGGTATCCGGAGACCATTGCGGTCCGGCACAAAAGCGCGTTCGAAACCCGCCGGGTGTGTTTGCAGCCCGATACGGACGGAATGTCCTGGTTGTCGGCGTTCTTGCCCGCGCAGAGAGCGCAGGCGATCTATACCCAGCTCAGTGTTGCGGCACGGGGTGAGCAGGCTGCCGGGGATCCCCGTCCCGTGGATCAGTTGCGTGCCGACATCCTCGTGGACCTGCTGACCAGCGGCGGCAGAACCGGAGACCCGGGCGATAACGGTGAGGGTGATGGTGTGTGGGTCCGGGGTGAGAACGAGAACTCGGATTCTGGCCCGGGTTCTGGCACAGGTGAGAACTCGGGTTCCGGCGCAGGGAAGAGCGCTAGTGACCAGGACCGTCCCGTCAGGCACGGTTCCGGTGCCCGCACAGAGATTCTGGTCCTGATCACCGCCGAAACCCTCCTCGGAGCCGATGAGGATCCTGCGGAACTGCACGGTTACGGGCCGATCAGCGCCGAAACAGCCCGAAGGCTCGCACGCCGGGCGGCCCGGTGGACTCCGGTGGAACGCGACCCGCACACCGAAGAGATCCTTCGGGTAGGCCGCCGACGCAAAGTCCCGCCCGGACTCCAACGCTGGCTGCGGGCACGGGACGGCACCTGCCGGTTCCCGGGCTGCCGCACCAATGCCCTGATCTCCGAGATCGACCACACCACACCCTGGTCCCATGGCGGGACAACGGATCATGACAACCTCGAACACCTGTGTCGACGCCACCACATGTTCAAAACCCAGGGCTTCTGGAAAGCCAGACAGCCCTCACCGGGCATTATTGAATGGACCTCACCGGGAGGCCGTACCTACCGCACCGAACCCCATCTTCACCTTGCCTCCGGTTCGGGCACGGGCACGGATTCCGTTTCTCCCTCCACGGGGACGCCGGGCGCTGGCAGCGAGTCGCCCCCGCCGTCGTCGTCGCTTTGGGGATCACCTGACGATCCCGATCCCTACGACTACGGCGACAGCCCGCCGCCCTTCTGAGATCGACCCCTTCCGGGATCGTTCCTTTCTGAGATCACCCTTCTGACGACACTCAGCACCGACAGCGTTCTGACGCATCTGTCACTCCACCGTCCCGGTGCCGTATGTCCATCGTCTGCCGCACTGGGGAAGGTACCGTGTCACACAATGAATCTGTCCGCCACCTCAATCTGAATGGATGATCCCGTGACCACTCAGCTCACATCGCAGCAAGTCGCCGCTGACAGGAGGGCTGAATCGACTCTTATCGGAGCCGTGGCGCTCGGCTGCCTGGCTTCGGTTGTCCGGCTCCTGACTGAAGATGCTCTGACATCTGATGCGGTGAGCTTTGTGTGGATGCTTCTTCCGCCCGCACTGATCCTTGCCGCTGCCTTGATTGCTGCTCCCGCAGAACGGAAGGCCGGTATTGCCCAGCAGGGAGGTGCCTTGCTCGTTCTGGCCGGCTTGGCGGCATTTTCCGTCCCGTTTACTGTAAGCCTGCCATTCAGCCCCATCTATGGGATCGCGCTGATCCTGTTGGCGGTGAGGACTCGCTACTCGACGACGGCCGTTGTTGGAGGGGTAGCTCTCGTCGGGTCCCTGGTCGTGAGCTTACTGCCCGCTCCGCAGGCCGTTTTAGCTCTCGCGGTGCTGGCAGCGGCGTGTGTGGCCAACTCGGTAAAGGTGCGGTCGGCTGCCCGATCGGCCTAGCTGAGCGTGAGGACGACACGGCGACCAGGTTTCTCGAATACGTTCTCCGTGGTCGTTTGTCGCAGGCAATCGTTCGCATAAGTTCTGAAATAACGGCTTAGGCGACCTGGTCGTCTTCGGCGGGCAGCGCCGCCGTCCGACGATGCGACACAGCGAACCAAAGCACCGCTCCCAGAACCGGAAACAGGACAACACCCACCATCCACGCACGCCGTGACGAAACGGGAACCCATGATGAGCTGGCCAAACTGAAAAGTGCAGCAGCGGACAGGGTGACGTAGAGAATCAGGGACAGCACCACGAAAGGAGCCCACATGAGGTATTCGACAGGCATAAATAAACCATGCTCTTTCATCATGAACAGAATGACAACTAATAATTAACGCTGCGGATGCGTTGGATCCAGCGGTGCAAATCCAGAATAGGTTTGCTTCTCAATCGGCACCTCATCCCCTGTGATGACTTTCGGGAGGGAACATTCTGCATATGGAGGTGAAGTGAGGCCTCCGGGTCCTGCGGTCTCATGGCCCCGGCCCTGCAGACGGTTGCCTTCTATACCTGCCTCAGACCACAGCCGGCTATCTCTGAGGCGGAGTTAGCTCCGGACCCGGCGCCTGCTGCCACGGCAGCCGGCCGGTGACTTCCAACTGCAGCGTGTAGCTGAGGAAGGTCCTAATCAGAACGATGAGCGCCAAGACCCCCAGCGACTCGAACGTAGGGGTGACGGCCACAGTCCGGATGATGTCGGCTGCTACCAGCAGTTCCAGGCCAAGCAGGATGGACCGGCCCAGCTGCTGCCGGTACGCCTCATAAACGGGGCTGCCGGTGCGTCGCAGAAGCTTTCGCACCACGGACACCGTGGCAAGAATGGTCCCAACAATGATTACTGCGACCCCGGCAAGGTCCACTGCTTCTCCGGCTGCTTCAATAATGCCCTTGAACTCCATCTAATGCTCCCCTTCGGGCTGCAATCGCTGGTCAGTCCGGGCAAACCACCCGTACATCCATAAGCAGGCCGGCGCCGTTCCATGTCAAGGGAACCAAGGTTGAACCGGTGTCGAACGTGTGGTGGACCGGAGCCGAAGCTACGCTGCGGCAGCAAGGCGGGGTGAGGGTTGGTGCGGATAGTAGAAAGACCAGTCGTCATAGGGGTCCTGCCAGGCCGACTCATCCCGGGGCACCCGGTGAACAAACTCCGCGGGGACCCACTTGTTGTGTGCCCGGCCATCGTCGTCCAGCCAGTGCAGGAGCACTGCGGTGCGTGTCCACGCGGCAGCCTTCGCGTCGAGGACGGACGCCGGCGACGCCGGCGACGACGGCGTCCGGCACCGGACGTACGGCTCCCGGCGGTACGGGGCATGCGTGACTCTGCCAGTCACTCCACTAGGTGAGAGCGGAGAATGAAAATCAGCGGAGGAGAGAGTGTCTTCCTGTGTTGCGCCTGTTCCGGTGCCGGTGCCTAAACCCGTTCCTGTGGACGCGGCAAAGGGACACGGGCCAGCGGATGCCGGAGCACTGGGAGTCGCAGCGGGAGTCATGGGACCACCTTGCCGTGCGGCACTGACACTTTGAGGCCGTCATTCCTGGCGCACCTATATGCACGCAGAGCGGTTCAGACGGGGAGGTGGAGCCAGTCCGCTAGGAGGCCAGGTCTCGCCACTTGGCAGCGGCCTTAGTGGTTAGGGCAGCACTGTGGTCGGCAACGCGGCGCGGAACCATACGGATGACAGGTGCCAAATCCGTGAAGCCCGGGCGGGCGGAATCACCTTCGGAGCCATTTATGCGCTCCGGTCGGTTGGAGATCATTAAGAATACGGAAACTCCGGCGACCGACAGGGAAATAAGGGTTAGTACGCCTAGTCCGTAAAGGGCAAGCAATGCATAAAAAGGAGCGTTGAAGAGAGCGGCAATAAAGTTGGCGCTGCCCAGCAGCATCCAGAACCAGAAGACGGCAACGAGCACCAGCATGGTGCGCCCCCGCCGAAAAAGCATGGCGGATCTTTTCCGCACCGATGGCACCGTGTGAGACTCCACGCTCATTTCTGCTCCCCAGCTAGCAGACCCGGGTAAAGGGTCCTCAAGCCGATAGTAGTCCCTTTAAGAGATTGCATTGTTATCTAAAAGGATAAAATTACGGTTCCAATCCGCGTTGGGTGGAAGAGCAGCGTTTGGCAGCTGCTGGTTGCAGACGTCCTTCCCGCCCCATTGATCCCGGGCAGTGACCCTCCGGCCCAACTCTTTGGGGCCAGCCTGCACAGCCCGTGCACAGCAGACGGACAGGTTTCGGCTAATCATGGGATGCAAGATGGATACTGGCCGAACCGAACTACCCAAACTGCCTGAACTATCCAAACTGCCTGCGCGGCCCAAACTGCCTGCAGGACGGTCGGCCAACTGTTTATGCTGGGACCAAACCCCGAGCGGGCGGACCGATAGGAAGAAAAACACATGTCCGAGGCCACTGGCTCCTTTGTGGGCGATCTGCCCAAACTGTCCCACCCCGACGGCACCCCCATCCGCGCCCTCGTGGTTGACGATGAACCCAACCTCGCGGAATTGGTTCGCATGGGCCTGCGCATGGCCGGGTGGCAGGTGGCTGTGGCGGCGGACGGACGCAGCGCGGTTGATACTGCACGCGAATTCCGGCCGGACGTCCTGGTTCTGGACATTATGATTCCCGGATTTGACGGAGTGGAGGTGTTGGCGAAAATCCGCAGCTTTGCCCCGGATGTGCCGGCACTGTTCCTCACCGCAAAGGACTCGGTGGAGGACCGCATCACCGGGCTGGCCGCCGGCGGAGATGACTATGTCACCAAGCCCTTCAGCATGGAGGAGGTGCTGCTCCGGCTGCACCGGCTTGTGCAAAGGTCGGGGGTCGCTGCGGCCGAAACCGCGGAACTGGTGGTTGGGGACCTGGTTCTGAATCTGGATACGCACGAAGTCACCCGCAGCGGAGAGCATATCCAGCTCACCGCCACCGAGTTTCACCTGCTGACGTTCCTGATGGAAAACGCGCGCCGGGTGGTGAGCAAGACGCAGATCCTGAACCATGTGTGGGACTACGATTTCGGCGGGCAGGCCAACATCGTGGAACTGTACATCTCTTATCTGCGCAAGAAGATCGACGCCGGCCGCCCGCCCATGATCCACACGGTGCGCGGTGCCGGATACGTGCTCAAACCGGCAACATGAGCAACCCGGCAACTCCGGAGAACCCGGCAACTCCGGAGAACCCGCCAACTCCGGAGAACCCGCCAACTCCGGATAACGCTGCAGCCCCGGAAAACCCGCCAGCTCCGGAAAACCCGGAAAGTCCTGAAAATACCGCAACCGAGGCGGGCAGGCGCACCGGAATAAGGGCCCGTCTGCGCGGCTGGCGTCTCCGCACCAAACTGCTGCTGGCTACGTTGGGGCTGCTGACCCTGACCTGTGTCACCATCGGCGTCCTCAACCACGTCGTCATGAACGTGTTCCTGGTCCAGCAGTTGGATGGAACCCTGCTGGAGGCATCGGGCCGCGCCCTGAACTTTCCGCTGCCGCCCGCAGGGGCGCCGCCGTCGGACTCTCCCGGCAGCGTCAACGGGACAGACCCGCTGGACGCGCCGGGCCAGGGCGGCCCGGGCCTGCTGGACGTGCGCTTTTACGGAAACACCGCCTTCAGCAACGGCGTGACGCTCGACGACGGCACACGGCAGGCGCTGTCCGCGGACGACGTCGGGATCCTCGCCTCGGTGCCGGCCGATCGGGTTCCGGTTTCCGCTGACCTCTCCTTTGGGGATTACCGCCTGGTGGCCCAGATGCAGGAGCAAACCGGTGCCGTCGTGGTCTCCGGAATGCCACTGGCCGCCACCAACAACACCCTGCTGTGGCTGGGAATCAGCACCGCCGTGGTGTCTATTTTGGGGTTGCTCCTGACTGCAGCCCTGGGTTATCTGATCATTCGGCGGAGCCTCCGCCCGCTGGAGGAAGTGGCGGCGGTGGCCACCAACGTCTCCCGGATGCCGCTGGACGTCGGCGACGTCGCGCTGGCAGAGCGTGTGCCGGAGAGCCTTGTCCATTCCGGCACCGAGGTGGGCAGTGTGGGGCTCGCGTTCAACAAAATGCTGGACAACGTCGCCCACGCCCTGCAGGTGCGCCAGCGCAGCGAAACCAAAATCCGGCAGTTTGTTGCCGACGCCAGCCACGAACTGCGGACGCCCCTGACCTCCATCCGCGGCTACACCGAGATGGTTCGGCTCACCGAACAGCTCAGTCCCGAAGGAATTCAGTCCCTGGGGCGGGTGGAAGCCGAATCCCGGCGGATGGCCGGGCTGGTGGAAGACCTGCTGCTCCTGACCCGGCTGGATGAAGGCCGGGAGGAAACACGCACCGAAGTGGATCTCACGCGTCTTGTGATCGAAACCGTGAGCGACGCCCGGATAGCCGCTCGGGACCATCACTGGCGGATTCAGCTGCCGGACGAGCCCGTCACAGTATGGGGCGATCCCGGCCAGCTGCGCCAGGTGCTCATCAACCTGGTGGCGAACGCACATGTGCATACGGCGCCAGGCACCACGGTGGATGTGTCCCTCGCCTTGGCGCCCCGCGCGAAGGGCGGCACCGATGCGGTACTGCGGGTAGCCGACGACGGCGCGGGCATCCCGGCTGACTTCCAGGAGCATATCTTTTCCCGTTTCGCCCGCCGTGACGCCGCGCGTTCGGACCGGACCGGCTCCTCAGGTCTGGGACTGGCGATTGTGGACGCCATTGTTTCGGCCCACCACGGAACGATTTCCTTGGAAAGCGTCCCGGGGAACACCGTCTTCACCGTCCGGATGCCTGTGCGGCCGGACGGATCGGTACAACAAGGGGAAAACGAAGCGCAACCTCACGAAGCGCCGCCGGAAAACTAGGCGGCTTCCGGTGCCGGCGGCGGCTTGGCCAGCCGCGGGCTGTTGGGATTCAGCAGAGAATGCCGGCGGCCGTAAAACCAGTAGATGACAATGCCGATAATGAGCCAGATAGCGAAGCGCAGCCACGTCTCCCAGTGCAGCTGCAGCATCAGGAAGCCCGAGGACAGGACGCCAAACGCGGGAATCCAGGGCATCAGCGGCAGGCGGAATTCCCGGGGAACGTCCGGCTGCCGGCGGCGCAGCACGATCACGGCGACGGAAACCACCACAAAGGCAGCAAGAATGCCGATGTTCGTCAGGTCCGCCACGGCACGGATGGGAAACACCCCGGCAAGCAGCGCCGACGCGCCGCCGGCAATCCACGTCACCCGCTGCGGAGTGCCGTGCCGGTCGGTTCCGGAAAACCAGCCCGGGAGCAGGCCGTCACGGCTCATGGAGAACCACACGCGCGTGACACCCAGCAGGAACGTGAGCATGACAGTGAGGATGGACAGCACTGCGAACGCCGAAATGATGGTGGCAATTATCGGCAGCCCCACGGATTGGAAGGCCGAGGCAAAGCCTGCGGTTGGACTGATGTCGCTGTAGTTCTGCATGCCGGTCAGGACCAGCGTGGCCAGGATGTAGAGCACCATGGCCACGGCCAGTGAAAGCAGGATGGCTTTGGGCATGTGCTTCTTGCCGTCAGTTGCTTCCTCTGCCGCAGTGCTCATGGCGTCGTAACCGAACACGGCGAAGAAGACCGTAGCTGCACCGGTGAAGACGGCGCCGAAACCGTTGGGAAGGAACGGCGTGTAATTGGCGGTGTTCACGAAGAAGAATCCCAGCCCCACGATGAAAAGAATCAGCACCACTTTCAGGCCCACCGCCACCAATTCGAACCGGCCGAACGTTTTGGTGCCGCGGCTGAGGATCCAAGTGATAAAGAGGCAGACCACCAGGGCAGGCAGGTTGATTACCCCGCCCTCCACGGTGTCTCCGGTGCCTTGCATCCACGCAGGGACGTCAATGCCGATGCCGGACATGAATTCCGTAAAGTACCCGGAAATGCCGATGGCGACCACGGCAACAATAGCCGTGTATTCCAACAGCAGGTCCCAGCCGATAAACCAGCCGATAATTTCCCCCAGTGCCACATAGCCGTAGGTGTACGCCGACCCGGCGCGCGGCACCATACCGGCGAACTCAGCGTAGGACAGTGCGGCAGCGGCACTCGCGAGCCCTGCTATCAGGAACGAAATGAGGACACCGGGCCCGACGCCGGGAGCATCGGGGCCGCCGTTGGCCACCAATCCCGCGAGCGTGAAGATACCAATGCCAATGATGCCGCCGACGCCGATGGCAGTGAGTTGCCACAGGCCCAGGCTCTTGAAGAGCTTGCTGCCGGTTTTTTCGTCCTCCACGTCATCGATCGGCTTGCGTCGGAACAGGGAAGCGGAGGATGAACTTTCTGCTGTGGTCATGAAAGGGCTCCGATCATCGTTGCCGGTACCGCCGGGGCCGGAAAGACGAACTTTCCGGCAATCAGAGCAGTATTGTCCCGCCGGGTTCCCTTGAAAAGGCCTGCCGCTTAAAAACCTGCCGGCGGGAGGAGGCGCTGTCGAAGCCAGCGTGCCTGCGGGCCGCTAGTCGACGGCGCGCGGCGGTGTCTCGGACTGCCCGCTGTCGGGAGCTCCGGCCTGCTGGTCCCGGTCCTTCGGGGCGGAGTCCACGAATTTCAAACCCACCACGCAGGCGATGATCCCGGCGAGGAAAAGGATTTTCAGTATCCCCGGAGCCTCGTTGCCGAAGATCATGGCGTAAGCAACGGTCAGGACAGCCCCCAGTCCGGTCCACACGGCATAGGCCGTGGACACGGGGATGAATTTCATGGCGTAGGAGAGGCCCACCATGGAGGCGATGCCTGCGGTCAGGAAAACGAGGGTGGGCAGCAGGACGGTGAAGCCGGCCGAAGCGTCCAGGGCTGTTGCCCATACCGCTTCCAATACTGCGCTCAGGAGCAGCACGATCCACGGCACGTTAGCCCACCAACTTCAGGCCGATAACGCATCCCACGACGCCCAGCAGCAGCAGGACCTTCATCGCCGTGGCTTTTTCGCCGCCGAAGGCCATTGCGTAGGCCGCTGTGAGAACTGCGCCGATTCCCACCCACACGGCATATGCCGTGCCCACCGGAATACTCTGCATGGCCCAGGCAAGCCCTGCCATGCTCAGGATGACACCGGCAGCGAATATCACGGTGGGTACAGGGCGGCGGAAGTTCTGCGATTTTCCCAGCGCGGTGGCCCACACCGCCTCCAGCATGCCGGAGAGAACAAGAATGACCCATGCCATGACAGATTCCTTTGGCCAGTCTTGTCGCTGTCCGGGTACTGAGCCGTCGTCCGGAGACCGGGATCCGGTCTTGGCTTCCCACGGTAGCAAATTGGGAGCCGAAGGGCACCTGCGGCTGCGGACGAGCGCCGGTTCCGGTTCCGGTTTCCCAGAGTGTCATGTCTTGTTCCGCAGAGTCCGGTTCCGCAGCGGGTCAGGTCCAGCTGCTCATTGCTTCTGCCTTAGGGGAACTCGGTGCTGCGGCGCAGGATGACGGTTCCCTCGATGCTGTTCGCAGCCGCCGGCGCTTCCTGCGCCAGCACCTGGGCCACCGCCTGACGGCCCAGCTCGGCCAGCGGCAGCTGCACGGTGGTCAATGCGGGGGTGAAGTCGCGCAGGGTTTCGATGTCGTCAAAACCGGCCACGGCTATGTCCTCGGGTATACGCAGTCCGAGTTCCCTGAAACCGGCTATTGCCCCGATCGCCATGACGTCGCTGGCTGCAAAGACGCAGAGGGCGGGCATGCCGTCCGGCCCGCTCGGTGGCTCCGGGCTCTCGGGCACCTTCAGCCGGGCGCCCAGTTCGACGGCGGCACCGTATCCGCCGTCGCGGTTGAATTCCGTCCGGTGGACCTCCGCCGGTTCGAGCCCTGCCTGCCGAAGTCCCTCCTGGAATCCGTCCAGCCGCTCATCGGACGTGACCAGGCCCTCGGGCCCCGCCAGGGCCAGAAAGTGCCGGTGTCCGGCGGCGGCCAGGTCTGCGGCGAGCCGGGAGCTCAGCGCCCGGTTGGAGACCGGAACGGTGCGGAAGCCGTCGTCGGGGCGGGAACCGATCACCGGATGCCCGATGACACACACGCGGCCGCCGTTGGCCTTATATCGGCGCAGTTCAGCAAGAATGAGGCTGTTTTCCCCGCTGGCCGCTGTGCTGTCGGTGCGTGAACCGGCAATCACGATGGCGTCGGCGCGGCGGGCGGCAAAGGTGGCGATGGCGTGGCGTTCTGCCTCCAGCCCGCGTCCCGTGCTGGCCAAAAGGACCACCTTCTCCTGATCCTGCACCGCTTCCTGCACCGCTTCCTCCACGCCGCGGGCAATCATGGAGAAGTAGGGATCGCTGATGTCATGCAGGATGAGCCCGAGGATCCCGCTGCTCTTCTTCGCCAGACCCTGCGCCTGCGCGTTGGCGATATAGCCCAGTTCGGCAGCTGAAGCCCGAACCCGTTCGGAAATGGCACCGCCCGGCCGGCGGCTGGATCCGTTGAGCACACGGGAGGCGGTGGCAAGGGAAACCCCTGCGTGCCGGGCGACTTCGTACAAGGTGCAAGCAGGCACATTTCCTCCACTGTAGTGAGAACGCAATTATGGCACCGCGGGAAAGTGCTTGCCAGAAATGCCCCGCTGCGGCAGGATGGGCACTTCGGAATGCGCTTTCCAGATTGGCTCCCACCTTGGCTCCCACTTTGGCTTTTCCACCGGTGCTTTCCAGCTGGCCTTTCCACGGGCTTTACAAAAGCGCACCAAACGCTTTCCTCTTTCTTTCCGCTCGGCAGCACACACCTCCCCATCCTTCCCATTCCCGTCAACGGAGACCGCCCCATGGAGAACACCGCGACCCCGCCCCGCACCATCCGGATCGCCATGAACGGCATCACCGGCCGCATGGGCTACCGGCAGCATCTGCTGCGGTCCATCCTGCCGATCGTCGAAGCCGGAGGCTTCCTGCTCGAAGACGGCACGCGCGTCCAAGTGGAGCCGATCCTGGTGGGTCGCAATGAGGCGAAACTCCGTGAACTGGCGGAAAAGCACAAGGTTGCCGAATGGACCACGGACTTGGACGCGGTTATCGATGACCCTACGGTCGACGTCGTATTTGATGCCTCCATGACCAACCTGCGCGCCGCCACCCTGAAGAAGGCCATGCTGGCCGGCAAACACATCTTCACCGAAAAACCCACGGCGGAAACCCTGGAAGAAGCCATTGACCTGGCCCGGATCGGCCGTGAAACCGGAGTGACCGCCGGCGTCGTCCACGACAAGCTGTACCTGCCCGGGCTGGTCAAACTCCGCCGCCTGGTCGACGAAGGTTTCTTTGGCCGTATTCTCTCCATCCGCGGGGAATTCGGTTACTGGGTCTTCGAAGGCGACCACCAGGCGGCTCAGCGCCCGTCCTGGAACTACCGCAAGGAAGACGGCGGCGGCATAGCCACTGACATGTTCTGCCACTGGAGCTACGTCCTCGAGGGCATCATCGGCAAGGTCCGCACGGTCAACGCGAAGACCGTTACCCATATCCCCAGCCGCTGGGACGAGGCCGGCAACGAATACGACGCCACCGCTGACGACGCCGCTTACGGGATCTTCGAGCTGGAAACCCCGGCGGGGGATCCGGTCATTGGGCAGATCAACTCCTCCTGGGCAGTGCGCGTCTACCGGGACGAACTGGTGGAATTCCAGGTGGACGGCACACACGGGTCCGCCGTTGCCGGACTGACCAAATGCGTCTCCCAGCACCGGGTGAATACGCCCAAGCCGGTCTGGAACCCGGACCTTCCCGTCACCGAATCCTTCCGCAGCCAGTGGCAGGACGTTCCGGCGAACGCGGATCTGGACAACGGCTTCAAGCTCCAGTGGGAAGAATTCCTGCGCGACGTCGTCGCCGGCCGCGAACACCGCTTTGGCCTGCTCTCCGCAGCCCGCGGCGTGCAGTTGGCCGAACTCGGACTGCAGTCCTCCGCGCAGCGGCGCACCCTGGACATTGCGGAGATCGCACTCTGATGCCGCACCTGATGCTTCCGGCCGACGACGGCGGCACCCGCGCCTACGTTCCGGCTCCCGCAACGTCATGGCAACGCCCCACCGCTCCGCTGCTCGCCCGGCGCGCCTACGCCGCAGCCCACGTCATTCCACGGGTTGCGGGCAACAACATCCCGGGTGCGCCCGCGGACCTGGACTGGGACACCACCCTGGCCTACCGGCATGAACTGTGGTCCTACGGCCTGGGCGTGGCCGATGCCATGGACACCGCCCAGCGCGGAATGGGCCTGGACTGGGCGGCAACCCAGGAACTGATCAAGCGCTCCGCGGCGGAGGCGGCCGCCGTCGTTGCCTCAGGATCACCGGCGGTTGCGGGCAAGGGCGTCCGCGACCTGATTGCCGCCGGAGCGGGAACTGACCACCTTGACCTGTCATCGCTGCCGGCAGGAAGGGCAGGGGTGGACGCCGTCCTGGACGCCTACCGGGAGCAGATTTCCGTGGTGGAGGGCTCCGGCGCCAAGGTCATCCTGATGGCCTCGCGCGCGCTGGCGCAGGCGGCGTCGGGTCCCGACGACTACCTTCGGGTGTATTCAACCCTGCTGGCGGAAGTTCGCGAGCCGGTGATCCTCCACTGGCTCGGCGACATGTTCGATCCCGCCCTGGCCGGTTACTGGGGCGCAGCGGACGTCGCCGCGGCCACGGCCACCTTCCGCGAACTGATCGAAGGATCCGCGGCCAAGGTTGACGGGGTAAAGGTCTCGCTGCTGGACGCCGCGCACGAGACAGCGCTGCGGTCCGTCCTGCCGAAAGGCGTCCGGCTCTACACGGGTGATGACTTCAATTATCCGGAATTGATCGAGGGCGACGGAATCCATTATTCGGATGCGCTGCTCGGGATTTTTGCGGCCATTTATCCCGCGGCTTCCGCTGCGCTGCAGAATTACGACGCCGGCCGGCCGGAGAAAGCGCGGGTCATCCTGGACTCCACCCGGGAACTGGGGCTGCATATCTTCAGTGCCCCCACGTTCTACTACAAAACCGGCATCGCCTTCCTGTCCTGGCTCAACGGAAGGCAGCCCGGCTTTTCCATGGTGGGCGGGCTGCAGAACGGCCGGTCCGTTCGGCACCTTGCCCGCACCTTTGAGCTGGCGGACCAGTCCGGCCTGCTCCTGAATCCGGAGCTCAGCACCGCGCGGATGAAGGCGTGGCTTACCGTGAACGGAGTGGCTTCATGAGCGACTTTTCCCGCTTATCCCTGAACAGTGCCACCACCAAGTACTGGACCCTGGAACAGGTCGTTGACGCGTGCGTCCGCACCGGCATTCCGGCAATCGGCCCCTGGCGGGACCGCGTTGCGGAGGTGGGCACCGAGCGCGCGGCCAAACTGATCAGCAACGCCGGGCTGCGGGTTTCCTCCCTGTGCCGGGGCGGGTTCCTGACCGCCTCCGATCCGGCCGGCCGCGAGGCCGCCCTCCGGGACAACCGGGCGGCCATCCTGGAAGCCGAGACCCTGGGCACCGGAGAGCTGTTCCTGGTGGTCGGCGGACTGCCGGACGGCGACCGGGACATCGTCGCCGCCCGGCAGCGCGTGGCGGACCGGCTCGAGGAGCTGGCCCCCTTTGCAGCCGAGCACGGTGTCCGGCTGGTGCTGGAACCTCTGCACCCCATGTATGCGGCGGACCGGGCGCTGCTCTCCACTCTGGGGCAGGCACTGGACCTGGCCGCGCCCTACCCCGCCGCCGTCGTCGGCGTGGCAGTGGACACCTTCCACGTGTGGTGGGATCCGCAGCTGCGCGAGGCCATTGCCCGCGCCGGCCGGGAAGACCGGATTGCGTCCTACCAGATCTGCGATTTCAATCTGCCCATCGCCTCCGATGCCCTGCTTTCCCGGGGAATGATGGGCGACGGCGTGATCGACTTCGCCGCGATCACCGGCTGGGTGGCCGGGGCAGGCTACCGCGGTGACATTGAGGTGGAAATCTTCAACCAGGAGATCTGGGATGCCCCCAGCGACCAGCTGCTGGAAACCGTCAAGGAACGTTACGCGTCACTGGTGCTGCCCTTTGCCTAGCTGCGCCGGGAACCCAGGATTCACCGGGAACGCAGGATTCACCGGGAACGCAGGGCGACGGCCGCATCGCTCACAGTGGTCCGGATCCGGTACAGGCTGCTGGAGGCCGTCATATACAGGGTGCGGCCGTCCTCTCCGCCGAAGCAGACGTTGCTGACGGTTTCCGGAACCGGTATCTGCAGGATCTTCTCACCGGCAGGGGAAAAGACCTGCACTCCTTCCTCCGAGGAGGACCAGATGTTGCCGTGGACATCAACCCGGAAACCGTCCGGAACCCCCGGCCCCACTTCGGCGAAGGTCCGTCCGTTGCGCGCAAACCTGCCCTGCACGACGTCGTAGGCGTGGATGGCGTGGCCGTGCAGCCGCGGCCCGCCGTCCATGGCGGGCGTGCCCAGCGAGGTGTCGGAGACGTAGAGGATGGATTCGTCGGGGGAGAAGGCAAGCCCG
This sequence comes from Arthrobacter sp. TJ-58, assembly GCF_058269295.1. Classification (NCBI taxonomy): domain Bacteria; kingdom Bacillati; phylum Actinomycetota; class Actinomycetes; order Micrococcales; family Micrococcaceae; genus Arthrobacter; species Arthrobacter sp. TJ-58. The sequence goes on from NZ_JBZCNM010000002.1 coordinate 28,914, forward strand.
TTTGGGACTTCGACGTCAACGACGGCGGGCGTCAGCTCTCCGCTGGCCGGATCGAAGCGGAAAACCCACCGGTCTCCGTATTCCTCGCGGCCCGGGTGCCCTTCGGTGTCCTTCTGGATTCCGTAGGAGGGGTCCGAGAACCAAATGGTGCCGTCGGACTTCACCACCAGGTCGTTCGGCGAGTTCAGCCGATGCCCGTTGTAGGAATCAACGAGCGTGTGAACGGAGGGAACGGCGTCGGGCCCGGTTCCGGTGTCCCGCTCAATGGCGCGCCGGCCGTGGGAGCACTGGATCACCGCACCGTCGAGGTCCAGCGCGCGGCCGTTGGTGAACTCCGCATCGGTGGCATAGACCTCAAGGGCGCCGGTGGCCTCCCGGTATTCCAGGATCCGGTTGCCCGGAATATCGCTGAAACGTACGGCGGCGCGGGCGGGAATCCAGACCGGCCCCTCGGCCCACTGGGCGCCGGTGGCGACCTTTTCCAGTGCAGCGTCGGCAGCGAGCAGGTTTTCGGACGTCGTTGACATGCGCGGTCCTTCAGGGTCGGGGAGGGGCTTGCCTCACAGCATAGACGCAGCGTCGGTCCTTCCTGCGGGGATAGGCTGGTGGAAATATCCAGCCAATAGGAGAAAACACTGTGAGTGCAGTTCTGACGTCCCTCGTTTCCAGCGCCGGCCTGATCGGCGGCTACAAGACCGCACGGGACACCGGCAACCGCCAGCTGGGCGGCGCCGTCCTGGCCGCGGCAGGAGCGGCAGCCTTCACGATGTGGAAGCGCGACGCCGGCACCGGCACGGCCGCAGCCCTCACCGCAGGCTATGTGGCCGCTTTCGGCCTGTCCCACCCGCTGGCGAAGAAGCTCGGCGCCTGGCCTTCGGTCTACACAGTCACAGCTGCCACTGCTGCTGCTTCGCTGATCTTCGGACGCCGCCGCGGCCTGTAACGGGTTCTTTAGGATTCCCCGGTTAGCCGCACCAGATGGTCGGCCCGACCGGCGGAATCCCGGATCAGGCGGGCATTCGCCTCGTCGCTGCCCAGTGCCCACGCCCGGGCCTGTTCCGGTGTCTTGCCGAATTCGGCATGGCGCCGGATCAGGCGGTTCCGGCGCACGTCGTCGTCCGTTTCGAGATACCAGACCTCGTGGATGGCTGCCCGGGCGCGGGGCCAGTGGCCCTGCTGCAGCAGCAGATAGTTGCCCTCCGTGATGACAAGCGGCACGGACGCCCGGACGGGAAGGGCGGAACCGATCGGTTCCTCCAACTCCCGCCGGAACTCCGGCGCGTAGATCTCCGGTTCCTCCTCCGACTGCCGGCGCAGGCGCTGCAGCAGCGCTGCATATCCGCCGTCGTCGAACGTATCGGGGGCCCCTTTACGCTCTTGCCTGCCCAGGCTTTGCAGCACGCTGTTGGCCAGGTGAAACCCGTCCATGGGCACCAGAACCGCCGTGCCCGGGCCAAGGGCCTCGACCATTTGCCGCGCCAACGTCGACTTTCCCGCTCCGGGTGCTCCCGCGATGCCCAGAATCCGGCGGCTTCCGGCAGCGGCCATACTGCGGGCCCGGGCAATGAGTTCCGGCATGTCCGCAGATGTCCAGCCGGTGGGAGAAGTGTCCATGGAGAGCATTCTTCCCCATCACCCTTTCGGCGGAACCAGTTTCCGCCCGCAAGGAGGGGCACCGGCAGCCGGGAGGAAACCCTGCGGTTGTTCTCCTAGAGTGGAAGACGTGGTGGAAGAACACGACGAACCACACCCGCACCGACAGGAGGCAGACGTGGCAAATTCCCGTGGACAGATGCTCTTGAAGGCCGCCGGACAAGGTGCAGTCGCCGGTTTGGCCGGAGTAGCGGCGATGACGGCAGGCGAGAAACTGGAACAGGCAGTGACCGGCCGTCCCAATTCCTATGTTCCGGCCCGGACGCTGTTGAGCCTGCTCGGCAGGCACCCCGAGCCGGATGCGCAGCCACCGGTCTGGAACCACGCCATGCACTGGGGGACGGGTGCTCTGCTCGGCGCGCTGAGGGGCGTATGGTCAGTCACCGGTATCCGCGGTCCGTTGGCCAACACCGGGTTCACCGCGGTGCGGCTGGCAACGGACCAGACCCTGGAAAACGCCACCGGTATCGGGGCTCCGCCGGCAACCTGGCCAGCGGAGGAACAAGCGGTGGACGTCCTGCACAAGGCCGTCTATGCGTGGGTTACCGGACTGGTGTCGGACGCCTGGATTGGCCCTGATCTGGAATCCAGGCAGGGGACCACGAGTCACTGACCGCGCGGCCGCGGACGGTTCCCTGAACGGGAATCATTGGGGGGCCGGCGGCGTTATTATTTGTGGACCGCGCAGACGCCGGAGGCGGCGGATGCGGGGATTGGCAACTGAATATGGGGATGATCGGTTTCGACGATGTCTGTTGAGTCAGGGGAAGCGGGCCGAGAACGCAGAGTTATCTCGTTAACGCTCTCTGCAAAAAAATAAGTGCCAAACCTATGCGCACTGACTTCGCTCTCGCTGCCTAAGCAGCCGGAGTAGTCCGTCAGCCCGGAGTCGCTCTCGCTCCGGATCCTGGCGTCGTTTAGAGGGCCACTGCTGAACACCTTCGCCGTCTGGGTGTTCGGGACTTTTGGACGGCTGGGCCCGGATCAGCCACTCGCTTGCAAGATGGCTGGGGCCAAGAAAATCCGACGCATGCTGCGCCCGGAGAAGTCCTGGCAATACAACATCGGACGGGGGTTCGATTCCCCCCATCTCCACCACTGCGAAGTCCTGCCCCTCTGCGGAGGGGCAGGACTTCGCTGTTTTCTCAGCTGTTGGGAAGAATTACTGTCCCTTGGTGAAAGCGGAGCCGCACCTGCGGAGCCGAGACGTCCCACACCGACGAGTGTCGAGAGACCGAGCCGGGCTCAACAGGGGGTCCCGGTACGGCTGCGGGCTCGGCCGGGGTGCGGAGGCGGTAGGTGGCAAGGATGAGCTCGGGTGCCAGCCGGAAGAATTCCCAGTCATCGGTGTCCGGAGTTGGCCGGTGCTGCTCGGTGCTGAGGGCGGAAATGATCTCTGCACGGGTCCAGCGCCGGCCTGAACGGCCGATTTCGATGAACTCCGGATGCAGCAATTCGCGAACCCGTCCGGAATTGTTCCGGGTCGAAGAGCGGAGAAGCTCGAGTTCGGCGGCGTGAATCTGTTTGTTCAGGTCCATGTGCTTCAGTCTGGCCTATGCGCCGGGGAATCCGCGCCGGGCTATCCACGCCATGGCATCCGGGGCATGGCGGCGACGGTTGCGGTGCAGCCTATGTCTCCCATTCTTTTCCCGCACCCTTTTCCAACCCGGGGCGAATCCCTAGGCTGGAATACGGGCAGGGGGGCTCCTCCAAGAGATCAAGGACCTCACATGGCACAGCCGGGCAGCAGCGACAATCCGTTGAAGATGGGCGTTTTCTCCATCTCTCCCGCACTGGCGGCAGGGGAGAAGAAGGGATTTTTCGCCGACAATAACGTGCATGTGACGTTGGAGCAGGTCCAGTCCTCGGAGCAGCAGTTCCGCGACTTCGCGGCCGGAAACTACGATGTCCTGCAAACTGCGTGGGACAACGTGGTCAATTACCGCTGCAACGCCTCCAGTAGCCTCGGCCGGCCGCTGAATGTCGTGGCAGATTTTGCCCTGGATCTGGGTATGGGCCTCAGCGTCATCAGCCCGCCGGAGATCACCTCGCTGGAAGCGGTCCGCGGCGGTGAGGTGGCCGTGGACGACGCGGACAGCGGATACGCCTACGTGATCTACTCGATCCTTGAAAAGGCAGGACTCCGCCGGGACACCGACTACACAGTGGTGGGCCAGGGCAGTGTGGCGGAGCGCTTCCGGCACATGAATGACGGCTACACCGCGGCCACGCTGCTTAGCAACGGCCTCGAAGCGCTGGCCCGCGAAGAGGGCCTGAACCAGCTGGCCGATGAATCGTCCCTCGGCATGCCGTATGTGGGCAGCGTGGCTGCCTGGAACGGAGACTTCTACTCGGAAAACCGGGACACGGCAGCCCGGTTCCGCGACGCCTATGAAAATGCGCTGGCCTGGGTGCTGGACCCGGCCAACCAAGACGAGGCGGCTGACTTGGTGGGAAGCATGCGCGGCCTGCTCAAACCGGATGCACGCCTGGTGCTGGACGCCGAGCTTGGTCCCTGGGGCATCGCCCGGAACACCACCATTGACGACGACGCCGCCCGCGCCGTGATCGGCCTGCGCCAGCAGTACAACGGGTTCGACGCCGATCCGGCAGTCAATCCCCACGGTGACCTGGCGCCGTTCTTTGTCAGCAATGGGCCGGACGCAGCTCAGCGGTAGATTGCAGGGCGGCTGCCGAGGCCGTTACCGGAGCGCTTTCCTCAGTTTTCCACCCGGCCGGCTCCGGACGCGGGAAGCACGGTAAACACCGCGGGAGCGGCGTAGCCCGCCGCAGAAAACGCGTCGGAAACGGCGGCGGTGACGGCGTCGGCGTCGTTACTGGTGACCAGCGCAATGGCCGAACCGCCGAAGCCGCCCCCGGTCATCCGGGAGCCCAGCGCACCGGCGCCTCGAGCCGACTCCACCGCCAGATCAAGCTCCGGGCAGGAAATCTCGAAGTCGTCCCGCATGGAGGCGTGGCTTTCGTTGAGCAGGTTCCCGAGTTTGCCCGGACCGTCCGTCCGCAGGACGTCGACGGCGGCGAGCACCCGGGCGTTCTCCGTGACCACATGGCGGACGCGCCGGAATGTTTCCTCATCCAGAACCTCCTCGGCCGCAGCCAGGTCGTCCAGGGTCAGATCGCGCAGGGCATCCACGCCCATGGCCTTGGCTCCCTTTTCACAGGAGGCCCGCCGGGACGCGTAGCCGCCGCTGGAATGTTCGTGGCTCACTCGGGTGTCGATCACCAGCAGTGTCAGCCCGTTTCCGGCCAGGTCCAGCGGCACCAGCTGCGCTTCCCTGCTCCGGCAGTCCAGGAAAACGGCGTGACCTTCCTCGCCGAGCAGCGACGCGGACTGGTCCATGATGCCGGTGGGTGCGCCCACCATCAGGTTTTCGGCGCGCTGACCCAGTGCAGCAAGCTCGGGGCCGGTCAGTCCGGCATCCGAGAGGTCGTTGGCCATCACCGCAACAGCGCATTCCAGTGCAGCGGAGGAAGAGAGACCCGCCCCCAGCGGAACATCGGAATCGAGATAAAGGTCCACGCCGGGGACACCCGTGCCGCGGTCTTCAAAAGCCCACAGCACGCCCAGCGGATAGGCTGCCCAGCCCTTCACGCTGCCCGCGCTGAGGGTGTTCAGGTCTGCGCTTGCGGAACTGCCCTCGCCAAAGGCCGAGTACACCTGGGCGGTCCGGTCCCGGCGCGGCGCCGCAGCCACAACCGTTGACCGGTCAATGGCGAAGGGCAGGACAAAACCGTCGTTGTAGTCAGTGTGCTCCCCGATCAGGTTCACACGTCCGGGAGCGGACCAGATACCTGCCGGTTCCCGGCCGAAGCGGGCGGTGAATGCGGCGGAGAGTTCGGGAGCCGAGAGGGTCATGAGAGCACCTTTCCGGAAGTCGAGGGAACAGCGGCGCGCAGGTTTGCTGCCACCTGTTCCGGGATGGTGTCGTTGATGAAGGCACCCATGGCGGCTTCGGACCCGGCCAGGAACTTGAGCTTGTCTTCGGCCCGGCGGGGCGAGGTGAGCTGCAGGTGCAGGCGGCTGGCCGGACGGAACCGGGCGTCCAGCGGCGCCTGCTGCCAAGCGGCGATGTACGGGGTGGGGGTGGAATAGAGGCCGTCCACGCGGGCCAGCAGATCCAGATAAACAGCGGTCAGATCATCGCGTTCTTCATCCCGGAGTTCAGCGAGGTCAGCCACCTGGCGGTGCGGAACAAGATGGACTTCCAGCGGCCAGCGGGCGGCAAAGGGAACATAGGCACTGAAGTGTTCGCCTTCGAGGATCATCCGTTCTCCCGAGCTCCGTTCGGCCTCCAGCGCCGCACCCACAAGGGTCTGCCGGCCGTCGGACGCCTCATAATAGGCAGCCGCCTGCTGCGCCATGACGGCGGACCGCGGCGGAATGAACGGGTAGGCGTAGATCTGGCCGTGCGGATGCAGCAGGGTGACGCCGATGTCCGCACCGCGGTTCTCAAAGCAGAACACCTGGCGGATTCCGTCCATCGCGGACAGTGCTTCCGTGCGCTGCGCCCAGGCGTCCACCACGGTCCGCGCGCGGTCGGGGGAGAGGGATCCGAAGGAGCCTTCGTGGGCCGAATCAAAGGCCACCACTTCGCAGCGGCCGTACGCCGGCGCCGTCGTGCCCCATGACGGGCCCTCGGGCAGGGTTCCCAGATCCGGGCCGAAAGAGGGGAACCGGTTTTCGAAGACCACCACTTCGTAATCTTCGGCGGGGATTTCGGAGGCGCGCGACGGCGTTGACGGGCACAGCGGGCACTGGTCCGCGGGCGGTAAATGGGTGCGCGACTGCCGGTGCGCCGCAACGGCGATCCACTCACCGGTTAGGGCGTCGTAGCGGGCGGTGCCGTTTCCCGGCCGGGCGGGAAGACCGCGGCTGTCCAGCGGCGCGGAGACGCGGCGCTGCGCGGTCTCGGCGGAAGAGTCAAAGTAGATGAGCTCCCGGCCGTCGGAGAGCCGAGTGCTGGTGTGGACTGTCATGGATTCCTTAGCAGGGGAAGGGGCGGTGCGGGTCATCAAGCCTGAGTCGGTGCTGCGGCTGCGACTGTGGACTCCCGCACCACAAGCTCAGTGGAAAGGATAGTGGCTGCGGGGGATTCTCCGGCGATTGCGGACAACAGCAGACGCACCATCTCTTTGCTGATGCGGTCAAAAGGCTGACGCATGGTGGTAATCGGCGGAGTTGCGTTTGCCGCCGCCGGAGAATCGTCGAAGCCCACAACTGCAATGTCCTCCGGGATGCGCTTGCCGGCATTCCGGATGGCCTCAACCGCGCCGCAGGCCATCACGTCATTGGCTGCGAAAACGGCGTCCACCTCGGGGGCGGTTTCCAGCAGTTCTTCCATGGCCCGGCGGCCGCTTTCCCTGCTGTAGTCACCGGCGGCAACCAGGCGGGGATCGAAGGAACTGCCCAGTTCTTCCCGGTATCCGCTGAGCCGGCCTCGGCCGCCGGACGTGTCATCAGGACCGGTGATCGTGGCAATGTTCCGTCGCCCGAGAGAAGCCAGATGGGCAACCGCCTGCCGGGCTCCCTGATGGTCATCAGCACTTGCGTAGCCGATCTTTCCTTCGAACCCCAGAGGAACACCGCAAGCAATCACGGGTACTCCGGAACGGTGTATGTCGCTCACAATGGACTGGCCCCGGGCATGGGAAGAAACCAGGAGAACGCCGTCCACATGGCCGCCGGTGATGAAGTCACGCGCCCTGCGCTGTTCATCAGGGCTTCCGCACATAATCAAAACCAGCGAGATGTCATGTTCGGCCAGGGCTCCGGCCGCTCCGCTCATCAGCGTGGCAAAGTTGGGGTCTTCAAAAAGACGCTCGTGCGGCTCGCTGAGCAGGAACGCCACCGTGTTGGTCCTGCTGGTGGCCAGGGACCGGGCATGGGGATTAATCCGGTAACCAGTCTTTTTGATGGCCTGGTTTACCGCCGCCAAGGCATCCGGGCTGACCCAGCGTCCGCCGTTCAGCACCCTCGAAACGGTGCCGCGGGAAACGCCGGCTTCCTGGGCCACATCATTGATGGTTGGGCGTTTTTGGGACTTAGTGCCACTCACAGACAAAGACTATCCCACCGCCTTCACGCCTTGACCGCACCGGCGGCCAGGTCCACGCGCCAGAATCGCTGCAGGAGAAGGAACATCACGATCAGCGGAATGATGGACAACAGTGCACCCGTGATGACCAGGGTGTACATGGCCGGTGCGGAGGCACCCTGATTCAGGAGTCCGTTCAGGCCAACGGTGATCGGGAATAGCTGGTCATTGCCCAACATGATGTAGGGGAGCATGAAGTTGTTCCAGATGGCTACAAACTGGAAGAGGAATACCGTCACCAGTCCGGGGAGCATCATGGGAACGGCGATCTTTCCAAAGATGCCCATCTCCGTTGCGCCGTCTGTTCGTGCAGCCTCTATGACGTCGCGGGGAACGGCCGCCGCCGCATAGATGCGGGCGAGGTAGATGCCGTAGGGGCTGATGATCTGGGGCAGCAGAACGGCCCAGTAGGTATTCGTCAGCCCCACTTGGGCCAGCAGGAAATACTGCGGGATGGCAAGGATGACACCGGGGACGAGGACGCCCATCAGCAGGACATTGAATACCGCTCCCTTACCCGGGAAGTTGAACTTGGCCAGCACATAGCCGGACAGGGCCGAGACAAATGTGGAGGCAACTGCACCGACGCCGGCGTACAGGGCGGTGTTTCCCATCCACCGCCAGAATAACCCGTCCCGGTACGCGCTCAGGTCGGTGATGTTGGACCACAGATGTCCGCTCGGGAGCAGGGTGTTGGTGGAGAACAGCTCGGCGGCATCTTTGGTGGAGGCCATCACTACCCAGAGCACGGGAAACAGGCAGTACAGCGCACCGAGAACCAGGATGGCTGTGGCCGCGGCACTGGGTTTGTCCTCTGGCCGGGACACTTTTTCCCTGTGATGCCGTGTGGTTTGGGGTGCGGAGGGGGCGGCGGTGACGGCCATGTCAGTCTTCCTGTCCGAAGGCGCGCTTTTGGACAATGCGCAGGAATACAAAGGAAATAATCAGGGTGGCCGCAGCGATAACCACGGAGCTTGCGGCGGCAGAATAAACATCGTCCCGGGTAAAAGCATCCCGGTAGATCTTCATCAGCGGCGTCCAGGTGGTGGAGAGGGTGTTGGCCAGCGGGCGCAGCGTGGTGGGTTCAGCGAAAACCTGCAGGGTGGCCACGATGGAGAACAACCCGGTCATGATCAGTGAAGGCAGAACAATGGGGATCTTGATGCGCAGCGCAATCTGGATTTCACTGGCACCATCTAGCCGGGCTGCCTCGTAGATGTCGGACGGGACCGCCTTCAGCGCGGTGTAAATAACGATCATGTTGAAGCCGACGCCGCCCCAAAGGGCAATATTGGCCACACCGATCATGATCAGCTGCGAGGAGAGAATTTCCGGAAGGTCAATGCCCAGCTTGCCGGCCATAAAGTAAACCGGACTGACATTGGGCAGGTAAAGGAATCCCCACAGCAGGGAACTGATAACTGCGGGAACCGCGTAGGGCAGAAAAATACTCACTCTGGACGCGGTGGTGGCACGCGCCCGCCGGGAGTCCAGCAGCAGGGCAAACAGCAGGGCCAGGCCGAGCATCGACGGGATCAGGATCAGCCCGTAGAGGAGTACACGGCCAACACTGGCGCCAAATTCAGGATCCCCCAGGGCGCCGGCGTAGTTTTCCCAGCCGGCAAAGACTTCCTTCCGGCTGCCTGAGCCCAGCCCCAGCCCGGAAACCTCGACTTTACGGAAGCTCAGGTACAGGGTGTAAAAGATTGGGGCCGCCATGAAGAGCGTGAAGAGCACGATGCCCGGCGCCAGCATGAGATAAGGCGTGAGGACCCGGGTCTTGAAAGATCCGGGCCGGTTGGGGCTGCGCTGCTGCCGATTGGCTGCAGGCCTTTCGGTACTTGTTCTAACGGTCACCGGGAAAACCCTTCACAGGGGGCGCTGCAGCGAATGGCTGCAGCGCCCGACTTCATTTACTTAACGTTGAATCCGCTGTCTTTGAGATTGCTTGTTGTGATGTCCTGCATTGCTTTCAAAGCGGCCTGGAACGCAGATTTGGTCTTGGCTTCGGCAGCCTTGGCAAACTCATCGTTGTAGGCGCTGAATGCCACGTTGACGTTGGGTCCGTAGGTGAACGGAGCGACTGTGGTCGACACCTCGTTGACCACGTCGTAGAAGTCCGGCTGGTTGCTGAAGAACTCCGGAGCCTTAGTCAAGGCGGCTGCCGCTTCTTCGCTGGCCGCCGGATAGACCCCTGATTCCTCGGCCAGAACCTTGACGGCTTCAGGGTCCGTGTTCAGCCAGGCCGCAAATTCGGTGGCTTCATCCACGTGCTCGCTCTGGGATGTCACTGCCGTGGATGACCCGCCCCAGGCGCCCGTCGCCGGGTTGGCAGTATCCCACTGCGGCAGGGGTGCGGCACGCCACAATCCGGCGGTATCGGCGGCGTTGCCTTCAAGCACTCCGGGAGCCCAGACAGCGCTGAGCCACCCGACCTGGGTGCCGTCGTTGAGTCCGGCATTCCACTCCGGTGTGTACATCGGCTTGTTGTCGATAGCTCCCTCTTCCACGAGGGAGCCCCAGTAGGATGCCACTGAAGTGCTGTCCGGGCTGTCGATGTCCACGCCCCAGGCATCGCTGTCCACGGACCACCAAGAGGTCCCGGCCTGCTGCGCCAGGCCGGTGAACCAACCGGCGTCATTGGCTGAGAAAGTCCCGAGATAGCGCTTGGGATCGCTGGCATGGATCACCCGAGCTGCCTCCGCGTATTCCTCCCAGGTAGTGGGTGCCTCGAGGCCCAGTTCCTTGAAGATGTCTTCGCGGTAGAAGAACATCATGGGTCCGGAATCCTGAGGGACTGCGTATACGCCGTCTCCGCCGAGTGTCACGTTTCCCCAGATGCCCGCAGGGAACTTTGAGGAAAGGTCCCCGGCGCCGTCGGAGATGTCGGCAAGGGCGTCGGAGGAAACCAGAGTGGGGATCTTCTGGTATTCGGCCTGGATCAAATCGGGGGCGCCGCTTCCGGCCTTAATCGCGGTGAGCAGTTTGGTGATGGCCGGATCGCCGCCGTCCTGCTTGGAAACGGTGACTTGGATATCGGGGTTTTCCTCATTCCAGATATCCACCACCTTTTCGATGTTTGGAGCCCAGGTCCAGAATGTCAGGCTGACCGGTTCGTCGCCTCCTGATGATGAACCGCACCCTGCCGTGAGCAGTGCTGTGGCCGCGGCAGTGGCAAAAGCGCCGGCACGCAGAAATTTCCGCATTTCGTCCTCCTTGTCGAAAGCAATCCCCACTGTGCCCAAACGGACCCTCTCAGCAGGGGCTGTGAGCGGTTCCAATTACACACACCGTCATTGCTCCTGTCAATGTCGTGATTATTTTGTTTGCTGTTTCAGTTTCCCGTGTTAGAACTGGGAGCGAGCACAGTCAAAAGGGGAGATTATGACCATTGAAGTGAATTCGGGCGACGCTGGCCCGGCTACCGGGTATCCGCACGAGGGGCCAACCGTTCAAACGGGACGTTCCTGGCCCGCCGGCGAAGGACTGAAGTACGGCGGCGACTACAACCCCGAGCAGTGGCCGCGGGAAGTATGGGTGGAGGACATCGCCCTGATGAAGGAAGCCGGCATCAACCTGGTCAGCATCGGAATCTTCTCCTGGGCGATCCTGGAGCCCCGGGAAAACGAATTCGATTTTTCCTTCCTCGATGACATTATGGCGATGCTCGCCGAAGCTGGTATCGGCGTGGATCTGGGCACGCCAACCGCTGCCCCGCCGGCGTGGTTCTGGAAAAAGTATCCTTCTGCCCGTCCGGTGACCCGCGAAGGGCTGACGCTCGGCCACGGCTCACGAGGGATGGCGAGTCCCAGCTCTCCGGAGTACCGCGAACACGCCGTCGCAATCACCACCCAGCTGGCCCGCCGTTACGCCGGGCATCCGGCCCTGCGGATGTGGCATGTCCACAACGAATACGGTGCGCCCGTCAGCGAATGCTACTCGGAGGGTTCAGTTGCCGCTTTCCGTGCGTGGCTGCAGGCCCGGTACTCCACCCTGGAGGCCCTGAACCTCGCGTGGGGCACCACTTTCTGGGGCCAGCGGTACGGCGAATGGGAGGAGATCGACGCGCCGAGGGTTTCCGCCGGCGTCGTCAACCCGGCCCAACGGCTGGACTTCAAGCGCTTCACCTCGGATGCCATGCTGGAGTGCTTTATCGCGGAGCGGGACGCCATCCGGGCCCACACGCCCGAACTGCCGGTAACTACCAACTTCATGGCCACCAACTGTCCCTCTGTGGACTATTGGAAGTGGAGCCGGGAAGTGGATGTTGTCGCCAACGATTACTACCTGGTGGCCGAGCGTGAGGACAACCACGTCCTGCTGGCACTGGATGCGGACTTCACCCGGTCCCTGGCCCGTAACAGGCCGTGGATGCTCATGGAGCACTCCACCTCCGCCGTGAACTGGCAGCCGCGCAACGTGGCCAAGCGCGCCGGTGAAATGATGCGCAACAGTCTCAGCAGCGTGGCGCGCGGAGCCGACGCCGTCATGTTCTTCCAGTTCCGGGCATCCCGCTCCGGAGCGGAGAAATTCCATTCAGCCATGCTTCCCCACGAGGGTCCCTCGTCCCGGATCTGGCGGGAAGTCCTCGAGCTGGGCCGGTCCCTGGAACAGCTGGAGGAGTTGCGCGGTTCCGTTGTCCGGGCCCGGGTTGCCATTCTCTGGGACGTTGAGTCCTTCTGGGCGCAGGATCTGGAGTACCGTCCCTCGGTGGACCTGGATCACCGCGAACGGATTGAGGCTTTCTATGCGGTGCTGTTCAACCGCGGGATCGCCACCGATTTTGCCCACCCCGAAGATGACCTCAGCGCGTACGACCTTGTTTTGGCTCCGGCGTCCTACGCGGTCACTCCCGCAGGGAAGGAGAACCTCAAAGCCTATGTCTCCGGCGGAGGAAATCTTGTGGCCTCCTACTTCTCCGGCATCGTCGATGATGCGGACGCCGTACCGGCGGGCGGATACCCCGGCCAGCTGCGGGAGGTACTGGGCCTGGTGGTTTCCGAGTGGCTTCCGCTGCGCGAAGGCGTCACCGTGACCCTGGACAACGGATCCGCCGCTACGGTCTGGGCGGAAGACCTCACCCTTCAGGGCGCGACGGCGCTGGCCGGGTATGCCGACGGCCCGGCCGCAGGACAGCCCGCCGTCACCACTCATCAGTTTGGTGCGGGCCGGTCCTGGTACATCTCCACTAAGCCCGAGCCGGAATACCTGGACGCCTTCCTCTCATCCGTCCTGGAGGAGGCAGGGCTCGGCGGCACAGCAAGCGTTCCGGCGCTGGAAACAGTGACGAGATCCTCGGACTCGGCGCAGTATCACTTCGCCCTCAATCATGGATCAGTCCCGGTGCCGGTTCCTTCATTCGGCACTGATCTGCTGTCCGGAGCGGCAGTGGGCGAGGGGGACAAGATCCCTGCAGGCGGATGCATGGTGATCAGGCGTAACGGCTAGGAGCACGGTCTGGCCGGCCAGCCTCCCAGGGCTGGCCGGTTAGCGCCAGCTACAAAACGGGCCGGCCACCGGTCACGGCGACGCGCGCGCCGGAAATGTAGCTGCCGTCGTCGGACGCCAGCAGTACATAGACCGGGGCAAGCTCAGCCGGCTGCCCGGGGCGTCCCAGCGGCACATCTGATCCAAAGGACTCCACCTTCTCCGGCGGCATGGTGGCCGGAATCAGCGGGGTCCAGATGGGGCCGGGCGCCACGCTGTTGACGCGGATTCCCTTCTCGCCCAGCAGCTGGGCCAGGCTGGCGGAGAAGTTGGCAATGGCCGCCTTGGTGGCGGCGTAGGGCGCCAGCGTGGGGCTGGGCATATCCGAATTCACTGAGGAACTGCCGATGATCGCGGATCCGGGTGCCATGTGCGGCAGGGCGGCCTTAACCAGGTAGAACATCGCGTTGATGTTGACCTTGAAGGTGTACTCCCACTCTTCGTCGGAAATCTCATCCAGCGATTCATGGTCCATCTGGTACGCGGCATTGTTGACCAGGACATCGATCTTGCCGAATTCCCGCACGGCCGTTTCGATGACTTTCCGGCACTGCTCGGCGGTATCCAGGTCTCCGGGAACGAGAACGGCACGGCGGCCGGCTTCCTCGACCCAGCGGGCGGTTTCCCTGGCGTCGTCGTCCTCATTCAGGTAGGAGATGACGACGTCGGCGCCTTCGCGGGCGAAAGCGATGGCCACAGCCCGTCCAATGCCGCTGTCTCCGCCGGTGATGACCGCGGTTTTGCCTTTGAGCTTGTCCATGCCGCGGTATGACTTTTCACCGCAGTCCGGGGTGGGCGTCATCTTGTCCTGGGTGCCGGGACTGTCCTGCTGCTGAGCGGGCTGATTCATGGTGTTCCTCTCGCCGGGAAAGTGGTAAGCAGGCTTATAATTTAGACGTACCGACGTTGCTTGTGAAGCCTTAGGTTTTTCAGCCGGGGAAACCTTTTCAGCAGAGGAGACCATGATGCCCGCAGCAGATGACCGTCCCGCCGTACCCACGGAGAATGAAGCAGATGCGCTGGACCAACAGGCCCCGGCGGTTCCCGAAGCCGAGGAAGACTCTGGAATTCAGGACTCCGTTCGGGCGCACGGAGATCCGCTGCGTGCGGACGGGTCCGAGGCTGACCGGCTGGAACAGGATGCTGACGGCGGAACGACTGCCGATGAGGATGACTACCCCCACGGCAGCGAGGGCGAGCGGGAGTAAAACCCTGACGGCCGTCAGGCAGCTCGTCGGGCTGAAGCCGCCGTCGCACCATGCAGCGGCCCGGTAAGGACCTGCCTGGTGTGGGCTTCCAGATCGGCGATGGCACGGTCCGGCAAATCAATGATGCCGCGCAGCGAACCGCGCAGGCTGCGGTAGGCCGCGTCCACTTCGGACCGCGGCGCCGAGTCATCAAGAATGATGTTCAGGGCCTGCCGGGCGGTGGCGAGCTTACTGCGTTCGGCCGCCGTCAGATCGGACTGGCCGCGGCGCCGGGCATACCGTTCCGCTGTCAGGAAGGCGACCTCAAACCGGTTTACAGCGGAGAAGAGCTTGGAACGCTCGGCCGGTCCCCGGTCCAAATCCAGAGCCTCGGCCTCGGCGGCCCGGATTCCCTGCATGGCAACAACGACGTCCCGGATCACCGGATCCGTGTAATCGGTCATCACCGGGTAATCGATCATCAGGGCAACGTCCGTCTCATAACGCGACCACTGTACGAGCAGCTCATCCCTACGCAGGTACAGCCGACGCCAGGACTCGGCCTGCGCAGCGGCGTCGGTCCGCCGGTTTTGTGCGGCCCGGGCACGGCGCCGGGAGGAGCGCACACCCATGCCCAGGAGCACCGCCGCGCCGATGCACAGCGACGGGGTGAAAAAGGCGGCGAAGAAGGACCAGATCGAGGGGTCGCCGTCGTCACCATATACGGCAGCCTGGACAAGCTGGAGGGCGCCGTAACCCAATACGGCGACCAGGCCTGCGGCCAAGGCCGCAACGATAAGTGCTGCTACCGCGACTCTTTTTGCCACTCTCTTCAGCATGGCGCCAGCTTACCGAACCTCGGGCGTGCAGGCACAGGGGTTGCGACTCACCTCACGCTGACCGGTCGCCGGTCCTAGTGCTTCAAATAGTTCAGCACCCGATCCGCCAGACCGGCCCCCACAACATCCGGCGACCGCTTGTTTCCGCGCACCTCGAACATGTGGTTTGCACCCTCGACCCGCTCCACCCGGGCATTGGGTCCAATCCGTTCCGCCACCGGCTCAAGCTCCCCGGGAAGCGCAAACGGATCACGGGTGCCCTGCAGAAACAGCATGGGCAGGGTCAGGCCGTACAGATGCTCGTCCCGCATTTTCTCCGGTTTGCCCGGCGGATGCAGGGGATAGCCCAGAAAGATGAGTCCCGCCGTCGTCATGCCCTCCGCCGCTGCCATGGAGGCCATGCGTCCGCCAAAAGACTTGCCGCAGCTCCACAGCGGCAGGCCCGCTGTTCGGGACGCCGCCGCCTCCATGGCGGAACGCCAGGAATCGATCGCCAGCGGCGGCCGGTCGGGAAATTTCTTGCCGGCCTCCCGATACGGAAAGTTGAAGCGCAGCGTCGCCACGCCGCCGGCGTTCAGTGCATCGGTGAAGCCGGTCAGGAACGGATGGTCCATCCCCGCTCCCGCCCCGTGCGCGACGACGACGGCGGCCGTTGGGTCATCGGGTGCGGCAAACGCGGCGGAAACCTCGAGGTCACCGACAGGGAGATGGAACTCCTCGCGCAAGACAGGCATGTGTTCCAATTTACCGGCGGCGGGAAAGAAGCCGGACCCCCATACGGGCCGAACCCCTCAGCCTAGCGTTCGGGACCATCGGCACGGAGGTCGCTGCCGCCGTCGGACGCGTCCGGAAGCGAGCCAAAGCTGCGCTTGACCCCGGTGCCCTTGCCCAGCTCCTCGGGGTTGGGTGCGGCGGTGAGGATCAGGACGAGGAAAATCAGCAGCGAAACAATGAAGGTGGCGCAGGCGGCCGCAACGCCCAGTTCCCACCGGAACTCGCGTTCGGTTCCTCCGGTGGAAAAGACAGCCACTGCCACGCCGGCCACCACCGCCATGACAGCGGAGATAATTACCGGCACATTGCCGTAATTCGCAGGAGGACCCTGCGTTCCAGAAGATGTTCCTTCGGCCATGGCCATTCCTCCTGCGGAAGGTGAATCGCACGGCCATCGTATGCCTCATCCGATGAACCCGATAGAGTCCGCTGGAAAGAGCGGTTTGGGAGCAGGACGAGGACACCGGCAGCGGAAGGAGGCCCGCAATGCGCAAGGTAACGGCAGCACTGTTCAGCTCGATTGACGGCGTAGTGGAGAACCCGGGGGAGTGGCAGTTTGACCACTTTGACGAGGACATGGGACCGCTGATGGAATCAGTTCTGGCCACGCAGGACACGGTGCTGCTCGGCCGGGTTACGTACCAGCAGTGGGCAGATTATTGGCCGGGAAACACGGAGGACGGATTCGGTGAGTTCATCAATCCGGTCGAGAAGATTGTCGCGTCCCGGACGCTCTCCGATGCGGACCTCGGCTGGAACAATGCGCGGCTCATGGACGGAGAATTGGAAGAGTTTGTCCGCCGGCTCAAAGAGCGAGACGGCGGAGACATCGCCGTGAACGGCAGTATTTCCCTGGTCCGGCAGCTTCTTTTTGCCGGATTGCTGGATTCCCTGACCCTGATGGTGCATCCGGTGGTGGCCGGAGACGGGCAGCGCCTGTTTCAGCCGGGTGACCCGCGGACCCGGCTGAAACTGCTGGATTCACAGATCACGGCCTCGGGCAACGCCATCCTGACCTACGCGCCGCGGGCGTAACGTTTGGCGGCCGGCGGGATTTACGGAATGTAAAAGAGCGGCAGGGCGCGGTTGACCAGCGGACCCACGAGCAGGGCGAAGGCCACCGTTCCGAGTCCCACGGTGCCGCCGAGCGCCCAGCCGAGGGCAAGGACTGTCACCTCAATGCCCGTGCGCACCGCCCAGACGGGCCAGCCAAACCGGCTGTGCATGCCTGTCATCAGCCCGTCACGCGGCCCCGGGCCCATTCGGGCACCGATATAGAGGCCCGTGGCCGCAGCCAGCAGCACCAGTCCGCCGGTGAAAACCAGCACCTGCCCCCAAAGCGGCCCCGGTGCGGGCATCAGGGCCAGACAGACTTCGGCGCTGGGGCCCACCAGCAGGACGTTGAGGACGGTGCCGATACCCGGCTTTTGCCGGAGCGGAATCCACAACAGCAGCACCAGTGCTCCGATCAGGATGCTGGCCACGCCGAATGATATGCCCGCCTGCCCGGCGGCACCCTGCCCCAGGACATCCCACGGAGACACGCCCAGATGCGCCTGGATCATCATGCCGATCGCGAAGCCGTAGCAAAAGAGGCCGAACAGCAGCTGGACGGCGCGGCGAAGGTTGATCCAAGTCATGGCCTAAGACAAGCCGGTTCGCCGCTGTACTTCAAGCTGTGTTCTGCTTCGCCGCAAAGATGTCAGCGGCTCGCCCTGGGCTCAGTCGGAGGGACCGAGCGGCCGGACCGGTTGCCGCAGCACCGTCCTGAGCTTTTCGGGGGCGGTCCGCCGCGGATCGCTCAGGTAAATCTCGTGGTGGTCCCCGTTGAATGTGAGCCCGTGCGCCGGCATCCACTGGCGGTGCAGACGCTGCAGAACCGGGCCCTCGGCGTCGTAGGAGCCGAAGTACAAAATCTGGACCGAGGTGCCTTCGGTCAGAGTGCGCAGACGGACCTTGTCCAGGCCCGGCGGGTTCTTCTTTTTGCGGACGGCATCGATGGCGGCGAGGACCAGATCCTGCGTAATCCAGGGCGGCTGGGCAACCAGCATGGTCCAGTCCCAGGAATTTTTGTCGCCGCGGGTGAACGCTTCCATGTCGGCGGCACGCCACTGCCCCTCCAGGGGAGCCACTGTGAAGTCCCGTTCCAGATCCTGTTTCGACGCAAACTTGACCGCGTACGCCGTGGGGTACAAGCATCCCAGGGCGCCCGCATACTCGGCTGAGGTGTTCGGGTCCCCGTGGCCGTCGTAGGCGAGATACTGCAGGGCTGGAACGTCCACCAGCGAAAAGTCGCCCCGTTTTGGCGCGTAAAGCTCGGGGTAGGCCTTCTTGAAGTCAAACTTTTCCATCCCGTGTTCCGCCTTTCCGCCGGTAATCAGGGTAGGTCCGGCGGGCACCCCGGGCTACCGTCAGCGCAGAAACGGCTAGCATCCATGCAGGGAACCCGCCATTTCCCTGTAGCTGCCATCAAGTCCCCGACGAACGGAACCCGTCCATGTTTCACGGCACAGCCGCCACCGTGGTGTTGCTTCGCGACGCCCCCGAGGGACTGCAGGTACTGCTGCTGGAGCGGCCCCGCAACCGGGGGTCCTTCGCCGGGGCATGGGTCTTTCCCGGCGGCGTGGTGGACCCGGGTGACTACGGCCAGTCCGCGGACGACGACGTCGAACTCGCCGCCGCGCGGCAGGCCGGGGTGCGCGAGACTGCGGAGGAAACCGGGTTGCAGCTGAAATTGCCCGAACTCCGGCGGCTGTCCTGCTGGGTTCCGCCGCCTGAAGCACCCCGCCGCTACAGGACCTGGTTCTTCCTGGCTCCGGCACCGGACGGCGCTGTTCTGCTCAGCCCCGACGAACACGTCGACTCCATCTGGCTCGCCCCGGATGAGGCCTTGGAACGGCACCGGGCAGGAACCATGAGCCTCTTTCCGCCCACCTGGGTGACTCTGCACGGACTGCTGGGAGCAGACACCGTTGAACAGGCACTCGTTCGCGCCTGCGCTGCCGCACCGGAAACCTACGCCACGCGGCAGCTGCCCGGGCACGTGCCGCCGGCCATGGTGTGGCACGGCGACGCTGAGTATCCGGACAACGCGGATCCGGCAGCACCGCTCGGAGAGGGGACAACTCCCCGGGATCCTTCCCATCGACACCGTCTCATCATGGACGAAAACCGATGGAGCTACGAGCGGACCCGGTAGCGCCTGGAGTCCCCGCTGCCGAAACCGCGTGCAGTTAGACTGACCGGATGAACAGCCCCTACCTGATCAGCCGCGAGCGCCTAGTTGCCGCTTCGCCGGAATCCGTGTTCGATTTGCTGGCCCGGCCCGCCATGCACAGCGTCATTGACGGGTCCGGAACGGTCCGCGATGCCCAGCCCAACGGTCCGGCCCGGCTGACGCCCGGCGCCAAGTTTGGGATGGACATGAAGATGGGGGTTCCCTACAAGATCCTCAACACGGTGACGGAATTTGATGAGGGGCACCGGATCGCGTGGCGCCATGCCGGCGGACATGTCTGGCGCTACCTTCTGGAACCGCAGGACGGCGGCACTCTGGTGACCGAGCAGTGGGACGCCAGGCACCTCCGGCACCGCGTCATGTATCGGGTTATGGGCGTGACGCGCCGGCATCCGGCCAGCCTGGAGCAGACGCTGGAGAAGCTGGCGGACCACTTCTCGGCGAAGTAGCCCGTCCCCGCACACCTCACCGCCGTGGAAGCGGCGCTGCGCCGGGCTAGAATGGACGCCGGAAAACACGGCAGCAACAACACATCGGGAGCGGCGTGGATATCTTTGATCCGGAGGCCGTCTTTCGGTTTGTGGACCTGGCCGGGGTGCTGGCCAACGGCGTGCTTGGCGGGGCGGTGGCGCGGCAGCTGCGCATGGACCCGGTGGGCTTTGTGGTGCTGGCGCTCACCTCGGCCCTGGGCGGCGGTGTGCTGCGCGATACCCTGCTGCAGGCGGGAACGCCGGTGGCCCTGGCTGATCCGGCCTATTTGCTGACCGCCATCGCCGGAGCCTTCATTGCCTACCTGATAGAGCTGAAGGGCAAGTGGGCCAACCGGTTCCTGATTGTGATCGATGCCTTTGCCCTGGGCTGCTGGGCAGCCACGGGAACGTCCAAGGCCCTCGCCGTGGACCTGGAGTGGCTGCCGGCCATCCTCATTGGCGTGGCCACCGCGGTGGGCGGCGGCATGATCCGCGACATTGTCGTGGGACGGGTGCCTGCCATCTTCGGCGGCAACACGCTCTACGCCACCGGCGCCCTGGTTGCGGCCGTGGAAATGGTGATCCTCTACAACCTAGGACTGCAGAATGTGGGCATGGGGGCAGCCATTGTCTCCGCTGCAGTGCTCTGCACAGTGGCCCGCCGCCGCGGCTGGCGCCTGCCCGGACCCGGTGAGCTGAGCGTGCGGCTGCCGCGACGGACGCGCAGGAGCACCGGCGACGACGTCGATACCGGTTCCGGGACCAGCCGCAGGAGGGAACAGGGTTGGCCCCGCCCCCGCTTCGGACGCCTTCCCCTGGCTCGCTCCCGGCGTCGGAAACCGCCGGAGCCGAACGGCGGCGCCGGCCGGCCGGGACATTGAGCCGGGAGCGAACCGCTGTGACCTCTGGTGCCCACGTGAGTAACGTGGGTCCAATGACCGCTTACAAGACCGTGAACCCCGCAACCGGGGAGACACTCAAGGAATTCGCTGAAGCTACCGACGCTGAGATTGCCGAAGCAATCAGCACCGCCCATACGGCCTTCGCCTCATGGCGAGCCCAGCCGGTGGAAGCCCGGAGCAAGGTTCTGACCCGCGTGGCTGAGCTGTACCGCGAACGAAGCGATGAGCTGGCAGCCCTGATCAGCACCGAAATGGGCAAACCCCTGCGCGAAGCGAAGGGTGAAGTGGCGCTGTCCGCAAACATTTACGAGTACTACGCCACCGAGGGTCCCGGCTTCATGGCCGATGAGGAGCTGAACGTGAAGGGCGGCGGCGGAGCCACCGTCCGCACCGAGCCGATCGGCGCGATCCTGGGCATCATGCCGTGGAACTTCCCGTACTACCAGGTGGCCCGCTTCGCCGGCCCCAACCTGATGCTGGGCAACACCGTGCTGCTCAAGCACGCCAACAACTGCCCGCAGTCTGCACTGGCGATGGAGCAGATTTTCTCTGATGCAGGACTGCCGCAGGGTACCTACATCAACCTGTTCGCCACCAATGACCAGGCAGCCGACATCATCGCCGACTCCCGGATTCAGGGTGTGTCCCTGACCGGCAGCGAGCGGGCCGGATCCGCCGTTGCTGAGGTTGCGGGCCGGAACCTGAAGAAGTACGTGCTGGAACTGGGCGGCAGCGACCCGTTCATCGTGCTCGACGCCCAGGATCTGGACGCCACGGTGAAGTCCGCCGTCGCCGGCCGGATGGGCAACGCGGGCCAGGCCTGCAACGCGGCTAAGCGTTTCATTGTCATGGATGAGATCTACGAAGACTTCGTGGAGAAATTCACGGCCGCAATGGAAAAGATCCAGCCCGGCGATCCGATGGATGAGGCCACGCGCTTCGGCCCGCTCTCCTCGCAGGCCGCCGCTGACGGCCTGGTCGAGCAGATCCGGGATGCCGTGGACAAGGGGGCAACGCTCAACACCGGCGGCGCCCTGATCGACGGCCCGGGAGCCTACATTCAGCCCACCGTGCTTACCGGCGTTACTGAGGAGATGCGCGCCTTCTCTGAGGAACTCTTCGGCCCGGTAGCTGTCATCTACAAGGTCTCCAGCACGGATGAAGCCGTGGACCTGGCGAACAGCTCGCCGTACGGACTCGGTGGAGCCGTCTTCAGCGCTGACGAGGACAAGGCCCTGGACGTTGCTGACCGCCTGGAATCGGGCATGGTCTCGATCAACGGTGTCTCCGGAACCCAGCCGGACCTGCCCTTCGGCGGAGTCAAGCGCTCTGGCGTGGGCCGCGAGCTGGGCCGCTTCGGCATGGATGAATTCGTGAACAAGAAGCTCATCCGCACGCCGCGCTCCGGCAAGTAACACCGCCGGTACTTCAGCACTACGTACGACGACGGCGGCGCACCTCCCAGCGGAGGTGCGCCGCCGTCGTCGTTGGCTGGCTGGTTGGGAAGGTGCGGGAAGGAAGCGCCGCTTACACGTTCTGCTTCAGTGCGGTCCGCGCCGCGCGTTCCTCGGCCGTGGTGAATACGACGTACCGGTAGGCGAAATAGCGGAAAACGTTGCCGGCAGCCACGCCCACCACGTTGCCGGAAATGTTGTCAGCAAACTGGCTGGTGAAACCAAGCAGGTAGTGGGACACGTACAGGCAGCCGGTGGCCAGGAGCAGGCCGATCAGGTTGGTCAGGGCAAAAAGCAGGGTTTCGCTGCGTACGCTCCGGCCTCTGGAGGCGCGGAACGTCAGGTACCGGCTGCCGAGCCAGGAAATCGTTGTCGCGCAGGCGACCGAGATGACTTTGGCCGTGATCGGGTGGCTGTCGAGGACGGTCGAAGCCAGCACGTTGAAGATCGTGATGTCCACGACGAATGCCACCGCGCCGACGAGGGAGAAGGATCCCAGCCGCCTAATTACTTTGCGGACGGAAGAGGTGCCATTGTTGGCCATTGAGGTGTTCCCCTGCTGAATCTGCCCGGTAGGGTGCCGGGTTCAAAGGTGATATTTTCACAACCGGGGTCGGGGCACAAAATCGGCTCAGACCGCGCCACAGGGCAGTGTGACGGTAAAGACAGTTCCCTTGCCGGCTTCGCTGCGCAGGGTGATCGTGCCGCCGTGTTCCTCGATGATTTTGCGGCTGATGGCCAGGCCCAGGCCGACGCCGGGAATGGCGGCCCTGCGGGCCGTGTCCGACCGGAAGAATTTTGTGAACACTTCGGCCTGCTCCGCTTCGGTCATTCCAATACCCGGGTCGGCCACCTCAATGACCGTGGTGGTTGCGGTGCGGCGGGCGCTGACCATGACCCGGCCTCCATCGGGCGAGTACTTCACGGCGTTGGAGAGCAGATTGTCCAGGACCTGGCTGATCCGCCGGGGGTCCACAATGTCCTCCAATGAGGCGGGGAGGTCAGTGACAATCTGTACACCGTTGATTTCTGCCCGGGGAACCGCTGAAGTGACGGCAGCCTGGATGAGTTCCGTGAGATCCGCCGGGATCAGGGCCACACCGCTGTCGCCGGTGGCCGCAGTCAGCAGGTCCGAGACGAGGGCCAGCAGTTTTTCCGAGTTGCGCATCGCCACTTGGAGGGAGGCATTGATGTGGGCAGGCAGCTCATCGGCGTCCTCCAGCGCCAAATCCAGGTAACCCATAATCGACGTCAAAGGCGTGCGCAGCTCATGGGAAACATTCGCTACAAAGTCCTCCTTCGCCCGTACCGCATCCACAAGACCGGTGACGTCGCTGAAGGCGATGACCGACCCCCTGAAGGCTCCCTGGTTCCGGACGGAACGGGCTGACACGCTCAGGCTCTGCTGCTGGTCGCCCGTTCCCAGCCAGACCAGCTGGTCGGAAAAGGACTCGCCCAGGATCGCGCGCCGGACGGGGCGCAGATCGGGGGGGAATGGGCGTCACGCGGTCAGGACCGAATATCAGCAGCTCGGATTCTTTGGGCTTCATGAGCCCCGGCGGTGTGGCACGCCTGCGGTTGTGATCCTGCCGGCTGTTGCTGAGGATGGTATTTCCTGTTTCGTCCACCACCAGCACACCCACTTCCACGGTGTTCAGGATGGTTTCCAGCAGGGGGATTCCTTGCGCCGGCTCTCCGTGAGGCTTTCCTGCAGGACCACGTCTTTGTGCCGGAGCACCTCCTGCTGGGCGGCAACCGATGCTTCTGCGCTGGCGCGTGCAGCATCCGCTTCCTCGGCTTTGCGCAGGGTGCTGACCAGCTCCTGTTCATAGAGCCGGCGTTCATAGGCGTTAAAGACGATGATTCGATCCAGGGCGGGATGGCCCGGTTCAGCGGCGGGAAAACGCCGGGCGGAAAGCAGGGACGGAATCCGGGAACCGTCCCCGGCGATCAGGTCCACTGCCAGTTCCGCCAAGGCACCGGCAGCACCCGTCTGCGGCGAAGCATGTGTCGCGTACAGGATCCGGTCACCGATGGGCAACAGTTTGAGGAAGCTGGCGCCCACGAGATCCGCGCGGGTCAGGCCCAGCCAGCTGAGGACGGTGCGGTTCGCTTCACGGATGATGCCGTGTTCGTCGGTCACCAAATATCCGGCCGGGGCATCCTGAAAAAGCGACTCATAATCCATCGGCAGGCGGGCGGAGGGGACGGCATCCATGTGCTGGGCTAAGCGGCGAGGCTAAGGTATCCGAGGATCGTGTCTGCTGTCTCCTCCGGGGCACTTACATGGGGCAGGTGTCCGGTGGCCTTCAGAACGGACAGCGTGGCTTGGGGAAGATGGCGCCGGGTGTATTCACCGACGTGCACGGGAGCCAGCAAATCATCGGTGCACTGCATGACCAGCGTCGGAACGCTGACGTCCTTAAGCAGATGGCGGACGTCGGAGAGGAACGACACCTTGGCGAATTCGCGGGCCACGGTGGGGTTGATGCGGCAGAAGCTGCCCTCAAGTTCGCTGTGCAGCCGCGGGGACCCGGGATTGCCCATGATCACCGGAGCCATGGCGGCGGCCCAGACCATGTAGTTGTTGTCCAGCGAGGCAAGGAGTTCGCGGATGTCCTCCTGGGACGTGCCACCCACGTAGCCGTCTTCCGGATAGTCCATGTAGCTGGGAGAGGACGCCAGGAACACCAGATTGCGAAACCGGGCGGGGTCCGCGGCTGCGGCGGCAACACCCATCATGCCGCCGACGCTGTGTCCCACAAAAGTGACGTCTTGGAGATCCAATTCGGCCATGATCTCCTGCACATCGGCAGTGTAACCCTCAAGGGAGGAGTACTTGGCTGACTGATATGCGTCGGGGTCCGAATTGCCGGCGCCAACATGGTCAAACAGGACTACACGATAATCCGCGGTGAACCGGGGCAGGACCCGCTGCCACATCCCCTGGTCACAGCCGAAGCCGTGCGCAAACATGATGACCGGCCCCTCCTGATTGCCCAGAACACGGACATTGTTGCGGGTGCGGATATCTGTCCCCATGGGATGACCTTGAACTTTCCTGAGACTGGCGGAGGGTATGCAGGCAAGCGCCAGGATCTGCGGCGGGCGTGCACGAACCACACTCTACAGTGATGGAGCCGACAGGCCGGGCCGGCCCCGGCGGGGGTCCGGGCGAACTCAGGTGGCCGAAAACCGGAGCTCGGCGGCGCCGCCGTTGAACGACGTCGTTCCGGCCAGGCGCATGGGACCCAGCGGTGTGGTGACGGGCAGCAGCCGGCGGCCGGCGCCCAGCGCCACCGGCATATAGGTGACCCACAGTTCGTCCAGCAGTCCGGCCTCCGCAAACTGGGCTGCCACGAGGCCGCCGCCCACAACCCAGACATTCCGGTCTCCGGCGGCGGCTGCTGCGTCTTCACAGATGCGGCGGATGTTCCCCGAAGCGAACTGCACACCGGTGTCCGGCGGAGCCTCGAGCTGTCTGCTGGTCAGCACCTGGCAGGGCAGGGTGCCGTAAGGCCAGGAATCCGGATCCTGGCTCCGTATGGAGTCATACGTGGCCGATCCCATGACCAGCGAACCTATGGTGGCCAGGAACTGGTCATAGTGGCTTTGGAACGGCTCGAAGCCGAAGGCCAGCAGCCAGTCCAGATTGGAGTCTTCGGCGGCTATAAAGCCATCCAGTGACGACGCGACGTAGTAGATGACCTTACCCATGTTCCAGAGCATAGCGACGGGTCCGGCCCTGCACACCAGCGCCGAAGCCACAGGCCTCCGGGAAGTCCCAAGTCGCCGAATTCCGGCCGGCCCAAACGTGCAATTCCCGCACCGGGGATGGAAGAGTGGGGGATACCAAGCACACTGATCATTAACGGGAGGCATGCAATGGCCGACGGAACTGAAGTGAACGGCAACCCACCGGAGGGCGAACCCCAACTGGTGGCGGACCTGGTGGTGCAGCGGCTGCAGGCGTGGGGTGTGGGCCGGATCTTCGGATACAGCGGAGACGGCATCAATCCGGTGATGGGAGCACTCCGCCGGGCCGGCGGACCGGAGTTTGTCCAGGCGCGGCATGAGGAAAACGCCGCCTTCATGGCCGTGGGACACGCGAAGTACACCGGGGAAGTGGGGGTGGTGGTTTCCACCCAGGGCCCTGGCGCCATCCACCTCCTCAACGGACTCTACGACGCGCGCATGGACTCGGTTCCCGTCGTGGCAATCATCGGGCAGCAGAGTTTGAGCGTCCTTGGATCCGCCTACATGCAGGAAGTGGATCTGATGCACCTGTTTCGGGACGTTGCCTCCGGCTTCCGCCAGCAGGTCTCCAGCCCCGAGCAGGCACCGCTGGTTATTGACCGGGCCTTTAAAGAGGCACTCGCCACCCGCACCCCGTCCGTGGTGATCCTGCCGCATGACGTACAGCAGGAACCTGCGCCGGAACTGGGCCAGGAACACGGCGTGCTCACCACGGCCCCGGTTTGGCGGCCGGCCCGCATCCTGCCCCTCCCGGAGGACGTCCAAGCCGCCGCGGATGTGCTCAACAGCGGGCAGAAGGTGGTGCTGCTGGTGGGCCAGGGCGCAAAGGGCGCCCAGGAGCAGGTGGCAGCCCTGGCTGAGAAGCTGGGTGCTGCAATTACTACCAGCCTGCTCGGCAAGCCGTACGCGGATGAATCGCTGCCCCTGGCCGCAGGGGTCATGGGCCATCTGGGCACCTCCGCCAGCGGATTCGCGCTGGCCAACGCGGACACGCTGCTGATCATCGGCTCCAATGACCCCTGGACCGAGTTCTACCCGCCGCCCGGGGCCGCCAGGGCCGTGCAGATTGACATCGATTCGGCGGCCATCGGAAACCGCTACCCGGTGGAGGTGGCCGTTACCGGTGATGCGGCCGCCAGCTTGGACGCGCTGCTGCCGCTGCTGACGGAGCGCGGCGAATCGGGCTGGCGCAACGCCGTCGAACACGCCGTCCGTTCCTGGCACGGCCTGTCCCGCGAACGGGCTTTCACGCCCGCTCATCCGGTGAACCCGGAACGCGCGTTTTACGAGCTGAGCCAGCGGATGCCCGCGGACGCGCAGGTGGCCGTGGACGTAGGCAGCAGCGTGTACTGGTACGCGCGCCAGCTGAGGCTGCCGGCGGGGGTTCCCGCGCACCTCTCCAGCACGCTGGCGAGCATGGGCTGCGCGGTTCCCTACGGCATTGCGGCCAAGCTGGCGCATCCGGACCGGCCGCTCATTGCTCTCTCCGGTGACGGAGCCATGCAGATGGCCGGGCTGACCGAACTGGTCACGGTCAGCAGGCTCTGGAAGAACTGGGAGGATCCGCGCTTCATCGTGTGCGTCCTCAATAACCGTGAACTGGCTGAGGTGACCTGGGAGCAGCGGGAGATGGAAACGGAACCCCGTTTTGCGGACAGCCAGGCGCTTCCGGATTTCAACTACGCCGGATACGCGGAACTGCTGGGATTCAAGGGCATCAGGGTGGAGGATCCGGAGCTGCTCGGGGATGCCTGGGACTCCGCGCTCGACGCCAACATGCCCTGCATTATTGAGGTGGTTTCCGACCCTGATGTGCCGCTGCTGCCGCCCTTCCCGGGCGGAAAGACGCAGGGAGCGTCAATGATGGAAGCACTGGAAAAGGAAGGTCCTCAGACGCAGCACGCCCGGGACCTTCTTTCCGTGTACCTCCGCCAGGAAGAGTCCCTGGAGGACTGATCCCGGCGGAGGTGCGGTCGCTACGGCCGGGCGCCCAGCTCCACGGCCTCCTCGTCGGTCAGGTAGGCGGATTCCGCATGGGCGGCCAGGTCGATGCCCTGCAGTTCGCTCTCTTCCGGAATGCGCAGCCCGATGGTGACTGCCAGCAGCTTGGCAATGACCCAGGTGACCACGAAGGAGTAGACGAGAACAGCCACCGAGGCCAGCGCCTGGATGCCCAGCAGCTCAAAGCCGCCGCCGTAAAACAGTCCGCTGACACCGTTGGGTGCGGCGTCGGTGGCAAACAGGCCGATCAGCAGGGTGCCCAGCAGGCCGCCGATGGCGTGAACGCCCACCACGTCGAGTGAATCGTCGTAGCCCAGCCGGTACTTCCACTCAATGGCCAGCGAACAGACAAGTCCGGCGAGCAGCCCGATGGCCAGTGCGCCCAGCGGGCTGACGGCGCCGCACGCCGGAGTGATGGCTACGAGGGCGGAGACCAGTCCGGAAGCGGCACCCAGGGAAGACGAGGTTCCCAGCCGCAGCCGGTCCATCAACATCCAGCCCAGCAGGCCTGCTGCAGCAGCCACCGCGGTGTTCAGGAAAACGACGGCGGCGGAGTTGCCGGCGCTCAGGGCCGAACCGGCATTGAATCCGTACCAGCCAACCCAGAGCAGTCCGGCGCCAAGCAGCACCAGCGGACGGCTGTGCGGTTTCCCTTGGGCATGCGGCCAGCCCTGGCTTCGCCCCAGAACCAGGGCAAGTGCCAGGGCGGCCACGCCGGCATTCATGTGCACAGCCGTGCCGCCGGCGAAGTCGATCGCCCCCAGCCGGTTGGCAATCCAGCCGCCCGTCACGGAGCCGTCCTCGCTGCTGAAGGCGAAAACCCAGTGGGCCACCGGAAAGTACACCAGCGTGGCCCAGAGGCCGGCGAACAGCATCCACGCACCGAATTTCATGCGTCCGGCGGCTGCCCCGGCCACCAGCGCCGTGGTAACGCAGGCGAACATTAGCTGGAAGGCCGCGAACAATGCCAGCGGGATCGAGTTTTCCGGGTCCTCGGCCAACAGCTGGGACAGCCCAGCGAATTCAAGGGGATTGCCCAGCAGACCTGCTCCGGACAGAGAGTTGCCGAAGGCTGCGGAGTACCCGTAAAGCACCCACAGCACTGCGACGAGGCTCGCGCTGCCAAAGCACATCAGCATCATGTTGAGGATGCGGCGCGAGCCCACCATTCCTCCATAGAAGAAGGCGATGCCGGGGATCATGAGACAGACCAGCGCGGCGCTGGCCAGCAGCCAGGCGGTGTTTCCAGAGTCCATGGAGATGCTCCATTCGGGGTGGCCGGCCAACGGGCCGGAAGCGGCGGTTGGAAACCGTACCCTTCCCAGAGTGGGCGCCCCGTATTACATCCAGGTTTCCCGGCAGGTTATGCCTGTGTTAACAGCTGCTGGAAGCTTGCTGGAGGTTTCCTAATAGGCACGCGGCAGGCCGCGGCCGAAGGAAAAGGCCCGCACCACTTCCACAACGCCCAGCACCACCAGGGCAACGCCGCCAAAAACAACAAGGGCGGCAAGGGAACTAACCGGCAAAAACAACACCACCACGCCGGCAATGATGCTGATAATTCCATAGGCGATGGCATACCAGCGTGATCCGCCGCTCTCCACCTCGGTCAGGGACATGATGCCCTCCACAATCCAGGCGATTCCAATGAAGAGGGCCAGAACGGTCAGGGAAGCGAGCGGATTGCGGATGGCCGCCACCCCGGCGATGAAGAGCAGAAGGCCGACGAGGATGTTGAGCACCCGCAGGCCGCCGAGCAGCGGAGTAACGAGCCCGGTCACGACGCGCACCGCGCCGGACACAAGGAAATAGAGGCCAAACAGGACGGCAATCACGTCCAGGGTGGCTTCGGGCCAAAACAGTACAAGTGCGCCCAGGACCACCGAGAGGACGCCGGTGAGAACCATCCCCCCGCGGATGCCCCGGACCACCTTGTGGGTGAGTTCACTGACGTCCAGGTTCAACCCGCCCAACCCAAAAGTGCTTCCTGACATGGACATTTGGAACCTCCCACAGAGTCGGATCAGCGGAACCGCAGCTGAAGAAATTATCCGGCCGCGGGTGCTTCGATCTCTAGGGCAGGCTCCCCCCGGCGGCCTTGGAACGGGCAGACGGCGGTGTCCGGGTCCGGTGCGGGCAGTGCGGGCAGCGGATCCGGCTCAGTCTCCGGTGGTCCCGTCCAGCAGCTCGCGCAGGATGTCCAGGTGCCCGCAGTGCCTGCCGGTCTCCTCGATCATGTGCACGAGGACCCAGCGTACGTTCTGCGTGCCGTCGCCTCCGCGGCAGCGGTCTTCCAAGCCGTACTGTTCCAGCACCCCGCGGGATTCCCGGCAGGCAGCCTCATAATCCGCCACGATCTCCGCCAGGCTCTCTCCGTCAGCCACGCGGAACTCGGCGTCGGGATCCTCGGCCGTCCAGCGGGCCTGAACGTCCTGCTGACCGTCCATCCGGTTCCGAAACCAAAAACGCTCCACGTCGGTCAGGTGCCGGATCAGCCCCGACACGGTGGTGAGCGAGGGAAGCAGCCGCTTGGCGGCGTCGGCATCGCTGAGTCCGGAGGCCTTCATCACCACTGTGGCGCGCAAGTAGTCCAGGAAAGCGGTCAGCGTCTGAGCTTCGCCGGCGGCCTCGGGCGGTTCTGTGCGGGAATCCACTGCGGTGTCATTGGTCATCGGCCCAATCTAATCCATCCTCCCCGGCCCTCCGGAACCCGTTGCGGCGAGCCGGGAGAGGTGCTCCCTGATCATTTGCGCAACGGCTTCGTGCCCGGCTTGGTTGGGATGGAAGGGCAGCGGGCCGCCTTCCACGGGGACGAATCCGCCCACGGTCCAGGGATCCTCCGACCCGGCGTAGTGGTCCAGGCTGGCCTTGGCCACGCGCACCACGGAACACCCCGTGGCGTTGGCTCCGGCTTCGGTGGCGAGCGCCAGATGCACGGCCAGTTCCCGGCCCGCGGCGGCGGAGGCGGGCTTCATGCCGGCCACGCGGATGCGCGGATCCGGAGGCAGCACGGTCAGGTACTCCACAAACAGGACGACGGCGCGCGGGGAACGCCGCCGGATGAGCTGCCCGACGGACGCCATGGCAGCCGGCAGCAGCGCCAGCCGCCGGTTTTGGACGGCCGGGGTGAGGCCCTTGAGCATTTCCAGGGTGGGCAGGTGCTTGAGCCGCGCCAGCGGGGACAAACCGGCCGCCATCAGCGAGGCTGCGTACCCGATGTCGTTGCCGCCGATGGTGACGGTCACCAGATCGGTGTCCGCGCTGAGGGAGTCCGCCTGGGGCGGCTGCCCGTACTGCGAGCGCCACAGCACGTCCGCCGTGGTGGCCCCGGAGCTGGTGGCGTCTTGCAGGGACATCTGCAGTTGTCCGGCCAGCAGGTGGGCATAGTTGGCGTCTGTGCGGCCGGCCTCCGGAGGGCTTCCCGGAACCGGATGACCCAGGCCGGGAGCAGCAGCGAAGGAACTGCCCAAAGCAACGTACCGGGCTCCGCTCCAGTCGGGTGCGCCGGGTGTGCCGGATGTCCGGGCTGCAGCGTTGGGCTGTTGTGCTGCTGTGCTCATGGGTTCCTGCCTTCGGTGGGAGGGGGCTCAGTCACGGAGTATTCAGGAACTGCCGGATTTCGGCATCAGTGGTCTGATCAAAGTTCTCGTAGGCCTGTCCCACGGCGCTGAGGCCGATGCCCTGCCAGGGGATCACGACGTCGTCGGCCAGGCCAGCCGCTGTTTCCGCACCCGGGCCGCAGCTGACGGGAGCCGCGGCCACCAGCCAGGCCGGGTTCTGCTCGCGGAGTCCCAGCAGCGCGGCTCGCATGGTGGCGCCGGTGGCCAGCCCGTCATCCACCACCACCACCGACCGGCCGGCTGCGTTCAGGGGTTCGCGCCCCATGCGGTACAGCTTGTCCCGGCGGATCAGTTCGAGCTGCTGGATGGATGCGGCGTTGCGGAACGCCGCCTCCGCCGCTCCCGGATCGTCATTGCCGGCGGCGTCAAGGGACCGCTGCCAGTCCGCCAGGACGGCGTCATTGCGCACAGTGGTAACGGTCCCCGCAAGCCAGGCCAGCGCACCGGCAGCCAGTTCCGGCTGCAGGGGAAAGCCCACTTTCCGAACGGCCACCACGTCCAGCGGTGCCCGCAGCACCTCCGCCACGGCGGCGGCCACCGGAACGCCGCCGCGGGGAAGCCCCACCACCAACAGGTTCGGCGCGCCAAAATAGGGGCTGAGCTGCAGGCCGAGCTTCTGCCCGGCGTCCAGCCTGTCCCGGTAACCCCGGGATGGTGCCATGGCTCCTCCTTGGCGGGGGCTGGTTTCTTGTCACGGTAGGTGTGACCGGGACCGGTGGCAAGGTGCCCGGGCGTGATCCGTGTTCCGCATTGCCAAAGGCCGCAGTGCCATAGCAGGGTAGGCGTGGAAAGGTGGACCCATGACTCCCACAGCTTTGATCACCGGCGCAACATCCGGCATCGGCGCAGAATTTGCCCGCCAGCTCGCAAACCGCGGCTACAACTTGGTCCTGACGGCCCGCAATGAGGAACGGCTGAAGGAATCGGCCGGACTGCTCGCCGGTGAATACGCGGTGCAGACGGAGTACATTGCGGCGGATTTGGCCGACCCGGAGGGCGTGGAGCGGGTTAGCCGGAGACTGGAAAAACCGGACATCACCATGCTGGTCAACAACGCCGGCTACGGGCTGAAGAACAACTTTGAACGCAATGACCTCTCCGCGGAAATGGACCACCTCAACGTCCTGGTAGCCGCGCCGCTGCAGCTGAGCCACACCGCGCTGAACACCATGCTCTCCCGGATGGAGCAGCCCGGCGGACACATCATCAATGTTGCTTCAGTGGCCGGATTCATCCCCCGCGGCACGTACAGTGCAGCCAAGTCCTGGGTCATTACCTTCAGCCGCTGGGCGAACATTCAGTACAGCGGCCGGGGCGTGCATGTGACGGCCCTGTGCCCCGGGTTCGTCCACACAGAGTTCCACCAGCGCATGGACATGGATAAAACGGTGTACCCCGGCTGGATGTGGCTCGACGCCGAGCGCGTGGTCCGTGAAGGACTGGCGGATGCTTTCGCCGGCAAGGGCGTTTCCATTCCCAGCAAGCGGTACAAGGTTTTGGCCTGGATCGGTGCCCGGGCGCCGCAGCCCCTCGTGGCCCGCATTGCCGGCCGCGGCCGGTAAGCCGCTGCGGAACACCGCGTCATCAAACTGGCACCCCCGGTGCCGGCCGCTTAGGGTGGTGCCCCATGACGCGCATCACATCCCCCAGCTCTGCTTACCTCAACCAGCTCGACGCCGAAACCGGGCGCCGGATGGAAACCGCACAGAGTCCGGTCTCCGATTTCGCCGGGGCACCTGCAGAGCTTGCCGGTCAGGTGGAAGCGCGGGTGGATGCGCTTGCCGCCGATCTCAACGACGTTGTCCACACCCTGCACGGGGACCCGGAAACAGCTTACGAGGAGCACCGGAGCGCGGCGTTCCTCGTGGACCTGCTGCGCCGCCACGGCATTAAGGCGGAGCTGGGAGCACACGGATTGCCCACGGCCATTCGGGCGGAAATCGGAGCGGAAGACAGGTCTGCAGAAGTCAGCGGCGCGGCAGGCGCGGCTGACAATGTTCCGTCCATCGCCATCCTCAGTGAATACGACGCCCTCCCCGAGGTGGGCCATGCCTGCGGGCACAACGTCATTGCGGCTACGGGAGTCGGAGCGTTTATTGCCCTGGCCCAGACGGTCGCCGAGAACCCGGATGCGTTCCCCGGCCGGGTCGTGTTCCTGGGCACGCCCGCGGAGGAGGGACACTCCGGCAAGGAAGTCCTGGCCCGCAACGGGGCCTTTGACGGCGTGGATGCCGCCATCATGGTCCATCCCTACGCAATGGACCTGGCTGAGCAGGTTTGGCTGGGACGCCGGCTGCTGACCGTCACCTTTTCCGGCGTCGCCGCCCATGCTTCCGCGCAGCCGTTCATGGGCAGGAACGCTCTGGATGCCGCATCGCTGGCGTACACCGCCATCGGCCTGCTGCGCCAGCAGCTGCCGCCGGTGGACCGCGTCCATGCCATCATCACCGAGGGCGGCCAGCGCCCCAGCGTGATTCCGGAAAAGGCTGTGCTGAAGCTCTACGCACGCTCCAAGTACCCGGACACCTTGAAGGACCTGAGCGCCCGGCTGGAGGATGTTGCCCGCGGTGCCGCCCTGATGACCGGCACCGGCGTGTCCATCGACTGGGATGAGCATCCGCCGTCGCTGCCGGTGCGCACCAACGCGGCGCTGACCGGACGGTGGGTTCGCGCCCAGCAGCGGCGCGGGCGCAGTCCGCTGCCGGCCGGCGTCGTATCGGAAACCATTGCCGCCTCCACGGACTTCGGCAATGTCAGCTACCGAATCCCGGGAATTCATCCGCTGATCGGCATTGCACCGGCGGACGTGGCGCTGCACACCCGGGCCTTCGCGGACGCCGCCGGATCAGCCGCCGCGGAATCCGGTGCGCTGGACGGTGCCGCAGGCCTGGCCCTGACCGCCCTGGACTACCTTTGCGACCCGGAGCTGCGCGCTGCGGCGGCCCGGGAGTTCGCTGCTGCCGGCGGTCCCGTTGATGTTGCCCGTTACTTTGACTGACAGGAAATGAGACCGGCATGACCACAACTCCAGCTGCCCCCGTCAGTTTCCGCCGCAGCCTTTCCGACCGCCTCCTGGGCGGCGTGGAACGTGTTGGCAACAAACTGCCGGACCCGTTTATGCTCTTTTTGATCCTCTTCCTTGTTGTGGCGGTGGTTTCCACCGCCATGGCCTGGGCCAACGTTGCGGTCACCGTGCCCGGAGCAACAGAGGAAACCGTGATCAAAGGTTTCTTCACCGCCGAGGGGCTGAGCTGGTTCACCACCACCCTGGGCGCAAACTATCTCGGTTTCCCGCCGCTGGCCACGGTGCT
This sequence comes from Arthrobacter sp. TJ-58, assembly GCF_058269295.1. NCBI lineage: Bacteria > Bacillati > Actinomycetota > Actinomycetes > Micrococcales > Micrococcaceae > Arthrobacter > Arthrobacter sp. TJ-58. The sequence continues at coordinate 63,722 of NZ_JBZCNM010000002.1, forward strand.
GCCGATCCTGCTGGCCGTGGGCGTTGCGGAGAAATCCGGGCTGCTTTCGGCCCTGATCCGCAAGGCCTTCGGTTCCGCGCCGCGCTGGGCACTGCCCTACGCCGTCGGCTTTGTAGGCGTCACCGGATCCATCATGTCCGACGCCGCATTTGTGGTGATTCCTCCGCTGGCCGCCCTGGTTTTCAAGGCCGCGGGACGCCATCCGGTGGCCGGGCTGCTGGGCGGTTTCGCAGCCGCCGGTGCCGGATACTCCACCTCCCTGCTGATCACCAGCCTGGACGCCCTCTTTTCCGGCATTACGACGGCGGTCACCCAGTCACTGCCCAACCCGGGCTCCCCGGTGAACCCGCTGTCCAACTACTTCTTCAATATCGCGTCCTCGCTCGTGCTGATCGTGTTGGCCGGATTCATCATTGACAGGATCCTGGAACCCCGCCTCCGCCGGCAGGGCGTCCCCACCGAGGAAACGGCCGGAGAGGACGGCGAGGACACCCATGCGGTTCCGGAAGCGCTGTCCTCCGTCCTGACTCCGGCGGAGCGCCGGGGCGTGCTGTGGGCTGTGGTTGCAGGCGCGGCCGTCGCCGCCGTCATCCTGGTGGGCGCACTGCTGCCGGATTCGCCCTGGCGCAATGAGGACGGCGGTTACCTGCCCAAGTCGCCGCTGCTGAGCTCCATCGTCTTCATTGTCTTCATCATGTTCACCGTGCCCGGCCTGGTGTACGGCAAGCTCACCGGCACCATCGCCGGCGGCAAGGACGTTCCCCGGGTGATGGGAGCCTCGCTCAAGGACATGAGCGGATTTCTGGTGCTGGCGTTCATCCTGGGGCAGTTCATTGCCCTGTTCAACTGGTCCGGCATCGGCAACTGGCTGGCCGTCGCCGGCGCCTCCGGCCTGGAATCCATTGGGCTGACCGGATACCCGGCAATTATCGGCTTCATCCTGCTGGCCTCGGTGCTGAACCTGTTCATCATTTCCGGCTCGGCCATGTGGACCCTGATGGCCTCGGTGTTTGTGCCGATGTTTGCACTCCTGGGCTTTGAACCGGCATTCATCCAGGGTGCCTTCCGGGTGGGTGACTCGGCGACCCAGATCCTGACCCCGCTGAACCCGTACATGATTGTGCTGCTGACGATGCTCCGCAAATATGAGCCGCAGGCCGGGCTCGGCACGGTTATTGCGCGGATGCTCCCCTTCACGGTGCTTTTCTGGCTGGCGTGGGTGGCCGTCCTGACCGTGTTCTACGTTCTCGGCCTGCCCATGGGTCCCGGCAACGGAATATACATCGACGGTTAGGCGCTGCATCACATCAAGTGCTGATACCGCCAAGGAACAGTGTCCGGCCGTCCAAGAGGAACAGAGGAACGCGATGAGCTCCACCAGCCCCAAAATCTACGCCCTGCATGAGAACCCCGAATGGTTTCCGCCTTTTGCCCGGGCTTTTGAAGCCGAAGGCGTGGAAGTGGAGGAGTGGCTGCTGACCGACGGCGTCCTGGACCTGGACTCGGTGCCGCCGGAAGGCATTTTCTGGTCCCGCATCAGCGCCTCGTCCCACACCCGGGAGCACGGACTGTCCAAGGACTACGCCCGGGCGGTGCTGTCCTGGCTTGAAGCCCACGGCCGGCGGACCGTCAACGGGCGGCGGATCCTGGAACTGGAAATGAGCAAGGTGGACCAGCTCACTGCCCTGCGCGCCGCCGGCATCGATACGCCGCGCACCGTTGCCGCGATTGGCCGCGACGCGATCCTGGCCGCGGCCAAAGAATTCCCGACCCCGTTCATCACCAAGCACAACCAGGGCGGCAAGGGACTGGGCGTGCGGAAGTTCGAGTCCCACGGCGAGCTCGCCGAGTACGTGGCCGGTCCCGATTTTGAGGAACCCGCCGACGGCATCACCCTGATCCAGGAGTTCATTGTCTCCGCCGAGCCCTTTATCACCCGGGTGGAGATTGTGGGCGGAGAGTTTATTTACGCGATCAAAGCGGACACTGCCCGCGGCGGATTCCAGCTCTGCCCGGCGGATGCCTGCGCCATTGATCCTTCCACCGGCAAGCCGATCATGCCTCCGGGTGCAACCATCGCCCCGGACGAAGATACGCAGCTGTTCAGCCTGCGGGAGGACTTCGACCACCCGATCATCGGCAAATACCTGGAGTTCGCCCGGCGCACCGGGCTGGAGGTCTGCGGGATTGAGTTCATGGAAACGGCTGACGGGCGCATCCTCACATATGACGTGAACACCAACACCAATTACAACGCGGCAGTCGAAGCAGCAGCTCCGCGTTCAGCTCCCCGCGCCCTGGCCCGCTACCTCAAGCAGCTCTGAGTTCAACGAGCTCTGAGGCGGGCGACGGCCGGGCGGCGGGCCAGTGGCACAGGACAAGAAATTTATCCACAGGCGCGGCCCGTCGCTATAGTCAGAATTAATCAAACTGAAGGAGCTTCCTCAATGACTGCCGCCCAGGAACCGATGTGGGTTAAGAACTATCAGCCCGGCGTTCCGGCAACCATTGAATTGCCCACCGAGTCCCTGACCGCCATGGTGGAGGACGCCGTCGTCCGCTTTGGCCCCAAGGTGGCGCTGGAATTCTTTGGTGCCGAAACCACCTACGCTCAGCTGGGAGACCAGATAAACCGCGCAGCGGAGGGTCTGCGGAGGCTGGGTGTGCGCCGCGGACACCGCGTTGCGATCGTGCTGCCGAACTGCCCGCAGTACCTTATCGCGTTCTACGCGGTGCTGCGGCTGGGGGCGGTCGTCGTCGGCCACAACCCGCTGTACACGGAGCGCGAACTGCGCCACCAGTTTGAAAACCACGGCGCGCAGGTGGCCATTATCTGGGACAAGGCCGCGGAAAAGATTCAGGACTTCCCGGACGACATTGCCGTGAAGACGGTCATTGCCGTGGATATCACCAAGGCGATGCCGCGGCTCAAGCGCATGGCGCTGAGGCTTCCGCTGCCCTCGCTCCGCCGCACCCGGGCAGGGCTGACCGCCAAGACCGAAAACACCATGTCCTGGGAAAAGCTGCTCTCGTCCGGACCGATCGACAGCGCCCATCCCCGTCCCTCGGTGCGGGACCTGGCCGCGCTGCAGTACACATCCGGAACCACGGGCATCCCCAAGGGGGTCATGCTGACCCACTACAACCTGCGCTCCAACGCCCTGCAGGGCAAGGCCTGGATGCACGGTGCCCAGGAGGGGAAGGAAGTCATTTACGGCGTGCTGCCGATGTTCCATGCCTTTGGCCTGACCCTGTACCTGACCTTCTCCGTCCTGACCGGGTCGCGGCTGGTGCTGTTCCCCAAGTTCGACGTGGACCTGGTGCTGGATGCCGCCAAGAAGTCCAAGCCCACAGTGTTCTGCGCTGTTCCGCCGATCTACGAAAAGACGGCGCTGGAATCGAAGAAGCGGGGCGTTGACCTCTCCACCATCCGCTTTGCAATCTCCGGTGCCATGACGCTGCCGGCGAAGACCGTGAAGCTCTGGGAAGAGGTTTCCGGCGGTCTGCTGGTGGAGGGCTACGGCCTCACCGAGTCTTCTCCGGTCGCCCTGGGCAACCCCTTTGCTGACACCCGGCGCAACGGGACCATCGGTGTTCCCTTCCCGAGCACCGAAATGCGCGTGGCCGACCCCGAACACCCGGAGAATGATGTTCCGCAGGGCACCCCGGGCGAACTGCTGATCCGCGGCCCGCAGGTGTTCTCCGGCTATTGGAACAACACGGAGGACACCGAGCAGGTTCTGCTCGACGGCGGCTGGCTGCGCACCGGCGACATTGTCACCGTGGACGACGACGGGTTCGTGAAGGTGGTGGACCGCCGGAAGGAACTGATCATCACCGGCGGGTTCAACGTCTCGCCCACCGAGGTGGAGGAAGTGCTGCGCAGCAACCAGGCCATTGCCGACGTTGCCGTGGTGGGACTGCCCCGGGCCGACGGCGGCGAGCAGGTCGTGGCTGCCGTGGTCCTCACCGAGGGTGCCGAACTGGACGAAGCAGCCCTCCGGGCCTGGAGCCGGGAGCGGTTGACTCCGTATAAAGTTCCCCGCCGCATCGTGGCCATCGATGAACTGCCCAAGTCCCTGCTGGGCAAGGTGCTTCGCCGCGAAGTGCGCGAGCTGCTGACCGAATCGAAGTAGCTCTCCGGCTGCACTACCTATTGACGGTGTGTTCGCGTTGGGTTGGAATGGTAAGCAGGCTTGGGATTCCGGGCCTGTTTACCATACGAGCCGCCCAACAGGGTCCTCACGAGGCTCATCCGGATTTTGGAGCGCAGTCGGAAGGCCGATCAGGTCCTGATCCCTTCACCGTTCGCCCGACGACCTGCCGGTCAATCTCCGGACCTACGTGAATAAGCACCGGACAACGGTGAAGTTCGCAGCTGAAGGAGAACAGCATGATCAGCAATCAGCAAGTTGAAGGTCTTATGGCCGGCTCAGGCAACGTCCTGGGACCCAACGGAGACAAGATCGGTGCCGTCGGAACGTTCTACCTGGATGACCAGACCAACGAACCCGCCTGGGTCACGGTCAACACCGGCCTGTTCGGCAGCAGCGAGTCCTTTGTTCCGCTCAGCGAAGCAACGGTGGAGGGCGTGGATGTCCTCGTTCCGTATTCCAAGGAAGAGATCAAAAACTCTCCGCAGGTTGAGTCCGATGGCTCCATCAGCCCGGAAGAGGAAGTGACGCTTTACCGCTACTACGGATTCTCGTACGACGACGGAAGCACCGACGCTGACACCACCAGCATGAGCACCGGAACAATGACGGACACGCGTTCGGGCGTCGGATCAGGTGCCGACTCGGATTTCAGCGATGAGAGCGACATCAGCCGTTCCGGATTCTCGTCGGACGCCACCGTTGGGCGGGACACTTCAGGGCCCACCACCGATGACGCCATGACCCGTTCGGAAGAGCAGCTGGATGTGGGGACCCAGTCCCGCGTTACCGGCAAGGCCCGGCTGCGCAAGTACGTCGTCACGGAAACGGTGACCACTCAGGTTCCGGTCAGCCATGAAGAGGTTCGGATCGAGAGGGAACCGATCACCGACGCCAATGTCGATTCGGCAATGTCCGGACCGGAGATCAGCGAAGAAGAGCATGAAGTGACGCTTCACGCCGAGGAACCCGTTGTGAACAAGAAGACGGTTCCTGTGGAGCGGGTGCGGATGGACACGGAAACAGTCACGGATACGGAAAGCGTCTCCGAGGAAGTCCGCAAAGAGAAGATCGAAACCGATGACGGCATCCGCAGGTCCGATTCAACCGACGGACACCACGGATCAGGCGGGCACCGCGGTTCCGACAAGTAACTAAAAGCTCGTCATGGGCAGGGCCCCGGCTTCGGCTGGGGCCCTGCTTTGTCACAAGCATGTCCTTTGGGCTAGAGGACGGCCACCTGCCGTGCCGTGCGTTCCAGCACCTCCCGGCAGGCCAGGACGGCGGGCCGGTTTGCTCCGGCCCGCCGCACGGAAGTGAAGATGCTTCGCCGCGGGGTGCCCTCCAGATCCAGCAGCTGCACGCTTGGCTCGCGTCCGGTCCACACGAGGTCCGGCATCAGCGCCACGGCGTTCCCTGATTCGATCAGCCGGATCTGGGCCTGCAGATCAGCCGTTTCAAAGCGTACATCCGGTTCAAACCCCGCCCGCCGGCAGGCTTGCTCCGCCCAGTGCCGGGAGGCGGCACCCCTTGGTTCCATGACCCATGGCAGCTCTGCGGTGTCCGCCAAAGACTGCACCGGAGGGAGACCTTCATGGGGAACGGCAAGCCGGATTGCATCGGATGTCAGGTGCATCCGGTCCAGCTCGGCGTGCCGAACCGCTGAGTGTCCCGGGTATTGCTCGGCAATCACCAGATCGAAGTCCCGCGCCCAGGTTTCATAGAGCGCCGTCTCGGGTTCGCGCTGCACCATCTCCACCCGCAGCTCCGGATGTTCGCGCCGCAGGGTCCGCAGTGCTCCCGGCAACAGGGCCAGGGCCGCCGACTGGAACACGGCCACGCGGATGGATCCGGTGACCGAGGTCAGCGAAGAGGCCAGCTCCGCTTCAGCCCGTTCCAGCGATTCGAGGATGTCCGTGGCGTGGGCCGCCAGGATCTCGGCCTGCGGCGTCAGCTGCACTCCCCGCCCCGTTTTACGCAGCAGCTCCACACCCACTGCCTTTTCCAGGAGCCCCAGCTGCTGGGACACTGCGGACGGGCTCAGCCCCTGCGCCTCGGCCACGGCTGCCAGGGTTCCCCGAACTTTCACCTCCCGCAGAAGGGTCATGCGGCGCACATCGAGCACTGGTTCCACCTCCAAGCGGATTGATTAGTAAAACTAACCTATACCGGTTAGAAAACGTACCTTTGCCTAATGGTAGATAGTGCGGATACTTAGAGGAATACCCACCCGCTGCACGTCGAAATGAGCACCACGCATGAGCAATACCGTCGCCGAACCCACCACGGGATCGGACACCCCCCAGGACCTCGCTGCCGACGCCGTGACGCTCGTGCGCCGCTGGCTTTCCGAGGCTGAAAGCGTTCCCGTTGACGCCTCGGCCGCACAGCTGGCAGGGGTGCTGAAAGATCCCGCCGGACTGGACTTCACCGTGGGATTCGTCGACGGCGTCATCCGCCCTGAAGACCTCCGCGTGGCCGGCCGGAACCTCGCCGCCCTCGCACCCCGCGTGCCGGGCTTCCTGCCCTGGTACATGCGCTCCGCCGTCCGCCTGGGCGGAGTCATGGCGCCGGTGCTGCCCCACGTTGTCATCCCTGTCGCCCGCAAGGTGCTGCGCCGCATGGTCGGACACCTGATCGTTGACGCCACCGACGCCCGCCTCGGCAAGGCCATTGCCGGGATCCGCAAGGATGACATCCGGCTGAACATGAACCTCCTGGGCGAAGCGGTGCTCGGCGAACGCGAAGCCGCCCGCCGCCTCGAAGGCACCCACGAACTCCTGGCCCGAGACGACGTCGACTACGTCTCCATCAAGGTTTCCTCCACCGTCTCGCCCCACTCGCACTGGGCGTTCGATGAAGCCGTTGAGCATGTGGTGGAAAAGCTCACCCCGCTCTACCGCCGGGCCGCGTCCTCCGCGCAGAAGAAATTCATCAACCTGGACATGGAGGAATACAAGGACCTGGAGATGACCATGGCGGTCTTCACCAAGCTCCTGTCCATGCCCGAATTCAAGGACCTGGAAGCCGGCATTGTGCTCCAGGCCTACCTCCCCGATGCCCTCTCGGCCATGATGCGGCTGCAGGAATTCGCTGCCGCCCGCCGGGCGGACGGCGGAGCGCCCATCAAGGTCCGCGTCGTCAAGGGCGCCAACCTGCCCATGGAACAGGTGGAGTCATCCCTGCACGGCTGGCCGCTGGCCACCTGCGGCACCAAGGCGGAGACGGACACCAACTACAAGCGGGTCATCAACTACGCCCTGCACCCGGAGCGGGTCGCCAACGTGCGCATCGGCGTGGCAGGGCACAACCTCTTCGACGTCGCCTTCGCCTGGCTGCTCGCCCAGCAGCGCGGCGTGACCGGCGGCATCGAATTCGAGATGCTGCTCGGTATGGCCACGGGCCAGGCCGAGGTGGTCAAGCGCGACGTCGGATCGCTCCTGCTCTACACGCCGGTGGTCCACCCGGCGGAGTTCGACGTCGCCATCGCCTACCTGATCCGCCGCCTCGAAGAGGGCGCCAGCTCAGAGAACTTCATGTCCGCCGTTTTTGAGCTCAGCGAAAACGAAGCCCTCTTCGAGCGGGAGAAGCTGCGCTTCCTCAGCTCGCTGGAAAACCTGGATGACCTGGTTCCCGCCCCGAACCGCACCCAGGACCGCAGCCAGCCCCGCCCCGCCGTATCCAGCGGCGCCGATGCCGTGAACCAGGGCTTCACCAACACTCCGGACACCGATCCGTCGCTGCAGGCGAACCAGGCCTGGGGCCGCTCCATCCTGACCCGCGTCGAGGAATCCCCCCTGGGCAAGGCAGCCGTGGCTGATGCCCGGGTCGCCGACGAAGAAGCGCTCTCCGCCGTCATCGAAACAGCGGTCTCGGCCAGCAAGGGCTGGGCCGCCCTCAGCGGTGCCGACCGCGCCGAAATCCTGCACCGTGCGGGATCCGTCCTCGAAGATCACCGCGCGGACCTGATGGAGGTCATGGCTGCCGAAACCGGCAAGACCCTGGACCAGTCCGATCCCGAGGTTTCCGAAGCCATCGACTTTGCGCACTACTATGCAGAGCGCGCCAAGGACCTGGAAAACATCGACGGCGCCCGCTTCGTCCCGGCCCGGCTCACCGTGGTCACCCCGCCGTGGAACTTCCCGGTAGCCATTCCGGCCGGTTCCACCCTGGCTGCCTTGGCCGCCGGTTCCTCCGTGATCATCAAGCCCGCCCGCCAGTCCGCGCGCAGCGGAGCCGTCATGGTGGAAGCGCTCTGGGAAGCCGGCGTTCCCCGCGACGTCCTGCAGATGGTGCAGCTGGGCGAGCGCGAACTCGGCCGTCAGCTCATCTCGGATCCGTCCGTCGACCGGGTCATCCTCACCGGCGGTTATGAGACGGCAGAACTGTTCCGTTCCTTCCGCACCGACCTGCCGCTGTTGGCGGAAACGTCCGGCAAGAACGCCATCATCGTCACGCCCAGCGCCGACTTTGACCTGGCGGCCCGTGACGTCGTTGCCTCCGCCTTTGGCCATGCCGGCCAGAAGTGCTCGGCAGCCTCCCTGGTCATCCTCGTGGGCTCGGTGGCCAAGTCCCCGCGCTTCCGCAACCAGCTCGTGGACGCCGTCCAGTCCCTGAAGGTCGGCTACCCGGTGGATGCCGTGACGCAGATGGGTCCGGTCATTGAACCGGCTGAAGGCAAACTGCTGCGCGGACTGACGGTGCTGGGCGAAGGCGAGTCCTGGCTCATTGAACCGAAGCAGCTCGACGACTCCGGCCGTCTCTGGAGCCCGGGCGTGCGCACCGGTGTCCGTCCCGGTTCCGAGTACCACCTCACCGAGTACTTCGGTCCCATCCTCGGCGTGATGACTGCTGACACCCTCGAAGAAGCCATCGCACTGCAGAACCAGATTGAATACGGACTGACCTCCGGACTGCATTCACTGGATCCGGCGGAAATGGATCTCTGGCTGGAGAACATCTCCGCGGGCAACCTGTACGTCAACCGCGGCATCACCGGCGCCATTGTCCAGCGCCAGCCCTTCGGCGGCTGGAAGAAGTCCGCAGTGGGAACCGGAACCAAAGCCGGCGGCCCCAACTACCTCATGGGCCTGGGAGAGTGGGAGCCCGCAGCGGCCACCTCGACCGGAGCTCCGGTCCGCCATCAGGGCGCCGCAAAGCTGCTGGCCACCGCAGTTTCCGGCAGCTTTGCCGCCGACGCCGGATTCCTGCAGCGGGCGCTGAGCAGCGACGCCGCGGCCTGGGCCGACGAGTTTGGTACGGCCAAGGACGTCTCCGAGCTGAGCGCCGAACGCAACGTCTTCCGGTACCGGCCGCTGCCGGTCACCATCCGGCTGTCCGAAAACCAGCCAATCGATGCGCTGGTCCGGGTTGCCGCTGCCGGGCTTTTGGCCGGATCCGCGCTCCGCGTCTCCACCGGCGTCGAACTCCCGCTGGCACTGCGCGCTGTCCTGACGGAACAGGGAATCCCGGTGACCGAGGAGAACGACGCCGACTGGCTGGCCTCCGCTGCAACGTTTGACCCGGCGGTTTCCGGAACACGGATCCGGCTGATCGGCTCGGATGCCTCGGCGCTGGCGACAGCCCTTGGCGGGCGGCCGGACGTGGCCGTCTACGCGAACCCGGTGACCGAAGCCGGACGCGTGGAGCTCCTGCCGTTCCTGCATGAGCAGGCCGTCAGCATCACGGCTCACCGCTTCGGAACGCCGAACCACTTGTCGGACGCCCTGATCTAACCTCCACTCCCCGGGTACGGAAATTCCGGGAACAAAGACGGCGCCGGGTCTATCCCGGCGCCGTCTTTTGTTGTTAAGTTGTGCCCATGGAACTGATTTACGAGTAGGTGCACCCCGCGCCGATCTGCCGGATTGCTGCTGCACTTTTGCTGCACCGGCGCTCCGCGGCGCCGCGTCACCACTTCTATCGCTGACACCATCCCCGTATCGCCCGGGTAGGCCAGCCATGATCAGCGCAGTTCCCGGCCGGTACCTGAAGAGTCCGGAGATTAACCATGGCATCATCCCAAAAGAACAGATCCGTATCATTGCCGGCAGTTGTGCCGGGAATGGCCCACCCCACTGTGCCGGCGGCGACGGGCAACCTTGCTCCCGCCGCGGCGGCCAAACTTGGCACGGAAAGCGCCGGCAAAACCGGTGCCGGTGCAGCCGGGACGGCCCTTCCCGGATGGCAGAGCATGGGCAAAGACCATAAGCCCACGCACAGCTTCGGCAAACAGGGCCGGAGGGAGAAAAAGGTCCGCTGGTAGCAGCGGATAAATCATCATTCCACTACGGCACAGGGGCCCGGGCAATAACCCGGGCCCCTGTGCACGCCAAGGTGCGCAGTGCCATGATGGACAGCCTCAGCTCCGGACACCCGCCGGAACCCCACATCGGCAAGCCCGGGAGGCACCATGCTGCTCAACAACAAGAATGCCGTGATCTACGGCGGCGGCGGAGCCATTGGCGGAGCAGTCGCCCGTGCCTTTGCCGGGGAGGGCGCCCGCGTGTTTTTGGCCGGGCGGCACCCGGAACCGCTGCAGGCGGTCGCCGAGGACATTGCCTCCAACGGCGGCCTGGCGGAAACAGCTGTGCTGGATGCCACCAACGGCCGGGCCGTGGATGAACACGCTGACGACGTCGCATCATCGGCCGGGAGCCTGGACATCTCCGTGAACGTCATCCAGCACGGCGATGTGCAGGGCTCACCGATGGTGGACATGTACGTGGAGGATTATCTGCGGCCGGTGGCCACCGCTGTGCAGACCATGTTCCTGACCGCGCGGGCGGCGGCGCGTCACATGATGCAGCAGAAGTCTGGGGTGATCCTTGCTTTTGGCGGTTCCGGCAACCCGGAGCCGGGGCTCTATCTGGGCGGGCTCCTCACGGCCTTCGAAGCCATGGAAGCCATGCGGCGACAACTTGCGGTGGAATTGGGGCCGTACGGCATCAGAGTCGTGACGCTGCGCAGCGGCGGAATTCCCGAATCCCTCCCGCCTGAAATGATCGGACGGGAGGACATCGCCAACAGCATTAAAGACGCCACGCTGCTGCGCCGGGCGGCAACCCTGAAGGAGGTGGGAAACGCGGCAGCGTTTGCGGCCTCGGACCGGGCCACCAGCATGACTGCCGCCACCTTGAACATCAGCGCCGGGGCCTTGATGGACCGCTAGCGGCCTGCGCCGCCCGGAATCTTCCAGATACTGAAGTCCTCAACGCTGACTGCGGTGCGGGTTCCTTCATCTTCTTCGCGGATCCAGATGGTGCCCAGCCCGGGAGCGGTGTCCCGGACCTCACCGCGGTAATAGATATGGCTGCCGCTGCGCACTTCAACGTGGTCACCGCGGCGGATGGAGCGAATGTTGCGGACCCGCTTGGAACGGGTGGCCGGGGAATATCGCGGCGTGCTGACTGGTGGCACGGGGCCTCTTTCTCTAGACTAGTTATGTCAACCAAGCAGCTGCGGAAAATATTCCCTCACCGGCATGGGCGTTTTCGCCTGCAGCCCTGACGCGCCCAGTTACGCGTCTGTACGATCGGGGACATGGATATCGTGGATTTCCTTCTGACGCGCTTTCAGGACGACGCCGGGGAGTCCCGAAAGCTCCTGACTACAAGGGGTGTTACCCCGTCCGACCGGTGGTACGAGGAACGGCTGCTGCGCGAGTGCGAGGCGAAGCTGATGCTGATCGAGATCATCGGCGGGGCCCGGCGCAATGCCCTGGCCCGCATGCTGCTTGATCCCGAGGGGCAAGGCAAACAGTTCGCGGATGAGTTGGAGTGGACAACATTGGCGCTGGCGTCCATGGCGGCTGCATACCAGGACCACCCTGATTATCAGGACAGCTGGCGCCTCACCGGCAAACGAAGCTAAGGCGGCTTAGTACCATTGGTCGGCTTAGTACCCTTAGAACATGACTGAACCGAATTCCACTGGCGTATCCGAGGGAAGCACCGCACTCCTGCACCGTCTTGCCGAACATCATCACGTGGCCACAACGTTCAACGGCTGGGATGGAACCCGGCGTGAGGTCTCCGACCAGACTCTCCGGAGGGTGCTGGCTGCCTTGGGTGAGGCTACCGAAACCGAGGAAGAGCTGGCTCAGGCCGTTGCGGATGCGCAGCTGAAGCCGTGGCGCCGGATCCTGCCCGGCGCCGTCGTTGTCCGGGAAGGCCGGAGCCGGCAGGTTCCCGTCCACCTTCCGGCAAGGGTCCGGGCAGAGGTCTGGATCGTCCTGGAAGACGGCAGTCGCCGAAACCTCGAATGGCCGGCTGCGCCCGGGGAAGAACTGGACATTGACGGAACCTTGACGGGCCGAACCCTGGTTGTCCTTCCCGCGGACCTGCCGCTGGGCTGGCACCGCCTCGAGGTTCAGGCGGGGAGCCGGCGGGCAGAGACCGTCCTGGTCATCACGCCGGAGCGGCTGACGACGACGGCGGCGCTCGCCCGCCGCCGCAAATGGGGCCTGATGGCGCAGCTTTATTCGATCCGCTCCTCCCGGTCCTGGGGCATCGGAGACCTGGGCGATCTGGCAGATCTGGCTGCCCTCTCCGGCGCCGAACATGATGCAGGATTCCTCCTGATCAATCCGCTGCATGCCGCCGAACCGGTGCCTCCGGTGGAGCCCTCGCCGTATCTGCCCACCACACGACGGTTCTTCAACCCGCTCTACATCCGGGTGGAGGACATTCCCGAGTACGGCTATCTCTCCCCTGCGGACCGGGCCGGCGTGGAAGCTGCAGCGCAGTCCCTGGCGGCGGCCAACTCATCCGCCGAGCAGCTGGACCGGGACGCCACCTACGCCGCCAAGCTCGCAGCCCTGGAACTGATTTTTTCCGTACCCCGGAGCATCTCCCGCCAGCAGCAGTTTGAGCGGTTCTGCGCGGTGGAAGGCAAGGGGTTGCAGGACTTCGCCCTGTGGTGCTCCATTTCCGAGCAGGTGCCGGCCTCAGACCCCCGGTGGCAGCAGATTGACGGCCCGGACAGCAGCTGGGTCCGGGAGCACCGGCAGGAGCTTGCAGAACGCGGACAGTTCTACCAGTGGCTGCAGTGGATCTGCGACCAGCAGCTGGAGAGCGCACAGGCCGCGGCCCGGAGCGCCGGGATGGAAATCGGCGTCGTTCACGACCTCGCGGTGGGTGTGCACCCGGCCGGCGCGGACGCCTGGATGCTGCGCGCGGTGCTTGCCCCCGGAGTCTCAGTGGGAGCGCCGCCGGACATGTTCAACCAGCAGGGCCAGGACTGGAGCCAGCCGCCGTGGCATCCGCAGGGCCTGGCCGATGCCGGGTACCTCCCGTACCGGGACATGCTGCGCACGGTCCTCCGCCATGCCGGCGGTGTCCGAGTGGACCACATCCTGGGGCTGTTCCGGCTGTGGTGGATCCCGGAAGGCTCAACTCCGGGCGAGGGGGCCTACGTGCACTTCGACCACGAAGCCCTGATCGGAATCCTGGTCCTGGAAGCCCAGCGTGCCGGCGCCGTCGTCATCGGTGAGGACCTGGGCCTGTTTGAGCCCTGGGTCCAGGAGTACCTTGCCGAGCGCGGCGTACTGGGCACCTCCATCCTGTGGTTCGAACACACCGATGACGGACCCCGGCCCCCGGAGGATTACCGGCAGGGAGCACTGACCAGCGTCAACACCCATGACCTGCCGCCCACCGCGGGTTATCTGGCCGGGGAGCATGTTGACCTGCGCGAGTCACTCGGCCTGCTGAACCGCCCGGTGGAGGAGGAACGGGAGGCAGACGCCGCCGCCCAGGAAGCCGTTCTGGCCCTGGTGCGCAGCCGCGAACTGCTGCCCGAGGACGCAGACGGCCGCGCTCCGGAACAGGTGCAGCAGACGGTCGAGGCGCTCCATGCCTACATTCTGCAGACTCCGTCCGTGCTCATTGGAGTGGCTCTGGCTGACGCTGTGGGAGAGCGCCGCACCCAGAACCAGCCCGGCACCGGGGATGAATATCCGAACTGGCGCATTCCGCTCTGCGGACCGGACGGCTCGGCCATCCTGCTGGATGACCTGCCGTCCAATGAGCGGTTCAACTCTCTGACGGACCTGATGAAGGACGCAATTTAGGCGCGGGCCGTATAACCGGTGCCGGTTGCGGCGAGCGCACGCCCTGCGGTGTCCGTCATCTCGCCGTCGGCGGCAGCAAAGGCCCGGGCGGCGTCCGCCACGCTGTCGGCCCTGCGGAACACCAGGCGGGAAACCTGCTGCCCCACATCTTCGCGGTGTTTCCAGAACCCGGTGAAGGCTTCCGACACCTCCGCTGCGGTCCCCAAAAGGGCCGCAGCGGTGCCGCCTGCCGTTTCCGCGGCGTTGGCCGCCTCGTTCAGTGCTGCGGCTTCCGCTGCGACTCTCATGAGCACTGCCTGCACGGCAGGCACATCTACGGTGTAATTCATCCTTTTCACTCCTCGGTCCCTGCCCGCCTTGGGCAGGGACCGCCACCCTAGGCAGAGAACGCGGGTTGCGGGGCCGTGTCCGCCGCGCTTGTGGACAACTTCCTTCGGTTAGGACTCCAGCTTCATGGCCTTGCGCAGGGTGAGGGCACCGCCGCTTTGCATGACGGCCCGCCGGTAGATCTTCTCACCGAAGCGCAGTAGGGCGTACGCGGCGGCCAGGGCAACCGCCAGGGACAGGAGAGTCTCCCACAGCGGGACTTCCGAGCCCAGCATCCGGATGGGCATGGCCACTGAAGAAATCACCGGCACATAGGACGCGATGACCAAAAGCTGTCCCTTCGCGAACATGCCGGCAAACAGGGCGGCGATGATCACCGTCATCACCGGCGTGGAACTGTTGGTCAGATCCTCGCTGCGGCTGGCCATGGACCCGAGCATGGCCCAGGCAGAGGCGAGAATCAGGAAGCCGGCGAGGAAGAACACCAGGAACCAGCCGGAGGCGGGAATGATGCTTCCCACCAGATCGGCGGTGTCCGTGAGATTCAGGGCCAGCAGTGCAGCCCCTCCGTAGAGGGCCAGCTGGATCATGGCGAGCAGGGTGTTGCCGGCTACCTTGCCGTAGAGCAGTTGCCGGATCGGAATGGCGGTGGCCAGAATCTCCACCACCCGGTTCTGTTTCTCTTCCAGGACGGAGTTGGCAATCGCCATGCCGAAAATGATGGACGCCATGTAGAACAGGAAGCTGAACACGAAGCCGACGATGGTGGCCAGCAGGGCGTTTTCTGCGTTTCCGTTTAGCAGAGCAGTCTGGAACTCGCTGCCTTCCAGCAGTGCCTCGGGGGTGGTGCCGGCTCCGGCGGCGTTGAATTCCAAGGCATAGTCGCGCAGGGCGTCGGCGATGCCCTGCTGCAGTTCGGTTGAAAGTTCTTCGTTGCCGGTCAGCGTCCAACCGTCGAAGGCCGCCAGGAGTGCGGCGTCGGCCTCCCCGGAACGGACCAGTTCCTGGGCCTGCTCGGCCGTGTCCGCGGAGATGGCCTCGAAACGTGTGTTGCCGCCGTCGGCCTGGCCTGCTTCATTGGCAGCATTCACGATTTCTTCGGCGGGATTTTCGAGGGCGGTGCTCTGCATGGAGGTCACCGCCACGGTGTAGTCGGTGGTGCGGCTGCTCATGTAGGCGTTGAACACCACGGCGCCGACGATCAGGACGAGGGTGACCACCGTGGAGATGAGGTAACCGCGGTCCCGAGCCTTCACCATGACTTCGCGAAGGGTGACAATAGCCCAGGCGGGCGTGGTGCTCATGCTGAAACCTCCCGGTAGATGTCGCTGAGGGTGGGCCGCAGCGGAGTGAATTCTTCCACGGTGCCGCGGGCCAGGGCCGCGGCGAGGACGTGCTGGGCGGCGGCACCGCCGTCGAACTCCAGCAGCGCTGTGGGACCGGCGACGTCGATAACCCGCAGCCCCGGCTCATCCCGGAGCCAGCCGGCGTCCGGAGAAACAGTGAGGCGGTGCCTGCGGGGAGCGTTGGCGCGGAGCTGGTCGCTGGATCCTGCCGCCATGACCTGTCCGGCCTTGAGTACCACCAGGTTGTCGCAGAGGCGGTCCACCAAATCCAGCTGATGGCTGGAGAACAACACCGGCACGCCCTCGCTGGTGCGTTCGCGCAGCAGTTCCACCATGGAATCCACGGCCGCCGGATCGAGTCCCGAGAACGGCTCGTCCAGGATCAGGACGCTGGGGCGGTGCAGCAGCGATGCGGCAATCTGCACGCGCTGCTGGTTGCCCAGGGAGAGGGACTCCAGCTTGTCCTTGGCCCGGTCCGCCAGGGTGAAGCGTTCCAGCAAATCCATGGCCTCGCGGCGGGCATCGCCCTGGCTCATCCGGTGCAGCTGGCCCAGATAGATCAACTGGTCGATGATGGGCTGCTTGGGATAGAGGCCGCGTTCCTCCGGCATGTACCCGAAGCGGGAGCGGTCCGCGGCGGTGACGGGGGAGCCGCCCAGCAGCACCTGTCCTTCAGTGGCGGTCAGGACGCCCATGATCATGCGCATGGTGGTGGTCTTGCCGGCGCCGTTGCCGCCCACGAACCCGGTCATCTGCCCGGCCGGGACATCGAAGGTGACATTGTCCACCGCCGTTTTGTCCCCGAACTTTCGGGTCAGGTTGGAAACCTGCAGCATACTGGCTGCTCCTTTCCCGGCAGGGCCGGGTATGTGACGCGGATCTTCTCCTTTCACCCTAGCTGCGGCGGGAGAACCGCGGATCGGCCGTGCGGGTGAACCCGTGCTGCATCAAGGGCAGCTGCGGGTGCCGGAATCCGTGGGGTTCTCCCCCGGAAGGATGAGGCCGCTCTCATAGGCGAACACCACGGCCTGCACCCGGTCACGGACCTGGATCTTGGCAAGCAGATTGGAAATGTGCGTCTTCACCGTGGCTTCGGCCAGGAACAGTTCCCGGGCAATCTCGGCGTTGCTCCGGCCGGCGGCGATCTGGCTGAGGACCTCGCGCTCGCGGGCGGTCAAGGTGCAGAGGAGGTTCTGCTGGGCCGGGGCCGGGGCAGGAACGCGCGCTGCTCCGGCCCCCTCCGCGGACTCGGCGTCGAGGGAGCGAGCGAAGCGCTCGATAACGCGGATGGTGACTTCCGGTGCCAGCAGGGCGTGGCCGGACGCAACCGCGTGCACGGCCGCAACGAGGTCATCGGGGTCGGCATTCTTCAGCAGGAAGCCGCTCGCGCCGGCCCGGATCGCGTCAAAGAGATAGTCGTCGCGTTCAAAAGTGGTGACGATGATGACCTTGGCGGTGCCGGCCCGCACTACCTGTGCGGTTGCCCCAATCCCGTCCAGCACCGGCATTTGAACATCCATCAGGATGACGTCCACGGGATGTGCGGCGGCGAACTCCGTAGCTTCGGCGCCGTTGACCACCTGGCCGACCACTTCGATCTCTTCCTCGACGGAGAGCATCATGGCAAAGCCTGCCCGCACCAGGGACTGGTCATCGGCGAGCAGCACGCGAATCGGTTTCATTGCATCCTTCATATCGGCAGCCCGTTGCCGCCCCCGGCGTCGAGCTTATCGGGAACCTCTCGGCCCGCTCCAAGCCTCAGCGCTGCGTGAAGCGCACGCGCACCCGCCAGCCGCCTCCGGAACGGGGTCCGATCTCCGCTGTTCCCCCGTGCAGGGCCGCCCGTTCCCGGATTCCCCGCAGCCCGAATCCGGACCCGGGACGCCCGCTCGGCCGGGGAGCGCCGTCGTCCACTGTTTCCACTTCAACCCAGCGAACCCCGTCGTTGAGCCCGGTGCGCAGTGCGACGACGGCGGACGCGGCCGTGGAGTGCCGGCGCGTGTTGGCGAGGGATTCCTGAACGGTGCGGTAGATGGACAGGGCCAGGGGATCGGGGACGGCGCCAAGTGCACCCGGGACATCCTCAACCCGGGTGAAGGACACCCGCAAACCGTTTGCCTGATGTTCTGCCACCAGTTCGTCCAGCTCCGCCAAACCCGGTTCGGGCCTGCGCTGGGTTCCGGCAGGCGCCTCGTCGCCTGCACGCAGCACGCCGAGCAGCGAGCGCATTTCCTCCACCGCCTCCCGGCTGGAGTCTTCTATGGTCTGCAGGGCTCCGGCCGCGGTTTCGGGTTTTTTCTCCATCACGCGCCGGGCGGCTCCCGCATGGACTCCGATCACGGCGATGTGGTGCGCAACGACGTCGTGCAGTTCCCGGGCTATCCGGAGCCGCTCATTCACCACTGCCTGGTGGGCAAGGTCCTCGGACTGGCGGCGGAGTTTCTCGGCCTGGGCCGCGAGCTGTTCACGCTGATGCGCGCTGCGCCAGGAGGTCAGGCCAAAGAGGATAGCACCGCCGAAGTATGCGGCATTGATCAGAAAACTGTAGAGGGCGTAGGAAACCATCGGGGGCAAAAGGCCGCGGTGCGTGTCATCTTCTTCCATGAACATTTCAATGATGGAGTCGTAGGCGTTGGAAACGGTGAAGGAAAGGATCAGCCACAGCGCCATCGCTGCGATCACCGCCGCCAGCGCAAGGCGCAGCAGCCGGCGGTCCCGTGCCCAGGCCACTCCCGTATAGATTGAGGCGAAATACGCGGCCTGGAAGGTGAGCTGGCCGGCGAGAATCGGCATGTACACGGCCAGGCCAAGGAAAAGCGCGGAGGACACAAGCAGTACCGTGACGGGATAGCGTCGTCGAACGGCCAGCGGCGCAACCATAAGCGCCATCACCAGATGCTGCAGCCACAGCGGCCTGTCCTCCCCGCCCATGGCGCCGAAACCACGGCTGATTTCCAGCGTGACGGCAGCGATAAGGAGCACGACGGCGGTGCCCAGTACGTCGCGCCGCAGCTGTTCGCGGGTGGGCGCGGGACGTTCCCAGTCGTCGTCGTTCTTCTTCCGCAGCCGGTCCCGAATCCAGCCGGTGCTTTGGGCCGGGGCTGCCTCGGCCATGGTGGCGCTCTCAATCATGGAGCCAGTCTAGGGGCGGTCCCGTTGTGCCTTCTCCGCGGCGTAGTCGTAGTACGAACTGTGCAGGCCATAACCGGGGTCCAGTCTTGAGCGGATCATCTGGTGGTCTTCGGGGTTTTCTGTGCAGGAGCCGGTGATCAGTACTTCCAGGACTCGGCTCCCGTCGAGTTCGGCGTGGTCGTAGCGGGCGGTGAGCTCCAAGTCGCCGTGGTGGTAGAGCATGACCTGGACGTCGCCGTTGGTATCCGGGGGATTGCTCCACTCGTTGTCGTGGATCCACTGCTTTGCTTCGAGATGGCTTTTCCACGCGTCCATGGTTGCCCGGGCAGTCCCATGATCCGGAGAGCTGCCCGTCATCCACGCCAGGGGGCGGGTTTCGGTGTTCCAGTTGTCATCCTCAATGGGGTCAAGGCAGGACACTTCCCGAAACTCCCGGACGGCAAGCGGGGAATCGCCGCCGCCTAGGGCCAGGAGTTCGGGCAGGATCACTTCCATCTCCGGCAGCAGCTCAGCGGCGGGGCGGGCA
Organism: Arthrobacter sp. TJ-58; assembly: GCF_058269295.1. NCBI lineage: Bacteria > Bacillati > Actinomycetota > Actinomycetes > Micrococcales > Micrococcaceae > Arthrobacter > Arthrobacter sp. TJ-58. Next base: position 83,279 of record NZ_JBZCNM010000002.1, read on the forward strand.
TCAGCGCTGGGGCGGGGTTCAGCGGCGGGCCCCATTCCGGTGTTTGAGATCAAGGAGCAGCCTCCGATTCCGGGAACCAACAGTGCCGCCGCTGCGCAGTGCAGCAGCACGGGAGTTTTCTTCTGCATTTATCGCTCCGTACTTTCCACGGGCACCGACGGCATTTTGTGGCCCGCATATTCCTGCGGCGAGGTCTGCAGCGGACTGTACGACCACACGCCTCCCTCGTCTATGCAGGTTTCATCGGGAACGTACAGGTAGACGTTTTTGCCTTGCACCACCGCTTTCATGTTGTGGACGGACGTCGAGTCGGGCGAAAAATACTGGTCATGGCCCGAGACCAGCGGACCGCCCCGGTCATGGTTGATGAATCCGGATTCAAGCCGGGTGACGCCCATCTGTTCAGGATCTCCACCCTGCGAGATGCCGCCAAGGAACTGTGCAGCCAAGATGGGATCGTCCCGGGCCTGGATCCAGTACCGGTTCGCCTCCATGTTTTGGGTGTCCTCCACGCTGTTCACGTTGTTTCCCGCACCCGAAGGAGCGAGATAAATGATGTTGGTGGAGTTCAGCCCTTCACGTTCAGCTGTCCCCACAAGCGCTGCGCCGGCGCTGTACCCGATGTACGTGCTTCTTGTTCCGGGCGGCAGCTCCAGGTCCAGGGCGGCGTCGAAGCCCGCGAGCAGCGGCCCTCCCGTTTCGTTGTATCTGCTGGAAGCGTTGTCCTGAATTTTGTTGGGAAAATCAGTTCCCTGCCAATAAAAGGAGAGGCTGTCAGCGCTCCTTTCCCCGGCGACCCTGTCCAGCCGGGCGGAATACTCATCCACCTTCGACAGATTGCTGGTGGTCCCCGGAACCAGGACGGTGCTGGATTCGGTGCCGGCCGAGGGTGTCCCCTCCATGGTGACGATTCGGCCGTCCCCTTCCAGGCTCACCATGACCACCTGGCGTTCATTCTCAACGGCGTTGTCCAACCCCGTTTTCTTGCTGTCCAGTTCGGCCCACACAGCATGCAGCGTTGCGTAGAGTGCCTGTTCGCCGGGATTCTGTGCGAATCTTTCCGGCCAGGGTTCTCCTCCCATGGCGGCCATTTGCCGGGTCACGAGCTCCCGCTGGCCGGCAACCGTGACGATGTTGGCCAGGGCGCGCTGGGCCATCGGGATGCCGTTCATGTTTCCGAACTCGCCCGGATACAGGAGAAGCAGCCGTTTTTGTTCGCGGGCCGTGAGGTTCAGCCAGGTTTTCCGAATCAATGCAATTCCTTCCGGAGCCAGGACAGCAGCCAGAGTGCCCCGCGGGCGCCGGTAACCGCCGCTGCTGATGTTGCCGAAGGTGCGTTCGGGGTCCCGGCCATGGTGGGGCATCTTATTTTCCGCGAGCATCAGTGCAGCATCCGGGTGGGCCGCCGCCCACTTCCGGAGTTCATCTGCGCTGAGATCCATGATGGAGTTCACCACTGATTCGGGGTCCATGGTTCCGAAGTTCTCCAGGGAGCCGGTCGGATGCATCCGGTTCACGGGGGAAAGTGCGGGACTGTCCACTGCAGCGGTTCCGGGGAGACCCTCTCCGGTTCCGCCTGAAATGCGCGCCAGATCTGCCGCGGTTTCCGCCACCAGGACGGTCCACTGGTCCCGCAGGATCCGGGCCCGCTCGTTGAAGAGGGATATGACCCGGTCCGATGCGTACCGGTCCTCGGAAGGCCAGTTCTCCGCGGCAACGGTTCTCAGGAGCCCGGAGCGTTCTGCCGCCAACTCTTGTGCGTCCCGCTGCAGAGGCTTTCCCGACTCGGCGAAGTCCTGCAGCACGGTGCAGGCTGCGGAAAGCGCCACTGCCCAATTCACCAGGGGATCCCGCAGTTCCTTCAGCGCGGCGTAAATCCTCCCCTGGGTGGAAGGTTCGCTGTAAACCTGCTGCAGTCCATCCCAAGCTGAGGACGCAGCATCGAACATGCCGACTGTCGACGAGGCGCGGGCCTGCATATCTTCCACGGCGTCCGTCAGGTCCGTCCAGGGAACATCAATAACAGGGATGCCTTCGAGGGGGGCCATCGATCTACACCTTCACCTTGCTGCCGTTCATCAATCCACTCCTCAGGGGCACACCCTAGGGCGAAATCTTCCTTCTTTGGCAGCGTATTTGGGTGGTTGTGGAAAACTTCCGCCGGCCAGTTCGGCATCAGGTTGCCCGCCGGCGCCGCTCATGAGAGCTGCTGCGGCTGTGCTGGCGGGCAAGGGATGATTTACTGCCTAGTAGCTCAGATGCCGAAAAGGCAATCCTGCAACGGCGCGGACGACGGGACCATAAGCATGTTTGTTGAAGAAGCAAAGGCAATCCTTCCGGAACTGGTGGCGCTCCGGCGCGACCTTCACCGGGATCCGGAAATCGGGCTTGACCTTCCCCGGACGCAGGAACGCATCCTCCAGGCCCTTGAGGGGCTGGATCTGGAGATCACCCTGGGACTGAAGGCGTCGTCGGTGGTTGCCGTGCTGCGGGGAGCCGAGCCCGGACCGGCGGTGCTGCTGCGAGGGGATATGGACGCGCTCCCGGTGACGGAGCTGACGGACCTGGAGTACGCGTCAGCCAACGGAAACATGCATGCCTGCGGCCACGACCTGCACGTGGCCGGTCTGGTGGGCGCCGCAAAACTGCTCTGCGCGCAGCAGCAGGATTTGGCCGGCAGCGTCATCTTCATGTTCCAGCCGGGCGAGGAGGGACACAACGGAGCCAGCCTCATGATTGACGAGGGAGTGCTCGACGCCGCGGGGGAGCGTCCGGTGGCGGCCTACGGTATCCACGTCCGCCCCGGACCGCTGGGAGTGTTCCGCACCAAGCCGGGCACGCTGATGGCCGGAGCCAACGAGCTGCGCATTACCGTCAAGGGCTCCGGCGGCCACAGCTCGCAGCCGCAGACCGCCGTCGACCCCGTCCCTGCCCTGACCGAGATTGCCTCTGCGCTGCAGACCATGTCCACCCGTCGCTTTTCCGTCTTTGATCCGATTGTCCTGACCGTCACCCAGCTGGAGGCCGGCGAGGCGATCAACGTCATTCCCGATACGGCCAAGCTTGGGGCATCCGTGCGCACCCTCTCGGAGGAGTCCCTGGACCGGGTCATCATGGAATCGAAGGCGCTCGCGGAAGGTATTGCGGCGGCCCACGGCTGCAGCGCCGACGTCGACTTCACCGTCCGCTATCCCGTTACCCGCAATGATGCGGGCCGCACCGCAGAGGCCATGGCTGATCTGCGCGGAGTCTTCGGCGAGGATCGCGTGTTGGAATCACGGGACCCGCTGATGGGATCGGAGGATTTCTCCCTGGTTCTGGATGAGATCCCCGGGACCTTCCTGTTCCTGGGGGCCACGCCGCCGTCGGTGGATCCCGCCGCGGTGGCCTGGAACCACTCGGCGCGTGTGCTCTTTGATGATTCGGTGCTGGGAGACCAGGCCGCCGCGCTCGCACAGCTGGCTTACAACCGGCTGACATAGGCTGGGCGCATGACTTCGGTTCCCACGTCCTTTGCCTCACGCCTCGCCGCTCTGGCAACCCGCCCTGCACCGCCGACCTCCAAACCCCGGCGCATCGGTGCCGTTGCTCTGGGAGCGTTCCTCGCTTTTGCCGGAACCTCGCATCTGACTTTCGCCAGGTCTGAGTTTCAGGCCCAGGTTCCGGAGTGGGTTCCTGTGGGGGAGGACGCCGTCGTACTGATTTCCGGCGTTGTGGAAATCAGCCTTGGCGCTGCCCTGATTCTGCTCCGCAAGCGGAGGGTTCCTGTGGGACTTATTGCTGCGGCATTTTTTATCGGGATCTTCCCCGGCAACATTTCCCAGTACGTGACGCACACCGACGCTTTCGGGCTGGATTCGGACGGCAAACGGTTGGGCCGGCTGTTCTTCCAGCCGCTGCTGGTGATCTGGGCCCTGTGGGCCACCGGAGCATGGAAGGCTCTGCGGGCTGGGATGAAATAGGGGTAGCGGGGCCATTTCCCTCCGGTTTGGGAATTTCCGGCCACTTTGGGAAAATTCGGTCGGTTTAAAGCGGCCGGAATTTCCCACAACGTGCGATTTTTCCCAAAGCGGAGGGAATTCAACCCCGCGGGATTATCCGCGGGGACGTCTGCGTACTCTGGAACACCTACGCCGACCCACCGTGTAGGTTCCGCAGTTGCTGGAAGTAAAAGCAGCGCCAGCACCGTGGCCTGGGACCCGCCCAGCGGGGCCACTCCTGCCGTCTGTATGATCGGCGGCGGGGGAGCGTCCGCTGCCCCGCCATCAATGGGGAGGCAAGACGTGCATATTCCGCAAATACTCACCGACCAGCAGATCGCGCGAGCGGCGGGATTGCTCCAGGACTATTACACCCAGCCCGTCTCCAAGGGGCGGGTCCGCACCGGGGCGCGCTTCGACTCGTGGGCGGGCGGCGGCGATGCTCTTGGCGTCGTCAACGCGTTCACAGCGGACGACATGTTGGCTGCGTCGTTTCTCTCTGTGCCGTTTGAGCCTGCCGCGGTGATTGGCGTGCTGGCCGAGCGCCACCTCGATATCACCGCACTGCTGACGGAGATCCCCGTTGATCTCGATCTGGCCGATGTCACCCACGATGACTTCAAAGCCCTGCTCGGCGAGGAAAGCCCCGCGTGGAAGCTCTGGAACATTCTCCGCGGCAAGGAAGACGGCGGCTGGGGCATCGGCCCCACTCGAGCCAGCAAGCTCATGGCGCGGAAGCGTCCGCGTCTGATTCCCATCTGGGATTCGGTGGTGGGTGCCGAGACCAACCTGAAGAGCTCACTCACCCAGTGGAGCGAGTGGCACGATGTGCTCACCAAAGACGGCAAAGCGTTAGCTACCCGTCTGGACAACATCCGGGACCAAGCCGAATTGCCATACACGGTGTCCCAGCTGCGTGTGATGGACGTGGTGCTCTGGATGAACGGCACGGATGGCGGCACCAACCTGCCGCTCAGCGAGGACGAACCGGCCTAACCTTGGGAGGCCCAGGGCGGGCTAGTGGCCCGGCACAAACAGCCGGGCCACCGGATGAGTCAGGAGCTACCCCGCCCGGGCTTCCGCAAACCGCAGAGCCATGGACTCCATCTGCTCCATGACGAGCTTGATTGCGGCCGGCTGCTTGTTCGGCGGATTCGCTGCCGTGACGGCGTCGTGGAGAAGATCTAAGTTACTGAGCAGTAATATAGCGTCCATGCACCTTCTCCTTCGCACCCTTCTGGTCCTCTTCCGTTCACGCCGGCGTTCGAAACTGGACTTTTTCGACTCTGCAACACTGCCAATGCGGGTGCTGCCCACCGACATCGACATCGCCATGCACATGAACAACGGCATGTACTTCTCACTGATGGACCTGGGCCGCTTCGACCTCATGATCCGCAGCGGATTCTGGGCCACCATGCGCCGCAAGGGCTGGAATCCGGTGGTGGCCAATGAAACGATCAGCTTCCGCAAATCACTGCAGCTGGGCCAGCGATACACCATCGAAACCAAGATCATCGGCTTCGATGAGCGCGCCAGCTACATTGAGCAGCGGATGGTGGCCGACGGCGAAATCTACGCGCGTGTTTATGTCGCCGCACGCTTCGTGTCCAAGTCCGGCCCGGTGAGCAACGAGGAGATCTTCAAGGCTGCCGGTGTCCTCCCGCCGTCGGACCTTGATCTGCCTGAGTGGGTTCGTCAGTGGCGCACCGACGGTGCGCTGCCCAGCACCCGCCGGCCTGCGCCCCACCTCTGGAACTGACGCGGCGGGCACCACCAAAACGGGCAGTACGCCTGCCGCCTGCCTTCCTCGCGGCGTAAGTTGTGGTACATGACTCTCTCCGTCAATGTGTATCTGAGCTTGGACGGCGTAATGCAGGGGCCGGGCGCCGCGGATGAGGACCGTTCCGGCGGCTTCGACCGCGGGGGCTGGCTGGCCCCTCAGCTGGAGGACCGCGAAGTGAGCCGAACCATCGGTGGCTGGATCCGCAGGGCGGATTCGTTTCTGATGGGCCGAAATACCTACGACCAGATGCAGCCGTTCTGGGAGCCGGTGGCCGATCCGGACGATGCGGTGGCCTTCGCCCTCAATCACCTTCCGAAGTACCTGGTCACTTCGACGGCGGTCGACTCGCCCTGGCACAACACGCGGGTAGTCTCCGGAGACCCGCTGACGGCAATTGCCGCGCTCAAGGAGCACCCCGGTGACATGCAGGTCCATGGCAGCCACCGGCTGGTTCAAGCACTGCACAATGCCGGACTGGTAGACGAATACCGGCTGCTCCTTTTGCCGCTGGTGGTGGGAACGGGCAAGCGCCTCTTCAGCGACGCATCCGTTCCCTCGGGCCTGCAGCTGCTCTCAGCAGAAACTCTTCCGGCCGGCGCACTGAGCCTCAGGTTTCGGCCCATCCCCTACGGCACCGCTGACATCGGCCCCAGGGAAGAATATTGAGCGGTCTCCCCAGCAGGGAAGGCTCGGTCGAACAGGAATCAGCCAGGTAAAAGGGCGGAACCGCGTGTTGCGGCTCCGCCCTTTTTCTTTCCTCGAATGCTGGGTCTTTCCAGCGCTCAGTTTTACTAGCGCTGATTCCTGCGCTGGCGGCCGGAGGCCAGCATGACCACCGGAATCATCAAAAGGAGCAGTGGAATGAGCAGCGCCAGGACCTTCGGGGACGTGATGATTTCGCCCGGAGTCATGGCCGTGGTGCTGGCCCGCATGGTGTCAGCTCCCTCGGAGATTTCCCCGTTTCCATCGGCCAGAGTGACGCTGCCCTCGGCCAGCTGGGTGTTTCCGTCGGCCAGCGTCTCAGTGCCGGTCTTCAGCTTGCCGGTTCCTTCGGCGAGCGTCTTGGCGCCGTCGTCGAGCTTGACGGTGCCGTCCGCGAGTGAGCCGCTGCCGGAAACCAGCTTGCTGGTGCCTTCGGACAGCGTCGTGGCGCCTTCGGCCAGCTTGTCGTTGCCTTCCGAGAGCGTCACCGCTCCGGTCTGCAGCGTTACCAAACCAGTGGAGAGGGTCTGTGCGCCGGTGGCCAGCTTGCCCGCTCCCGTGACCAGCTCCGGCGTTTTCACTGCCAGCTCGGAGGCTCCGGTATTGAGCTTTCCGGCGCCTTCAGCAATGGCGCCGTTTCCAGCGGCCAGGGTTCCTGCACCGTCGCGGAGCGTGATTAGGCCCGCGGAGAGTTCACCGGTTCCGGCGTAAAGGCTTTCTGCACCCGTGGAGAGGGTGCTCGCACCGGTGGCCAGCTGCCCCGCGCCGGTTTCCAAAGCCGTAGTTCCGGCGGCCAGGGAAGTGGCACCGGCATTCAGCCTGCCGGCCCCGTCAGCAATGGAAGCGTTCCCGAGGGCGAGGCTGCCGGCTCCGGTGCGGAGAACGTTGAGACCCGCGGAAAGGCTGGTCGCTCCGGTGGAGAGATCGGTTGCTCCAGCGTTCAACTTTCCGGCGCCTGCGGCCAGCTCGCCCGCACCCGCAGAGAGCAGCGGCATTCCGGTGGCAAGTGTTTCGGCACCGGTACCGAGCTGTTCGACGCCTGCAGCGAGCTTTCCATTGCCGTCTGCGAGGTCAGCGGATCCCGTTTTCAAGGCGGCGGAACCGGCACTTAGCTGTGTAATACCGGCTTCAAGCGAGCCGGCTCCGTCAACAATCTGCTTCGCTCCGCCCTGCAGCTGCAGGGAACCGGCGGCAAGCGCTGCTGCACCGTCCGCCACACCCTTGGCTCCATTGCGCAGACCGGGTTCCTGAGCCGTTCCCTGGCCGTCGAAACCGGCCTTGATGGTGAGGATGCCGCTGTTGAGCGACTCGGCTCCGGCGGCTACCTGCATTCCGCCGTCCTGTACGGCAGGGACTCCAGCGGACAACGCTGCCGCGCCGGCCCCGGCATCGACAGCGCCGGAGCGAACCTTCTCCAGGCCGTCTTGAAGCTGGGTGGTGTAGGCGTTGCTGAAGTTAGTGGCACCGGCAGCGATGCCGTCCACGCCGGCTTTGGTGCCCTGTGCCTGCGCTGTGACGGCGGCAAGCCGATCAGCCAGCTCGGCGGCAGTCAGCGAGGGCGCCTCCTGCTGCAGCTTCTGCAGCTGATCCACCATGTTTGCTGCAGCGGCAGATGCAGTTCCCGCACCGCCGGCAACGGTATCCGCGTTGGTTGCCAGCGCGGCTGCGCCGCCGTTGACCAGAGGAATTCCGGCTTGGAGCGCCGCTGCCCCGTCGCGCAGCAGCGGTCCGCCGTTGACCAGGGCGTTGATGCCGTTGGACAGGTTGCGAGCACCCGTCGCCAAATCGGCTGAGCCAGCTGCAGCGTTGTTAACGCCGTCACTGAGTGCGGATGCCCCGGCATTTACCCGGTTGGCTCCGGCCAGCAGCGCTTCGGTGCCGGCCACTGCAGAGCCGGTTCCTTCGTACAGGGTCACGGCGCCCACCTGGAGGTCGCCAGCGCCCTTTGCCAGCTTCGAAACGCCTGCGTTCAGCTCAACAGCACCGGCGGAAACCTGATCTGCTCCGGTCTTGGCTGCCTGTGTGCCTGCGCTCAGGTCCCTGGTGCCGGCCGCCAGCTGCTGGGCCCCGGCGTCTGCATCCTTGATGCCGGACTGCAGCTTGGTGCTGCCACCCTCCAGCGTCAACGCGCCATCGGCGAGGGTCCCTGCGCCGGCGGAAACCGTGTCGGCTCCTTCTTTGGCGGTCCCGGCGCCTGCGTTCAACTGCTCCGCACCGACCTGCGCGGACTTGGCACCCGTACTGAGATCCCGAGCTCCGCCGGCCACCAGTCCCGCTCCGGCATTGGCTGCCTTGGCGCCGTCGCGGAGCTTGAAGCCGCCGTCGTTCAGCGCTTTCGCGCCTCCCACAATCTGTCCGGCACCGTCGCGAAGTGCCAAACCGCCGTCGTTGAGCTTTACGGCACCGGCGTTCAGTGCACCGGCCCCTTCAGCGGCAGTGAGTGCACCCTTGTTCAGTTCGCCGGAGCCGTCAGCAAGCTGCTGCGCGCCGTTGGAAGCACGTACCGCCCCGTCCTGCAGCTGGATCCCGCCGCTGGCGAGCTGGTCCGCGCCTGCGGTAGCCGTTCCGGCACCGTCCGCTATCTTCAGTGCGCCTTCAGCTGCGGAAACCGCGCCGGTCTGAAGCTTCACCGCGCCCTCGTCCAGGGCAACGGCACCGTCCTTCAGCGAAGTGGCGCCGGTCTTGGCGCTGGCGATGCCCTTGGCCAGGGTGATGGCGCCGTCGTCGACCTTTTTGGTTCCGGCCGCTACCTCTTCCGCACCTTCCTGGGCCTTCGCCGCTCCGTCCCGAAGATCACCGGCGCCGGTGGAAGCCCGCACTGCACCGTCGCTGAGCTCGGTGGCGCCGGCGGCAACCTTGCTGGAGAACAAGACAAAAAAGGCCAGAAGCAGAATGAGGAACAACGCCAGCAGCGCCGTTAGGAGTTTATGCGGCCGGGAATCGGCCCTTTCGGACGGAGAACTCGTCATTGAAATTCCTTTGTGTCATAAGCCGGTCCGATATCCGGACGGGAAGCAAGAGGGCGGGTGGGCTCTTGCATTCGGTGGTGCCGGATCGGAAGTGCCTCTGCTCTGACGACGAATTCCTCCGACACAAATGTGATGTCCGTTACATCTAACTTACTGTTCGGTAACAAAGCAAGGGATTTTGATGAAAAAGTTACCGGCCGGTAGGTTCGCCGTGCCGGCAAATTACTTGGGAAGCGGCTCCGGCGTGTCCGCGTAACCTGCAGCCGGCAATGGTGAATGCTGGCAGGCACAGCAGTAACTGCGCGTTTCACCATTCCAAGGGAGTTCTGGATGAGCTGGCTTGCCCGTGAAAACACCATTGCCCCGCCGGGTTTTAACCGGTGGCTGATTCCGCCAGCGGCACTGGCTGTTCATTTGTGTATTGGGCAGGTGTACGCCACGAGCGTTTACAAAAACGCATTGGTGGAGCACTTCGACGCCAGCCTCACCCAGATCGGCATCATCTTTTCGGTCGCAATTGTGATGCTGGGCTTGTCCGCGGCGGTCATGGGAACGTGGGTGGACCGCAACGGACCGCGTAAGGCAATGTTCGTGTCCGCGGTTTTCTGGTCCGGCGGTTTTCTGGTGGGAGCGCTCGGAATTTTCACCCATCAGCTGTGGCTGCTTTACCTCGGCTACGGTGTCATCGGCGGAATCGGCCTCGGCATCGGCTACATTTCGCCGGTATCCACGCTGATTAAGTGGTTCCCGGACCGCCCGGGCCTCGCCACGGGCATGGCGATCATGGGATTCGGGGGAGGTGCCCTGATTGCCAGCCCGCTGTCTTCCGCGCTGCTGACCTTTTACGACCCGAACTTTGGAACGCCCGGAGCCAACGCCGGCGACGCCGTCGGCAAACTCTTCCTCACCTTCGCCGTGATCTACCTCATCTATATGCTCTACGGGGCATTAACCATCCGGGTGCCCGCGGAGGGATGGCGTCCCGAGGGATTCGACCCGCGGACGGTGGCCTCGAAGTCGCTGGTCACCACAGCCCATGTGTCCGCAGCCAACGCGATCAAGACCCGGCAGTTCTGGCTCGTCTGGATTGTCCTGTTCTGCAACGTCACGGCCGGCATCGGCATCCTGGAACAAGCCGCACCCATGATCCAGGACTTCTTCCGCCAGCCCGACGGCGTCTCCCTCGTGAGCGCGGCCGTTGCGGGCGGATTCGTGGGGCTGCTTTCGATCGGCAACATGGGAGGGCGTTTTGTCTGGTCAGCCACGTCGGACCTCATCGGGCGCAAGCGCATCTACATGGTGTACCTCGGCGTCGGAGCCGCGCTCTACCTGGTGCTTTCGCTGTTCGGTGACTCGTCCACCATTCTGTACGTCCTGCTGGCCTTCGTGATCATCTCCTTCTACGGCGGCGGTTTCGCTACCGTGCCGGCCTACCTGCGGGACCTGTTTGGAACCTTCCAGGTTGGTGCCATCCACGGCCGGCTGCTGACGGCATGGTCCGCGGCAGGGATTGCCGGCCCGTTGATCGTGAACTCGTTCCTGGATGCCCGCGGAAAACCGGGAGAGCTGGATGCCGGTGCCTACCAGCCGGCACTGCTGACGATGGTTGGACTGCTGGTCATCGGATTCATTGCCAACCTGATGGTTCGTCCGGTGGACGCCAAACATCATGAACCGGCGCGCAACCCCGGGACCGCTGAGCTGAAAGAGGACCGTAAATGAGCAAGACAGGTATCCGCATCGCGGTGAGTTGGCTGCTGGTGGGCGTCCCGCTGGCTTACGGCGTCTTCCAGACACTTTCCCGCGCCGCCGCTCTCTTCGGCGGCTGACAACAGGCCCGCTGCCGGCAGACCCGGGTTGCCTGCTCCCGGCCATCCAAGCGGAGCAGGGGGCTGCCCGCGGCGGGGCAGAAATGTCACTATTAGGTCCCGACCATCCAGCCGCGCTGCAGCCTGCCCAGCATTGGTTCCGCCGCGGAGACTAGGAGCTAGACATGAAGGCCCTGCAATACCGCACCATCGGTTCCCCGCCCGAAGTAGTCGAGATTGAAACACCGGAGCCCGGCCCGGGTCAGGTCCGCATTAAGGTGACTGCGGCCGGCGTCTGCCACTCGGACGATTTCATCATGAGCCTGCCGGATGACCAATACGTGTACGGCCGCCCGCAAACACTGGGACACGAGGGTGCTGGTTTGGTGGACAAGCTGGGCGAGGGTGTTGAGCACCTGGAGCTGGGAACCTCCGTTGCCGTCTACGGTCCCTGGGGCTGCGGACGCTGCTATGAGTGTTCCAAGGGCAGCGAAAACTACTGCACCAATGCGGCCAAATTCGGCATCACGCCGCCGGGACTTGGATCGCCCGGCGCCATGGCGGAATACATGATCGTGGATGACCCCCGCCATCTCGTGCCGCTGGGAGATCTGGATCCCGTGCAGAACGTGTCCCTGACGGATGCGGGGCTGACGCCGTATCACGCGATCAAGGGATCGCTCTCCAAACTGCATGCCGGTGCCACGTGCGTGGTGATCGGAGTTGGCGGCTTGGGGCATGTGGCGGTGCAGCTGCTGAGGGCGATGACTCCGGCCACAGTGGTGGCGCTGGACATCAGCCAAGACAAGCTGAATCTCGCCACCGAGGTGGGAGCCCAGTACACGTTCCCGTCGGAGCAGGGGACAGTGGCGCTGGTGCGGGACCTCACCCACGGGGAAGGCGCGAATGTGGTGTTCGACTTTGTTGCCAATCAGGCCACTATGGATTTGGGCCAGGCCATGATGCGTCCGCAGGGGGATCAGGTCCTGGTGGGCGTTGGCGCCGGAGCGCTGCCGGTGGGCCTTATGGCCGGAGCCTGGGAAGCCTCCATCCGTTCACCCTACTGGGGGAGCCGTCCGGAGCTGATTGAAGTCCTGGACCTGGCGCGGTCCAGCGGCATCAACGTGCACACGGAGGTTTACTCCCTCGACGAGGCACCCAAGGCGTACGAAAGGCTGAAGAACAACCAAATCCTTGGCCGCGCCGTCGTTGTTCCCTGAGAGGCGGCGGTCACTGGCCGGTCTGCGCCCGTGAAAGTCCGGCGAAGCCCCGGGCCTGGGCGAGCAGCTGCGGAACGCCTGCCTCCAACGACGGCGCAAACAGGGTGTCGCCGGGCCGCTCTCCCTTGAGCCACCTGGTGTAGATGGCTTCGCAGAAAATGGAAGCCTTCCACAGGGCCAGGGTCTGATACCAGGGCAGTGCGTCCAGGGAGAGGTTCGTCTGCTCCCGGTAACGGGCAATGAGGTCCGCCCGGCGCAGGTATCCCGGATTTCGGGTGACGGGAGTCAGCTCCAGCGGACTGGGCGGACTGCCGGGTTCCGAATAGGTGGCGGTGAGGTAGCCGAGGTCCGCCAAAGGGTCGCCGATGGCCGCCATCTCCCAGTCGAGGACGGCGGCGACCCGCGCCGGCGCGGACGCCTGAAACATCAGGTTTCCGGGACGGTAGTCGCCGTGCAGCACCGATGCCTGCTGGCTGGCGGGCAGGTTGGCGGCCAGCCAGCTGCCCAGCACGGCCACATCGGGCAGGGACCGGGTGGTGTTGATCTCCCAGAGGGCGGAAAAGCGCTCCACCTGCCGGCGCAGATATCCGTCGGCCCGCCCGAAGGACGCCAGGCCGCCGGTGGTGACGTCCACCTGGTGCAGCTGCACCAGGGTGTCGACGACGGCGTTGCTGGTGGCCAGCCGCTGTTCGGGCGAGTTCAGTGCGGCGGGAGTGCTGTTGGTGATGACCAGTCCTTCCAGGAACGTCATCACGTAGAAGGGCACGCCCAGGACAGATTCGTCAGCGCAGACAGCGAGGATGGCGGGTACCGGAATGCCGCGGTCCTGCAGGAGCTGCTGGATGCGTGCTTCGCGGATCATGTCATGGGTTGAGCGGGGCAGGGGCGGCCGCGGACCCCGGCGGAGCACGAAAACCTCGCCTCCGCGCTCCAGACGGTACGTGACGTTGGACTGTCCGTCGCCGATCTGTGCCCAGGACAAGGGCCCGGAACCGAGACTGTGCTCGTCCAGGAAGGCCGTGACGGCGTCCACGATCAGCAGCGGAGGTGAGGCCAGTGCTGCGGCATCGGCCGCGGTGGCGACTACTTCCCGGCCGTCGGGGACGGTTTGCAGGGAAACTGCTGTGACTGGCATCAGGCCTCCGCGCCGGTGAAGGACTGATCGGCACCGACGGAGGCCAGAAACTGCGCGCCTGCTTCGACTTCGCGCCGTCGGGCTGCGGAAGCGCGGCGGGCGATGGCCCACTTGTGCGTCTCATTGGAGCCGTCATAAATGCGGAAGGCCCGCACCTCGTTCAGGTAGGACGCCAGCGGCAAACTGTTGGTGACGCCGTCGCCCCCGCACAGCTGCAGCGAGCGGTCGATCACCCGGTACACCGCTTCGGAGGTGTGGGCCTTGGCCACCGAGGAGAGGGCGGAACCGGCCTTGGCATCGGTTTCAAGCAGTGCGGCGGTTTTGGTGATGATTGCGTCGGACGTTTCCAGGTCCATCACGTTCAGGGCCAGCATGTCCTGGGCGATGCCCAGCTCGTGCATGGCGGAACCGAAGATCTCCCGCGTGTTGGTCCGGTCCAGGGCAATGTCCATTGCCCGCCGCGCCAGCCCCAGCCACCGCATGCAGTGGGTTAGCCGGGCCGGGCCCAAGCGCACCTGGGCGTAACGGAAGCCCTGTCCGGGGGAGCCTAAAACGGCAGTGTCCGGGACAAAGACATCCTCAAAATGCACGTGCGGATGACCGCCGCCAATGGCCCGGTCCATGGTGGAGACCTGCTCGCCGATCCGCACACCCGGGGTGTCCATGTCCACCAGCAGCATGGTGGCTCCGGCCGGAGCGGCCGCCGGGGAGGATGAGTCCGCTCCGGCGGCGCCGTCGACGGCGGCAGTGCGCACCATGGTGATGCAGAATGCCGCATTGTTGGCTCCGCTGGTGAAGCGCTTGTGGCCGTTGATGACCCAGCCGCCGTCCACCTTTGCTGCAGAACTCATCAGCGCGGCGGGATCCGATCCTGCACCGGGATGGGGTTCGGTCATGCCGAAGCAGGAGCGGGCGGCGCCGGAAACCAGGGGCCGGAGGTACTGCTCCTTCTGTTCCGGCGTGCCGATCAGCTCCAGCATGTGCATGTTGCCTTCATCCGGTGCCTGGCAGTTGAGCACCGTGGGGCCAATCAACGAGTAGCCGGCTTCCTGGAAGATGGGGGACCACGAGGCCAGCGGTACGCCCTGCCCGCCGTACTCCCGGGCAACGTGCGGGGCAAATACTCCGGCGTCCTTGGCTGCCGCCTGCAGCCGGGTCCGTTCGGATTCCTCCAGGCGCTCGCCGGGGGCAGGCTCGGCCGGTATCACTACGGAACGAATGAAGTCGCGGGTACGCAGGCGCAGGTCTTCGATTTCGGGGGACAACAGAGGGGAAAGCGGAGTCATGGGGGTGCTTCCTTTGCGTACTTAGGCGTTGCCGCCGGCAGCCAGCAGGCCGCCGTCGAGATTGAGGATCTGTCCGGTGATCCAAGCTGCGTCGTCGGAAGCCAGGAAGGCGGCCGCAGCGGCCACGTCATCGGGGGTTCCCAGCCGGCCCAGCGGATAGGCAGCGGCAACTTGCTCTTCGCGTCCCTCGTAAAGCGCCCGGGCAAACTGAGTCTTGACCACCGCGGGCGCCAGGGCGTTGACCCGGATAGCCGGACCGAGCTCCACTGCCAGGGAGCGGGTGAGCTGCTCAATGGCCGCCTTACTGATCCCGTAAAAGCTGATGCCGGGGGACGGCGTCTGAGCGCTGACTGAGGACAGGTTGATGACGGATCCGCCCCGCCCGGCAAAATCCAGTTTCTCGTGGTGGTAGGCGGCCTGCACCCAGCCGAGGGTGCCGTAGAGATTGACCTCCATGATTTTGCGCGCAGCATCCGGATCCAGGTCCATCAGCGGGCCGTAGACCGGATTGATGCCGGCATTGTTGACCAGGATGTCCAACCGGCCGAAATTTGCCGCGACGGTGTCCAGAACCTCGGCGCGGTGTTCGGCGTCGTCGGATTTGCCGGCAAGAGCCAGGACAGAGTCTTCCGGAAACAGGGCGGCTGCCTCCGCGAGCGGTCCGGGCTTGCGTGCAGTAATGCAAACACGGGCACCTTCCGCGACGAACCGCTGGGCAACTGCCAGGCCTATGCCCCTGCTGGCCCCCGTGACAATGGCCGTTTTTCCTTCCAGCCGGCGGGCGGGGACGGTGTTCTCTGGCATGGAGCTCCTTGGGATGCTGCGAGGTGCGATACCGACCAACCGACCGGTATGGCGCGCTGATACGGCCAGTCTTTAGCAGCAGCCATCGCGTGTCAAGGGTTTCAGCGCCGGCAGCCAGCGCCGGCCGCGCGCGGTCTGGGGAAGTGCCGTGTTCAGTAGGCGCGGTGTTGAGCAGAGTGGGCCTTTAGCGGTACCGGCGGTGGAGGTTCTCACCGGCCTCCGGTCCGTTGGCCCACTCGGAGATCCACGGCCCGGTGCCCTCGGACTGGTCCAGCACTCCGTCTTCCAGCCAGGTGTAGCGACCCGCCAGCACTCCCTTGGCGAGCTGCCGGTCTTCGGCATCCGAATTGCGCCACAGGTCATCAAAGAGCGTGTCCGTCCGGACCCGCGACTGGGCGCAGAAGGCGGCGGCCAGCTCATAGGCTTCTGCGCCGGCGGCGGGGTCCTTCAGCCGCATGGTTTCCGCCCGCATGCAGACCGCAGACACGGCAAAGAGTTCAGCGCCAATGTCCACAATCCGGCCCAGGAATACCTGGTGGTGCTCCAGCCCCGCCTGCCAGCGGGCCATCCCGTAAAACGTGGAACGGGCAAGACGCCGGGACGCGCGGTCAGCGTAGCGCAGGTATACGGCCAGGGGGCCAAATTCGGCGTAGGCCGTTGGCACGGTTCCCCGGCCGGCTGCGAGGGTGGGGAGCCAGCGGCCGTAGAATCCGCTGGCCTTCATGGCTGCCCGGGCTTTGTTGCCCAGCGGTGCGTCGGCTACGGCCAGATCGCCCGCGGCCTTCAAGTGGGCATCCACCGCCTCCCGGGCAATCAAAAGGTGCATGATTTCCGTGCTGCCCTCAAAAACCCGGTTGATCCGAAGGTCCCTCAGCTGCTGCTCGGCGGCCACCGCCCGCTCGCCGCGCGCGGCCAGGGAAGCAGCCGTTTCAAATCCCCGCCCGCCGCGGACCTGCACCAGTTCGTCAGCGATCCGGTAAGCCATCTGCGAAGCCCACAGTTTGGCCAGCGCTGCCTCAATCCGGATGTCCTTGGTCCCGGCGTCGGCCATGGTGGCTGACAACTCAAAGACGCTCTCCAAGGCAAAGGCGGTTCCGGCGATGAAGGCAACTTTCTTCGCCACCGCCTCGTGCCGGCCGATCGGCTGGCCCCACTGCTCACGTGTGCCGGTCCAGCCCCGGGCGATTTTCAGTGACCACTTCCCCGCTCCGGCGCACAGTGCGGGAATGGACAGGCGGCCGGTGTTCAGCGTGGTGAGGGCGATCTTCAGGCCCTGGCCTTCCCTGCCAAGCCGGTTGGCAGCCGGTACCCGCACGCCGCGCAGCCGGGTCACACCGTTTTCAATGCCCCGCAGGCCCATGAAGTTGTTCCGGTTTTCCACGGTGATCCCCGGGGTGTCCATTTCCACTACGAAGGCGCTGATGCCGCCTTTTTCCGTGCCGTGCGGCGGCACGGCTGCCATGACCACCACCAGTTCCGCAATGACCCCGTTGGTGGTCCACAGCTTCACCCCGTTCAGGACGTATTCACTGCCGTCTTCGGAGGGCACCGCGGTGGCACGCATCCGTGCGGGGTCGGATCCGACGTCGGGCTCTGTCAGCAGGAAGGCGGAGATGGCTCCGGACGCGCAGCGGGGCAGATACTCTTCCTTCTGCGCCTCGGTGCCGAACACCTTGACCGGTTCCGGTACACCGATGGACAGGTGGGCGGACACCAGTGCACCCAGGCTGGGATGCACGGATCCGAGCAGCATCAAGGCGCGTCCGTAGGCAAGCAGGGACAGTCCCAGCCCGGAATACCGGCGGGGAATCTTCATGCCAAAAACCCCCAAATCCGTCAGGCCCCGCAGGTAGTCGTCCGGGATAACCCCGGTGGATTCGATCACCTGTCCGTCCAGCGTCTTGCAGAAAGCGGCCAGCCGGTCGAGGAAGTCGCGTTCCCGGATCGCTTCTTCCGGATCGGGAAGCTGGGGGCGGATGAGGTCCAGGTTGTAGCTGCCCATGTAAATGCCCTTGGCGAAACTGGGGCGCCGGTCCTCGGCGATCCGGGATTCCTCCGCCAGCGCCCTGGCATCCCGGGCGGTGACCACCCGTTCCCTGACCGTTTTGGCGCCGTCGGTCGAGGTGCTGCGGGCATCCTGCAGGTCCTTTGTGCTCATGGCACTTCCCCTTCGCTCGGGCTGCTCCAGGCAGCCCCCGTTGGCCGTGCGGCTCAGCATACGCGCGGTCACCACGGGCAGAAAGGGTGTTCGGGAGTATGTCCGCCCATTCGGTCCGGACGTAAGAATCTTGACAAGACCCCCCTGCTTAGCGTTGGAATGGTAAGCACACTGATTATTTACATGCCAACTGGAGACACGAACACGGAACACGTACAGGGAAGCAGGCAAATGCAGAACGAGGGGGATTGGGAAGCCGTCCGGCTGCTGTCCACGGCAGCGCGATTGGTGCGGCGCGAAGTGGACAACCGGCTGAGAGATGTGGGCCTGACGCAGGAGCGGGTCACTGTCCTGAGGGTCCTGAAGACGGACGGGCCGATGAAGCGCGCCGAACTGGCCCGGCGGCTGCGGGTGACTGCCCAAACGCTTGGAACGTCGCTGGTGACCATGGCCCGCCAGGGACTGGTGCGTGAATTGCCCCCTGCCGCTGCAGGGGCCCCGCGCAGGGTTGTGGCCATTTCCGACCTTGGCCGCCAACTGCTGGTGCGGGCCGATGACATTGAAGCGGCAGGATTCAGCGCTGATATCCGCCCTGAGCTTCGCAGCGAACTTATTGCCCTGATCCGGGAACTGGAAGTTCACCGCGGCGCCGGGGCCTCCGCCCCGTTGTAGGCCTCAGCCCCGCTGCGGGCTTGTGCGCGGTGCCGGCCGCGCCGGGTAACGTGATTGATGTAGAGGGAAACATCGTTACGGCCCCAGGCCGGAAGAGGGTTGAAAATGACTGTTGGCATTCGGGTTGCCGCCGCCGATGAGATCGAAGAAGGTACGGCGGTCAAGGTCGACGCCGAGGCTGCCGGAACAGCCGACGATATTGCGGTGTTCCACAGCGATAACGGAAACTTTTACGCGCTCAACGACACGTGCACCCACGAGGAAGCGTCGCTGTCCGAGGGGTGGATCGAGGATACCGAAGTGGAGTGCCCCATTCATTCCGCACGCTTCTGCCTGCGCACCGGTGAGGCACTCTGCCTGCCCGCCCTGGTGAACGCAAAGGCCCACCGCGTGGAAGTTCGCGACGGCGAGGTCTACCTGTACCCCGGAGAAGCCCCGGCATAACAACCGGGCGGACTTCCGATTACGCAAGACAGACGTTGCGTAATTACGCTAAGGATAGGTTAGCCTTACTTTGTCCGGATTTTCCGGGCAACGTCTCGTAAAAATCCACACCCTTAGTCAAGGAGCCCCCATGGCCCTGTCCCGGATGCGCCGCGCTGCGGCCGTTGCCGCCGTCGCCGTCTTGTCCCTCTCCGCCTGCTCGACCGG
Source organism: Arthrobacter sp. TJ-58 (assembly GCF_058269295.1). Lineage (NCBI taxonomy): Bacteria > Bacillati > Actinomycetota > Actinomycetes > Micrococcales > Micrococcaceae > Arthrobacter > Arthrobacter sp. TJ-58. The sequence goes on from NZ_JBZCNM010000002.1 coordinate 102,450, forward strand.
CTCTACCGGCGGATCGAGCGACAGCGGAAGTTCCGCAGAAGCGGCAGCCGATTCGTTTCCGGTCACCATTGAGCACGCCTTCGGTGAAACCACCATTGAATCCGCTCCCGAGCGCGTAGCCACCGTTGCCTGGGCCAATGCGGAAACTGCCCTGGCGCTGGACGTTGTTCCGGTGGGCATGCCCACCATCGTGTACGGCGGCAACGAGCAGGGGACCACCCCGTGGATCGATGAAGCGCTGGAAGAGCTGGATGCGCCGATCGGATCCGAAAACGCTCCGGTCCAGTACTCCGAAGCAGACGGCATTGCCTTTGACGATGTGGCAGCCACCAACCCTGATGTCATCCTTGCTGCGTACTCCGGGCTGACGCAGGAAGACTACGACAAGCTTTCCAAGATTGCCCCCGTAGTCGCTTACCCCGATGCTCCCTGGGGCACTTCCTGGCAGGACACCGCCACGATGATCGGTACGGCGCTCGGCGTCAGCGACAAGGCGGAGAAGCTGGTGGCTGACACTGAGCAGTCCATCAAGGATGCCGGTGCGCAGTACCCGGAACTTGCCGGCAAGTCCTTCATCTACGGCAACCTCGCCAAGGGAGCCTCCTCGGTTTACACCTCCCTGGACAACCGTCCCAAGTTCCTGACCGAGCTGGGCATGGTCCAGGCCCCCGTGGTGGATGAGAATGCGCCCGCCGATGCCTTCTACTTCCCGTGGGCTGATGAAGATGCCAACCAGCTGGATTCGGACATCTTCGTGACGTGGGTTGCCGATGACGAGGCCGCTGCTGCCATCGTCAATGATCCGCTGCTGGGCCAGATCCCCGCCGTGAAGAACGGCGCCCTGGTTGCAGACTCCGACGCCGAGCGCGTCTTCTCGGTCTCCGCAATCAACATCCTCAGCGTGCCGTACGCCCTGGACAACGTAGTTCCGATGGTCGCCAAGGCGGCCGCTGCGGCCGACGCCGCCAAATAGGTCCGCCGTTCGCCCCCTTGAGCGGGCGAGGCTGACGCAAGAGGGCATCCCTGAATTCAGGGGTGCCCTCCGGCGTTGCTGAGGTGTTTCGGATCTCACGGAAATCAGCCGCTGCCGATTGGACAGGACCCCCGGGGAAGCTGTCACGATCGAACGTATGCATGATCTTCTTTCCGCTGTGTCCGGGTTCAAGCCCCTCTTAGGTGTTCTCATAGCCGTGGCAGTGGCCCTGCTGCTGGCCCGGATCGTGAGGGAATCCACCGCAAGGATTTTCCGGCGCGTACCGAGGATCCGCGAGGTAACCGCACTGGGGCGCAACCCGCTGCGGCTGACGCTGTCCCTGATAGGCATCCGGATTGCCGTGGGTGTCACGATGCGCGGCTCCGAGTGGTTCCCGTCGATCAATTACGGGCTGACCCTGGCGCTTATTGCATCCCTTGCCTGGCTGGCCGTGGTGATCCTGCTCATCGTTGAGGCGATGCTCCTCACCAAGTACAAGACGGACACCAAGGACAACCGCCGGATGCGCCGGCTGAAGACGCAGGTGATGCTGGGGCGCCGCGTGGGCGTGGCCGTCATTGTCATCATTGCGGTGGCCTGCGTCCTGCTCACTATCCCGGAGGTGCAGGCGCTGGGAGCCGGTATTCTCGCCTCCGCAGGTTTGATCTCCATTGTTGCGGGCCTTGCCGTTCAGAGCACCCTGACCAACGTCTTTGCCGGCATGCAGCTGGCCTTCACCGACGCCATCCGCGTTGACGATGTGGTGGTGGTTGAAACGCAGTGGGGCACGATCGAGGAAATCACCATGACCTACGTGGTGGTGCATCTGTGGGATGACCGGCGGTTGATCCTCCCCTCCGCCTACTTCACCACCACGCCCTTTGAGAACTGGACGCGGAAGCAGTCCGCCATCCTTGGCACAGTGGAACTGGATTTGGACTGGCGGGCGCCGGTGGGTGATTTGCGCGCCCATCTGACGGAAACCCTCGCAGGCACTGATCTGTGGGACGGCCGTACCTCTGTGCTGCAGGTAACCGACGCGGTGAACGGGATGGTGCGCGTGCGTGTCCTGGTCAGCGCGGCGGACAGCGGCACCCTGTTTGACCTGCGCTGCCTGGTGCGCGAAGCGATGGTTACCTATCTGCAGGAATGGCATCCCGGAGCGCTGCCTCGCCAGCGGTGGGAAGAGGTCCGTCCGGCTGCCCCGGAGGTGCACCGGGGTCCGCGTTCCACCGGTGCCGGAGATCCGCTGGACACGAGCACGTCCCAGTTCTTCACCGGCTCCCTTGAAGCAGTGGACCAGCGCCACTCCTTCACCGGGCCGGGGCAGCAGGTCTTTGACGAGCGTGAGGAATCCTCCTCCGAGGAGTAGCGCCGGTTTCGAAGGCGGCCGTTCAGCTTCCCGCCGTTGACAACCCGGGCGCCGTCTGGCTGGCTTGGGGCAGGCGACCCGCGGCCGGCGGGCACTGAAGAGGGGTGCAGCAATGGCTGATGAATTTGTGGTCCACGAACTTCAGGGTTCCACCGTGTGGGCCAAGGACGGTGAACGGCTGGGACTTGTGGGCGAGGTGCATCTGGATCGCGCAACCGGTGCCCCCGAGTGGATTACGGTGGCGCTCGGGCTCTTTGAAACGCGCCAGCACTTTGTTCCGTTGGCCGGCGCCCGGCGCGACGGCGAAGACATCTACGTGAACTACACCCTGCAGGCCGTGGATGACTCACCGCAGGTGGACCCCGACAGCGCCCTCAGCGCGGAGGAAGAGATGCTGCTGACTGACTACTACAAAAAGTTTTGACTCCGGCGGCCGCAGGAACCGGATCCATACAAGTAGGTCCTTTGGGAGTAAGCACACTTACCAATAGGATGAAAGCCAGTATTCCAATGGATCCAGGAGGCCTTGATGGCACAGCAGGACAATCGGGAAGGGGCCCAAACGGCTCCCAGCCCGGACGACGCGAGCAAACCGGACAGCCCGGCAGAGGTCACCAAGCCCAGCTGGAAGTACATTGCACGGAAGACGCTCCGCGAGTTCAGCAAGGACCAGTGCACCGACCTCGCTGCGGCACTGACGTACTACACGGTCCTGGCACTCTTCCCGGCACTGCTGGCGCTGGTGTCGATTCTTGGACTGGTGGGGCAGGCTGAGAGCACCACCAACGCCATGCTGGACCTTCTCAAGGAATTCGCCCCCGGCAGCGCCGTGGACGTCCTGGAGGGCCCCATCAAACAGCTGACGTCCTCGAGCAGCGCCGGACTCGCGCTGATCGTCGGTATTGTCGGCGCCCTTTGGTCCGCCTCCGGCTACGTCAAAGCCTTTGGCCGGTCCATGAACCGCATCTACGAAGTGGAGGAGGGACGGCCGGCCTGGAAGCTGCTGCCGACCCAGCTCCTGGTGACCCTGATCCTCATCCTGCTGGTTGCCGCACTGCTGATGATGCTGGTGCTCAGCGGCCCGGTTGCCGAAACGCTGGGCAACTTTATTGGGCTCGGCTCCGAGGCTGTCATGGTCTGGAACATCGCCAAATGGCCAGTGATGCTGGTCTTCGCCGTTTTGCTCGTGGCCATTCTGTACTACGCCACCCCCAACGTGAAGCAGCCCAAATTCCGCTGGATGAGCATGGGTGCTTTCATCGCACTGATCGTGCTGGGGATCGTCACGCTGGGCTTTAGCTTCTACGTGGCAAACTTCGGCAACTACAACGCCACGTACGGCGCCATTGGTGGCGTGATCGTGCTTCTGCTGTGGCTCTGGCTGGCTAACGTGTCGCTGCTGTTCGGTGCCGAGTTCGACGCCGAGGTGGAGCGCGGACGCGAACTGCAGGCCGGAATCCAGGCCGAGGAGTCCGTCCAGCTTCCCCCGCGTGACACGCGCCAGATCGACAAGCGCCAGGAACAGATGGAAAAGGACATTGAGCAGGGCCGCGAGCTGCGCCAGCAGCACGCGGGCAAGGATTACGACGACGACCTGCGCTAGCTGACAACGCAGCCATCCTGCGTTAGCTGACTCCACAAGAGGCCGACCCCGAGCTTGAACGCTCGGGGCCGGCCTCTTGTGGATTTGCTGCGGCTAGTGCTGCTTGGCCTTAACCACCCGGCGCACAAAGTACAGGATCACGCCGAGGGCGAGCAGGATTCCGGCCCGCAGCCACACCGCCCCGGACTGCTGGGCCAGCAGCAGGATGCAGGAGGCAATGGCGAGGTAGGGCAGTACCAGGGGGGCGCGGAAGTGCTTATGGTCCACCTCGTCCTTCCGCAGAACAATGACAGAGATGTTGGTGCTCAGAAAGACAAAGAGCAGGAGCAGCACCACGGTTTCAGCCAGTGAGGCCAGCTCGCCGGTCATCGTCAGGATCATGGCGACGGCCGTGGTGGCAATGATGGCCACCCAGGGCGTCTTGCGGTTCGGCAGGACCTTGGCGAAGACCCCGGGGAACAGGCCCTGTTCGGCCATTCCGTAGGTCAGGCGGCTGGACATGATCATGGTCAGCAGGGCGCCGTTGGCAACGGCTACCAGTGCAATCAGGCTGAACAGCCAATCCGGTACGCCGTATCCGGTGGCGCTGACCACGTCCAGCAGCGGTCCGCTGGAATCGGCCAGGTCTTCTGTGGGCAGGGCGGACGCAGCCGCCAGGCCGATCAGCACGTACACCACTCCGGCCGTCAGCAGAGCCCCGAAGAGTGCCCTCGGATAGACGCGGCTGACGTCGCGGACCTCTTCGGCAACATTGGCGGACACTTCAAAGCCCACGAAGGAGTAGTACGCGATCACCGATGCGCCCAGGACGGCCGTTGCGGGGTTGACACCGTCGGTGAATTGCGTGATCTGCTCGGTGTGACCGTCTCCGCGGCCCACCATGAACGCCACCAGCACAATCACGAGGATCAGGCCGGAGAGTTCGATAACCGTCATCACCACATTGCTGCGCACGGACTCGGAAATTCCCCGCGCGTTGAGCAGGGCGATGAGGAGCAGGAAGACAATGGCCGTGGGCACCGGCGGCACGTCCAGGAACGGCGACAGGTAGTCGCCGCTAAACGCCAGGGACAGCCCGGCGGCGCTGGTGACCCCGGCCGCCAGCATGCAGTACCCCACCAGGAAGGAAACGGCAGGGCGTTTGAAGGCGCGTGCGGCAAAAACCGCTGCTCCGCCGGCCTGGGGATACTTGGTGACCAGTTCCGCATAGGAGGAAGCCGTGAGCAGCGCCAGGAGCAGGGCCACTGCAAGCGGCACCCACACGGCGCCGCCGACTTCGCCGGAGACCTCGCCCACCAGAGCGTAGATTCCCGCTCCCAGAACATCCCCCAGGATGAAGAGATACAGCATGGGACCGGTGATCCCCTGTTTGAGTTTGGAGCCTGATGAGGCCTGTGTGCTGTTGTCCATGGGAGCAATTTTATGACAAAAGTAAGCCTGCTGACTATTTCCCGAAATCTGTTGTACAAAGGAATTATGACTGTTGCTTCTGCTGCCCCCGCTGCCCGCTATGACGTGGTGATTATTGGCGGAGGAATCGCCGGCCTGACGGCGGCCACCGTGCTCGGACGTGCCCGCCGCAAGGTGGCGGTGATCGACGCGGGCCATCCCCGCAATTCTCCCGCCGACCATGTTCACGGCTTTCCCTCCCGCGACGGCGTTGCTCCGGACTATCTGCTGGAGCTGTGCCGCTCCGACCTGGAACGGTATGACGTGGACGTATTGTCCGGGCAGGCCACGCAGCTGCAGCCGGACCGGTCGGTGAAGCTGGCAGACGGAAGGGTGCTGCGCGGCCGGCACGTGGTCATTGCCACCGGGCTGCGGGATGTCCTGCCGGAGGTCTCCGGGGCACGGGAGCGCTGGGGCAAGGACCTGCTGCAGTGCCCCTACTGCCACGGCTGGGAGGTGGCGGACCGTCCGCTGATTGTCTTGGGTTCAAGCCCGTCCTCGGTGCAGCAGACATTCCTGGTCCGCAGCTTTTCGTCAGAGGTGACGCTGCTCGTCCAGGAGGGACTGGACCTGACGGCGGAGGATGTCCGGTCCCTGACGGCCATGGGCGTTCAGATCGTGGAGGGCACCGCGGAGAACCTGCTGGTGCATGATGATGCCCTCACGGGCGTGGCACTGGCAGACGGGCGGCAGCTGGATTGCCGGGCCGTGTTTTGTGAACCCGGCGCCTCGGTGGACCCGTTGCCGTGGTCGGTTCCGGGGTGCCGCCGGGATGCCGACGGCTGCCTGGAAACCGACGCCGCCGGGCGGACCGGCGCCTACGGCATCTGGGCCGTTGGCAACGTCACCGATCCTTCCAGCCAGGTGGTGGCTGCTGCCGGGGACGCCTACCGCCTTGCGGTTGGCCTGAACGCGGAGCTGCTGGAAGAGGACGTCCGGGCTGCGCTCAGCGCCGCGGAGCGAGAAGCGGTGAGCCTTTGACCCCTTCACCCCGGGTCAGTCCGTCCAGAACAAACTTCAGCGATTCAACGGAGGTGCGGCGCGGGTTCCAGCCCAAAACCTCCCGCGCCCGCGAGGTGTCCATGATCGGCGCGCCGGCAGCCATGTCGATCCAGCCCGGATCGGTGCGCTGCAGGTGCGCAGCCCAGGTCAGGCCGACGACGGCGCGCACCAGTTTCACCGGAATGTTCAGCAGGCGCCGGGCGCCGAGCACCCCGGCGAGGATCTCCGGAGTGATCACCGGATCCGCGGCAATGTTGAAGGCGCCCTCGGCGCGCTGGTCCAGCACCCGCCAGTAGGCATCTGCCATGTCATCGGCGTGGACAATCTGGAAGGAAAACTCCTGCGGCAGGGGGATCAGCGGCAGGCTGAGCTTGTTCAGGATGAATTTTGGAACCAGTGGCCCCAGGAAGTAATTGCCGATTTCGTTTCCGGCGTCCGACGAGAAGATCAGGCCCGGACGAAGCCGGGCCACGGGGATCTCGGGGTACTCACGCTCAAACGCGTCCAGCAGTGCTTCCTGCTCGCCCTTGTGCCGGCTGTAGTGCGAGCTGGCGATACCGCGTGCCGGCCAGGACTCGTCGGTGAGCCGGTCCTTGGGTGCAGGGGAGTAGGCCCCCACGGAGGAGGCGCAGACAAACTGGCGCACTCCTGCCGCCGCTGCTGCCGCCAGCGCGTTTTCAGTTCCGTGCACGTTGATGCGGTGCAGCTCCGCCTCGTCATGGTTGGGCTGGATGGCCCAGGCAAGATGGACGACGGCGTCGGCTCCCCTCAGTGCCTCCGTCAGCTTCTCGCGGCCCTCACCGGTGGCGATATCGATGCTGTGCCACTGGACGCCGTCGTACGGCGGGGCGCTGGTGTCGGGCACCCTGCGCGCAATGCCCACAATTTCCAGGTCCCCTCCGCGTTCACCGCGGGCCTGTGCCAGCCGCCGCAGCAGGGCTGTGCCAACATTTCCGGTTGCTCCGATAACAGCTACTCGCATGTGGCTCAATTCCTCCGGCTGATGGTGATGGGATACGGCTGGCGCTGTCTTCGACTCTACCGGTGAGTCGGGCGGCGGAGCAGGGAATGCAGGACCGATTGGCGCCGTTAGGGTTGAGTACCAGAACGAAGCACGCACCAGAACGGGAAATCCCATGGCTGACAGCACTGCAACAGACCAGGACAACGGCTCGGAGTTCAGCACGCGCGGAGCGTATGTCACCGGCGGAACGGAATACACCCGGGACACCAACTACATCGAAACGCGGATCACGCGCGACGGCAGCGACGGCTATCCGGTGGAAGCGGGGCGGTACCGGCTGATCGCTGCCCGGGCCTGCCCCTGGGCCAACCGGACCATCATTGTGCGCCGGCTCCTTGGCCTGGAAGACGCCATCTCGCTGGGAACTCCCGGGCCAACCCACGATGCCCGCAGCTGGACTTTCGACCTGGATCCGGACGGCAGGGATCCCGTGCTGGGTATTGAGCGCCTGCAGGAAGCCTTTTTCAGGCGCACGCCCGGATACAGCCGCGGCATTACCGTTCCGGCCATCGTGGACATTCCCAGCGGCGCCGTGGTGACCAACAATTTCCCGCAGATTACCGAGGACTTCTCCACGCAGTGGAAGGACTTCCACCGCGAGGGAGCCCCGGACCTGCTGCCGGCGGAGCACATGGAGGAGATGCGTGCCGTCAACAAGCGCGTCTTCACCGAGATCAACAACGGTGTTTACCGCTGCGGCTTCGCCGGATCCCAGGAAGCGTACGACGCCGCCTACGACCGCCTGTGGGCGGCAATGGACTGGCTCGAGGACCGGCTCTCCCGCCAGCGCTACCTTGTCGGGGATACGATCACCGAGGCCGATGTCCGCCTCTTCACCACCTTGGTGCGGTTTGACGCGGTCTATCACGGCCACTTCAAGTGCAACCGGAACAAGCTCACGGAAATGCCGAACCTCTGGGGCTACGCCCGGGATCTCTTCCAGACGCCGGGCTTCGGGGACACCGTGGATTTTGAGCAGATCAAAGCCCACTATTACATCGTCCACGAAGACATCAACCCCACCGGGATCGTGCCCAAGGGCCCGGATCTGTCCGGCTGGCTGACCGAACACCACCGCGAGCAGCTCGGCGGCCGGCCGTTCGGCGACGGAACGCCTCCGGGACCGGTGCGCGAGGGTGAAGAGGTCGCTCCGGGGCATGGAGCACTCTGAGTCCAACCGGTCCTGCGGCTATTACGTCAGCCGGACGGTAATAGGGCACAGAAATGTTTCTTAAGCGCCGCGACCGTAGGTTAGCCTTACTTAAGACCATTCCGTCTTAAGGAGGTGCCGCCGTGGGCGTGAACATCAGCTCCCCCGCACCGGCACCGCAGAACATTCGGTCCGGGGCGCCGGCGCGGCAAGTGCCGTCCCCGTCAGGGCCTGCCCGGAACGGCCGCCGGCTGGCCCTGCTGGCCGCCTCCCTCGGTCTGCTGGCGCTGGCCTGCCTGGCATCGGTTGCCTTCGGGGCCCGCGCTCTTCCCTTCGGAACCGTCATTGACGCCCTGACCGCCAACGACCCGGCGAACGGCGACCACGCGGTGGTCCTGTCCCGGATTCCCCGCACCGTGCTCGGTCTGCTGGCCGGAGGAGCGCTGGGACTCGCCGGTGCCGCCATGCAGGGCGTGGCACGAAATCCGCTGGCGGATCCCGGGATTCTTGGCGTCAATGCCGGGGCGGCGTTCTTTGTGGTGCTCGGCATCTACGGCTTCGGTGTTTCCACCTTCCTCGGATACGTCTGGTTTGCGCTGGCGGGGGCGGCACTGGCCGCCGTCCTGGTCTATACCGTGGCGAGTCTGGGCCGGGAGGGAGCCACTCCGGTGAAACTTGCCCTGGCCGGTGCCGCACTGTCCGCCGGACTCGGTTCACTGATGAGCGCAGTGCTGGTCTCCAGCCAGCAGACGCTGGACATCTTCCGGTTCTGGCAGGCGGGCAGCCTCTCCGGCCGGGGCTGGGACGTCATCACCGCCGTCGCTCCCTTCCTGGCGGTTGGTGCCGTCATTACCCTGTGCGCAGGCCGGGCACTGAACGGGTTGTCTTTGGGTGATGACCTGGCCCGCGGACTGGGGCAGCGGGTGGGCCTCAGCCGCGCAGTCACTGCGCTGGGAGTGGTGCTGTTGTGCGGCGCCGCCACGGCCGCCGTCGGACCCATTGGTTTTGTGGGGCTGGTTATCCCGCACATGGTCCGCTCCCTGACCGGCCCGGACTACCGGTGGATCCTTCCCTTTTCCCTGGTCCTGGCACCGGTGCTGCTGATCGCGGCGGACATCATCGGCCGTCTGGTGCTGCCCCCCGGTGAAGTTCCCGTGGGAGTCATGACCGCAATCATCGGCGCCCCGGTCTTCATCTGGCTGGTCCGCAGCCGGAAGCAGGCCCAACTGTGAGCGCGCTGCTGAAGCAGGCGGGAACGCCGGGGGGATCCGGTGCCCGCAGGCGTACGGATGCCGGGCCCGCAGCGGCCCTGGTCCGGGCGGCCCGCCGCCGGTCCCTCCGCCGCGGCCGCACCGTAACCGCGGTCCTGGCCGCCGCCGTCCTCATCCTTTTTGCCGTCAGCATCCTGCTGGGAACCTACACCGTCACCATCCCGGATTTTTTCCGGATCCTTGGCGGGGAACAGATTCCCGGCGCCACCTTCATCGTGATGGAGAGCAAGCTCCCGCGGGCGGTCATCGGCCTCATGGTGGGCGCCGCGTTCGGGATTTCCGGCAGCATCTTCCAGACCATGCTGCGCAATCCGCTCGCCAGCCCGGACATCATCGGCATCAGCTACGGTGCCAGCGCCAGCGCAGTAACGGCCATTGTGGTTTTCGGTGCCGCCGGGAGCACGGTTTCGCTGGCTGCCCTGTGCGGGGCACTGGTGGTGGCGCTGGCCATCTACCTGCTGTCCCGCCGCGGCGCCGCGGCCGGTTACCGGCTGATCCTGGTGGGCATCGGGTTCGCGGCCGTCATGCAGTCCATCGTGACCTTCCTGATGACGCGCACCGACGTGCGGACTGCCTCCCAGGCGCTGATCTGGCTGAACGGTTCCCTGAACTCCAGCAGCTGGGACCGTGCCGTTCCCCTGGCCGCGGCATTGGTCGTCCTGCTCCCCGCGGCTGCGGTCCTGGCGCGGCAGCTGCGCGGACTTGAACTCGGTGATGACACAGCGGCAGGCCTGGGCGTGCGGGTGGAAGCGTCACGGCTGGGCCTGCTCGCCGCCGGAGTGGCACTGGCTGCCGTGGCCACCGCTGCTGCCGGGCCGATCTCCTTCATCGCGTTCCTCTCCGGGCCTATTGCGCGCCGGCTGCTGGGCGGGCGCAACTCCCTCGCCGTATCAGCCCTGGTGGGAGCGGTGATCGTTCTTGCGGCCGATTTTGCCGGAGCCAATCTGGTACCCGGAATATCACTGCCCGTGGGGGTAGTGACCGGTGCCCTCGGCGCCCCGTTCCTGCTGTGGCTGCTGGTCACCGCCAACCGCGTAGGCCGAGGAGGCTGAGATGGGCACAAAACCCAACGACAACACCCTGAGTGCCCGGGATCTGGTGCTTTCCTATGGCGAGCGTGTGGTGGTGGATGGATTGTCCGTCACTCTGCCCGCCGGCCGGATCACGATCATCGTCGGGGCCAATGCCTGCGGAAAATCCACTCTGCTGCGGGGCATGTCACGCCTGCTCAAGCCGGCCGGCGGCGTCGTGCTGCTGGGCGGCCGCGACATCCATGCCCGGCCCGCCCGAGAGGTGGCCCGCACGCTTGGCCTGCTGCCCCAGACGCCCACCGCACCGGACGGCATCACCGTGGCCGACCTGGTGGGGCGGGGACGCTATCCGCACCAGGGATGGTTCCGCCAGTGGACGCCGGACGACGATGACGCCGTCGCCGCCGCGCTGGAAGCCACCGGAACCTTGGACCTGGCTGAACGCAACGTGGACGAGCTTTCCGGCGGCCAGCGCCAGCGGGTGTGGATTGCCATGGCCCTGGCCCAGGAGACGGAGATCCTGCTGCTGGATGAGCCCACCACCTTCTTGGATGTCACCCATCAGATTGAGGTGCTGGATTTGGTCACGGACCTCAACCGCCGGGCGGGCACCACTGTGGCAATCGTCCTGCATGACCTGAACCTTGCCGCCCGGTACGCAGATCACCTGATCGCCATGAAGTCCGGCTCCATTGCTGCCCAGGGTGCGCCGGCGGACATCCTGACCGAGGACCTGGTCCGCGACGTATTTGGCCTTGAATCCCGGGTCATTGAAGATCCGGTCTCCGGAACCCCCATGGTGGTGCCGCTCGGCCGTCACCATGCGCGTCCGCGTGCGGAGACCGAACCGCCTAAACCCGTGGGCTATCTGCCCAACCCGCAGGACGCCCGCCCCGAACCCGAATCAGAAACCCGCCTGGAGGCCGCATCGTGACGCAGGTCAATATCCGCACCGGAGCAACTGCGGCACCCCGCAAGGCCCGCCGTGCCTCAAGTGCGGGAGCCGTGATGTGCTTCGATGTGGAAGTACGCCGGATCCAGCGGCTCAGCGAAAACTTCCAGCGCATCACCTTTGCAGGGTCCTGCCTGGCGGAATTCGGCGTGCAGGGGCTGACCCATGACCTGCGGATCAAAGTGGTGGTTCCCTCCATCGGCGCCGACGGCCGGCAGATCCCCGTGCCGGAGTTCGACTGCAGCGACACCTCCTGGTACCGGAACTGGCTGCAGCTGGATGCGGCCGTCAGGGGTTCCATGCGGACCTACACGGTCCGGGCAGCCCGCTGCTCCGGTGGGGAACCCGAAATCGACGTGGATTTTGTCCTGCACTTCGATGAGCAGGGACGGGGTGGTCCTGCCTCCAGCTGGGCCGCCGACGCGAAACCCGGGGACCGGGTCAGCATTATTGGCCCCAACGCTGCCCACTGCGTCACCGCGGAGTCTTACGGCGGCATTGAATGGCGGCCGGGCATGGCACGCCACATTCTGCTCGCCGGGGATGAAACCGCAGTTCCGGCCATCACCGCAATCTTGGAATCCCTGCCCGCAGATATCACCGGGCACGCGCTGTTGGAGGTTCCCTCCGGAACCGACGAGCAGCCGGTATCCACGGAATCCGCCGTGGAGGTGACCTGGCTGCCCCGCGGCGCGCGGCCGCACGGCGAACTGCTCGAGGCCGCCGTCCGCAACGCCGTCGTCCTGCCGGGCTGGGCTTCCGTGGACGGAGCTCCGGTGCCGCCCCGGCCGCAGATTGAAGACGTCAACGTGGATGAAACCATCCTCTGGGAGACCCCGCAGCGGCTGACTCCGGCAGCGGTGCAGGGAACGCCGAACCCGCATACCCCGTCAGGGGCGCTGCCGTTCTATGCCTGGATTGCCGGCGAAGCCGCAGTGGTCCGCGGGCTGCGCCGCTACTTGGTCACCGAAGCCGGAATCGACCGGAAACAGGTTGCGTTCATGGGGTATTGGCGCAGCGGGCGCGCCGAGTCGTAGTGCTTTAGGCCTGCCGCTGCCGGAAAGCTCCGCTGTGACGCGGATCTGCGAGGGTCCGGTAATTGCTCACATTTTTGTGTAATTGGCCCGTGCCCGGTCTTAAAGTTAAAACCGCTGGGAGCAGGGCTCCCGCCTCATAGAGATTTTGCCTTTCACTACCCCTTGGCCGACAACTGCTCAGAGGTGATGGATTACGAAATACTCATTGCAGACCCCGCACTTTCTGTCCGAACTCCGGGAACGCGTTTCGGATCTGGCAACGCAGCTGAATCCGCACCGGATGTCCGACCCGGTCCGCAGGACCTGTGCCCTGAGCGCGGGCACAGTGCTCGCACTGGGCTCGGTGGTTCTGGGGACCGCTGAAGCGTCCCAGAACGCACTGGCCCTGGACCGGACAGCAATAGTGACGGATCTGGCTCCGGCACAGCCGGCCCCTGAAGAGAACGCCCAGCCTGCTCCGCCGGCGGAGGAAGCTCCGGCTGCGGAACCGGCCCCGGAACCGGCGGCTGAACCGGCTGCGGAACCGGCTCCGGAACCTGCGGCTGAACCGGCAGAGGAAGCCGCCTCCGTACCCCTGGACTCCCTGCGCGTGACGTCTCCGTTCGGCTGGCGGGAGAACCCGCTGCTGGGCAACGGTGCCCTGGAATGGCACACCGGAATCGACTTCGGCGCCGCTCTGGGTACCCCGGTGAAGTCCACCGCCCCGGGGACCGTGGTTTACGCGGAGTACCACCAGTACGGGGGCCTGCGGATTGTGGTGGACCACGGAGACGGCGTCCAGACCACCTACAACCACCTCAACGAAATCTGGGTTGAGGTGGGCCAGGAAGTGGGCTTCAACGAAGTGATCGGCGCCGTTGGCAGCACCGGGAACTCGACCGGCCCGCACCTGCACTTTGAAGTGCTGTTGAACGAGGAATACCAGGATCCCGCTGTCTGGCTGGGACTCTAGGCTGCGCCTGCCTCACAGGCACATTCCTGAAACTGCATATACGCACGGAGCCGGCCCCGCATTCGGGGCCGGCTCCGGCGTTTACTGGACCTGCGGGTTGCTGAGGATGGCAGGATCCTTGGGTCCGTGCGGCATGCGGACCCGGAGCGCGCTGGGATCCACCCGGAAGGCCACGTGGGAAGCCTTACCCAGGTTGTCGCCGTCGACCTCAAACTCCTGCGGAATTTCCGTGAAGATTTCCGCTTCCTTGCACTGGTAATACTCCACCGACGCCTGCTTGCCCTTGCCCCGGCGCAGCAGGCCGGCCACCACGCCGAGCCAGCCAAGCCGGCCCTTGGGGGCCATGGTCATGATGTCCAGCAGCCCGTCATCAATCCGGGCGCCGGGGAAGATTTCAAGTCCGCCCATGATCTTTCCGCAGTTCCCGCCCATGACGCTGCGCGGATAGCCGTGAATTTCCTTCCCGCCGTCCATCCGGATGGTGCTCTTGACGGGTTTGCCGGGCAGGTTGCGGATGCCGGCATCCACGTAAGCCAGCCAGCCGACCTGGTCCTTGAGCGCATCATTCGTGTCGCCCATGAGGGCCGCGTCATAGCCAAGACCGGCCATGACCAGGAAGACATCGCCTTTCAGCGCCCGGTCCAGGGTGACGTGGACGACGTCGATATTGCGGTCAGTTCCGGTCAGGGCGGCCGTGACGGCGGCTGCCGGATCATCCACGGCAATGTCCAGGTTCCGGGCCAGCAGGTTTCCCGTTCCCAGGGGAAGCAGGCCCAGGGGAGTATCCGTACCCGTCAGCTCCGCGGCGACGCAGCGCACCGTGCCGTCACCTCCGGCGGCAATCACCAGATCAACGCCGGCTTCCAGCGCCTGGCGAGCCATGCCGCGGCCGGGATCCTCCGCAGTAGTCTCCAGCCAGAGCGGCTCGTCCCAGCCTTCGTCCCGGCAGATTCCGTCCACCAGGGCGCGGATGTCCACATCCGTTTTCTTGATGGGATTGACGATGACGGCGACACGCTGGCGCTTTTGGGCAGATGAGCTGGCCATGGGTTCCTTTGATTGCTGCGGTACGGCTTGTTCAGAGTCTAATCCGCCTTGGCGCCGGCCCGGGGCGGATGCGGAAAGTGGTGAATCGGCTTGTACCCTGTGGGAGTGACTTTTACTTCTCGATACGTTGCCCTGGGCGACTCTTTCACTGAAGGTGTGGGGGACTGGGATGATTCCCGCCCCAACGGCGTGCGGGGCTGGGCGGACCGCGTGGCCGAACAGCTGATCCTTGCCGACGAGTCCTGGGGATACGCCAACCTGGCAATCCGCGGCAAGAAACTCCACCAGGTGCTCGCGGAGCAGATCGACGCCGCCCTCGCCCTGGAGCCCACGCTGGTGACCCTGTACGCCGGTGGTAATGACATCCTGCGGCCCAAAGTGGACATTGATGCCCTGCTGGACGCGTACGACGCCGGCATAGCGGCCCTGCGCGCCTCCGGTGCCGCTGTGCTCGTGTTCACCGGGTTCGACTCCGGCCGCGCCCCCGTCTTCGGGGCCACCAGGGGACGTACGGCCCTGTACAACGAGCTGGTGCGGGAAGCCGTTGACCGCCGCGGTGCGGAACTGGTGGATTACTGGCGGATGAAGGAACTGCAGGACGAAAGGTACTGGGACGTCGACCGGCTGCACATGTCCCCCGCCGGACACATGCTTACCGCCAAGAAAGTCCTTGAGGTCCTGCGGTACACGGATGCCATTGATGTGCCGGAGCTGGACAAGCTGCCGGCCCGGACCCGGGCGGATCAGCTGCGCCGGGACGCCCGGTGGGCCAAGCAGTATCTGGGGCCGTGGGTGGGCCGCCGGCTGCGGGGGGTCTCCTCAGGGGACAACCTCTCGCCCAAGTACCCGGTTCCGGTGCATCTGCCGGTTCCCGTGCGCTCCTGAATCGGGTTTTTAACGGGCTGAAAATGGTTATGGTGAGGTGTTTCACAGAATTCCCTGCCAGCCCAGTAAATTCGTGGAGTTTTGCCTCCGAATGAGTGCACTCAATTCGGTCCAGGCGTGCTGATGATTCGGCAACCCCCGCTGTTTTTCCTAAACTTGATGGTCTGCTGACGCCTTTTTGACGGCGTATGGCCGGTTGCTTCCGATACACGCAGCTGACTTCTAGGAAAGAAAGCCACCATGCCTAAAGATGCACCCACCGTGCGCCGTCCTGCCCTCAGGCGCCGGCGACTGAAGGTCGATGACGTGAACGTCGTCGACAAATCGATGATGAAAAAAGCCGTTGGCGGCACCGTTGTCGGCAACACCATGGAATGGTTCGATATTGGTGTCTACGGCTACCTTGCCGTCACCATGGGCGCCGTTTTCCTTTCCGAGGCTGACGCCTCCGCCCAGCTGATCTTCAGTCTTGGCGTTTTTGCTGCCACCTTCCTGGCCCGACCCCTGGGCGGAGTCGTATTCGGCCGCCTCGGTGACCGGCTGGGCCGCCAAAAGATCCTTGCCGTGACGCTGATCATGATGGCAGCTTCCACCTTCGTGATCGGACTCTTGCCCGGATACGACCAGATCGGCATGTGGGCTCCGGTCCTGCTGATCCTGATGAAGCTCATCCAGGGTTTCTCCACGGGCGGCGAGTATGCCGGTGCCACTACCTTTGTCACGGAATACGCCTCGGACAAGCGCCGCGGCTACCTCTCCAGCATCCTGGACCTGGGGAGCTACATGGGGTTCGCCCTCGGTGCCGGCGTGGTCTCCATCATGCAGCTCTCCCTCAGCGAGGAAACCATGCTGGATTGGGGCTGGCGCATTCCGTTCCTCATCGCCGGCCCGCTGGGGCTGATTGCCGTGTACTTCCGGCTGAAGATCGAAGAATCCCCGGCGTTCCAGGCAACCCTGGATGCGCAGGAAGAAAATGCGGCTTCAGGCAATCCCCAGAGTGAAACGGCACCTCCCGGCACCCTGGCCATGATCGGCCTCTACTGGCGCCCGATCCTGGTGGCCATGGTGCTCGTTGCCGCTGCCAACACCGTGGGCTACACCCTCACGTCCTACATGCCGTCCTACCTCACGGATTCCATGGGATACGATCCGCTGCACGGTACGCTCCTGACCATCCCCGTCCTGGTGCTGATGGCACTGTGCATTCCGCTGTGCGGAAAGCTGTCGGACCGCATTGGCCGCCGTCCGGTGCTGCTGATGGGTGCAGGTTCCACCATTGTGCTGGCGGTCCCGGCGTTCCTGCTGATCGCCATGGGCCCGGTCTGGTCCACCCTGCTGGGGCTGGTGCTGCTGGCCGTGCCCGTAACGTTCTACGTCTCCAACCTTGCCTCCGCGCTTCCGGCCCTGTTCACCACGGCAAGCCGTTACGGAGCCATGGGCATCTCCTACAACTTCGCGGTGGCAATCTTCGGCGGCACTGCGCCGCTGATTATGCAGGGTCTGATCAACCTGACGGACAACGACCTGATGCCGGCATTCTGGCTGATGGCAACGTCCGTGGTCGGCGCCGTGGCGGTCTACGTCATGCGTGAATCCGCCAACCGGCCCATGCCCGGCTCCATGCCCAGCGTGGACACGCCCGCCGAGGCCCGGGAACTGGTGGCGACCCAGGACGAAAACCCCCGGCTCGACGTCGATTCCCTGCCGTTCGACACCGTAGCCGCCGTTTCCGACAAATAGCAGAGACAGCGGGAGCCGCGTCCGCCCTTCATTGAAGGCTCAACCACGCATGGGAGAATGGCAGCATGAACACAAGCGAGCCAACCCCCGTCCGCTGGTTGTCCTCCGACGAACGGCGGGCGTGGCTCGCGCTGTACGCCTTGGCCACACGGCTCAATCCCACGCTGGACGCTGAGCTGTTCAAGCGGTCCCGGATCACGCTCTTCGACTACCATGTCCTGGCTATGACGTCCGAGGCTCCCGACCGTAACCTGCCGATGAGCGAATTGGCCGCCCGGTCCAACGCATCACTGTCCAGGCTTTCGCATGTGGTCAAGAAGTTGGAAGGCCGCGGCTGGATGGAACGCTCTCCGTCTCCGGATGATGCGCGCGTCACGACCGCATCTCTGACGGACGAGGGCATGGCGGCCCTGGAGCAGCTCGCTCCCGATCACGTCCGTTCGGTGCGGAACCTTGTCTTTGACGGACTGGACGCGCGGGATGTGGCGGACCTTGAACGCATTGGCCGCCGCATCCTGAGCCGGATTGAGCCGGGCAACAGCATCGTTGAGGACAACAATCCGGATAGCGGCATTTGTTAGCCTTGAAGGACAGCAGAGAGACTACCGTCCCCTTCGAGAGGTAATCCCCCATGCACGCCCCCCGAATTCTGACCATCATCCTTGCCGGCGGAACAGGCGGGCGCCTCGGTGCGCTCACCGACCACCGTGCCAAGCCGGCCATGCCAGTCGCCGGTTCCTATCGGCTGATTGACGTTCCGTTGTCCAATCTGCACAACAGCGGCCTGACCGACGTCTGGATTGTGGAGCAGTACAAGCCGAAATCCCTCAACGACCATCTGGTCAGCGGCCGTCCCTGGGACCTGGACCGAACCAACGGAGGCCTGCGGGTCCTGCCGCCCTACCAGGGCGGCGAGGGTGAAGGTTTTTCCGATGGCAACGCAGACGCCCTGTACCGGCAGGCCGACTACATCCGGGAATATGATCCGGACCTGGTCCTCGTCCTGAGCGCGGACCACCTCTACCGGCTCGATTACCGGGATGTCCTGGACACCCACGAGCGGACCAAAGCTGCGCTCACGGTGGTGACCACGAAGATTCGCCATAATCCCTCCGACCACGGGGTGGTGCAGGTGGAGGACGGCATGGTCACCGGATTTGAGTACAAGCCGGAGAACCCGAAGTCTGACCTCGTCGCCGCGGAGATTTTCCTCTATGACGCCAACGTTTTGCTGCAGGCCATGGATGACCTGATGGAGAGGGACGGCCGGCTGGAAGACTATGGCGACCAGTTGATTCCCTACCTGGTCCAGACCGAAAAAGTAGCCGAACACCGGTTGGACAGCTACTGGCGGGACATGGGCACACCGCGCAGCTACCACCAGGGGCACATGGACCTCATTGACGGCCGGGGGTTGAACTTTGATGACCCGCGGTGGCCGATCCTCAGCGCGGCACCGCGCCGGCTGCCGGGTTTCGCCGGCGAAGGCGCCAGGGTGTCCAGCAGCCTGCTCGCACCGGGCTCCCGGGTGGAGGGCAGCGTCCGCCGCAGCGTCCTGGGCCCCGGTTCCCTGGTGGAAGCCGGTGCCGAGGTGGAAAACTGCGTGATTCTGGGCGACGTGCGGATCCGCTCCGGGGCTAAGCTCCGCAACGCGATCGTGGATGCCGGCGCCGTGATCGGCGGCGGCACCGAACTGAACGGCGCAGAGCTGGATCCGGATGCTGCGGTGGTGGTTGTCGGGGCGGACGGAGCGGTGGAAAAGCCGTCGTCGTCGTCCTGAGGGTGAGGTCAGGCACCTTTGCCGGGTACAGTATCCCCCCGGTTTGAATGAAAGCCGGGTTGCCCCTAGGATGGAGAGGCGTTAAGTTGCGCCTGTGTTCAGAGGGCCCGCTTCCACAGAGGGACAATGGACATTTGCGCGGCCACCCGTATAAACCTAGAATTGAAGGCTGTCCCGGCAGATACTGCTTGGCATCCTGAACTTCACCGTCTTCCCCGCGGCGAGGCACTTCGGCTGGATCTCACCCCGCCAGGTCAACCTCCGGAAAGTCGCAGTAATAACGGTGTCAAAACTGGTGGCGGGACGCTCTTTATGGCAGGTGCTTAGGCGCTTTGGCCTTGTGTCTGTTTTTTGAGGACCGTCATATTTACTACAACTGGAGGAGAGATCATGGCAGCTTATTGCCAGGTAACCGGAGCCATCCCCGGCTTTGGTCACAGCATTTCGCACTCGCACCGCCGCAACAAGCGTCGGTTCGACCCGAATATTCAGAAGAAGCGCTACTGGGTTCCGTCCCTGCGCCGCAACGTGACGCTGCAGGTTTCGGCCCGCGGCATCAAGACGATCGACGTGCGCGGTATCGACGCCGTCATCACTGACCTTATCGCGAAGGGTGTGAAGCTCTAGTGGCTAAGGACAAGGACGTACGTCCGATCATCAAGCTGAAGTCGACCGCCGGCACCGGGTACACCTACGTGACCCGCAAGAACCGTCGTAACGACCCGGACCGCATGGTCCTGAAGAAGTACGACCCGAAGATCCGCCAGCACGTCGAATTCCGTGAGGAGCGCTAAGAATGGCAAAGAAGTCCAAGATTGCCCGCAACGAGCAGCGCAAGGTCGTTGTTGAGCGCTACGCTGCAAAGCGCCTCGAACTGAAGAAGACCCTGGTAGACGCCAACGCTACCGACGAAGCCCGCGAAGCTGCACGCCTCGGCCTGCAGAAGCTGCCGCGCAACGCTTCCCCGGTTCGCCTTCGCAACCGCGACCAGATTGACGGCCGCCCCCGCGGTACCCTCCAGAAGTTCGGTATCTCGCGCGTGCGTTTCCGCAACATGGCCCACGCAGGCGAACTGCCGGGCGTCAAGAAGTCCAGCTGGTAAGCACTGCTTATCCCGCTTTGAAAAGGGCGGCAACCTTCGGGTTGCCGCCCTTTTTGCGCGTCCGGGCCCCCGGCTGGGTGAGGAACGCAAATTCCGCGCCGTTGCTGGGAAGCAGACTAGAAGGCCGGAAGGGGAAAATGGCACCGGTTTGTGGGCTAAAAGCGGAAAAAACCGCTAAAAACAGCGGATTTTTCCTGATTTTCCGGGTCGGACTGGTAAGTTTTCCAACAGTGGCGGTTTCGCATCCGTGATCCGCTCGAGCTAACACCTAGTCCAGGAGGACATAAATTGGCTATGAACCGCAGTGAACTTGTTGCCGCAGTCGCAGAGAAGTCCGGCAACAGCCAGACCGCAGTGAACGGCGTTCTTGACGCTGTCTTCGACATCTTCGCAACCTCTGTTGCCAACGGCGAGAAGATCACCATCCCCGGATGGCTCGCAGTCGAGCGCACTGACCGCGCTGCCCGCACCGGCCGCAACCCGCAGACCGGCGAAACCATTCAGATCCCCGCCGGCCACAGCGTCAAGCTGACTGCCGGCTCCAAGCTGAAGGCTGCCGTCTCCACCAAGAAGTAACCTCTCCGGAGGCAAGGCCGGCGCCTGGGGGCGCCGGCCTTTTTTGCGCAATTCGCCCAAATTTCTACCGCGGGTAGAGAATAGGTAACGTGCCTAAAACTGCCAACACCGATACCGCTGGCGCCGAGCGGACGGCGAAGAACACCCGCCCGGCCCCCGGCGCTCCGCAGGCCGCCCCTGCCGTCCGCAACGGCTGGCTGGCTGCCGCCGCCGCCGTCATGATCCTCGCGCTGACGGCTGCGCTGCTTTTCTCCGGTGCCGCCGCGGCGCAGGAGCTTTCCGATCCCGGTGCGCTGACCCGCTGGGCCCTGCCCGTTGCCAAGGCCGTGCAGAACGGTGCCATGGCAGCGGTCATCGGCTCGCTGGTGTTTGCAGTGGCCATCCTGCCGAAATCCCTGAAGCTCTCCCGTGCCCGCAAGGTCCGGGCGGATGAACCGGAGCATCCGGCCTTTGCCAGGGCGATGTCGCTGGCAGGGGTCGCATCCGGCGTCTGGACGCTGTCCGCCGTGGCGGTGCTGCTGTTCACCTACTCGGACGTCTCCGGGCTGCCGCTGAGCGCGGACGCCACCTACACGCAGGGGCTGGGATCATTCCTTACTGACTTTTCCACCGGCCGCGCCTGGCTGGCCGTAAGCATCATTGCGGCAGTGGTAACCACCCTGTGCTTCGGCGTGCGGTCCCTGAACGCCCTGGCGGCCACGGCCGTGCTCGCTTTCGGGGCCATTGTTCCCATTGCCCTGGTGGGCCACTCGGCCGGCGGCGACGACCACAGCGCAGCCGTGAACTCGATTGGCCTGCATCTGGCCGGAGTCTGCCTGTGGATCGGCGGGCTCATTGTGCTCGCCGTCATTTCACGCCAGCTTGGCCCCATCACCGGAGTGGTGCTGCGCCGCTACTCCGCGCTGGCTGGTTTTGCCTTCGTACTGGTCTTCCTTTCAGGCATCGTGAACGCCTCGCTGCGCATCACGTCACTGTCCCAGCTGAACTCCGAGTGGGGGCAACTGGTGATCTTCAAGGCAGCGGCGACCCTGATCCTGGGCGTCATCGGGTTCCTCCACCGCCGCTGGGTTATTCCGCAGCTGCCGGCCAAGGTTCCCGGCTCCGCGGCCGGATCCAGCGAATACGGCGGACCGCGGTCGAAGGGTGCCCAGCGCATCCTTTGGCAGCTGATAGGCGTGGAACTGCTGATCATGGCCGCCGTCTCGGGTGTGGCAGTGGCCCTGGGCCGCACCGCAACGCCGCGGCCGGAGGAACTCCCGACGGATGCCTCTCCGGCACGCATCCTCACCGGCTACGACCTTCCGCCGGAACTGACGACTCAGCGCTACCTCACCGAGTGGCGCTGGGACTGGCTGTGGGTGGCGATTGTGCTGACTTTGGCTGTCGCTTACATTGCCGGCATGATCAAGGTCCGGCGCCGCGGCGACTCCTGGTCCGTGGTCCGCGGCCTGTGCTGGCTGGTGGGTCTGGCCGGACTCACCTACGTCACTTCCGGTGCTCCCGCCGTCTACGGCATGGTCCTGTTCAGCACCCACATGCTGGCCCACATGTCCCTGACCATGGTCATTCCGCTGTTCCTGGTCCTCGGAGCCCCGGTGACCCTGGCACTGAAGGCGCTGACCCCGCGCGGAGACGGCACCCGCGGCATCCGCGAATGGATCCTCGTCGGGGTGCACTCCTGGTTCTCCAAGCTGGTCACCAACCCCATCTTCGCGGCGGTGAACTTTGCCGGCTCCATTGTGATCTTCTACTACTCCGAGCTGTTCGGCTTTGCCCTGCGCCAGCACGTGGGCCACGAGCTGATGGTGGTCCACTTCCTGCTGACCGGATACATCTTTGTCCTGACCATGATCGGCATCGATCCGCTGCCTTACCGGGCACCGTATCCGCTGCGCCTGGTCATCCTGCTGGCCACGATGGCCTTCCACGCTTTCTTCGGGGTGGCGGTGATGGGCGGCACTTCGCTGATCGAAGCCTCCTACTTCGGGAACATGGGCCGGGACTGGGGGCTGGGCGTCCTTGAGGACCAGCAGCTGGGCGGATCGATCATGTGGGGACTGGGTGAAATTCCCACCGTCATGGTGGCGATCGGCGTCGCGCTGCAGTGGTCACGGACGGACGCCCGCGAAACACGGCGTAAAGACCGGGCGGCCGAGCGGAATAATGATGCTGAGCTGAATGCTTACAACGATATGTTCGCCAATCTGGCCAAGCGGGATGCCAGCAGCTCTGAAGGAGATCGTTAATGACTGAAACCGTGCGTGCCGGATACCGGGTGCGAGGCTCAGCGCTTGAGGGCCGCAACTGGCTCAACACCGGCGGCCGCCAGCTTGGGCTGGAAGACCTGCGCGGAAAGATCGTCCTCCTGGATTTTTGGACTTTCTGCTGCATCAACTGCCTTCACGTCCTGGACGAGCTCCGGCCGCTGGAGGAGAAGTTCTCCGACGTCCTGGTGACCGTGGGCGTCCACTCGCCCAAGTTTGAGCACGAAGCGGATCCCGTGGCCCTCGCAGCGGCCGTGGAGCGCTATGAGATCCACCACCCGGTCCTGGATGACCCCGAGCTGCTTACCTGGCAGGCCTACGCCGCACGCGCCTGGCCCACCCTGGTGGTCCTGGACCCCGAGGGCTACATCGTGGCCAACCTCTCCGGCGAAGGCCACGCGGCAGGCCTGGAATCCCTGGTCAGCGAGCTCGTAGCCGAACACGAGGCCAAGGGCACCCTGCACCGCGGCGACGGTCCGTACGTGCCGGCCGAGCCCACTGCCGGGAACCTGCGTTTCCCCGGCAAGGCAGTTCCGCTGCCGGGCGGGAGCTTCCTCGTCGCTGACACCGGCCACCACCGGCTGGTGGAACTGGAATCAGACCTCACTACGGTACGGACCGTGATCGGCGACGGCACCAAGGGCTGGCGCGACGGCACTGCCGAGACCGCACGCTTCAATGAACCCCAGGGCGTGGCAGTCCTGCCGGCCGCCGTGGCCGAGCAGGCGGGGTACGACGTCGTCGTCGCGGACACGGTTAACCACCGCCTGCGCGGGGTGTCCCTGTCCTCCGGGATGGTGACCACCGTGGCCGGAAACGGTGTTCAGCGCCTCCTGGACGCCGGAAACCAGGCAAAGCGCACTCCGGGTGATGATCATCCTTCCGAGTCCCGCACAGCGGCTCCGGGCGGTGTGGCCGGGACGGAAACCGTACCGGCACTCCTCGGGACCGATGCGCTGGAGATTTCACTGTCCTCTCCGTGGGACCTCACCTGGTCCACGGTGCTGGGACGGCTGGTGGTGGCCATGGCCGGCACCCATCAGATCTTCACCTTTGATCCGCTCACCGGCGCGGTGGGCATCCTTGCCGGGACCGGGCTGGAAGGCCTGCTGGACGGAGACGGCAGCGAGGCCTGGTTTGCCCAGTCCTCCGGCCTTGCCGAAGATGCTGCCGGCAACATCTGGGTGGCCGACTCCGAAACATCGGCAGTGCGCCGGCTGAGCTTCAACGGCGACGACGGCGACACCCGGGTATCCGTCAGCACCGCCGTCGGCGCCGGGCTGTTCGATTTCGGTTTCCGCGACGGCGCCGCCGGTGAAGCGCGGCTGCAGCACCCGCTGGGTGTTGCAGTGCTGCCGGACGGCTCCGTGGCGATCGCTGATACCTACAACGGTGCGGTCCGCCGCTATGACCCGGTGACGCAGACCGTATCAACCCTTGCCCGCGGACTGTCGGAGCCTTCCGGCGTCCTGGTGGACACCACCACCGGAGAGCCGTTGCTGGTGGTGGTGGAAGCCAACAAGCACGAACTGGTACGCGTGGCAATCCCCAAGGAAGCACAGTCGGTGGACGAGGGAGCGCGCCAGACGCAGCGCCCGGCCAGTCCCATGGCGGCCGGTCCGGTGGGCCTGTCCGTCCGGTTTGCCGCGCCGAAGGGCCAGAAGCTCGATGACCGCTGGGGCGATCCCACGCAGCTGAAAATCTCCTCGTCCCCGGAGGAGCTGCTGGTTTCGGGCGGCGGAACCTCCACCGGCCTGACCCGTGAGCTGGTGCTGTCGGACTCCGTTGCCGGCGGTGTCCTGCACATCACCGCCCGGGCGGCGGCCTGCGACGGCGAGCCCGGCGGGGAAATCCCGGATCACGCGGCCTGCCACATGTACCAGCAGGACTGGGGCATCCCGGTGACGATTGACGCCGCCGGAGACACGGCGCTGACCCTGGACCTGCGCGGGCTCGACTAGCCGCTCCTCCCTCCCGCCGAAACAGCAGAAACGGCGCTTCCCAGGGCTGGGAAGCGCCGTTTCTGCTATCTCGCGGCCGTGGGATCAGTCGATGAGGGGAATGACGGTGACTTCGCCGGAGCCCATGGACAGCCGGGCCGCAAAGCTGAACTCTTTTTCCACCGTCAGCGGACTCTTCACACCGCTGAAAAGGTCGGTCTGCGTGGCGGTGAGCCGGGCCTTCCCGTTCAGCGGTGAGAGGACCCATTTGCCGGCGACGTTCCTGATGTCCACGGTGGGATACTCCGTGATTTCCCAGACAATGGGCGGCTGTACCTGATTGTCGGTGAAGTGGAAGAAGGGGCAGCCCGGGGGAGCGAGGCGGTCCCGCGCGCTGGTGCAGCCGTCAAGGAAATCCCGAACCTCTGCATCCACCGCGCTCTTCAGGGCCTCGGTTGCCTCCGTGGACAGAACCAAGTCAACGGTGTCCGCGGGAGAACCCACAATCCCCGATGTCGCAGGTGCGGCCAGGAACTCCGAGGTGTAGGACGCCTCCACCCGGGCGGGGTAGAAGGCTGCGAAGGTGGTGGTTTCGGCGGGCAGGGCAACCCGGACGCCGTTGACGGTGGCTTCCCGCTGGCTGGCCGCCGTCACGGTCACCGTGGGGAGCGTGGAGGGGGCAAAGGACCAGCGGTCAAAGAACAGCCACTGCTTATCCGTGCGGGTGAGGCGGAAGCTGCTCTCCCGTTCTTCACCGCCCAGTGTGTACCTGGCCCGGACATCCGCCCGGTCGTTTGCCGAGCGGGCCGCCTCTGAAACGTCCAGGACCTGCAAACCGGCTGTGGAAGCCAACAGTCCGGCGTCATCCAAAAGAACTGCGTTGGAGTTCGGGACCTTGGCGCCCAGCAGACCCAGTGCGCGCTCTCCGTCGCCCTCCTGCAGCGCCTCAAGGTAGCTGACCACCTGTTGCTCCGGTCCGTAAACATCGGCGTTGACGAAATGGATAACTACCGCAGCAGCCCCGATGGTGAGCATTACCGCGAGCAGCCAGGTGGCCACCGCCTTGATTACTGGAGTTGTTCCGTGCACTGCTCAAACAATACCGGGCTAAAGGCATGCAGGCCGGAACATTGAAAGCCCGGACCAGCGGCAATTCCGCCGGCCCGGGATTTCATTGTGCGGCTGCTACGAATCGGCGCCGCTCGTAACCGCATCATTCTCACGGGCCATGGCAATTTCTTCAGCCCGTGCGGCGTTCGCTTCCTCGGTCAGCTCCGCTCCGGCACGTGCGTCACGGGTCAGGTTATCTCCGGTTTCCGGATCAAACAGATGCACCTTGCGGGTATCCAGCCACAGTTCGGCGTCGCGGCCGCCGCGGATCCGGGAAGCGGCGTCCAGCGTGACGACGATCTGCGGGCGCAGCTCGTCGGCGTCCATGTCCCGGGCCAGGTTGTCCAGCAGTTCCTTCACCTCGGGGTCCGGGTGGAAGGGAATGTATCCGTACTGCTCGTTGCCCAGCCATTCGGTATGGCTGATCGGAGCCGTGAAATGCGATCCGTGCGGACGCTTGGCCTCGTCCACAAAATTGGCATCCTCGAAGAATTCCGGTCGCAGGCCCACGAGCACAATCTTCTTGCCGGCTGCCTTCTCTGCCTTCGCCGCTGGAATCGTGAGGTCGCCCACCGCCGTCCGCAGGATGTTGCCGTCCAGCGTCGCCGGCAGGAAGTTCATTGACGGTGAACCGATAAAGCCTGCCACGAAGAGGTTGATGGGCTGCTCGTACAGCTCACGGGGAGAGGCAACCTGCTGCAGGATGCCCTTCTTCAGCACGGCAACCCGGTCACCCAGGGTCATGGCCTCGGTCTGGTCGTGGGTCACGTAGACGCTGGTGACGCCCAGACGGCGCTGCATCTGGGAGATCTCCGAGCGCATCTGTCCGCGGAGCTTGGCGTCCAGGTTGGACAGCGGCTCGTCAAAGAGGAAGGCATCCGCCTGGCGGACGATTGCGCGCCCCATGGCAACCCGCTGCCGCTGGCCGCCCGAGAGGTTGGCGGGCTTGCGGTCCAGATGCTCCGTCAGTTCCAATGTGGCGGCGGCATCCCGTACCAGTTTGTTCACCTGCTCGTCGGTGTACTTCCCCTTGGCCAGACGAAGCGGGAATGCGATGTTCTCGTACACCGTCAGGTGCGGATACAGGGCGTAGTTCTGGAACACCATGGCCAGGTTGCGGTCCCGGGGCGCTTTGTCATTCACGCGCTGCCCGTTGATCAGCAGGTCTCCGGACGTAATGTCCTCCAAGCCGACAATCATCCGCAGCAGCGTGGATTTTCCGCAGCCGGAGGGGCCAACGAGGATGATGAACTCACCATCCGCAATGTCCAGGGTGACGTCATTGACGGCCGGGAAACCGTCTCCGTACTTCTTGACGAGGTGGTTGAGGGTGATCGATGCCATGAGAGTAAATCCTTTTCTTCGACCGGACGAAAGGAACTAGCCCTTGACTGCGCCCTGGGTTAGACCGGAGACGATCTGGCGCTGGAACGCCAGCACCAGTATGACAACGGGAATGGTGACAATGATTGCGGCCGCCGAGATGGCGCCCGTCGGCTCTTCGAACTGGGAGGCGCCGGTGAAGAACGCCAAGGCCGCGGGAACCGGCCTGGCCGCATCGGTGGAGGTCAGCGAAATGCCGTACACGAAGTCGTTCCAGGCAATGAAGAACGCAATGATTGCCGTGGTGAAAACGCCGGGTGCGGCCAGCGGGACGATCGCCTTGCGGAAGGCCTGCCAGGTAGTGGCCCCGTCCACCTGTGCAGCCTGTTCCAGTTCCCAGGGAATCTGCCGGAAGAACGCGGACAGGGTCCAAATGGAGATCGGCAGCGTCAGCGACAGGTAGGGGATGATCAGGCCGAGCCAGGTGTCATACAAACCAATGGTGCGCCAGAGGTTGAACAACGGGGTCACGATGGAAATGACCGGGAAAATCGAGACGCCCAGTGCGGTGGTCAGGATCAGCTTCTTTCCCGGGAAATCGAGCCGTGCAATCGCGTAGGCACACAGTGTTGCCAGGACCACGGCAACGAAGGTCGCAATCAGGGAAATGCCGATGGAATTGCGCAGTGCCGAGAGGAAAAGGTCCTGGGCGTCGCCCACCAGGATTTCCTCGTAATTGCTCCAGGACCAGGTGTTGGGAAGGAAAGTTCCCGAGGTGAGGTCGCTGGGGATTTTGAATGACGTGGCCAAAATGGAAGCCACGGGGAACAGTGCGTAGACGATCACCACAATCGAGATGATGGTCCAGACGAGTCTCCGACGGACGGGTGAGGCTTTCATTAGTTACCCCCTCGTGCACCGGTGAGGTCCACCTTGAACAGTTTGATGGCAATGAAACAGATGATGATGACGCACAGGAACAGCAGCACCGAAATGGCGGAGCCCATTCCGATCTCCAGGCGGGAAATTGAGGTGCGGTACGCCAGCAGTGACAGGACTTCCGTCCCGTAGGCGCCGTTGGTCATGATGTAGACGTTGTCGAAAATCCGGAAGGCGTCCAGCGCCCTGAACAGGACTGCAACCATGATGGCGGCCTTCATGTTCGGGAGAATCACCCGTGCCATCCGCTGCCACCAGGTGGCGCCGTCCACTTCGGCTGCTTCCGTCAGTTCCCCGGGAACCTGGGCCAGGCCGGCCAGCAGCAGAAGGGAAATGAACGGCGTGGTCTTCCAGATTTCGGACGCGATGATGACGAACAGGGCGGTGGGGCCGTCGGCAAACCAGTTCAGATCCGGGCTGATACCCGGCACCCAGTTGAACCAGTGGTTTATATACCCGGAATTGATGTCGAAGGCATAGAACCAGGCAAACGCCGACACCACCGTGATGATGCCGTAGGGGACGAGGATGGCGGTGCGAAGCCAGCCGCGCACCGCTTTCAAAGCACTGTTCATGACCAGGGCCAGGGCAAAGCCCAGAACAAGTTCGACGGCAACGGTGATGACCGTGATCAGGAGCGTTACTCCCAGATCCCGCCAGAAGACGCTGTCGGTCAGGATGACCGAGTAGTTTCCCAGGCCGATGAATTCCCGGTCCGACGGAGCGGTCAGGCGGTACTTGAACAACGAGTCCCATACAGCAAGCAGAATCGGATAGGCGGTGACCGCCAGCATGATGACGAAGGCCGGGCCCGCCAGCAACAGCCCGAGCCGCCGCTCGGACCGGGCCCGGTCACTCAGGCGGGGCTTAGCCGGCTTCGGCGCGGGTGGTGCTCCCCGCTGAGCTTCTACGGAAGTACTCACAGCAGCTTCTCCCCTTTCAGGACCTGAAGGATGAACTCGGCGCTGGTCGCCGGCGTGGTGTCCGGATTAACCGCGCTTGGCGGGGTCCATGTCTGCTGGATGCCGGTTGAAACCTCGTTGTAGTACGGGGTCTGCGGGCGCGGCTTGGCCAGCTCCAGGGATTCACGGATGGTGTCCGCCATCGGGAACGTTTCCGACACGCCGGCTGCGTCGTACGCCTCCGTCTTTGCCGGCGGATTTCCGTTGGACGTGAAGTACAGGGACTGGTTGTCCGGGCTGACGATGCACTCAATAGCCTGGTAAGAAAGGTCCTGGTGCTTGCTTTCGGAGCCGACCCCAAGATCAATACCGCCAAGCGGCGGAGCAGTTTCCTCGCCGGCGTTGACCTGCGGATACAGGGTCCATCCGATGTCGTCGATCAGGTCGGCGGGCAGTGTTCCGGCCTCCACTGCGGCGTTGGTGGCGGGCCAGACAAAGGGATAGTTGACCATGAAGGATCCCTGGTCGCCCTGGAACTGGATCATCGAGGTGTTCTCGGTCTGGGTGGGCAAACCGGGGCCGCCCAGGCCTGCCTTGCCGATGGTGGAAATGATTTCCGCCGCTTGGGTCCCGGCCTCTGAATCGAGGCCCAGCTTGATTTCGTCTGCGGGGGCGTCGGGGTTTTCCACGATGGTGCCGCCGGCGGATTCGATGAGGGCGTTAACCCAAACCGTCATGGACTCCGCACGTGCGCCCTGCACGCCCAGGTACTTTCCCTGGCTTTCCGCTGCGTCAATGAGTTGCTGCCAGGTGACGGGCTGGGTCATGTCCAGGCCCGCCGCCGCGGCTACGGATTTCCGGTACCAGAGGATCTGGGTGTTGGCCCAGAACGGAACGGCCACCACCTTGTCTTTCCACTTGGCCCCTGTCACTGCGCCTTCAACCACGTCCTGGGTGGTGCGCTCCGCAACGTCCTCCGGCACCGGTGCGAGATAGCCGGGTTCGGCGAGCTCAGGAACAAACGGCGGGTCCAGGCTCATGATGTCCATGGTGTCGTCGCCGGCAGCGAGGCGCCGGGCGAGCTGTTCCCGCTGGGCGCCCGCGTCGCTGGGCAGCAGCGAAGTCTCAATTGTGTAGGCCCCGTCTGCTTGGTCGGAGCAGATCTTCGCGATGGCAGCCTGCCCGCCGTCGTCGGGGTTGATGTACCACGTCAGGACGGGCGGACCTTCCGAGGAAGCGCAGCCGCTCAGCAGCGTGGCGCCGACGGCGAGGGCTAGCCCTGCCGCTGTCCGTGCCCTCTTGCCGGGCCGGCCGTAATGTATTGCGTCCGTTGGCATCGGTGTAGTGCCTCCACCTCGTCGTAGGCGCGGATCTAGGGGGCCTGGATCAGGCGACGGGCCCCATTGCTTCCGCGGGACTGCACGCTGAGCAGCCTTCCAAAAGACACTATGCCCTAGGTGTGAATTTCGCCACTGCGCAAGGGGGGTGTCCGCAGTGAAACGTCAGGTCAGGAGGGCGGCAATGAGTACCAGCACGGGCAGCGACATGATGGTGGTGATCAGGACGGTGTCCTTCGCCACGAGGACTCCCTCTCCGTAGCGGCTGGCTGCAACAAAGACATTTTGGGCGGTGGGCAGGGCCGAGGTGACCACAACGGCAAACAGCAGGTGCCCGTCCATGCCCAGCACAAACCGCGCCAGCGCATAGGCGAGGAGCGGCTGCAGCCCCAGCTTGAACACGGTGGCCAGAACGACGTCGGTGCGGCGCCCGCCGTCGCGCGTCAGCGGCCGCGAGCCCACCAGCGAGATGCCGAAGGCAAGCAGCATGGCCGGGACCGCGGCTCCGCCGATGAGGCTTACGGGTTCCTGGATGATGACGGGCAGCGCAGTGCCGGTGGCGGCCAGGAGCAGTCCGATCAGGGTGCCGATGATGATCGGATTGCGCACGATCTGGGCCAGGAAGGTCAGCAGCGAAGTCCGCCGGCCGCTCGTGGCCGAGTCCATGAGCATCAGGAAGAGCGGGGTGAAGAACGCCATTTGGAAAATCAGGACGGGCGCAATGTATGCGGCGTCGCCCAGGACATAGACGGCAATCGGCAAGCCGAGGTTGGCGCCGTTGACCAGTGATGAGGACATCGCGGAGATTAGTGCTTCGGGCAGCGGCCGGCGCAGCCACCAGCGGGTGCACAGGACAAAAACGAGGGCTGTCCCGAAGGCACTGGCCGCGGCAACGAGCAGCGGCAGGGAGAAAACGGTGTGCAGGTCTGCGTCGCTCAGGGTTACCAGCAGCAGCGCGGGTGAGGCTACAAAGAACGCCAACCGGCTCAGGACGTTTTGCGCATTGGATCCAAGGACGTCCAGCCGCCCGATCAGGTAGCCCACCAAAATGATGATCCAGACAACGGCGAACCCGGTCAGTACCCCCAGCACCGGCCTCTACCGGCTGTCTGCGGTGCGGGGCAGCCGGCGCGGAGCGGGGGCCGGTGCAATAAGGCGGAGGACTGGGGGTGCGGCATCTGCGGGCCGGGACGCGGAGCGGATCATCGGGGCAAGTATAGCCTCCGCTGCAAGGCCCTCCCGCAACAGGAAGACCCCCGGAATCACACTGATTCCGGGGGTCTTCCACCGTGGAGCGGGCGACGGGAATCGAACCCGCGTATCAAGCTTGGGAAGCTAGCGCTCTACCATTGAGCTACGCCCGCAGCGCCGAAGTCCTCCGGCACAAAAAACTACTTTACATGGAACCCGGGCCGCACCGAATTCGACGGTATCTTGGGCATGTTTGCCGACAGCGACCAGGGGGAAAAGATGACCGGGAACAGGATAGTGCCGGCCAGTGAGCTGCCCGCGGACTACTACACCATGCGCAGTGTATGGCGTCGGCTGTGGGCCGGTAAGGCGGGGAGATTCTACGTTGCGGGCATCCTCGTGCTCCTGGTGATCATCCCGTTTGCGCTGGCGATGATCCTGCCGGAGAACCCTGAACCGGGTTTTTGGACCGATCTGGCGGAGGACTGGATCGTTCGCGGGCCCTCGACGCTGGTGTCTGTCACCATTGTTGCGTTCACCGTTCTCCCGCTGATGCTGCGCCGTCGAAGGCGGCAGGCGGAGGCTGAGGATCTTCGGAAGAACGGATGACTGCAGGGCCTCACTCCTGCTCGCCGCCCTGCCGGGCGCGTTCCACCAAGTCACGCCATTTGCCCTGCACGCAGTGCTCGGGCAGGGTCACGGCGGCCGGGCCCACCGTGATCTCGTACATGAACCGGTCCGCACCGGCAGGCTTTTCCGGGGGAACCTCCTGCAGCAGGGGCAGCCACTCCCGCTCGGCCTCCTCAGCGCTCACCTGGGTGCTCCAGACCCGGGTCAGTCCGCCGAAGCCTCCGGTGCGGACCACCACGATCCTCACGGCAGAACGCCCACTGCTTCCCAGGCATCCGACACCGCGCCGTACTCGGCACCTGCGGATCCGTAGCGTTTGTCGGCAGCGGAGAGCGTAGCGGCGGCGAAGCGGGTAAACGTGCAGTCCGCCGGAAGGTTCTGCTTGGTAAGGGCGTCATACCAAATTTGTCCGGCCCGTTCCCAAGCGAAGTTGCCCAGGGTGGCGGCCGCCAGATAGAAGGCGTGGTTGGGGATGCCCGAGTTGAGATGGACTCCGCCGTTGTCCGCCGCAGTTTCCACGTACCCGGCCATGGTGGCCGGCTGCGGATCCTTGCCGAGCACGTCGTCGTCGTACGCCGTGCCGGGAGCCTTGAGGGAGCGCAGCGCCGAGCCTGACACCCGGTCAGTGAACAGGCCTGCACCCACCAGCCAGGTGGCACGCGCCGCCTCCTGGTGCAGGAGCTTCTGTTCCACCAGGACGCCGAAGACATCGGAAACGGACTCATTGAGCGCTCCGGCCTGCCCCTGATAGTCCAACCGGGCCGTGTACTGGATCAGCCCGTGCGTGAGTTCATGCCCAATCACCGTAAGGGACTTGGTGAACCGCAGGAAAACCTCGCCGTCGCCGTCCCCGCAGACCATGCGCTCACCGTTCCAGAACGCGTTGTCATAGTCGCGGCCGTAATGGACGGTGGCCGCCAGCGCTGAACCGGCGCCGTCGAGGGAAGGGCGGCCGTAAGCGTCACGGAAGAGCGCGTGCGCAGCGCCGAGGCCCTCGTAGGCTTCGTCCACTGCTGCATCCCGGGTGGGCTCATCCCCTTCGGACCGGACCAGGACACCCGGCAGCGTCTCGCTCTGCTTGGCATCGGAAACCTGCCGCCGAAGGGAGAGCACCACCGCAGTGTCCCGCTGCGGCGGCGGAGCCTGCCGGGCAGAGGCCCTGGCCTGCCGGACCGGAGGAATCTCAGCCAGTGCTCGCCGGGCTGCTTCCGCGGCCCGGCCGAAGCCGTCCGTCTGCTGATGCTCGACAATGCGGGACAGAAGGTAAGGGGGAACGATTGAACAGGTCATGCTGTCCTCCGAGGTCCGGGTACCGGGATCCGTGGGGCTCCGATCCATGGTGTTCCATGGGCGGGTTGCTGCACCAATGGCCCCAGCCTAGGGCCCTCCTCTGACAGCGCAAGGGAGGAGGGCCGAACGGGACGTTACTGCGCCTGCGGCCGCTCGCTGGCGGCTGCCTGATTGGCCGCCGCCTGGTCATAGGCGGCAACAATGGCCGCTACGCCTTCGGGACCCATTTCCAGACCCACACTGCTGCCGGGATTGATGGCCAGTCCGTAGCCCTCGGCGATGCTCCGCAGTGTTGCCTCGCCGCCGGCCTTGACCATAACCGGCGCCTTTTCGCGGATCTGCGGCGGCACCCGCTCAGCGCTGGTGAAGGTGGCGGCCACGGCCGAGTCGCTTTCCGGAGATTTCAGGACCAGTGCCTGGAAGGAAGCGGGATCCGCATCGTCCAGGAGCCGGCCCACGCTGAGGAGCTCCGACTCGCAGATGCGGGCAACCAGTTCCTGGCTGCTGATGCGCCCTTCCTGGCCTGCGGTGATGGCTTCTTCCAGTGCAGCTGCGCCTGCGGGGTCCGAATACTGCGCCGAGCCGGGCAGGGTAGCTTCCGGCCCGGTTACACCGCCGTCGGTGTTGTCAGTATTCTCTGCGATGTTTTCTGCCACGGGTATCTCCTTGGATATTGGTTTCGGCCACAGTCGTAGCCTTAAAGTCTGGCACAGGGGACCGGGGGCGGAACAAGCTACCGTAGGAGCTGGCCGACCATCCCAGCAGCATGGAGCATCCGATGAGCATCAGCAGGAACACCCGCAGCCTGGAGCCAGGCATTGAGCGGGACTTCACCGACAAAATGAGCTACGGCTCCTATCTGGCACTGGATGATCTGCTGGCCGCCCAGCATCCGGTGAGTAGCCCCGAGCACCACGATGAGATGCTTTTCATCATTCAGCACCAGACCTCCGAGCTGTGGCTGAAGCTGGTCCTGCACGAGTTGCGGGC
Organism: Arthrobacter sp. TJ-58; assembly: GCF_058269295.1. NCBI lineage: Bacteria > Bacillati > Actinomycetota > Actinomycetes > Micrococcales > Micrococcaceae > Arthrobacter > Arthrobacter sp. TJ-58. Next base: position 137,312 of record NZ_JBZCNM010000002.1, read on the forward strand.
CGTGCGGAGCAAGCTGGCCGCTGATGATTTGCGCGGGGCGATGAAGGGCATTGCCCGGATCAAGCACATCCAGCGCTCGCTGACCGAGCAGTGGTCCGTGCTGGCCACGCTGACGCCGTCGGAATATGCGGAGTTCCGCGGGGACCTGGGGGCATCCAGCGGCTTCCAGTCCTACCAGTACCGCGCCGTGGAGTTTCTGCTGGGCAACAAGAATGCGGCCATGCTGAAGGTCTTCGCAGCGGACCCGGCCGCACAGGCACTGCTGACCGAACTGCTGGAACGCAGCAGCATCTATGACGAGTTCATTTTTCTCCTGCACCGGCGCGGATACGCCGTGCCTGAAGAACTGCTGGAGCGGGACGTGAGCCAGGCGCACGTGCCCAACGAGGCCCTGATGCGTGTTTACCAACACGTTTATGAGAACGCCGCGGAGAACTGGGACATCTACGAGGCCTGTGAAGAGCTGGTGGATCTGGAAGACAACTTCCAGCTTTGGCGCTTCCGCCATCTCAAGACCGTAGAGCGGACCATTGGTTTCAAGCGGGGAACGGGCGGATCCTCCGGGGCGTCATTCCTCCAGCGGGCACTTGAACTGACGTTTTTTCCTGAGCTTTATGCGGTCAGGACGGAGATCGGCCGCTGATCCGCGCCGGAAAAGGGCTGCGCCGTCATGCGCTATTTTTAGAGGGTGCTGATTTCTGACCGCGACATCCGAACCGAAATTGCCGACCAGCGGATCGTCCTCGATCCCTATGATCCCTCGATGGTCCAGCCCTCCAGCGTGGACGTGCGCATCGACCGGTTCTTCCGGCTCTTCGACAACCACAAGTACGCGCACATTGATCCCTCGATGGACCAGCCGGAGCTGACCCGGCTCGTGGAAGTGGATCCGGATGAGCCGTTCATCCTCCACCCGGGAGAATTTGTCCTGGGCTCCACCTACGAAACGGTCACGCTTCCCGATGACATCGCTGCCCGGCTTGAAGGCAAGTCCTCGCTGGGACGGCTCGGGCTGCTGACGCACTCCACCGCAGGCTTCATCGACCCCGGCTTTTCCGGGCACGTCACCCTTGAGCTCTCCAACATGGCAACGCTGCCGATCAAGCTGTGGCCCGGTTCCAAGATCGGCCAGCTGTGCTTCTTCCGCCTCACCTCGCCGGCGGAATACGCCTACGGTTCAGGGCAGTACGGCAACCGCTACCAGGGACAGCGCGGGCCGACGGCGTCGCGCAGCCACCTGAACTTCCACCGCACCTCGGTCTAAACCTCCGGGACGACGGCGCGCGGCGCACGGCCGGGGGAGCGGACCGGCAGCAGTACCAGCAGGCCCGCCAGCAGAACCGCCAGAATGCCGAGGATGCCGTACCGCTGGGCGCCGAAAATGGTAATGAATGCGGCGAACAGGCTGGGCGCCAGGAAACTGACGGCCCGTCCCGTTGTGGCGTAGAGTCCAAAAAATTCCGCTTCCTCGCCCTCCGGGGCCAGCCTGGCCAGGAACGCGCGGGAGGCTGACTGCGCGGGACCGACAAACAGGCACAGCAGGAGCCCGAAGATCCAGAACGTGGTGTCCCCGCTCCACTGCAGTCCGAGCATGCTCTGCGGCTCGGGACCGAGCAGCGCAATCACTCCGCCGGAGATCAGCAGGCCGACCAGCGAGAAGATGATGACGTTCTTGGGCCCAATCCGGTCATCGAGGACTCCGCCCGCGATGGCGCCGACCGCCGCCACCACATTGCCGAAGATGGCAAAGATGATGACCTCGGAGAGGGCCCAGTCGAACGTTCCCCCGGCAATCACCCCGCCGAAGGTAAAGACTGCGGCCAGCCCGTCGCGGAACACGGCACTGGCCAGCAGGAACCAGATGGTGTGCGGACTGGTTTTGTAAATGGCCTTGATGCGGCGGAACAGCAGTCCGTAAGAGGCGAGGAAGCCAATGCCTGCGGCGCGTTCCCGGCGGGACACCTCGGGAACGGCGAACATCACGGGCAGCGCAAACACGGCCAACCAAACGGCCGAGAACACGGCTACGGCGCGGATGTTCAAGCCGTCCTCGGAGGTCACGCCGAACCATCCCGTCTCGGGGTTGATGAATCCCACCAGCACCACAGAAAGGGCGGCGATCCCGCCGACATAGCCCATGCCCCAGCCAAATCCGCTGATCCGGCCGACTGTTGCCGGCGTCGAAATCTGGGACAGCATGGCGTTGTAGTTCACGCCGGCGAATTCGCTGAAGACGTTGCCCAGTGCGATCAGCGCCACACCCAACAGGAGGAACTCCGGCCGCGGAAAGACGAAGAAGCACAGGGCAGTGACCAGGCACACCAGGGCCGTGTTGATGCCCAGCCAGGTCCGGCGCCGGCCGCCGGCATCCGAGCGCTGCCCCATGACCGGTGCCAGCACTGCAACTGCCACTCCCGCCAGCGCAATGCCGTAACCCAGCACGGAGGAGGCGTGGGCTTCACCCCCGAAGCTGTCCGAGGTGAGGTAGACCGTGAAGACGAAGGTGGTCATCACGGCGTTGAAGGCAGCAGTGCCCCAGTCCCAGGATGCCCACGCCAGGACCTGACGAATGCGGATGCGATGTGCGGCGGTGCCGGAAGCCGGGCCGGTCAATCGAGTGGTGGAGACCATAGGCGAATGCTATAGGTGTCCGGAGCCGCATCGTCTTTTTGGCTGCTCCGGCATGTCCTTCCGACCCGCCTGATGCCGTGGGATCGGCGGCCCGTCGGCGGTTCCGGGACGCCTGCCGAGGGGTGTACGAAATTTCGCGGGTGTATGCCATGGGTAGAATAGACGTACGCCCTCTGACCACCACCTTGATAACTACAGCTGTATTCACCGCTGGAAGACTGTCAATAAAGCTCGGGAGACCTAGTGCTGATTGTGCTCACCGTTTTGTTTACGGTGGCATTGGTGGCGCCCTTATTGTTCCGCAGGATCGGCCGGTCGGCGTTCTACGTCCTGGCTGCCGTCCCCGCTGCCGCCTTTGTTTGGCTGCTGGCCACGTTCCACCGCTACACAGCGGCCAGCCAAATGGTAGCCTCGGGCGCTCCCAACGCCCCGCCGTCCGTAGTGATCCCCTGGATTCCCGACCTCAAAGTTGAGCTCGCGTTCCGGATGGACACGCTGTCCGCGGTTCTGTCCATCCTCATCCTCGGCGTCGGCTCGCTGGTGCTGTTCTACTGTGCGCGGTACTTCCGCCCCGGTGACACCCAGATGGGCGCCTTCGGTTCCCAGCTGCTGGCGTTCGCGGCGGCGATGTTCGGCCTTGTGACGGCAGATGACCTGATCCTGCTGTTCATCTTCTGGGAAATCACCACGGTCCTGTCCTACCTGCTGATCGGGTATTCGGCCCACCGCCTTTCGGCCCGGCGGGCCGCACTGCAGGCGCTGATTGTCACCACCTTCGGCGGACTGGCGATGCTCGTGGGCATGGTGCTCTTGGGCGACGCCGCAGGAACCTTCCGGCTTTCCGAGATCCTGGCCATGGCTCCGCAGCTGCTGGAGCGCGGCGCCATAGTGGACGTGGCCATTGTGCTGATGCTCGTTGGCGCGGTCTCCAAGTCCGCGCTGCTGCCGTTCCATTTCTGGCTGCCCGCGGCCATGGCCGCACCCACCCCAGTCAGCGCCTATCTGCACGCCGCAGCCATGGTCAAGGCCGGCATCTACCTCATTGCGCGGCTGGCACCGGGCTTTTCCGACTCCACCTACTGGCACGCCGTCGTACTGGTCCTGGGGCTGTCCACCATGCTGCTGGGCGGATGGCGCGCCCTGCGCCAGTACGACCTGAAGCTGATTCTTGCCTACGGAACCGTCAGCCAGCTCGGCTTCCTGACCCTCGTGGTGGGCCTGGGCAACCGCGAAGCCGCGGTGGCAGGTTTGGGACTGCTGCTGGCCCACGGCTTCTTCAAAGCAACGCTGTTCCTCGTGGTGGGCATCGTGGACCATCAGGCAGGTACCCGCGACATCCGCAAGCTGTCGGGGATCTTCCGCTCCTCGCCCCAGCTCTTTGCGGTGGCCCTGATCGGTGCCGCCTCCATGGCCGGGGTGCCGCCGCTCCTGGGATTCGTGGCCAAGGAATCGGTCTATGAGACCTTTGTCCACTTCGCCGAGCACCAGGGAACCGCGGGCGCAGTCGTGCTGCTGGCCGGCGTCGTCGTTGGTTCCATCCTGACCTTTGCCTACTCGGCCCGTTTCGTGTGGGGAGGCTTCGCGGTCAAGCCCGGCTGCCAGCCCACCCCCTTCAAGCGGGTTCCCGGCGCCTTCATCGCAGCCCCCGCCGTATTGGCCGTGGTGACCGTAATCTTCGGACTGTGGCCGCACCCGCTCGACGCCGCCATTGCCTCCTATGCGGACCTGTACCCGGCCGACGGCGACCCCACGCACCTGGCGCTGTGGCACGGCTTTACGGCGGCGCTGCTGCTGACAGTCATCACCATCGGCGCCGGAGTCCTGCTGTTCTGGCAGCGCGGACGGGTGGAAAAAGCCCAGGCGCGGTTCACCGCCCCGCTGGATGCCGAGCGCTCCTACCGCCAGATTATCGGCGTGCTGGACGACGTGGCGGTGTGGGTCACCGGCCGCACGCAGCGCGGTTCCCTGATGTTCTACCTCTTCGTCATCCTGCTGGTGGCGGTCGTGACGCCGCTGTCCGCCCTGGTGTGGCGAGGTGCCCCGCTGCCGGAGCAGTTCCACTGGTTTGATTCTCCGCTGCAGCCCGTGATCGGAGTGGGCATCCTCCTCGGCGCCGTCGCGGCGGCCCGGGCCAACAAACGCTTCCTGGCCGTGCTGATGGTGAGCGTCACCGGCTACGGAATCGCCCTGATCTTTGCCCTGCAGGGTGCGCCGGACCTGGCCCTGACACAGATGCTGGTGGAAACCATTGTGCTGGTGGCCTTCGTGCTGGCACTGCGTTCGCTGCCGGCGCGGCTGTGGAAGCGCGAGCCCGCCGGACACCGGCTGCTGCGCGCCCTCCTGGGGATCGCCTTCGGGGCCACCATGGTGATCATCGCCATGACAGCCATGGCCTCCCGTGTTGCGGAGCCCATCTCCCTGCTCTTCCCGGAACTCGCCTATACGGGCGGGGGCGGCGCCAACATCGTCAACGTCACACTGGTGGACATCCGCGCCTGGGACACCTTTGGAGAAATTTCAGTGCTGGCCATGGCCGCCACGGGTGTGGCATCGCTGATCTTCGTCCGCGGCCGCGGAGACAAGCGCCGCCGTGCCGAAGGCGTTGCCACCGGATCCGTGGACCGGGGACGCGAAAACTTCGCGTCCTCCGGCCGCCAGGAAGCAACCCTGGCGCTGGCCCGCAAGTTCTCCAGCGTGAGCCGCGACGCGTGGCTGGTGGCCGGACGGACCCTGGCACCGGAACGCCGCTCCATTATCTTTGAAGTGATCACGCGCCTGCTGTTCCACTCCGTGATCCTGTTCTCCATCTACCTGCTGCTGGCCGGTCACAACATCCCCGGCGGCGGTTTCGCCGGCGGACTCATGGCCGGACTTGCCCTGACCATCCGCTACCTTGCCGGCGGCCGGTTTGAACTGGCCGAAGCCAGCCCGGTCAGCGCCGGGCTGCTCCTGGGCGGCGGTCTGGGCCTGGCAAGTCTCTCTGCTGCCGCTCCGCTGTTCTTCGGCGGCCAGATCCTGCAGAGCGCGATCATCAAGTTCACCTGGCCGATCTTCGGCGAGGTCAAGTTTGTGACCTCCACGATCTTCGACATTGGTGTCTACATGGTGGTGGTGGGGCTGGTCCTGGACGTACTGCGCAGCTTGGGATCGGAGATCGACGAACGCAGCGAAGGCGGGTCTGCCGATGACGAGGACCTGATTGAGCCCGAACCGGAAATTGCCAGCCGAGAGGAGGAGGTAGCCCGATGAGCGTCAACATCACCTTCATGATCATCATGGGAGCGCTGTACGCCTGCGGCATTTACCTGCTCCTGGAACGCAGCCTGACCCGCGTGGTGCTGGGGCTGACCATGCTCACCAACGCCACGAACATCCTGCTGCTCTCCACCGGCGGATTCCAGGGCCTGGCCCCGCTGTTCAGCGCGGACATCCCGGCGGAGGACTATAACGATCCGCTGCCGCAGGCGTTCATTCTGACGTCCATCGTCATCTCCTTCTCCGTGACGGCCTTCATGCTGGGCATCATCTACCGGTCCTGGGTGCTGAGCCGGCAGGACGAGGTCCAGGACGACATCGAAGACCGCCGCGTGGCCAGCCAGAGCAGCTTCGACGCGGAAGACGACGCCGACGTCCCCGAAGACACCACCGAATTCACCCCGCCCGAAGAGGCTGAGGAGGCGCCAGGATCCCTGCGCGCCACCGGTCAGACCACCAGCCCGGAGGCTAAGGAATGAACACGATAAGTTTGGCCCCGCTGGCGGTGGTCCTGCCGTTCCTTGGTGCGGCGCTGGCCTTCATCCTGATCCGGCACACCCGCGCCCAGCGCACCATCAGCATCAGCATCCTGTCAGTCACGCTGATTCTTGAAGTGATCCTGCTGTTTTCCGTCTGGGACAGCGGAGCGCAGGCCGTGGACCTGGGCGGCTGGATTCCGCCGGTGGGCATCACCATGGTGGTGGACCAGTTCTCCGCCCTGATGCTGGTGGTGTCCTCCGCCGTGAGCCTGGCGGTCCTGATCTACGCTGCCGGCCAGGGCATGACCGACGGCGATGAAGACGGCCCGATCTCGATCTTCCATCCGACCTACCTGATCCTGGTGGCGGGCGTGTCCAACGCCTTCCTTGCCGGGGACCTGTTCAACCTGTACGTGGGCTTCGAAATCCTGCTCACGGCAAGCTACGTGCTGATGACCCTTGGCGGGACCACGCCGCGGATCCGGGCCGGCATCACCTACACGGTGGTCAGCGTGGTGTCTTCGCTGCTGTTCCTGATCACGATCGCCATGATCTACGCGGCCACCGGCACGGTGAACATGGCGGACCTGGCGCTGAAGCTGGGCGACCTGGATCCCGGAACCCAGCTGATGCTCCACCTCATGCTGCTGGTGGCGTTCGGCATCAAGGCGGCTGTGTTCCCGCTGTCCTTCTGGCTTCCCGACTCCTATCCCACCGCTCCGGCGCCGGTCACGGCAGTGTTCGCCGGCCTGCTGACCAAGGTGGGTGTTTACGCCATGGTCCGCACCGAGACGCTGCTTTTCCCGGGCGACCGGATCAACACACTGTTGATGGTGGTGGCCGGCCTGACCATGGTGGTGGGTATCCTCGGCGCCCTGGCGCAGACCGACATCAAACGAATGCTGTCCTTTACCCTCGTCAGCCACATCGGGTACATGGTGTTTGGCCTGGCGGTCGGCACGGTGATCGGCATTGGCTCCGCAGTCTTCTACGTGGTCCACCACATTACGATCCAGACCTCCCTGTTCCTTGTCACGGGGCTGATTGAGCGCCGCGGCGGCACCGCGAACATGGACCGGCTGGGCGGGCTGGCGAAGCTGTCCCCGCTGCTGGCCGTGCTCTACTTCATCCCCGCCATCAACCTTGGCGGGATCCCGCCCTTCTCGGGATTCCTGGGCAAGCTGGGCCTTTTGGAAGCCGGCGCGGACCTGGGAACTCCGCTGGCCTACGTCCTGATGGCGGCCAGCGTGGTGACCAGCCTCCTGACGCTGCTGGTGATGGCACGGGTCTGGAACCGTGCCTTCTGGCGCACACCGGAGGACGCCGTCCATCCGGACCCGATCCTGCTGGCCACCGGCACCGACGGGTCATCGCTGCGGCACTCCGGCGAGGTGAACGAGAAGTCCACCGGAAAATTCTCCGGCCGCGAAGCAGTGGACCTGCTGCCGCGCACCATGGTTTATCCCACGGTGGGACTGGTGGCCCTCGGCGTCGCACTGACAGTCCTGGCCGGGCCGCTGTTCTCACTGAGCGACAACGCCGCTCAGGATCTGCTGGACCGAACGCCCTACATTGAAGCCGTGCTGGGAGAGGGGGCCGGACAATGACCCGCAGAGCCCAGATGCGCAACCGTCCGCGCGTACCGCTGCTCAAGGAAATCCCGCTGCTGGTCTGGCTGGTCTTCCTGTGGGGAGCCCTCTGGCAGGATTTCAGTGCCGGCAACCTGATCTTCGGCGCTGTCATCGCCTTTGTGGTGGCGAATATCTTCTATCTTCCCCCGGTGGATCTGAGCGGACGCTTCAACCCGCTCTACGCCCTGGGCTTCGCCGTCCGGTTCTTCTACAAGCTGGTTCACGCCAGTTTCGAGGTGCTGTGGCTGGCCATTGCCAAGGGCCCGAAGATCAAGAATGCCGTGGTCGGCGTGAAGCTGCGCAGCCACTCGGACCTGCTGGTCACTGCCACCGGACACGCGCTCTCCCTGATCCCCGGATCGCTGGTGGTGGAGGTGGACCGGTCCACCTCCACCCTGTACCTGCACTGCCTGAATGTTTCCACTCCCGAGCAGGCGGACAAGGTGCGCAAGGATGTGCGGGACACCGAATCGTGGCTGATCCGTTCCATCGGAACCCGTGAGGATCTTGAGGTGCTGAAAGCGGAAAAGGCGCTGGCCCGCCGGGGCAGTGCCCTCCGCACCGGACAGGCCGAGTCGTCAAAGGGAGCAAACTCATGATGAGCGTTTTTCTGGTCCTCGTGGCCGTCATGCTGTCCCTCGCGGCTGCCGGCGCCATTTTCCGGATTGCCCGGGGCCCTTCCATCCTGGACCGGGTACTGGCGGCGGACGTGCTGCTGACGATTGTGGGAGCGGCACTGGCCACGGAGATGATCATCGAGCGCAACCTGGATTATCTGGCGCTGCTGGTCTCGATCTCCTTGATTGGCTTCATCGGCTCCGTCACCGTTGCCCGCTTTGTTACGGACCGGAGGTAGCCCGTGAGCCAGGAACTGAATGATTTGATCGTGGGAATCCTGATGACGGGCGGGGCACTGATGTCCCTTGCTGCCGCCATCGGTCTGACGCGGTTTCCGGACCTGATGAGCCGCATGCATGCGGCCTCCAAGCCGCAGGTGCTGGGACTGCTGCTGTTCCTGCTGGCAATGGCGGTCCGCTTTGAAAGCTGGGTGCTGCTGCCCGTGCTGGGAGTGTGCTGGCTGTTCATGATCCTCACCGCCCCGGTGTCCGCCCACATGGTGGGCCGCGCCGGTTACCGGACAAAGCACCTGCGCCCGGAGCTGCTCAGCATCGACGAACTGGATGATGTTGTGGGACGCGCGCAGGAACTGCTGATCCAGGCCAGGACGGACAGCCCCGGGGATGACGGAGAAGGGGAAGACCCGCTGGTGGATGACGATCCCGGGGCCCCGGACCAGGAAAGTTCGCTGGATGATGACGTCCTGCCGCGGACGGGATCCACCGAAGCACATCACGGAGTGTTTCCCGGATCGAGGCCGGACACAGCACAGGGCGCCCGCCGCCCGGGAGGAAATCCCGAGGGCTGAGCGCCCTGTGGTGGAGGGTGCTGCTGCTTAGACGACGTCCGGCGTCTTCTGGTAACGCTGGATGGCGCGCTGCGTGCCGCGGTTGGTCAGGACACGGATGGCCTGGCTGACGGCGCCGGAGACGACGGCGAAGATCACCGCGGTGCGGAGGTTGACGTCCAGCACTCCGTCCTTGTCCCGGGGCGGTTCGTTGCCCGTCACCCTGGTCCAGATGAAGTCCAGGATTTTAGCGGACAGAATGCCCGCGCCAACGCTTGCGCCGGTACCAAGCAGTTTCAGGATCAGGTTCATGGATGCTCCTAGTTTGTGGGGGCCGTTTCCCTAACCCTACCCGCCGGGCCGCCCAAAGTGGTTTGCCCGTGTGTAGAGTGGGAAGCGCAAAACATACGACAGGGGAGCGCCCTCCCCGCCCGTGCTTCGGCACGATGCGGGAGGACCAAGGCGCTGAGAGTGCGGACAACCGCAGACCCTCGAACCTGATCCGGTTAGTACCGGCGCTAGGGAGTCGAGATCTCACGGGATCTCACGGCAATCCGTCGTGAGCCATCCCTCCCCTCCTGTACCTCAGGAGGTTTTTTCATGCAGCAGAACATGTCCCCGGCACAACGTTCCCGCCGGCAAAACTCACCGTGGCGGCGCCCGTGGCGCGTGGTCGACATTGTGGTGGCCTCCGTGATCGCAGTGGCCGTCGGCGTCATTTTTTGGGCCTGGTCCCTGGCCTACAACGGGGTGGAAGTTGTGTTCCTGGCCTTTCCGCCGCTCGGCGGCCTGTACGCCGGCGGCTGGCTGATCGCCGGAGTCCTGGGCGCGCTGATCATCCGCAAACCCGGAGCCGCCATCTACTGCGAGGTTCTCGCCTCCGCGGTGTCCGGCGTGCTCGGAACCCAGTTTGGCCTCTCGGTGCTGTTGTCCGGATTCATCCAGGGGCTGGGCGCGGAGCTGGTGTTCCTCGCCTTCCTCTATGTCCGGTACACCCTGTCCGTGGCCATGCTGGCCGGCCTGGTCTCCGGAGTGTTCCTGGGGGTCAGCGAGAACATCCTTTACCGCCCTGAATGGGCGCTGCAGTGGCAGGCGCTTTACACGCTCTTCGCCGCTGTCTCCGGCGCCGTCCTGGCCGGGGTGTTGTCCTGGCTTGCCGCCCGCGCGCTGGCGCGGACCGGCGTCCTGGCTCCGTTCGCCTCGGGACGGGCAGCTGACGCGGGATCCAATGCCCGTTCGTAATCCATCTTCGTCCCCCGTGTCTTCCCCTGTGTCTTCCCCCGTGACCGTACGGGCACGGGACTACGGCTGGCGGCATGCCGGACGCAGCACCCCCGCGATCTCGGGATTGACCCTGGACATTGAACCGGGCGAAAAGGTGCTCCTGCTCGGTGCCTCCGGCGCCGGGAAGTCCACGTTGCTGCATGCCCTGGCCGGTGTGCTCGGCGAGGGCTCCGGACCGGACGCGGCGGGAGAAGAACACGGCAGCCTCACCCTGGACGGGGTTGTTCCGCTGCAGGCCCGCGGCCGGGCCGGCCTGGTCCTGCAGGATCCCGAGTCCCAGCTGGTGCTCTCCCGGGTGGGGGACGAGGTTGCCTTCGGCGCGGAAAACCTCCGGGTGCCGCCGCAGGAGATTTGGCAGCGGGTGCGGACAAGCCTGGACGACGTCGGATTGCGGGTGCCGCTGCACCATTCCACGGCCGCCCTCTCCGGCGGACAGAAGCAGCGCCTGGCCCTGGCCGGAGTGCTGGCCATGCAGCCGGGCCTGCTGCTGCTCGACGAGCCCACAGCCAACCTTGATCCGGACGGGGTGGCGGAAGTCCGTGCCGCCGTCGAACGCGTCCTGGCGCGCACCGGTGCAACACTGATTGTGGTGGAACACCGGGTTGCGGTGTGGGCGGACATTGTGGACCGGGTGGTGGTTTTGGCGGCCGACGGCGGAATACTCGCCGACGGTCCGCCGTCACAGGTGCTGGCCGATCCCGGCCACCGGACCCGGCTGACGGCTGCCGGGGTCTGGCTTCCGGGATCCGCACCTGCCGTGAGCGCGCCGCTTCCGCAGGAGCCGGGGGCAGCACTGCTGGAAGCCAGCGGGCTCGGAGCCGGGCGCAGCAAACGCACCCCTGCCGTTGTGGCGGGCGTGGATTTGCTGCTGCGTGCCGGGACGTCGCTGGGAATCACCGGCCCCAACGGGGCGGGCAAGTCCACGCTGGCCCTCACGCTGGGCGGGCTGCTGAAACCCGTGTCCGGCACCCTGCAGGCAACACCGGCGCTGTCCGGTTCCGCCGGAGCGGACCCGGGCCGTTGGAAATCCACTGAGCTGGTAACCCGGATCGGCACTGTTTTCCAGGAACCCGAGCATCAGTTCCTGACCGGCACCGTCCGCGGTGAACTGGCATTCGGACCCCGCCGCGCCGGAATGCCGGAAGCCGCGATCGAGGAACTCGTGGAAACCCTGGCCGGCCGGCTGCGGCTTACCGCCCTGCTGGACGCCAACCCGTTCACGCTCTCGGGCGGCGAAAAGCGCCGTCTTTCGGTGGCCACCATGATCGCCACCGAACCGGACATCCTGCTCCTTGATGAGCCCACCTTCGGACAGGACGCCAATACCTGGGCTGAACTCGTGAATCTGCTCCGCGCTCTGCTGGCCGAGGGCCGCTCGGTGGTTTCGGTAACGCATGACGCGGATTTCCTGGCCGCCCTGGGCGGAGACGTGCTGCACGTACAGGACGGCACCGCTGCAACCGTGGAGCAAGCCCGGGCAGGAAAGAGCCGCGCAGGAAGGGGGATGCGTCCATGAGGGCTGCGGACACAGGTGCGCCGGAAACAGGCATACATTCCGTCGCGGCGCATGCGGATCTGCGCAATCCCTCCCGCCGTCCCGCCGGAACGCTGCTGGAACGAGCCAACCCGCTTTCCAAGCTGGCTGCCGCCCTGGCGGTGACGCTCGCCGTGCTGGTCAGCGTTGACTGGGTCAGTTCAACCATCATCCTGGCCGGGGAACTTCTCCTGCTTCCGCTGCTGCGGATTGCGCCGCTCACCCTGCTCAAACGCATCTGGCCGCTGCTCATCGGCGCGCTGGTGGGCGCCTGGGGCACGGCCCTGCTGGCGGAAAAGACCGGCACCGTGCTGCTGGATGCCGGCCCCGTCCTCTTCACCTCCGATTCGGTGGCCGCCGGCATCGCGATCGGGCTGCGGGGCCTGGCAATCGCGCTGCCCGGGATCTATCTGCTCGCTTCCACCGACCCCACCGATCTGGCCGACGCCCTGGCGCAAAAACTGCATCTGCCGCACCGGTTTGTGCTTGGGGCACTGGCCGGCATGAGGCTGGTGGGGCTGCTGGTCTCGGAATGGCAGTCCCTGGGCATGGCCCGGCATGCACGCGGAGTGGGCGCCGATTCCGGCCTCCTGACACGCATCCGGTCCTTCTTCGGCCAGGCGGTTGCCCTGCTGGTCCAGGCCGTGCGCCGCGCCACCCGCCTGGCTTCGGCCATGGAAGCCCGCGGCTTTGGCAGCGGCGGCAGGACCTGGGCCCGGACCTCGGTGTTTACCGGTTTGGACGCCTGGGTCACGCTTTACGGAGTGGTGCTGGCAGCCGGGGCGCTGACGGCGGCGGTTGCGGCCGGGAGCTTCAACTTCATCCTCAGCTAGGCCCCAGCCGTGCCCGGTTATAGTGCGCCGCGCAGCAGCGCCGTCAGCTCTTCCGTCAGGGCAGGGGACGAACCGATCGGGGTGCCGTCAATGGAGGTAACCGGGGCCAGCAGCCGGATGCTGGAAACCAGCCACACGGCGTCGGCCTCCATCAGGTGGACCGGCTCCAGCGGGCCGTAGCCCCGGGCCCAGCCTGCCGCCTCGGCCGCATCAAAGAGCGCGCGCTGCGTGGTGCCGGGAAGGATCCCGCTCTCCAGCTCGGGCGTCAGCAGCATTTTCTGCCCGTCTTCTTCCACCGCCAGGATCACACTGGAGGTGGGCCCCTCCAGGACCTTGCCGTCCGAGGAGGTGAAGATGACGTCGTCAGCGCCGTTGGCTTTCGCATACCGCAGGGCAGCCATGTTGACGGCGTAGGACAGGGTCTTGGCGCCCAGCAGCAGCCACGGCGCCCGGTCGGCAAGGGTGCTGTCATAGCCGCGGTCCAGCAGCAGGACCGCCAATCCGTCGGCCGTGCGCTCCCGGGCTCCGGCCGGAACGGGGGTGGCCGCCACCCAGGCAGTGGGGGAATCCGCTCCTTCCACGCCGCGCGTCAGCAGCAGTTTCACCACTGCCTCGCCGTTTCCCTCCCGGATTGTCAGCTCCGTCAGGGCAGTGGCAACGGCTCGTTCCCAGGTTTCCCGCTCCGGCACAACGAGGTCCAGCGCCTGCGCCGAGGAGGCCATCCGGTCCAGATGCGCGTCCATTTTGCGGGCGGCTCCGTCCACTGCGAGCATCGATTCAAAGATGCCGTCGCCGCGCGTGGCGCCGAGGTCAGTGGCCCTGAGCTGCGGAACATCTGCCTCCGCCAGCCGGCCTTCGGGGAATTCTGGGTCCAGGAATACCAATACAGTCATGGACCCAGACTAGTTTGCCGTCCCGGCAGACTAGTCTAAGGAAGGACAAATCTGCTGATAGGAGCGTCGTGTGTGGGTGGCTTTAACGGGATCAGCGCTCCCCGTGTGGATTGCCACGGTATTGACCGTGCTGGATTATGTCATCCGCGTTGTGTCGCTGGGAGTGGTGCCGGGGAACCGTCGGCCCACTACCGCCATGGCTTGGCTCCTGTGCATCTTTTTTCTGCCGCTTCCGGGCATCATTCTCTTCCTGCTCTTCGGTAACTTCCGGTTGTCTCAGCACCGGGTGAAACGCCAGGCGCAAATCAACCGTGCAGTCCGTGAGAACACCCGGGAGCTGGAGGCCGAAGGCAGCACGTATTCCGGGCCCGAATGGGTGGTCTCGGCCACGGAACTGAACCGGCGGCTGGGCTCTTTTCCCAGCCTCGACGGCAACGAAGTACATCTGCAGCGGGACTACAACGAGTCCATCCGTGAGATGACCGAAGTGGTGCGCGGGGCGCGGAAGTACGTGCACGTTGAGTTCTACATCATGAGCTACGACGACGTGACCCGGGAGTTCTTTGCGGCCCTCAAGGAGGCCGCGGCCCGTGGAGTGCGGGTGCGTCTGTTGTTCGACCACATCGGCACGCTTCGGGTGCACGGGTACCGCAGTCTGCTGAAGGAACTGCGCAGCTCGGAAATCCAGTGGCGTCGCATGCTGCCCGTCCTGCCGGCCCGCGGCCAGTGGCGCCGGCCGGACCTGCGCAACCACCGCAAAATCCTGGTGGTGGACGGAAGGGTGGCCTACACCGGGTCGCAAAACCTGGTGGAGCCCTCCTACCGCAAGCCGCACAACCAGAAGATTGGCCGCAAATGGGTGGAGCTGATGGCCCGCCTTGAAGGACCGGTGGTGGATGAGATCAACGTCGTCTTTGCCACCGACTGGAACGCCGAAACAGATGAAAACCTGGAACGGGAACTGAGCCTGTACGAGTGGGAGACCAAGCCCGGCGATGTGACCTGCCAGGTGGTTCCGAGCGGCCCCGGGTTCAGCACGGAAAACAACCTGCGGCTGTTCACGTCCCTGATCTATTCAGCGTCGGACCGCATTTCCATTACCAGCCCGTACTTTGTCCCGGACGATTCGCTGCTGTACGCCATTACCACCGCCGCCCAGCGCGGCGTGCAGGTGGAACTGTTCGTGTCCGAGCGCGGCGACCAGTTCCTGGTGGACCACGCCCAGCGTTCCTACTATGAGGCCCTGCTGCGTGCCGGTATCCGGATCTACCTCTATCCCAAACCCCTGGTCCTGCACGCCAAGCACTTCACCATTGACAACGAGGTGGCCGTCCTGGGCTCCTCGAACATGGATATGAGGTCCTTCTCCCTGAACCTGGAAGTGTCCGTCATGATGTTCGACGGGGACATCGTGGAGAACATGCGGCGCATCGAAGACACCTACCGCTCCCTGTCCCGGGAACTCCTGCTGTCCGAATGGATCGGGCGGCCCGTCTGGCAGCGCTACATCGACAATGTCTGCCGGCTGACAGCCACCCTGCAGTAGTCCGCCCGGCTACTGCGGAAACGCCGCCCCCAGCGCGCTCAGCACACCAAAGGCCTTTGCCCGGACCTCGTCCCATTCCGCTGCCGGATCCGAATCCGCCGTGACCGCTCCGCCCACGCCCAAAGTCAGGGAGGAATCCCGGATCTCCAGGGTCCGGATCACCACGGACAGGTCCGCCGCGCCGGTGAGGGAAAACCAGCCGACGGCGCCGGAATAGGCGCCGCGCGGAGCCCCCTCCAGCCGGTCCAGAATTTCCATGGTGCTGATTTTTGGTGCACCGGTCATTGATCCGGGTGGAAAGGCAGCGGCAACGGCTTCGGCGCGGGAGGCTCCGGGGAGCAGCTGGGCGTCCACCGTGCTCACCAGCTGGTGGACTGTGGCGTAGCTTTCCACCGCGCAGAGCCGGGGAACGGTGACGGACCCCGGAACGGCGAAGCGGGAGAGGTCGTTTCGCAGCAGGTCCACAATCATGATGTTTTCCGCACGGTCCTTGGATGAAGAGACCAGATCAGCTTCCAGCGCCCGGTCTTCCCGCTCCGTGGCTCCGCGCGGCCGAGTCCCCTTGATCGGTTCGGCCCGCAGCGCACCGGCTCCGGTGAAGGACAGGAAGCGCTCCGGTGAGGTGCCTGCCAGGGCATAGCCGCCAAAACGCAGCAGCGATGCGAACGGAGCCGGATTGCGCTGCCGAAGTTCCCGGTACACGGCCAAGATGTCTGGTGCTGCCAGGGGCGCGCTAAGCCGGGCGGTCAGGGCGGTGGTCAGGCATACCTCGTACGAGTTTCCGTCGCTGATTTCCGTTTGGGCGGAGCGAACCTTGGCCAGGTAGGAGCTCCGGTGATCCCGGACGGAGAACTGCAGGCCGACGGGCACCGCACCCGGGGATGCTCCGGGCCGGGCGGCGGCAGCACTTTGCGCTGCCTTCCGGACCCGGTCGGTCCATTCGCCGCCGGCTTCGTCTCCGACGGAACCGCTGCCGGATCCGTCGTCCGTCAGGGCTAAGACGTAGAGGCACCGCTGCTCATGGTCCAGCACCACTGCCCGGCCCGCGAAAATCAAGGCAGCATCAGGCGCAGCCTCGGGACGGGCATCGGCTCCGGGGCCGGCAGGATTTTGTGTTCCGCCGGTTTCGCGCTTGAGTCCGTACCCCAGGAACCCGAGCCAACCCAGGGCAAAGCCGCAGGGATAGTCCGCCGGGACCGTCGCCCGGGCCGAGCCCCAGACCGAATCGAGCCACGGAAAGAAGGCGCCGGGACGGGAAAGGGTCACCGGCCCCGAAACAACGGTGGTGACTGCGTTGCGGTGCTCCGCGTACCTGCCCAGCGGGCCGCCGTCGTCCGCCATGATGCTGAAGCGGCTGCGGGAGGCAATATGGGCGGCGCCGGACGCTGCGTTCCGTGGCCCCGGCGCCTCGAACCCAGGCGCCTCGAACTCCGCGCCCGCACTGGAGCTGTCCAGCCACACAGAGCGGGAAGCCGAACCAAAAAGTTCCCCGAACAGCTGCTCGGGATCCACCCAGGTATCCAGCCGTTCCACCCGGACGGTTTCAGCGCCCGCGGCGTTGCGTCCGGCCCAGGTCGGCTGGAGTCTGGGCAGCGCGAACCCGCCGAGGGCACGCAGGACGTAACCTGCGGCGGCCCGCGGAGTTCCGGAGGCGTGCTGCCGGTCAACCGTGATGTCCGCGCGGCCCGGCGCCGGATCGTCCGACGCCCAGGACCGTTCCTGCGCAGCCCACCTTTCCCAGTGCGGGGCATAGGTGTCACCGTCGCGTGCCAGTGCCTGTTCGCGGCGCAGTCCTGCGGGCGCAGCAACCCATACGGCGGCGTCGAGCAGGTGGCGCACTGCAGCTGCGGAGGACCCGACGCCCTCAAAAATGACGATCTCCGCCGGTTCGGTTGTGCGCTGCTCTCCGTAGCGGCCGGCCACCCAGTCCCACTGCTGCCAGTGGGCCGTGCGTCCCGCGGCCAGGGGAGCGGCCACATGCTCACTGAAATAGGTGATTCCGTCCGCGAGTCCGTCCCAACCGGGGTAAACATCCTCGAGATGGAACAGGGAAACGGTGTGGTGGGCACGCAATGCCGCTGCCAGTTCTGTGGCGAGCGTGGTTTTCCCGGCACCGGAAAAGCCGTCGACGGCGATGAGGACGGGCAGCGTCAGGGAAGCGGCCGTGGTGGCGGCCGCCGCCTGGAAAAACGTCACGATTGCCCGGAGGCAGCCTCAAGGGCTGTCCGGACATGCTGCACCACGCCGGGCAGGGACGCCTGGATCATGGCGTAGGAGGAATCAAAGTCCGTCATGTCCCCGTACCAGGGATCTTCGATGCCCTGTTCCTCCGGGGGAAGAGCCGCCGAGGCGGGATCGAAGCTGCGGATCAGCCGGATTTTATCGCGGTCCGGGCGATCGGCGGCCAGCTCCCGGAGCCGGCGAAGGTGCCCAAAGTCCATGGCCAGCACCAGGTCACGGTCCTCGAACCACTCCTCCTCGAACTCGCGGGCGCGAAAACGGCGCGCCCGCTCTGCGTCATAGCCGTGGGACAGGAGTTCCTCCACGGCACGGGGGTCCATGGGGTTGCCTGCTTCCCAGGCGGTGACTCCGGCGGAATCCACCGAGACTTCGGACCCGAGCCCGGCTTCTTCAAAGGCGCGGGCCAGACAGAACTGGGCCATGGGGGAGCGGCAGATATTTCCGGTGCAGACCGTGATGATTCGGTACATTCCCCAAGCCTACCCAGCGCCGCACCTGCCCCGGACCGGCTGCGGGCGCCCGGATGGTCAGGCCCAGGCGATAATTTCCCCGGAGGGGAGCAGGAACCATCCGTCCGCTGCCGAGGCCCAGCGCCGCCAGCCGGCCGCCATCCGTTCAAGTCCGGCCCTGTCCGTGAGTTCCCGGTCCAGCGCTTGATCAGCAAACGCCGAGTGCAGCACGCGCTCCGCCCATCCTTCACCGAACCAGGTGCGCCGGTCCTCGGTGGCGTACAGCCAGTTGGAGGCGGACGGAACAAATTCGGTGAAACCTGCCTCGAGGGTCCACGAGACCAGGCGGCGGCCGGCGTCGGGCTGGGCGGCATTGCCGCGGGCTATGCGCTGATAGACGTCCATCCATTCGGAGAGCTCCGGAAGTTCCGGGTACCAGCTCATCCCGTGGAAATCCGCGTCCCGGATGGCCACAATTCCGCCGGGCCGGGTGACCCGCCGCATTTCGCGCAGCGCGGCCACGGGATCGGCGAGGTGCTGGAGGACCTGGTGGGCGTGAACGACATCGAACGCCGCGTCGGGAAAATCCAGGTCATACACGTTGCCTGCCGCAAACTCCACGTTCGCCAGACCCCGGGATGCAGTGAGCTTCCGGGCCTGCGCAACCACGTCTTCGGACTGGTCCAGCCCGATGACCGTTCCCGGGTCCAGCAGGTTGGCCAGGTCCGCGGTGATGCTGCCCGGGCCGCAGCCCACATCCAGCAGGGCCATGCCCGGCTCAAGGTAGGGGAGCAGATACGCTGCCGAGTCGGCGGCCGTGCGGACCGCATGGGCCCCCACCACGCTGGAGTGGTGGCCGTGCGAATACTGTTCCGGAGCCATAGGAGGAGAATACGCGGACCGGATGGCGTATTGCCGGGAGATTGCTGCGTGTGTCTGCGGCCGGAGATTCCCGGGGACCCTTGTGCCGGGGCTTTCCCGTTCGGGACGATGGTCTCTGGGCTGACGCCCCGGGGGCTTCGGCCGGAGGGCTGAGATGGAGGCATCGCGGGAGCGTACGCAGCGCGTGTGCGTGTGGACGGCGTGCGCAGCGGGTCTGGTGCATGCCTTGTTCAGCGGTTACTGGGCGCTTGGCGGGCACTGGCTGCTGGACACCGTGGGCACGGAGGCCGTGCGGATCTCCTCGGCTTCACCGCTGCTTACCGGGCTCGGCCTGGGGCTGGTTGTCCTCGCCAAGGCGGCGGCCGCCGTGATTCCGGTGGCTGTTGAGTACGGGCGGCTGGGCCGGGAAAAGCTGTGGCGGCGTCTGAGCTGGTCAGGCGCAGTACTCCTGGTGCTCTACGGCGGTGCCAACACCGTGGTCAGCAACCTGGTGCTCGCGGGATGGATTGTGCCCGCCGGCGGATACAACTTCCCGGCGATGGCCGGACACGCCTGGCTGTGGGATCCGCTGTTCCTGCTCTGGGGGCTGGCCCTGCTGGCTTATCTGCTGTTCTCACGGCCCGGAGCTGTTCAGCTGTCCGGGCCACCTCTCAGAAGTTGAGTCGGTTCGACTCAACTTTGTTGACAAAGAACGCGTCCTGAGTAAAGTTGAGTGCAGAACGCTCAAGACGCGCTGCGGGAGTGCCTGGCCCTCCCGGCGCAGTTTGCCACGGAAAGAGGAAGCAAATATGTCACGTGCAGTAGGTATTGACCTTGGAACCACGAACTCGGTTGTCTCTGTCCTGGAAGGCGGCGAGCCCACGGTTATCGCCAACGCAGAGGGCGGCCGCACCACCCCTTCGGTTGTTGCTTTCGCCAAGTCCGGCGAGGTCCTGGTAGGCGAAATCGCCAAGCGCCAGGCCGTGAACAACATTGACCGCACCATTTCCTCCGTCAAGCGCCACATGGGCACCGACTGGAACGTGGACATTGACGGCAAGAAGTACACCGCCCAGGAAATCTCCGCACGCATCCTGCAGAAGCTGAAGTCCGACGCCGAATCGTACCTGGGTGAGAAGGTCACGGACGCCGTGATCACCGTCCCCGCGTACTTCAACGACGCCGAGCGCCAGGCCACCAAGGAAGCCGGCGAGATTGCCGGCCTGAACGTCCTGCGCATTGTCAACGAGCCCACCGCCGCAGCTCTGGCCTACGGACTGGACAAGGGCAAGGAAGACGAACTCATCCTGGTCTTCGACCTCGGCGGCGGAACCTTCGACGTCTCCCTGCTCGAAGTCGGCAAGGATGAAGACGGCTTCTCCACCATCCAGGTGCGCGCCACCGCCGGTGACAACCGCCTCGGCGGCGACGACTGGGACCAGCGCATTGTGGATTACCTGCTGAGCCAGGCCAAGGCCAAGGGTGCTGACCTGTCCAAGGACAAGATCGCCCTGCAGCGCCTGAAGGAAGCTGCCGAGCAGGCCAAGAAGGAACTCTCCTCCGCGACTTCCACCAACATCTCCCTGCAGTACCTCTCGGTCACCCCCGAAGGCCCGGTCCACCTGGATGAGCACCTTTCCCGTGCCAAGTTCCAGGACCTGACCAAGGACCTGCTGGACCGCACCAAGAAGCCGTTCAAGGACGTCATCTCCGAAGCCGGCATCAAGGTTGCGGACATCGACCACATCATCCTCGTTGGCGGTTCCACCCGTATGCCGGCCGTGTCCGAACTGGTGAAGGAACTGGCCGGCGGCCAGGAGCCCAACAAGGGCGTGAACCCGGATGAGGTTGTGGCCGTTGGCGCCGCCCTGCAGGCCGGTGTGCTGAAGGGTGAGCGCAAGGACGTTCTGCTGATCGACGTCACCCCGCTGTCCCTGGGCATCGAAACCAAGGGCGGTGTGATGACCAAGCTGATCGAGCGCAACACGGCCATCCCCACCAAGCGCAGCGAGACCTTCACCACGGCGGATGACAACCAGCCGTCCGTGGCCATTCAGGTCTTCCAGGGTGAGCGCGAGTTCACCCGCGACAACAAGCCGCTGGGCACCTTCGAGCTGACCGGCATTGCTCCGGCTCCTCGCGGCGTCCCGCAGGTTGAGGTCACCTTCGACATCGATGCCAACGGCATTGTGCACGTGTCCGCCAAGGACAAGGGCACCGGCGCCGAGCAGTCCATGACCATCACGGGCGGTTCTTCCCTCTCCAAGGAAGACATCGACCGCATGGTCCGCGAAGCCGAAGAGCACGCAGCGGAGGACAAGAAGCGCCGCGAGGCTGCGGACGTCCGCAACTCCGCCGAGCAGCTGGCCTACTCCGTGGACAAGCTCCTCACGGACAACGACGACAAGCTGCCCGAAGACGTCAAGACCGAGGTCAAGGGCGATGTTGACGCGCTGAAGAAGGCACTCGAAGGCACCGAGAACGACGACGAAGTAAAGTCGGCGTTCGAGAAGCTGCAGTCCTCGCAGACCAAGCTGGGCGAAGCCATTTACGCTCAGGCCCAGTCTGAAGGCGCTGCAGGTGCCGCAGGCGGTGCCGGTGCCGGTGACGCGGGCGCAGCCGGCGGATCCTCCGCCGGCGACGAGGACATCGTTGACGCCGAGGTTGTCGACGACGAAGACAAGAAGTAATCATGACGGCTGGTAACGAGTTCCCCAACGACAAGCCGAACGGCGAAGAGCAGGAAGCCGCCGGCCAGGTGCCGGCGGACTCCGAAGCGGCGGACCCTGCGTCGGCGGCATCCGAGGAAACACCGCAGCCTGAGGGCGGCGCCGACGGCGACGCCCTGGCGCAGGCCGAGCAGATCCTCAACAGCGCCGATGTTCCGCCGCAGCCCTCCGCTGCCGGATCACCGGAGGCCGTGGAACTGCGCAATGACCTGCTGCGGCTCCAGGCGGAATACGTCAACTACCGCAAGCGGGTGGAGCGTGACCGCGACGTCGCCCGGGAAATGGCAGTCATTGGAGTAATGAACTCCGTGATGCCGGTCCTGGATGACATCGACGCAGCACGCCAGCACGGTGACTTGGTGGAGGGGCCGTTTGCCTCAATCGCCAACAAACTGGAAAACACGCTGAAGTCTTACGGGCTGACCCGGATTGACGAGGTGGGGGTTGAATTTGACCCGAACATCCACGAAGCGTTGATTCAGCAGCAAAGCGCGGACGTGCAGTTCGATACTGTGACCCAGATTCTGCGGGCCGGCTACAAGGCCAACGACAGGGTCCTGCGGGCGGCGCAGGTTATCGTCTCCGTTCCGGAGCAGTAGGAAACAGGTACCCGGGGCCGTCTCACGGCGGCCCCGGGTACTTCTCATTCAGCAGTGCATGTCCGGACCGCAACCCGCGGGTTGCGGGCGGGAGCAGTAAAACCGAGGAAGGGGACGCCAATTGGCTAGTCAGGATTGGGTCGATAAGGATTTTTACAAGATTCTGGGCGTTCCCAAGGACGCGTCGGAAGCCGATATCAAGAAGGCGTATCGGAAGCTGGCGCGCAAGTATCACCCGGACCAGAACCAGGACGATCCCTCGGCCGAGCGGATGTTCAAGGATCTTTCGGAAGCGTACTCGGTGCTTTCGGACGCCGAGGAGCGCCAGCAGTATGACGCCATCCGCGCGATGGGCAGCGGTGCACGGTTCTCCGCGGGCGGCCCCGGCGGCGCAGGCCCCGCAGGAGGAGCCGGCTTCGAGGATCTCTTTGGCGGACTGTTTGGTCAGGGAGCGCGTCCCGGAGGCGGCCGCCGCACCAGCTACAGCACCGGCGGCAGCAACATTCCGCCGGAGTTCGCCGACCTGTTTGGCGGCGGAGGCTTCGGCGGCGGGTTTGGTTCCGCTCCGCCGCAGAAGGGCGCCGACCGCACGGCCAGCACCACCATCTCCTTTGCCGGGTCCATTAACGGCACCGTCATCGGGCTGCGGGAACCCAGCGGTGAAGTGGTGGAAGTCCGGGTGCCTGCCGGAGTCAAGGACGGCCAGAAGATCCGGGTCCGCGGCAAGGGCCAGCCCGGTGCCGCAGGCAACGGCGACCTGATGGTCACCGTAAACGTCACCCCGCATGATTTCTTTGTCCGGGACGGCAACAACATCCGCATCCATGTTCCGGTCAGCTTCCCCGAGGCCGCACTCGGCGCCACCATCGAGGTGCCGACACTGACCTCGGAGACCGTGAAGCTGAAGGTTCCTGCCGGTACGCCGTCGGGGCGCACCCTGCGGGTCAAGGGACGCGGCGTGCAGACGTCCAAAGGCAACGGCGATCTCCTGGTGACGGTCGACGTCGCCGTTCCGTCACATCTCAATAAGGAAGCGAAGGCTGCGGTTGAGGCTTTTGCCGATGCCACCAAGGGCGAGGATCCCCGCGCCGGACTGGCATCCAAGGCCCGCCTGTAGCTGACGAATTCGAGGTCCGGTTTCCCGTGCCGCGGGAGCGGAACCGGGCTATGGTTACTACTTCAACAGCTGTCAAGGAGGAACAATGGGAATAGACGTCAACGCGCCTATCTTTGTGATCTCCGTTGCCGCAGAACTGGCTGACATGCATCCGCAGACACTGCGGCAGTATGACCGGCTGGGCATTGTCTGTCCGAGCCGCGCTCCCGGGAGGTCCCGGCGCTATTCGCAGCATGACATCGACATGCTGCGCGAGGTTCAGCGCCTGTCCCAGGAGGGTGTCTCGCTGGAGGGCATCAAGCGCATCATGCAGCTGGAAAACCAGGTGTCAGGGCTCCGCGCCCGGATTGATGAACTCTCTGCCGAGCTGGACGCGGTCCAGCAGCGCACTCCCGACCGCAGCCGGGTGTTCGCCGCAGGTCTGGCCGGCGACGTCGTGACCCTGACCCGCGGACAGCGTCCGCCGGCGTCGAGGCCGTTCGGGACCCAGCTGAGCCTGGCCTCCCTGGTGCAGCGGCGCGGCAGGCTGCGGGCGCTTCCGGCCGGCAAGCAGGATGCCATGGACTACGCCGACGACGGCTACGTGCAATCGCTCTAGGCACGGATACGGCAGGTCCCGGCGCCTAACGGAAACGCCGACCCTGGTCCCGCCGGTTGGCCCACACAGCCAGGGCTCCCAGCACCAGCGTCCAGGCGACGAGGCAGGGGATTGCCGCCGCGCTCAGCGGCTGACCGGCAAAGACCGCCACTGAAAGGTCGCGGGCAGCCCGGGTGGGCAGGAACAGGGAAAAACTGTTCAGCCCGGAACTGAACAGCTCCGGAGGCAGCATCAGCCCGCCGGCAAAAGCGAGCGGAAAGAAGACCACCTGGGTCACGGCGATTGCGACCTTCGAGGTGCACAGGTAGCCGATCAGCAGGCCCAAAAACAGGAACGGCAGCCCGCAGGCGAGCCACGCGAGCATGGCAGCCGGCACCCGCCACCAGGACAGCGCGCCTGACCTGAAGGCGTCCAGCGCCGACGTGGTGAGCATGCCCACCAGCATCACGGGGATCAGGGAAAAGAACGCGAACAGCATGGCCGTCAGTGCCCGGGCCGCAGTTGGCGGGACCGCGCCGGCCGGCAGCGTCCGCACGTAGCTGCTCCACGGATTGGCGCGGTCCTCGGCAACACCGATGCCGTAGTTGAACAGGAACGAACTCATCACGCCAAAGAGCGCCAGCTGCGCGACGGCGATCAGTGAGGCCACGGGGTTGGACGTCACTGCCTGCTGCGGAAGGACAAAGAAGACCAGGGCCAGAGTGGGGAAAAGCGTCGACGAGATGACGGAAATCGGGATGCGCAGCTGTTCCAGCACCTGAGCCTTGGTGTGAGCGCGGATTAAAGCGGCCGTACTCATGGCTTCTCCTCGGCAGCGGGTTCCTGCATGCCGGCACCCAGATGCGTCAGGGACAGGAATGCCTCTTCGAGGCTGGCCGTGTGGACCTCCAGCCGGGAAAACGGAACGTTGTCACGGACCAGGCGCCGTACCGTTGCATCCGAGTCCCGGCTCAGGACCGTCACTGAGCCGTCCGCCCCGGCGGTGGCCCCTGCGCTTTCAGGCAGGGATTCAAACCACGACGGCGGACGGTCGGTGTGGAAGGACACCCTGCTGACGGAGACCCGGCTGCGGATCTGGTCCACGGTTCCGTCAGCAACCACCTCTCCGTTGTTCAGAACCGTCACCCTTCCGGAGAGGGCCTGGATCTCTTCCAGGTAATGGCTGGTCACCAGCAGTGTGCCGCCGTCCCGCCGGTACTGGCCCAGCCGCTCCCAGAGATTTTCGCGTGCCTCGACATCCAGCCCGGTGGTGGGTTCGTCCAGGATGACCAGCCGTGGCCGGCCCACCAACGCAAGTGCCACCAGCAGCCGGCGCTGCTGGCCGCCCGAGAGCCCGCCGCACTGTTTATCGGCAATATGTGTGAGCCCGAATTCGGCCAGCAGTTGAGGCGCCGGTACCGGATGTTCATAGTGGGCAGCAACAAAGTCCACGGTTTCCCGTACCCGCAGCGTGGGCGGCACCGACGTTGCCTGGGGTGTTGTTCCGAGCTGCCGCCGCGCGGCAGGCTCACGGGGATTGCGGCCAAAGAGCTCCACCGTTCCGGCTTCCGGGGTGCGGATCCCGCTCAGCAGGTTCAGCAGGGTGGACTTTCCTGCGCCGTTGGGGCCGAGCAGTCCCAGAGCTTCTCCGGCCCGGATGTCCAGGCTGACCCCGCGCAGGGCAGGCTTCCCGGCATAGCTTTTAGTGACGGACCGCGCAGCTGCCAACACCTCTGAGGTGCCGGCGGAGCCGGCCGGCCGAGTTGCGGAACTGGGAATGGAAGTCACGGTTCCTTCATGCTGTCGACCGCCCGTCCGGCCTGTCAAGGTTCCCTGGGGCGATGAAGGGGGCCGCTAATCAACGGAGGCTGTTGCTCAACGGAGGCTGTTGCTCAGCTCAGGCGGCGCGCCCGCAGGATCACGTCCTCGGTGTGGTGGGAGCCCGCTCCGGTGGACACATGCCGGGGGCGGGTCTCGTCCAGCTCGATGCGCCAGTTGCCGTCGAGCAGGTCCGCCACGTCCCTAAGGCCCACGTAGTCGCGGAGATCAACACCGTGCTTTTGAGCTTCCTCAGGTGTGGGCAGCGGATGGTGCACCATGAGGAGCACGCCTCCGGGAGCCACGGCATTTAGGAGGGCTCTTTCGGCTGCGTTTGTCCCGGTGCGCAGCAGCGCCGGATACTGAGCCGATACCAGGTCAAAGGAGGCCGGCGGAAGGGCCGCCTCCACCAGGCCGGCGTGCAGCCACCGGACAGTAACGCCCCGCTGCCCGGCCTGCCGGGCGGCCCGGTCGAGGGCCACCCGGGAGACCTCCAGTGCCGTGACGTCCCAGCCCTGCTCCGCCAGCCACACGGCGTCGGCGCCCTCCCCGCAGCCAACGTCCAATACCCTGCCGGGCTGCATCCCGCTCGCCTCGCCCACCAGGACGGCGTTGGGCTGTCCGCTCCAGAGCGCGGGCTTTTCGGTGTAGCGCTGGTCCCAGAAGGACCTGATTGCTTCCGGCGTCTGCGGCGGGGTCATGCCGGGCTCAACCGGTTCGGCGGAGTCCGCGGCGTGATGATTTCTGTGTTCCATTACTGAAGCATGCATCGGGGATATGCCGCCGGCAAAGTCTTTTTGCCGCCATGGCAAACAACGCCTGCCCGAAGTCTCCGATGCGCAGATGCGCAAGGGTGCAGGAGCCGATAATCAGCGCTTTGGAGTATCCGCGTCCGGCCGCAGGCGGATGAGGCGCTGCGGTCCGCTTTCCTCCAGCTCCACCAGATCGCTGTGCGAGGCGAGGAAGTCCGTGAAGGACCGGTAACCGAGCGGCTTCTCGTTGAAGGAGGGATCCATCCGGCGCATCTGGTTCTTGATGGTGCCGGTATTGAGCCACTCGTCAGCATCGCCCTTGGCGTGGCCGATCTGCAGTGCCCGGAGGAGCAGTTCCGTGGCGATGGTCTGCGGATCGATGTCCTCGGGTTCCTCCGGCTCGTCGAGCTGGATGTCACCGGCGTCGGAGAACATGGGGATCGTGGTGAGAATCCGGGTCTTGCCGGAGACCGGCTCGGGCTGGATTTCCGCAGGCTGGGGAAGCTTCCCGCCTGCTGCGGGGCGGTCCGCTGCGGCAGCGGCCGCAGCACCCTTGTCGATGCCCGGCAGTGAATCGTAGTCCTCGAATTCATCACATGCTGCGGCGAGAGACGTGCTGGTGGATCCGGCAACGCCGATGCCCACCACAAAGCGGCCGAGCCGCTTGGACTTCTGCGCCAGTGCGATGTAGTCGGAGTCTCCGGCCACGATAATGACGTGCGTGAGGTCCGGCAGGCGGAAGAGGTCCTCCACCACGTCGACGGCAAGGCGGATGTCCGCACCGTTTTTGGTGCCCCTCGTGGTGGTGGTGAACAGCTGGGTCAGGTCCACCGCGCGGGACATGAGCTGGCGCTGGTAGCTGGCATTGACCGGAACGGACCAGTCGGCATAGGCGCGGTTGACGACGAGCGTGCCGAAGGATGCGGCGAAGTCGATAATGGCGTTGAAATCGACGGTTGCCGCGGTCAGCTTGGCTGCAATCTCGGGATCCGCGTCGCGGCTGAACTTGTCGAAGTTGCGGATGCCGTCGCGCTGGAAGGCATTGCGGCCGTGCAGCTGCTGGTATCGCGAGATGACAATGTTGTCGAAGTCTATGTAGAGGCCGACGCGGGCATCATTGGGTTCTGTCATGGGAATCATGCCTTGCGGTAGGTGAGGTCGAAGATCAGGCGCCCGGCCTGGTGGGCTTTGTTCTCGAAACTGGTCAGGGTGCGGCCGTCAAAGCGCGGCGCCCACCCGCCCCGGGTGTCGACGTCGTTCACCGGCGCCTTCTTTTCCAGCCCCTCCCGGTTGACGCGCGTCAGCGGGCTGTCTTCGCCGGCGCGCTCGCCGTCGTGCAGGTTTTCAAACCGGGCCGAAGCGTCCAGTACTTCACGCATCTGGACCGCGTAGTCGGACCAGTCGGTCGCCAGGCGCCAAATGCCGCCGGGCACCAGGACGCGGGCCACCAGTTCGGCGAACTCGTCCTTGACCATGCGGCGCTTATGGTGGCGGGTCTTGTGCCAGGGGTCGGGGAAGAAGACCCAGACCTCGTCCACTGAACCGGCCGGAAGCATGGTGGTCAGGACCTCGGGAGCATTGGCTTGCACCACGCGGACGTTGGTGAGTTCCTTCTGGCCAATGCGCTGCAGGGTCTGGGCCAGGCCGGGAAGGTAAACCTCCACCGCGAGGTAGTTCTTGTCCGGGTTCTGTTCTGCGGCGTGCGTGACGGCTTCGCCCAAGCCGGAACCGATTTCCACCACCAGGGGAGCGGACCGCCCAAACTCCGCGGCGGCGTCGAACACGTACTCCGGATCCACCGAGGTGTCCGCTTCGGCGCGGGGGACGTCAATGACAAACTGGTCCGACAGCTCGTCCCAGGCCTGCTGGCGGCGGCCCTGGAGGCGGGATCCGCGGCGGACAAAGGAGACCGGCGAGCGGAAGTGCCGGGCGTCTCCGGTTTCATCCGGCACGCCGGCATCCGCCGGATCTTCAGCGTTCAGGGAGCCGGCATCGGGCAGGGCTGGTTCAGTAGTCATCACTGTTAATGTTATCGGCTGCGCAGCGGCTCGTTCGCAGCCCTCCGCCGGGCCGGAACCGGCCGGTGTGGGACGGTTACGAGGCCCTGCGCTGAGCCGCCGATTAGGAAACTGGGAACAAACCGGTAAACTGGACGAAGTTGTTGTGACTGCCGCGCCTCAAAGCGCGTGTGTAAGCAGCGCAACCTGCGTCGATAGAACGCTTTCTTTTGTCCCGCCGGCCCCTTACGGCCGAGCCACTGGACACTGTCTGACTTTTCTTCGGCGAACCCCCGGCGCCATACGGTTTTGGGGGCCACTTACCGAAAGTTGCTTGTCTTTTAATGACTACTTTTGCTGCCCTTGGTGTACCCAAGGCTCTGGTTTCCTCCCTCTCCGCTTCCGGAATTGACGAAGCATTCCCGATTCAGGTTGAAACCCTTCCCGACACACTTAAGGGCCGCGACGTGCTCGGCCGTGGCCGCACAGGCTCCGGCAAGACCCTCGCTTTCTCACTTCCGCTGGTTACCCGGCTGGCCGAGGCTGAAGCGGCTTACCGCCGCAAGCCCAACCGCCCGCTTGGGCTGGTCCTGGCACCTACCCGCGAACTGGCCACACAGATCAACAACGTGATTGAGCCGCTCGCCAAGGAACTGGGCCTGACCACCACCGTTATTTACGGCGGCGTCTCCCAGCAGCGCCAAGAAAAGGCACTCAAGGCCGGCGTTGACATTGTCATTGCCTGCCCCGGCCGGCTTGAAGACCTGATGAAGCAGAAGGTCATCAGCCTGGAATCCATTGAAATCACTGTGCTCGATGAAGCCGACCACATGGCTGATCTTGGATTCCTGCCGGTTGTGCAGCGCCTGCTGGACCGCACTCCTGAAAAGGGACAGCGCATGCTGTTCTCCGCGACGCTGGACAACGGCGTGGACAAGATCGTCCGCCGCTACCTGTCCAACCCGCTGACACACTCCGTTGATGAGCCGCAGGCAGCGGTGTCCACCATGGACCACCACGTGCTGCTGGTCCAGGACCAGACGGCCAAGAAGCTGCTCGTCAAGGAACTGGCCTCAGGCTCCGGCCGGCGCATCATGTTCATGCGAACCAAGCACCACGCCCGCAAGATGGCCAAGTTCCTGACGGACAGCGGTATTCCCACCGTTGATCTGCACGGCAACCTGTCCCAGAACGCCCGCGACCGGAACCTGGCGGAATTCTCCTCCGGTGACGTGCGCGTACTCGTAGCCACCGACGTCGCAGCCCGCGGCGTGCATGTGGATGACGTTGAGCTGGTTGTCCACATCGACCCGCCCACGGAACACAAGGCATACCTGCACCGTTCAGGCCGTACGGCACGCGCCGGTTCTTCCGGAACCGTCGTCACGCTGACCCTGCCGGAGCAGAAGAGCGAAGTGTCCAAGCTGATGAAGGCTGCGGGCGTTGACGTCTCCATTGAAAAGGTTTCGCACAATTCTCCGTCCATCGCCAAGCTGATCGGTGACCGAGCCGCTGTTGTGGAGCCGCATGTGCGCGCCGCCCAACTGGCGTCGAAGTCCCCGCAGCAGGGCGGCGGCCGCTCCACCGGCGCCAATGCCCAGCGCAAGCGCGCTGCCCGTTCCACCACCGCACCCCGTGCCGGCGGCCGGGGCGGATCAGGCGGCCGCGGACGCGTTTCGGCTGAGCGCACCGACCGCAGCGAGCGTGACCGCAACGACTTCACGCCCGACGCACCCCGCGCCCAGCGCACCCAGGACGGACGCCGCGGAGCAGCTGCAGCTGCCACCGCACAGGGCCGCAACCGCCGCCCGGCCACCGGCCAGCGTGCCGGAGGCGAGGGCGCAGCATCCGGCCGCCCCGCGGCCGGAACACGCGGACAGGCACCTTCCGGTGCCGGCCGTCCCGCCCGCGGCGCAGGCCCGCGCCGTGCCACGGCTCCGGCCTCCAATGAGCGCCGGTCCCGCTAGGGTTCAGCTCTAAAGCACAAAAAGGCGCCTGCTTCCTTCGGGAAGCAGGCGCCTTTTGGCTTTTGAAGGGCTCCGGCCCTAGTCCAGCTCGTAAAAGGATACGACGGCGGCAAACCCGCGTCCCAGCACCGCGGGACGCTCCGCATCCCCGGCCACGGCGTCCAGCGGCTCCAGCGCTGCCGAGGAACCGTCCGCTGCGGTGACCGTGGCGTTTCCGTGCAGCAGCACCAGGAATTGGCCTTCGCCGAGGGTCTGCGGGTTCTTCTTGGACAGCTCTGCCACCATCACCGCAGCACCGGTGGTGTTCCGGTCCGCCAGTGTGTTCAGGACGGTCACCGGACCGGTGGGCAGAGCGGCCTCGGCCGCAGAGTCGCCGGAGTACCGGAAAGGACGGAATTTCTCCATGCCGTGTTCCACACCGTCCACGGAAAGGACCAGCAGCTCTCCCTCCACCGGCACCGTGATCCGGTCCATTCCCGGGAACGCGGTGAAGGCGCCGGGCTTGTCGATGGACGCAATGCTCAGGCGCCACCCCGCTCCTGCCGCGAGCTCCTTGACCCGGCCGTTGTTCTTTCCCCAGGAGGCGGAGGCCAGCCCCGGAAAGCGAATGACGGTGTTGTCCATGTCTGCTGTACTGCTCACGGTGTCCTAACTCGCTGAACTGTTTCTTACTCGATCGAAGGCTGCGGATTGGCTCCGCGCAGGTAATGCCTGCGGGCAGCGCTGTTGATTCGGAAACTGCGGCCGCTGGTCTCTGCCGGCTCGATCCGCATGAAGTGGTTCTTTTCCCCGGACTGCCAGGGGAACAGGGGGAGTTCATCCGAGGCGAGGACTTCCTCGATGGACTCCAGTCGTACGGCGGATCCCTTCAGGACAACGCTCCAGGCGAAGCCGAGGGTGTCATCGTAACCGTCCACTTCGAAAGCGACAGCGCTGCCTTCCAGGGCTGCCCGAAGCTTGGTTCCTTCAGCGGTCCGGAAAACAACGGACCCGCGGTCCACGACAAAGTTGATCGGGAAAATCTCGGGATGCGCGTCGGTGATGACGGCCAGCCGGCCGATCTCCGCGCTGCGGATGTAATCCCAGCATTGGTTGGCAGTCAGTTCCACGGGCTTGGCGGCGGGTGTTCCGGCATCATCATTGATTGGCAACATGCACCCAGTCTAGTTGCAGCGGCCCGAACCGCCGCCAGCCACGGCCGTGAAGCATGGTGCCGCACGGAAGTGTGCACCACAATGAGACGATGAACCTCATCCTGAACATCATCTGGCTTTTGTTCGGCGGCATTTGGCTGGCCCTGGGCTATGTGCTGGCCGGCATCGTGTGCTGCGCGCTGATCGTGACCATCCCGTTCGGCATTGCTTCTTTCCGGATCGCGGCTTACGCGTTCTGGCCCTTCGGACGAACGGTGGTGGACCGCGGCGGCGCCCCGGGCCTTTTCTCCACTGCGGGCAACGTGATCTGGCTGGTGGTGGCCGGAATCTGGATCGCCGCCGGGCACATCATGACGGCTATTCCGATGTTCCTCAGCATCATTGGCATCCCGCTGGGCATTGCGAATCTCAAAATGGTGCCGATTTCCCTGATGCCGCTGGGCAAAGTTATTGTTCCCACGGGCCGTGCGGGCATCACGCCGTACGGTTCGGCTGTCCCTTACGATGCGTACGGTCCCGGCCAGGGATCCGGTCCGGGCTCGGCCTACGGGCAGTACGGCCGCTAAAACTATCCGGCGGCGCCATCCAGGAAGGCCTTCATCAGCGGTCCGCCGGAAGTGGAGCCCAGTTCGCCCTCGGCCACGAAGACCGCCACTGCCAGGTCGCCCTGCAGGGAAACGACCCAGGCGTGTGTGCGCGGCGGCGTCTCACTGCCGAACTCCGCGGTGCCGGTCTTGGCCAGCACCGGTTCACCCGGTACGTCCAGCAGCATCTTTGCGCCGCCGTCGGTGACCACCCCGCGCATGAGCTCGCGCAGCGTGCCCGCCTCGGTGGCGGTGAGTGAGCCCGCGTCGGCTGTGGCGGTCGGTTCGGGGGAGGCGGTCGCAGACGGTGTTGCTGCCCCGCCGTCTGCCTCCGTTGCTGCAGCCGGGGTGACCAGACGAGGCGTCACCCGTTCTCCCTTGCCCACCGAGGCGGCGGCGATGGCCAGCGTCAACGGGGAAACCAGGATTTCACCCTGCCCGATCATGGAGGCGGCATGGGCTGTGCCGTCTGCCTTCTCAGGCACGGACCCGAAGAAGGCCTCCACGCCCATGGAAGCGGGGACCCCAATGCCCAGATCCGCGGCGGCAGCCGCCAGTGCATCCTGGGGCACGGTGTCCCGGGCATTGATGAAAGCGGTGTTGCAGGACTGTGCAAAGGCCTGACGGAGAGGGATGTTGCCCACGAACGCCGCCGGATAGCTGCTCGCGTTGTTGAACTTTCGTCCGTCAACGCTGACTTCGTCCGCGCAGGACAGGGCGGTGTCCGGGGTGTTTCCCTGGCGGAGCAGGGCGAGTGAGGTTGCAATCTTAAAGGTGGAGCCGGGCGGGTACTGGCCCAGCAGTGCGGTTTGCTGGCCCTCGCTTCCGGGGCCGTTGGCGACGGCGAGAACGTCGCCGGTGGAGGGCTGGACGGCCACGATCGCGGAGGCCGAAGGCTCCTGAGCCAGGACGTCCTCCGCCAGTGTCTGCAGCCGGGGATCGAGGGTGGTTTGCAGGGGAACGCCGTTCGTTCCCGGGTGAAGGTCAAAAACCGGGGTGACGCCGGTGGGATGTTCGATGCTAACTGCCACGCCGGGACTGCCCTGCAGCTGATCGTCATACTGCTGCTGCAGCCCGGAGAGTCCGGTCTGGTCGCCGGGTGAGAGCTTGCCGTCTGACTTCTCAATCACCTCAGCGGTGGCCTCGCCCACGGTGCCGAGCAGGGCGCGGGCAAAGGTCCGGGTGGGAGCGAGCGTGCGGGTATCGGGAAATGTCACGGCACCCGGAATGGCGGCAAGCGCTTCGGGAGTGGTGGGGCCGTCGGCTTCCTGACGCTGGACGATCGCTTCAACGAAGGCTTCGGGGCCGGCCGCTTCAACCTGGGCCGTGTACGCCGCCGGATCCAGGCCGGCGAGTGCGGCCAGCGCGGCGGCGGAGGAGGCCTGCTGGTCCGCGGACACATCCGGCTTGTTGATGCCGATCCGCAGTACCGGCCGGGAGCTCATCAGGGGCTGGCCGTTGCGGTCCAGGATGTCGGCCCGAGTCCCGCGGAACGTGGTGCGGACTAAGCGGTCGCCGTCGGCAAGGGAGTCAAAGAGGACGGACGGAGCCCACTGGACAAGCCAGGCATCGTCTTCCCCGCGCTGCAAATCCGCGGTGGTCTCGTACTGCCAGTCCGGCTCCGAGTCCATGTTCACGTCCCAGGCGAAGCCCAGGCGGGCGGTGGCGGCGTCATCGTTTTCGGAGTCTTCCTCGATCCCGGCCACGGTGACGGCGGGGCGGACTGTGCCCATGCCTGCCAGCAGCGTCTCCAGTTCGGTGTTCACCTGCGCGGGGGTTCCCGAGGTAAAGGCCGACGCCGCAACGTCCGCCTTGGCCAGGCCCTCGGCCAGGGCGGCCGCGGCGTCGTCGGGGGAGGACTTTTGCTCCGAACAGGACATCAGCGTCAGCGCCAGGGCCGATACGGCCAAAACAGATGTGAGCTTGTGGTTTTTCCCCATTCGCACAATCTACCCGGTCCGTGATCGGGATGATGCGACGCCCACCTGGTCAGGCGCGTCCTGCTCCGCCGGCAAAATCCGATTCCCAGTTGTCTTTTGTTGCCTGGTCCTCCGCAATCGACGTGTTGCCGGGTATTTCCCGGTTCAGGTGCAGGAACTCCAAATGGGTCTCATAGTGGTCCAGGACATCGGTGATGACCTGTTCCTTGGTGTAGCCCATGAGGTCATAACCGTGGCTGCCCTCGAGGGAGAACACCTCCAGGCGGAAATACTTGCTGTCCGCCGATGCGTTGTGGGCATAGGACGGGGTGTCGCACTGCACGGGGTAAATCTGGTACTTGAAACCCCGTTCTTCGGCCGTACCCACCTGCAGATCCAGATGGTGGATGCCGTACGGGGACACCTCGCCTTCGCAGAGGACGGCGTCGGCACCGCGCTCCTTCAGCTCGTCATGGACTTCCAGCAGGGCGGGCCGTGCCACGTCCTGGATGAAGCGTGCTGCCTGCCGCGGTCCCGGATAGGTCATCACGCGCGAAAGCCGCTGGCGCCAGCTGCGCCCGCCGCGGGCATCCATGCTGCGTCCGGCGATGATGCTCGGCAGGGAGGCCCGGTAACTGTCCGTCAGCGAGTTCTCCACCCGCAGCGCCTTGTAGACGCCCAGCATGATGAACAGCAGCAGGATGGACAAAGGCAGCCCCATGATGATGGTGGCGTTCTGCAATGTGGTTACCCCGCCCACCATGAGCATGGCCAGGGTGAGCAGCCCGGTCGCCATGGACCAGAAGATGCGCAGCCACTTCGGTCCGTCGGAGTCTGCGTCCTTCAGATGTGAGGTGAAGTTCGCCATCACCAGTGCACCGGAGTCCGCGGACGTCACATAGAACAGCAGGCCGGTGAAAGTGGCGATGGCAGCCGTCACCGGTGCCCACGGATACTGTTCGAGCAGCCCGTAAAAGGCCCGCTCGGGCTGGTTCATCGCCGTGTCCCCGAAGGCGGCGTTGCCGCCCATGACCAGGTCCAGGGCGGAATTGCCGAAGCTGGAGATCCACAGCAGGATGAAGGCAAACGGGACAATCATGGTGCCCAGGACAAATTCGCGGATGGTCCTGCCGCGTGAAATCCGGGCCAGGAACAGCCCCACGAACGGTGCCCAGGCAATCCACCAGGCCCAGAAGAACAGGGTCCAGGAACTCAGCCAGTCATCGGGCGGTCGTAGGCCATGGTGTCCATGGTCATGGACGGGAAGCTGCTGAGGACGTCGCCGGTGTTCTGGACAATGCCGTCCAGCAGGAAGCTGGTCCGGCCGGCTATCAGGACAAAAAGCATGAGTCCAACGGCAAGGATTACGTTGAGCTCCGAGAGCCGGCGGATTCCCTTTTCCACTCCTGAGACCGTGGAGATGGTAGCCATGAGAACTGACAGGACAATCAGGGAAATCTGGACCGTCAGGTTTTCCGGCAGGCCGAATATGGTGCTCAGCCCGTAGTTCAACTGCACGACGCCGATGCCCAGCGAGGTGGCGATGCCGAAGATGGTGCCCAGGAGGGCAGCGATGTCCACCCCGTGTCCCAGCGGCCCGTCGATCTTCTTTCCGAAGATGGGGTGCAGCGCGGATCGGATGCTGAGGGGCAGGTTGTGCCGGTACGCGAAGTAGCCCAGCGCCAGGCCCATCAGTGCATACAGCGCCCAGCCGGTAATGCCGTAGTGAAACAGGGTCAGCACCAGTGCCTGCCGCGCCGCTTCCGCGGTGCCGCCGTCGCCGGCCGGCGGAGCAAGGTACTGGGAGACCGGCTCGGAGACCGAGAAGAACATCAGGTCAATGCCGATGCCGGCCGCGAACAGCATGGCGGCCCAGGTGAACATGCTGAAGTGGGGTTTGGAATGGTCCGGGCCGAGCTTGGTTGCCCACGCGGGTCAACGCTGTCACCAGGACAAATATGAGGGCCAGACTGACACCAGGAAGTAGTACCAGCCCATGTTGACGGAGACCCAGCTCACCATGGAACCGATGGCTGACTCAGCGTTGTCCGTGGCCAGCATGGCCCACAGGGCAATGGACAGGACACCGGCGGCGGAGCCTATGAAGACTGTCTTGTTAACGCGGGTCCGCAGCTCAGCGGCTTCCGCAGGCTCCGGCTCCGCAAGTTTTCTCATTGGGGACAATCCTTCAGGTTGCTGTGGAGTTGCAGTACTCCGGCAGCCAAAAGCGTTGGTGTTCCGGCAACGCACCAGCCCGCACTTTTCGTCACGGCGGGACCCATGACAGCGGACGGCTGAGCGGCTGCGGAGGACATTTCGAATTTATCAAAAGCCTGATCAGCACCACTATTTGCACGGCTCCGGTCACGGCCGGACGGTACTGCCGCGACTGCGCCGGACCCTGTCCACCGCTGGTTTTCCCTGCTACCGTTTTGCAAAACAGGCCGTCCGCGGCCTCGGCGCCCAACCCCGCTTCCGCTGATTCCTGCTGACGGCCCACCGGCCTTGACGGCTGCCGGAGGACCCGGAACCGGTGGCCGGTTGTTGTTCTACAGAGGAGTGGAAAACATGTCCGAACCGGACTTCGCGACCGCATCCACCGAGCGCACTTTCGGCCGGCGGCAGATCCAGGCAGGCCACGCCCTCATGATGGTGCTGACCCGGCCCATCCATTATCCGATTGAAGAGGTCTGGTCCGCCATCTCAGATCCGGATTCTTTGGAACGCTACATTGGACGGCCGGAGGGGGACCTGCGACGCGGCGGATCCTATGAACTTCCAGACGGAACGCGGGGAGAGATCCTGCGGTGTGACCCTCCGCGGCTGTTGACCGTGTCAGTGAAACGTCCGGGCGGCCACTCGGCGGAACTGGAAATCCACCTGACGGCTGATAATTCCCGGACCGTGGCGGAGCTGAAGTATGCCTCCATCCGGCCAGGTTTCGTTCTGATTGACGCGAAATCAGGCGAATGGGCTGCAGGGCCCGGATGGGAGTTTTTCCTCGACAGCCTCATCGACTATCTGGGCGGCACCGAACCCGACGAGGCGCTGGGAATTATCGGCTGGACGTCCCTGGAAGGGGACCGCCGTGAACTGTATGAGACGCGCAACGCTCAGTGGGAAGGGGCCAAGGCTCACTGGGACCGCGAACACGAAGCAACTCCGGGACCTTCCTGATCCGGACCCGGCCCACACCCTGACACGGCTCCGGGCTGATCCCTGCACACCCGTCTTTGACCCCGGTTGCCCGCTCTCTGCCGGCACCGCTCGAATTGGTGCAAACCTCCTGCCAGAAGCTGTGGATAACTTTACAGACGAAGTTGAGCGGAATACACTCAAGTTTGTTGCGTCCGGTCGGGTGATCTTCTGCTTTGCCATCCTTCCGGGAGCTGAATGATCAGTTTGAGCTTGGAAGGAGCCCGTAGTGGACACCAAATTCACCAACAAGAGCCAAGAGGCGCTGCAGGCAGCTGCCATGAACGCCACCACGGCGGGCAACCCCCAGATCGAGCCGGCCCACGCGCTGAAGGCACTCATGGACCAGCGGCAGGGGGTTGCGGTTGCCCTGCTCAAGGCCGCGGGAGGCAATCCGGACACCGTAAGCGTCGCCGCCAGCAACGCCATCCATGCCCTGCCCTCGTCCTCCGGCTCATCCGTGGCGCAGCCGCAGTTTTCGCGTCCGCTGCTGCAGGTGATTAACGCGGCGCAGCAGGAAGCCGAACAGCTTGGTGACGCATATGTGTCCACTGAACACCTTCTGCTGGGGCTGTCGCTGGACAGCGGGCCTGCGGGCAAGGCCCTGCGGGACAACGGCGCCGGCCACGATGCCCTGCGGGCCGCCCTTCCATCCGTACGAGGAGACCGAAAAGTGACTACAGCCGATCCGGAGAACACCTTCCAGGCGCTGGAAAAGTTCAGCACCGACCTGACCGAGATGGCACGCAGCGGCAAACTGGACCCCGTGATCGGCCGCGACGCGGAAATCCGGCGGGTGATCCAGGTGCTCAGCCGCCGCACCAAGAACAATCCCGTCCTGATTGGCGAACCGGGAGTTGGAAAGACCGCCGTCGTCGAAGGCCTTGCCCAGCGCATTGTGGCCGGCGATGTGCCCGAAAGCCTGAACGGCAAGACCCTGCTGTCCCTGGATCTGGGGTCCATGGTGGCCGGTGCCAAGTACCGGGGCGAATTCGAGGAACGGTTCAAGGCCGTGCTGGAGGAAATCTCCAACGCCGAAGGCCAGATTGTCACCTTCATCGATGAGCTGCACACTGTGGTGGGAGCCGGCGCGGCGGAGGGTTCCATGGATGCGGGCAACATGCTTAAGCCCATGCTGGCGCGCGGAGAGCTGCGCCTGATCGGCGCCACCACCCTGGACGAATACCGGGAGAACATCGAGAAGGACGCAGCGCTGGAGCGGCGGTTCCAGCAGGTGTACGTCGGCGAGCCCAGTGTGCCGGACACGATCGGTATCCTGCGCGGCCTGAAGGAACGTTACGAGGCCCATCACAAGGTGGCCATTGCGGACTCTGCCCTGGTGGCGGCTGCCACCCTGTCCAACCGGTACATCACCGGCCGTCAGCTTCCGGACAAGGCCATTGACCTGGTGGATGAGGCCGCGTCGCGGCTGCGGATGGAGATTGACTCCGCGCCGGAGGAGATCGATGAATTGCGCCGGGCGGTGGACCGGCTGACCATGGAGGAACTGGCGCTCGCCAATGAAACGGACGCCGCCTCGGTTGAGCGGCTGGAAGTCCTGCGCGAAGACATGGCCAATAAGAAGGAACAGCTGGCGGCGCTGAACGCCCGCTGGGAAGCGGAAAAGGCTGGCCTGAATCGCGTGGGTGACATCAAGGCGCAGATCGACGAGCTGCGCAGCGAGGCGGAAAAGTTCCAGCGCGACGGAGACCTCACCGAGGCTTCCCGCATCCTTTACGGGGAACTCCCCGCTCTCCAGAAGGAGCTGGAGGCTGCCCAGCAGGCGGAGGAAAGCAAATTCGGCGAGGAAACGCATGAGCTGATGGTGTCGGAGGAAGTCACTGCCGACGACATTGCCGAGGTCGTTTCGGCCTGGACCGGGGTGCCGGCCGGGCGCATGCTCCAGGGCGAATCCCAAAAGCTGCTGGACATGGAGGCGAACATCGGCTCGCGCCTGATCGGGCAGACCAAGGCGGTCAATGCCGTGTCCGATGCCGTCCGCCGGTCCCGTGCCGGTGTGAGTGACCCGGACCGTCCCACCGGTTCCTTCCTCTTCCTCGGCCCCACGGGTGTGGGCAAGACGGAGCTGGCCAAGGCCCTGGCGGAATTCCTTTTTGATGACGAGCGCTCGATGGTGCGCATTGACATGTCCGAGTACTCGGAGAAGCACTCGGTCTCGCGGCTGGTGGGTGCCCCTCCGGGTTACGTGGGTTACGAGGAGGGCGGCCAGCTGACCGAAGCGGTCCGCCGCCGGCCGTACTCGGTGATCCTGCTCGACGAGGTGGAAAAGGCCCACCCGGAAGTCTTCGACATCCTGCTCCAGGTGCTCGACGACGGCCGGCTCACCGACGGACAGGGCCGTACGGTGGACTTCCGGAACGTCATCCTCATTCTGACGTCCAACCTCGGCTCGCAGTTCCTGGTGGATCCGGGCCTGACCGAAGAACAGAAGCAGGAGTCGGTGATGTCCATGGTCAACGCCAACTTCAAGCCTGAGTTCCTGAACCGGCTCGACGACGTCATCCTCTTTGATCCCCTGAGCCTGGAGGACCTCTCCAAGATCGTGGACATCCAGGTACAGGCGCTGGCGAACAGGCTGCACGAACGCCGGCTCGTTCTCGACGTCACCGATGCGGCCCGGGAATGGCTGGCGCTGACGGGTTACGATCCCGCGTACGGCGCCCGCCCGCTGCGCCGTCTGGTGCAGCGCGAGATCGGAGACAAACTGGCCAAGGGCATTTTGGCCGGCAAGATCTCCGACGGTGACACTGTGCTGGTGGACCGCCCCGAGGGCAGCATGAGCGTGGACGGCGAAGAGCTGGTGGCTGAACCGGCGGGGCTGACGGTGGAAGCCGCCTAGGCGACAGCAGCCTTCTCCCTGACAGCCTCCCCGCTTCTATTCCTGGAGCAGGGAGGCTGTCAGGTCCTGGTCGCCGCTGGAGACCACAAAGCAGTCGACCCGGCGGTCCCCGTCATCCCAGGAGTCTTCGGTGGGAACCACTTTGGTTTCCTGCAGCTTCAAATCGGGGTTGGCGGTCAGCGTCTCTGAGTACTGCACCTGGGAGCAGACCTCGGTGGCCTTGGCCGAAAGGGCTTCGGAGCCGGGAAAGTCGTCATCCTCCGGATAAGAGTCAGTTGCCACCAACTGAGCATTATGCGGCGTCTCGCAGGTCACCACGGTGACGGGCTGGTCGAACGCCTCAAATCCCTGCAGGCAGTCGCCTGCCGACAGATCCAGAGGTTCCACGTTTTCTTCCACGACTCCGGGAGCCTTTTCCGGTTGGAGCACCACCGTAAAGAGCAGTACCACGAGGACGGCAAGGATGCCCAGGATGCCCAGGATGATCAGGACCCGTTTGGTGTTCCCGCCGTCGCTGGTGCCATTGCCGGTGCTGTTGCTGCCGGCTCCCGCGGGCTGTTCTGCAGTCCGGTGGGATCGGCGTGACTCCGGAGCCGGTGCGGCGGCTGGCTTCTCAGCAGCGCCGGCATCGTCTTTTGCACTCTCCGGGCGGGAGGCCTTCGCCGGCCCGGGCTGGCCGGCAGCCAGGGCGGCCGGGTGATTGGCCGCCGGATCGGTCAGAACGGCTGCATCTGCGGCTTCGGCCTCCACGGCCTTGACCTCGTCCTCGGCGTCAGCGAGGGAGGACGCTTCCGCGGCATCGGCGCTGATGTCCGGGCTCTCCAGTGCCGGCTCCGCCAAAGTGACGTCATCGGTCAGCTCGGGTTCCGCTGCCGTATGGGCGGGCTCATCCTGCGAGCCGGCGGGGTTCTCCGCCTGGCCGTCAAAGGCTGTGGACCACAGCTCGCCGTCGTGGCTCTGGCCGCCCGTGAGCCACTGCGGCGGCTCTGCGTGGGCTTCAAGATCGGGCAGAACCGCAGCCGCCTCCGCTGCTTCCGGTGACGGTTCCGGAGTGGCTTTTGCCGCGGGTGTCGAAGCCCCGTGCGCAGGCGAGGGACGGTTCTCCGGTGTGCTGTTTTTATCGCTCATGGTGAACGTCATTCCTCCCTGCAGACGGCCTTCTGCGGCCCCGAATTGGTCTCTACCCCTGACTTTACCCAGTCTTGCCGGAGGACCGCAGGGCCGGGGCTTTCACGGGCTGTGAACAATCCGGTAGCTTCGAGTGCCTTATAAGGCGAGGCGGGCACCAAGGTGCCCGGAAAACATGTAACCTGTACTTACGACAAATTGACCAAATATTCCGGGGCCTCGCTCATTTGCTCAGAGCGACCACCTCCGGATCGACGCAAAAAGGGGGTCACGCCATGGGGCGCGGCCGTCAAAAGGCAAAAGCAACCAAGCAGGCCCGGGAAATGAAGTACTTCACCCCGGCCACGGACTACTCGGCACTGCAGCGTGAGCTTGCGGGACCAACGAGCCGTCCATCGAGTCGATATCCCGAGGAGCCGGCTGAGCCGGACTACTCGGCGTACGAAGACAAGTACGCGGATCAATTTGGCGACGATGACGACGATGAAGGTACTTCCCGCCGCACCGGCTAAAGCGGCTCTTCAAAGCGTCGGCCAATTGCTATCCTTCAGCGGATCACCCCCGGGTGGATCCGCTGAAGGCCGTTAAGACACGTTTACTGCTCAAGGCCGTATCTTCAGCACGGAAAAGGGTGCCCATCGAAGCCGATGGGCACCCTTTGCACAGGACGCTGAGGGAAGCGGACGCTTTGGTTAGACGGCGTAGTTTCCCACGAGCCGGACGGCTCCGCCGTCAACGCCCTTGGCGCCCTGAACGTAGTCCGGGCCGGGCTGTACGGAGCCCGCAGCGCCCACGGTGCCCATCACCCAGGCCGGAACTCCGCGCTCTGTCAGCCGGGCTACGGCTGCATCCGCTCCGGCAGCATCGACGATTGCCACCATGCCCACTCCGAGGTTGAGCGTGCGCTCAAGATCCGGCTGAGGAACGTTGCCCAGCTCGGCCACCAGCTTGAAGATGGGCGGCAGTTCCCAGGTGGAGCGGTCCACTGTGGCTTCGAGTCCCTTGGGCAGTACGCGCGCCAGATTGGCTGCCAGGCCGCCTCCGGTGACATGGCTGAACCCATGGACTCCGGCGGCTTCCAGACGGGCCAGGTCCAGGCAGTCGGCCGCATAAACCCGTGTCGGTTCCAGCAGCTCTTCACCCAGCGTGCGTCCCAGTTCGCTGACCTGGCGCTCCAGCTGCCAGCCGGCATGATTGATGACTCTGCGGACCAGGGAGTAACCGTTGGAATGGAGGCCCGAGGACGCCATGGCGATCACCACGTCGCCGTTCCGCACCCGTTCGGGACCCAGCAGGTTGGCGGCTTCCACCACACCCGTGGCGGCACCGGCGACGTCGTACTCGTGTTCGCCCAGAAGCCCGGGGTGCTCGGCGGTTTCGCCGCCCACCAGCGCGGTCCCTGCCACCTCGCACGCTGCCGCGATGCCGCGCACAATATCGGCGATACGCTCCGGAACCACTTTGCCGCAGGCGATGTAATCGGTCATGAACAGCGGCTCGGCACCCACCACCACAATGTCATCCACCACCATGCCCACCAGATCAAAACCGATGGTGTCGTGGATGTCCAGGGCCTGCGCAATGGCCACCTTGGTGCCCACGCCGTCGGTGGAGGTTGCCAGCAGCGGCTTCTTGTAGGTCAGGAGCCGGGACACATCGTAGAGGCCGGCGAAACCGCCCACCCCGCCCAGGACGGAGGAGTTGTGGGTGGCCTTGACTGCCGACTTCATCAGTTCAACGGCTTTGTCTCCGGCCTCAACATCAACGCCTGCAGAGGCATAGGTGATGGCGGTGTTGGACGAGCTCATACGGCTTCCTTCTTGTCGGACTCGGTGAGGAGGTTCTCATACTCGGAATCAGGGCCCGGGTCGCAGCCGTTGGCACTGCTGTCCTCGGCAGGATTGGCCGGGGCAGCGGTTTCCAGCAAGGACTTGCCGAGTTTGTCCGCCGAGGGCAGCTCAATGGGGTAGACGCCGGTGAAGCACGCAGTGCAGAGGCGCTCGCGCGGCTGCTGGGTGGCGCCGATCATTCCGTCTTGGGAGATGTACGCCAGGCTGTCCGCGCCCACGGAGGCGCAGATTTCCTCCACCGCAGCACCGTTGGCGATCAGTTCCGCCCGGGAAGCGAAGTCGATCCCGTAGAAGCACGGCCACTGGACCGGAGGGGAGGAGATCTTCACATGTACTTCGGCGGCACCCACCTCGCGAAGCATCCGCACAATGGCCCGCTGGGTGTTGCCCCGGACGATGGAATCATCCACCACCACCACACGCTTGCCGCGGATGACGGATTCCAGGGCGTTGAGCTTGAGCTTGATGCCCAGCTGGCGGAGTGTCTGGCTGGGCTGGATGAAGGTGCGGCCCACGTAGGAGTTCTTGACGAACCCGTGGGCAAAGGGAATTCCCGATTCTTCGGCGTAACCCACGGCCGCAGGGGTTCCGGATTCCGGCACCGGAATCACGATGTCGGCTTCCACCGGATGCTCACGGGCCAGCTGGCGGCCCATCTCCACCCGGCTCTCATAGACGGACCGGCCGCTGATGACGGCGTCGGGCCGGGCAAGGTAGACGTACTCGAACACGCAGCCGGCGGGGGTGGGCTCACCGAACATCGTGCTCCGGATGCCGTCTTCATCTATCGCGATGAATTCACCGGGCTTGATTTCCCGGATGAAGCTGGCGCCAACGGTGGCCAGGGCGGAACCTTCGGAGGCCACCACCCAGCCGCGGCTCAGCCGTCCCAGGACCAGCGGGCGCACGCCGTACGTGTCGCGGGCGGCGTAGAGCGTGCCTTCATCCATGAAGACAAAGGAAAACGCTCCGCGCAGCTGAGGCAGCAGTTCCAGCGCCGTGGCTTCCAGGGAGCGTCCGTCCGAGCCGTTGAGGAGGGCCGTGACCAGGGCTGTGTCCGATGTGTTGCCCTGGGCAATCTCGCCGGAACGGGGGTGGCCCTCGCGTTCAACGATCCGCTCGTACAGTTCGGCGGAATTGGTCAGGTTCCCGTTGTGGGCCAGAGCCACCGTGCCGCTGGCGGTTGCTCCGAGAGTGGGCTGCGCATTGGCCCACTGCGAAGCGCCCGTAGTGGAATACCGGCAATGCCCCACCGCAATGTATCCGGTGAGGGTATTGAGGGTTGTCTCGTCAAAGACCTGGGACACCAGACC
Source organism: Arthrobacter sp. TJ-58 (assembly GCF_058269295.1). Classification (NCBI taxonomy): domain Bacteria; kingdom Bacillati; phylum Actinomycetota; class Actinomycetes; order Micrococcales; family Micrococcaceae; genus Arthrobacter; species Arthrobacter sp. TJ-58. The sequence continues at coordinate 181,913 of NZ_JBZCNM010000002.1, forward strand.
CATGTCCTTGTAGACACTGATTCTTTTGCCATCACTCGTGGCAATGCCCGCGGACTCCTGTCCGCGGTGCTGCAGGGCGTACAGCCCGTAATAGGTAAGCTTCGCTACCTCTTCGCCGGGGGCCCAGACGCCGAAAACTCCGCAGGCATCCTGCGGACCTTTTTCGCCGGGCATGAGATCGTGGGAAAGCTTTCCATCACCGCGTGCCATGGGAGTAGTCTCTCACGCCGCGGCGAAAGGTTTACCTTGATGCGCAACCATTACGGCCGCGTGCAGAAACGGTTTAGTCTTCGTCCCGTTCAACCACGGCGCGGCGCATTTTGCGGACGCTGATCCAGTCCAGCAGCAAGGCTGCCAAGGCGCCCAGGCCTACGCCGGGAATCGCGAACATGATGGTGAAAAACCCAAGGGTTGCAGTGCGCGTGTAGGTGGGATCTTCCGGGCCGCTGTACGCGACCACCAGCGCGGCAATAAAGCCGAGGACCACGCCCAGCAACAGGAACGGAACGAAGCGGGGAGCGCGGCGGACGGTGATCTCACGGCGCTCGGGGCTGTGCTGCTCGGAATTCATATCCAAATTCTACCGGCAGTAGAGATTATCGGGCTGCACGGAAAAGCGGCAGCCACTGGGAAAGGTCGGCCCGCAGTCCCGATGCCGCCACCTTGCCGGCCCCGACAGCACCGTCCCAGGACTGCCCGCCCGACACCAGCGCCAGCCAGGTGGCGGCGTCGGTCTCGATCACATTGGGCGGCGTGCCGCGGGTATGCCGCGGTCCGGCAACGCACTGGGTGACTCCGAACGGCGGCACCCGCACCTCCACGCTGTTGCCCGGGGCGCGCTCCGCCAGTTCCTCCAGGGTGAAGCGGACCGCCGTTGCCAGGGTGTTGCGGTCGGTCTTGGTTCCGGCGGCGGCGGCGGCCAGGGCCGCACGCAGCGCCGATTCGCCGTCAGGGGCGGGAACCCGTCGTCGTGCCATCTCTTTTGGGCCGGCCGCTCAGGAATCGAGCAGGGCTGAATCCAGCAGGGCCATCACCGGAGCGCCCAAGCGGATGCTGCCCACCGGCTCTCCGCCGCCCAGAATGGGGCGGACAATCTTGTCCAGCACGGCACTGATCTTTCCGGGGTCCACGGCACCGCTAGCGGCCAGGAGGGTCAGACCCACCAGGGACGCGGCCCGGGTGTCGCCGTCGAGCATCTTCAGGGCCACAGATACGCCCGTGTCAGTGCCCAGAACCAGCACGCCCTCGGCGCCGTTCTTGCAGATGATGCCCAGATCCTCCATCACCACGGTGTTTTCGCGGCCGTGGCCGTGGACAGCCCAGGGGTAATCCAGCATGGCGGTCGCCACCGTGGCAGCCCGGGCATTGCCGTGCTTGTTTGAGGGAGCTTTGGACAAGCGCCCGATTCCGCGGGCCAGGCCGGTCAGCGAAACCGCGGCCAGCGGGGCACCGCAGCCGTCAGTGCCCCAGTGGGTGATGCTTTCACCGGTGAATTCCTCGATGACGTCTTTGATGCGCTGCTGCAGCGGATGCTGCGGGTCCAGATAGGTGGCGTGGTCCCAGTTGTTCTCGGTGCAGGCCCAGAGGAAGGCGGCGTGCTTGCCGGAGCAGTTGAAGGCGAGCCGGTTCTTGCCCTTGCCGGCACGGATAAGTTCGTGGCGGGCGGTCTCGTCCTGGGGCCAGTCTTCGGGGCATTGCAAATGGTCTTCGGTGACGCCGGCGGCGGCCAGCATGGTCAACACCACGTCGGTGTGCTCTTTGGCGCCGATGTGGCTGGCGGCGGCCAGGGCAACCTGCGGCCCGCGCAGCGGAACCCCGGACTGCATCGCGGCAATGGCCTGGAAAGGCTTGAGTGTGGACCGCGGGAAGATGGGCGTGGTGATGTCGCCCAGGGCGGTGACTACGGTTCCGTCAGCGGCCATCACCACGGCGGAACCGATATGGCGGGACTCAATGAATCCGCTGCGTTCCACAACGGCAAGTTCAACGGCATCGGACGCGGTAAAAGTGGCAGGCATACTTCTATTCCACCATGAACTGCACCGACTGCCAGCCGGAGGCCCCGTCGGGAACCGTGTCCGCCCGTGCCTCGGTCTGTACGCCGTCGCGGGGGTCCGTGGCACGGGCGCGGACCGTGTGGTTGCCGCGGGACAGGGCTTCGGTGCGGAAGGAAAACTGGCGCCAGGTGTCCACCGAAGCTTCGGCGGCCAGGACTGCTGGCTGCCAGCCGCCGTCGTCCACCTGCACCTCCACACCGGTGATGCCGCGCTGCTGGGACCAGGCCGTGCCGCCTACGTCCACGGGTCCAGCAGGGACCCGGGCAAAGGACCCCGGCACCTCTACCCGCGCCATGGTTTTCACGGGCGCCTTTTCAGCCCATCCGCGGTCCGTCCAGTAAGCCTTCTGCGCATCGAAACGGGTTACTTCCATGTCAATGATCCATTTGGTGGCGGAGACAAACCCGTACAGGCCGGGAACCACCATCCGGACCGGATAGCCGTGCACCGGCGGCAGGGGTTCACCGTTCATGCCGACCGCCAGCAGCGCATCCCGGCCATCGCGCAGCACTGCCAGCGGGGTGGAGGCGCTGAAGCCGTCGATGCTGGTGGAGAGCACCATGTCCGCGTCGTCGGTGGGCCGCGCCCGGGCCAGCAGCTCGCGCACCGGAAGGCCCAGCCACTTGGCGGTTCCGGCGAGGTCTCCGCCGAGCGGGTTGGAGACGCAGGTCAGGGTCAGGTGGCGTTCCACCAGCGGAGAATCCAGCAGCTCGGCAAAACTGATCCGCACTTCCTGTTCCACGAGGCCGTGGATGCGCAGCTCCCAGGTTTCCGCGTCAATTTCCGGCACGCTCAAAGCAGTGTCAATCCGGTAGAAATCCGCATTGGACGTTAGCCACGGGGTGACACCGGATACCGGTGACTGCAGTCCGGCGGGCAGCGCCGGCGCCGGATCCGCCGCGGTTGGCAGCTTCAGGGCGGCTCGGAAGGACGCGGTGGTGTTGCGGGCCGAGGCGATGGCACGTCCGCCGGCAGCGGCGGCGGCAGCGACAACGGCGGTGAGTCCGGCGGCGGCGAAAAACCCGCGGCGGGTGGTGTTCAGGGGGTGGCGGGGCGCGGGGGACGGGTCGCCGATGACGGCCCCGGCACCGCCGTCGTTCTCTCCGCCCCCCGCTGAGACCGCCTGAACAGCGGGAGACCGTTCGGGGGAAACCGCTGCAAGGTCCCCACTATCCGCCTGCTCCGCGGGCACTGCAACGGTTGGCCCGGAAGCGGAGGCAGGAATGCGCCGAATCAGTCCCCGCAGGACAAGGATTCCGACGGTGGTGCCCAGCACCGCGGGGGCCGCATCCACGGCGGCTGCACCCGCCCGCGTCAGCACGCACGCCACAATCACCGCTCCCATGACGACGACGGCGGCCACCCCAAGTTTCCAGCGCCTGCTCGCCAGCACTCCTGCGCAGGCGGCAAGCACCGCAATCGTGAGGGCCATGCCCGCAAACAGCGCGGCCTTGTCATTGGTGCCGAAGGTTTCCACCGCAAAGTTCTTGAGCCACAGGGGTGTGAAGTCGATGAACGTGGACCCCAGCGCAATCAGGGGACGGGCCCGGGCCGAGAAGAAGGCGGCGGACAGTTCCGCGGCGGCCAGCACGGTTGCGGCGGCGAGGATTCCCGCAAGCGCAGCGTACAGGGCCCGGTGCACGGGCCGGTGCACGGTTCCGTGCCGGGGCCGGGTGGGGACGGCGGGGTACTTCGGGGAAGCGGTCATGGCTCCTATTCGCAGCCGGTGCCCGCTTGTATGGGCGGAGCTGCGGATGCAGGGGACTTCGTCACACGGGCGGCGTTCTTTCGGCTGCCGGAGCGCAGCCAGTACGCTGATCTACTGTGAAGGTTCTCGTTGTTGGCCCCGGCGGCCGCGAACATGCCCTTGTCCGATCCCTGCTGGCCGATCCGTATGTCCGCGAGGTGCACGCAGCCCCCGGCAACGCGGGCATAGCGCAGCTGGTTCCGGTCCATGCCGTCAATGCCTCCAGCCCGGCGGAGGTGACCGCGCTTGCCCGTCAGCTGGGCTCAAATCTGGTGGTCATCGGCCCCGAGGCTCCGCTGGCTGCCGGAGTGGCTGATGCCCTCCGCGAGTCGGGAATCCCCGTGTTCGGGCCCTCCAAAGCCGCGGCCCAGCTGGAGGCCTCCAAAGCCTTCGCCAAACAGGTGATGGCGGCGGCCGGCGTTCCCACCGCCATGGCCCGTGTGGCGGCCACTCCCGAGCAGGCCGCCGACGCACTGGATACCTTCGGCGCCCCGTATGTGGTCAAGGATGACGGGCTGGCCGCGGGGAAGGGCGTAGTGGTCACCTCGAGCCGCGACGAAGCCCTGGCCCACGCGCAGTCCTGCTTTGACGTGGGCGGCACCGTGGTCATCGAGGAATTTTTGGACGGTCCGGAAGTGTCCCTCTTTGTCATCTCCGACGGCCGGACAGTGGTTCCGCTGGCCCCGGCGCAGGATTTCAAACGCATCCACGACGGCGACGAAGGCCCCAACACCGGCGGGATGGGCGCCTATTCGCCGCTGTCCTGGGTTCCGGCCGACCTGGTGACGGAGGTCGTCCGCCGGGTGGCCCAGCCCACCATCGATGAGATGGCCGCCCGGGGAACGCCGTTTGTGGGTGTGCTGTACTGCGGCCTGGCCCTGACCTCCCGCGGGATGCGCGTGATTGAATTCAACGCACGCTTTGGCGATCCGGAAACGCAGGCGGTCCTGGCCCGGCTGCGGACGCCGCTGGGCGGGCTGCTGCAGGCCGCGGCCAAGGGAGAGCTGGATAAGCTGGAGCAGCTCAAATGGGATCCGCGCACCGCGGTGTCCGTGGTGGTGGCCGCCGCCAACTATCCGGAGGCGCCTCGCACCGGAGACCGGGTCCGCGGGCTGAAAAAGGCTGAAAAGATCGACGGCGTGCACGTGCTGCATGCCGGCACCCGCCTCAACGGGGACGGCAAAGTGGTGTCCTCCGGCGGGCGGGTCCTCGCCGTCGTCGGGCTGGGCGACGACCTGGAGGCCGCCAGGGACAAGGCCTACGCCGGTGTGGAGAGAATCCGGCTGGACGGATCCCTGCACCGCACCGACATTGCCCTGAAGGCGCTGCGCGGAGAGATTTTGGTTCCTGCAGGTTCGCAGAGCGTTGAACCTGCAGCAGGCAGGGACCTGCCCGACGGCGACGTTGCTCCGAGGGGCATGACGGACCGCGACATTGCGGACAGCGACGTTGAAGGAGACCTGGCATGAGTGCCCCCGAGCTGGCCGGCTGGACCCACGCCTATTCCGGAAAGGTCCGCGACCTGTACGTTCCCGCGGATCTGTCCGCCCCGGGGGCAAAAGACATGGTCCTGGTGGTCGCCAGCGACCGGATCAGTGCCTTTGACCATGTGCTGTCCTCCGAGATCCCGGACAAGGGACGGATCCTGACCCAGCTGAGCCTGTGGTGGTTTGACCAGCTCAATGTGCCCAACCATGTGATCTCCGCGGATGAGGGAGTGCCGGCCGAGGTGGCGGGCCGGGCCATGATCTGCAAAAAGCTGGACATGTATCCGGTGGAGTGCATTGCCCGCGGATACCTCACCGGGACCGGCCTGGCGGAATACCGCGTCTCGCAGACCGTGTGCGATGTGCCGCTGCCGGACGGGCTGGTGGATGGTTCCCGGCTGGATCCGGCCATCTTCACGCCGTCGGCCAAGGCCGAAGTAGGAGAGCACGACGAGAACATCAACTACGACGCCGTGGTGAAGATTGTCGGTGCCGAGACGGCGCAGAAATTGCGCTCGCTGACGCTGGACATCTACACGGCGGCCGAGGCGGTTGCCCGGGAGCGCGGCATCATCCTGGCGGACACCAAGGTGGAGTTCGGCCTGGATCCGGCCACCGGCGAAGTGACGCTGGGCGATGAGGTGCTGACGCCGGATTCCTCCCGGTTCTGGGACGCAGAGCTGTACGAGCCGGGCAAGGCCCAGCCGTCCTTTGACAAGCAGTACGTCCGGGACTGGCTGACCTCTCCGGAATCCGGCTGGGACAAGGCCTCGGACACGCCGCCGCCGGCGCTGCCAGCTGACGTGATCGAGCGGACCCATGCCCGCTATGTGGAAGCTTATGAGCGGCTGACGGGGCGGACCTTCGCCTGACGCGCTGACTTCAGCGCTGGAAGGTTAGATGCACGACGCCGCTTTCCGCCGTCTCCGCGCTGACCTCGTAGCCGGCCTCGAAGCCGCGCAGGCCCTCCCAGAGATTGATGCCCCGTCCCAGCAGGATGGGGGTGATGCCTACGTGCAGCCGGTCCACGAGCCCGGCTGCCAGGAACTCCTTGGCGAGGGTCGGACCGCCGCCGATCCGCACATCCCCGCCCGCGGCGGCGTCCGCGGCCAGGCGAAGCGCTTCTTCGGGGGACACGCTGAGGAACTCGAACCGAGTTCCGTTGGCCATGTCGATGGCCGGGTGCGGGGCGTGGGTCAGGACAAACACCGGGACCCGGAACGGCGGTTCATCGCCCCACCAGCCCTGCCAATCAGGATCATCGGGGAAGTTGTGCAGGCCGAACATCCCGGCCCCCATCACTTCCGCCCCGATCTCCTCGAAGTAGGCCTCGGCGTATTTGTCGTCTACGCCTGTGGTGCCTTCACCGCCGGTCTCATGCAGCACCCGTTCGCGGAAGGTCCGGGTTGCGGTGTAGGGGCCCACCAGGCGGCCCCAGTCCTCACCGAACGGCTTCTCCGGGGTCTGGTCGGTGGTGGCGGCGAAGCCGTCGAGGGAAATATTGAGATCAACGCGGACAACCATGGAATCCTCCTGGGCACTGACCGGTCCTAAGCCGAGCCTAGCCGCGGCGGCGGGTGCGTCAAAGGGTTCCCGGCTGCTGCCTGTCCCGGAGCTCGATGACGCATGTCTTGCCGTGCTGCAGATTTCGTTCTTGGACTTCCCGGCCGTTGACGCCCTCCAACATAATCTGGATACACGGCGCACCATCCGGCTGGGCGGCCGGGGGCCAGCGTGCCCCAATGTCCACGCCGGCAAAGCGGACAGCGACGCCGTGGCTCACACCGATAATCAGGTCACCGGGGGCCGCGACAATGGTAATCATGCGCCTTAAGATAGCGACCCGGATTCCGGGCAACAGAAGAGGCGCCGATTTCCCGGTACCTCTTCGATATTTGGTTTTGGTCGAGGTCCTAGGATGTTACTCGAACCAAAGTGGCCCTAGAATCGAGCAGATGACGGCTATCGCGGCCGCCCTGCAGCGGATGGACTCGGGGCTTGCAAAGCCGCGACCGCATCAGGCAACGCGCAAGACTCAGAGATACCGCCTCACCGACCGCTTCACAATGGAAGAGCTGGCACAACTCGTCGCCCGCTACCAAGCCGGCGAAATGATCACGGGGTTAACTCGCGAACGCGGCATCGCGAAGTCAACATTCCTCCGCCTGCTTGCTGAGCATGGTGTCGGCGCCAGGCCTCGCGGCCTTACTCCCGCCAAGAAGAAGGAAATTCTTCGACTTCGTAATCAGGACATGATCATTCGCAAGATCGCCAAGCAGGTCGGTTGCAGCTACGACACCGCCCGGATTTTCCTGCTAGGACAGTGCAAGAACTAGTCCCACGGACTTGCTGCTCTGTCGAGGCTGGGATCTTCGGCGAGGTTCAAGTTCTACGGGAGGGGGCTAGTAGTAGGCGGGGAACTTTCCGTTGAATACGAGATCCCACTGAGCGAAGGCTTCGGAAATCTTTCCGTTGTTCTTGTGTTCAAGGGCCTTGTTGGCCCGGGTAGACGCAGTCGCAAGTTTGGAACGGGCGATTGTGTAGTTCGCTTCGCTGGAGCACGCCCTGATGCGGCCGGTTTTGCCGGTTGGATCATTCATGTCAGCGAGGGCGTCGCGTTGGAGGCTGTTCAGGAAGTAGCAGAAATCTAGTGGATAGATGATGGAGGATTGCGTTGCCATGTACTGGGCGGCTCGCATCTCAAGGTAGAAGGAAGAGATCGGGACGTCTCTGTAATATTTCCAGGCCTTGGCAAGACGGGCCAGTTGCTTTGCTCCGCCTGCAACACCAGCCTTGTTGTTGCAGTCATTCACATACTTCAAGTGTGCTCCCGGGGTTGACTCCATCCACTCAGTTGCTGCACCGGGGATATCGAATCTCATCCCATCGTCCGTTGACAAGTCGGCGTAGGCTGGAATGATCTCGACACGTTCGTATCCTTGTCCAAACTCAAGCACCACAGCGGGCCTCGAAGTGTGGATGTATGTGTACGGAAAGCGCTCCTTTAGTGCATCCCGAACCGCTGACAGGGTTGATGAGGCATACGTCGGCTTAGATGTTTTCAGTGAAACGAAATAGTCGACGTCACTTTTTCCACTAATGCCAGTACCGTGCTTGAATGAGCCACTTTCAAACATGCGGTAAAGCCCGAACTTGCTGTCGAGTTTGTTATAGATCGTTTGCCGATGTGAAGAAGCCTTCGAGCGCTCATTTGCGGTAGGAATTAGTCGATCAATGAAAATACTGAATGCTTCATCTACGGTCTTTGCCATAGTGCCCCCTGTTAGATTATTTAGTTAGTTGGAAAAGCGGAACCTAGGATGATGCCCCACAATCGCTTAGATTCTGCATGATCTCCTCGAGCCTCTGCTTCCAACGCCTTGGTGGCCCGGTCTGCGGCTGATTTGAAGGAGTCAAGGATTTCTTTGCGATCGCTAAAGGCGAGATCGGCGGTCAAAAGTCCCGATTGACCTCCTGGATCGCTCACGTCCAGATGTCCAGGAGCCCATTGGAAGAATTTAGCAAGCGCCTCTTGTCGGTTTCCGTTTAGTGAACTGAAGGTGTGTGCCGCAATAGTTTCAAGATGGAAGGATCGAATTCGTTTGGAATGGGAATTATTCCATTTCTTCAGGAGACGTACGAGCGGGGCTAAGTTGTATTGTAATTCGGAGTTTTTGTTGGCAAACCAACTATTAGCCACGATAGGGGCGGTGTTTATCCAGCCGCCTTTGCCACTAGGCAGCCCATAGATGTCGCCTCCGTACCAAAAGACAGGAGCTACGTCGACGTGTCCGCCGTTCTTGAAGAAGATGCGAACGGCTTGACCCCTGGCACCAACCTGGGCGATTTCAAGACCATCGTAAGCGCGGCGTACGCGGTAGAGAAAGGACTGAGAGTCGAAGCGATATTTGTTCCATGCACCTTGCGCGTTGGAGAACACTGCCAAGACATCGATATCGTCGATGGGACGTACGATTGTTCCCTTGGCAGCAGAACCCATCAAGACAGCATGGGAAAACGGGAGATCGCTGGTTGACGGAAAGGCTGCGGTCAGGTTTTCAACGACTCGATCCTTCCGCCCGTTGATGATCGACGTTTTCTGGTAGTCGGTGACGGTGATGTTGGCGAGGAATGCCGCCATTGCTTGGCTAGTGGTCTGTGTCATTGTCTTTTTTCTTTGCGCGATTGCTTAGTCTGCGAGCGGTAATAGCCATAGCCGACTCATTCTTCTTGCGGCGGAGCTTGTAGATGAAATCCGGTACGTCAGGCGCAGATTTACGGGATTCGTACAGGCGTTCCTGCCAAATGATGAGGTCGTCTGGGGCAATTGGATCTTCGTCACTAGTGAGTCTCTTCTCTATTGAACTAGCGAGGTCGGCTCGCTCACGCGCCGATTTCGGGACGCTCATTAGGTATTGCACGACGTCCAAGAATGCGGGGAGCAGAGGTAGAACGATACCTAATAGGAACGCCGACAGAGACAGATTGACCGCTATGCTGACAATGATCAGGATAATCATCCAGGCCGCCGTCAGGGTCGACCACCAAACCCCTGTCGTGCGTAACAGCCGGTCTGTGTAGGACGCGTTTGAGCGCTGGGCGATTGGCACGGCTATGAGGCCTGGATCCTCATCTGCGATCCCTGTGTACCAATCAATGAGTTCTTCTTTAGTGGCAATTGCGACCAGGCCCTCATCCGGCCCGGTAACGTCGGCAATATCTTCGGGGGATGGCATTGTCGACTCAGCCACGCTGTTGGGCATCCCAAAGACATCACGATCAAATTGCTCGCGAAGCGCTGTTGCATGTGCGCTAATCGCTGCCTGTCGAACCAATAGCACGGTTCGACCAAGAAACAGCCACGCTCCAGCAATTGCACCAGCGGCGACAGCTAGCGACGGCCAAATTACCGAGATAACGGGCGCGGCGAGGCCGATGACAAGCATGCCAATCCAGCGCGCACCCAGCCATCGTTTTGCCTTACTGTAAAGACGTCGTTGAGCGATTAGGAGTCGAAGTGCATCCGGCTCATTTTGACGCTTTTTGAGGATCTCGCCAGTAGGTGGTTCATAGTCGCTCACGCAGCATCCCCATCGGTATCTTCAATCAAAAGCCCGTCATAATCAGTCGTATATGTATAGTCAACGGGTTCTATCGGCGGGGAATCGAAGTGCTTTCGAGCAAGTCGGATACGCATGGCTTCGTCCCAGTCCAGGTCATCGAGATTACGCGTGTCTTTCGTTTCCCGGACGAGATACAGGCGCTGGGTTCCGTTGTCTTCATGCACAATGGCCCAGTCCGGCGAGTATTCTCCGACTGGCGTCCGAACCTTGAACCGGCGTGGCAATTTAGTGAACAGCTTGACTTGATCTCGACTGTTTTCAAGCTGGGAGGCGAACGCCCTTTCGACATGGCTGTCGTAGTCAACGTAGTCGTAGAGGTTGGCTCCGTCATCTGGGGCCGGTGCAACGCCGTTCTTTGGATCCAGATTACCTGGCTGGGACTGCGGCGGATTCTTGGATTCAACCTCGAGGAAGACCACTTCAGCGTCCCACCATGATGCTTCGTCCATGGGTTCGTAGCTGATGCCCTGAACCATTTGCTCGATTGATTCGACCCGTATCGCGCTGACCTGGCCCGCGTAGCCATTTTTGAGAAGCTTTAGGACCTGAAGGTTCTCGCCCTCGATCAATGTGTCGCGAGCGTCCTTCCAATGCACAGACGCATCGATGTCCGGCACCAGAGTAGCGGTGGTTGCTGAGCGCGCATCACTTCGGGCGCGTTCGATGCCAGGCCAGCTGAACGTGAAGGCCGGTTTGGGCTCTGGCCCGGCGTCCAGCACCTCGAGGAGCGAGGTCGCGTCCAGCTCACCGTCACGGAAGGCTTCTGGTATATGGTCACGAAGCTCATTGAGTAGCGCTTCCTGCTTGTCTGTGGTTGCTACCGGAACGTTTGTTATGGACATGCGGGCGTTTACTCCTGGCGATCGTGGTTGCTCCTCTTCACACTACTAAGGCACACGGACAATCGGCTGTTTGACCCGGGGGTAGGGGAAGCTCACACGGGTGTCAGGACCGCCGTTAGCCGACGCGTATGTATCTGTATTGCTTGTAACACAAATCGATGCATAATTTAGCCTTCAACTAGCACCCGATCCTCCACCGAACCAGGTATATCGAGCGCGCAGTCGATGAACGAGCTCGCCGTATTCAACCGCATTCAGATTCTCAATAGCTCTCATGGCGATTTCTATACGGTAATCGTCTCGTTTCGGTTGACGCAGGTAGTCGATGCAGTAACTCTCGATGAGGTCGGCAAAGTAGGCGATAGCGCTTGCTTTTGGTGCCTTGCGGAATGTGTCGACCGATTCGTAACCGAGGCGCTTCGCTGCCGCGTCACGAAGAACGGCGGGCTGGCACCTCTGCGGCCTTGTTCGAGCCCTAACAGTATGCCGATCGCTGTCCCTGGAGCGCCTTCGGCTCGTGCCGTCCAGGCTGAGCGCAGTAAACCTTCGATGTGCTCAGCAGCTCGCGCGCCGCTGGTGCGCTCGGCGAGTTCGGCGAGGGCCGGAAGCTCATCGAGATGATCTCGCACGCGGTGCGGGCCGACTTTGCAGATCAGCTTGAGCTCCTGCACCAAGAGTTGATGGAGATGGGTTTCCGGCATACCCAGATTTTGCCCGAAAACTACCCGTTTTTGCCCCAACGTGTCCGGCGGGCAGGTCGTTGTCCAGCCGGGACCGAATTACCAATGTCACCCGGGATGCTCATGAATCGGTAAACCGCCTCGAAGCCGCATATCGCCGGGCGATGCAGGATATGCGCCGCCGTCGGCAGCGGTTCGTTCCTGGCCTATCCACTTACTTGAAGATGCCTCTAGAAAGGGGCTATTTGTGATGCCCGAATTTGTCACCTTATCGGAGTGTCAACATTGAGCGTCGACCCGAGCCCCAAGTCCTGGTTTGACCGGGCAATCGGAGCTTGTATATCGGTTTTGCTGGCTGTGATCGCCCTCTACTGCGCAACGCAGGTGCTGCAGTCGATCCTGCCGTTCCTGGTGGTCTATGTGGGCGTCGCGTCGATCATTTGGGCCGTATGGGCAGTCATTCAATACCGGCGCAACAGGTACTAATTCCATCGCCACTAAACAGAAATAGAGCTCTTCCAGTCGGTTGGCCCGTTTCGGCCAGCAAGCTGCACCAGATGCTGAAAGATCCGTACTACGTCGGGTATGTCATCTACAAGGGCGACGCGTATCCAGGACGGCATGAGCCGATCATCGGCCAAGACCTATTCGATCACGTGCAAGATATTTTGAGCTCCCGGAGTGGTGCGGGCTCGCGTGACCGTATCCACAACCATTTCCTCAAGGGCATGCTTTACTGCGGCAAGTGTTTCAAGCTTGGCCGACAGAGCCGGGTCATCTACACGAAGGCGAAGGGGAGAGGCGGCACCATTCACGAATACTTCTTTTGCCGGGCTCGTCAGGAGGGCAAGTGCGATCTTCCGTATCTGCCGGCTTATCTCGTCGAGGACAGTGTGGCGGACTCTTACAGCCGACTTGTTCTCGAGGACTTCAAACAGGATGTGCGCAGGCGACTAGAAGAGGGCCTCCTGGGTGAACAGAAGGACATCAAGGAAATGTATGCGAGGTACACCAATCAACTGAAGGAAGTCGAAGCCAAGAGAGTCGTCTCGGCGATGTTGCCGCTGACGGCATCCTGCCTGCGTCGAAGGTGCGCGAGAAGATACATGAGCTACGCGTTCAGCGTTCCCGCATTGAAGACAGTCTCGCAAATATCGGTGAAGAGATTGCCGTAGGCGGCCAGCTGCTAACTAAGGCACTCGACCAGATTGCCGACCCGAAGGCGTACTACGAGAAGGCGACGGACAAGATTCGGAGGCTCCTCAACGAATCATTCTCTTTGCAATTCTTTGTCTATCAAGACGGCTCGGTTGGTGCGGACCTCAACGAACCGTTTGATGACATCTTCGCCGCCCAGACGGCCTTCCGGTTGTTCAAAACGCCACGGGCGGTATCTGTTCCAGGATCGTCCCAATCGTCCCAATCGTCCCAAATAGGACCGTTCTTGGGCGATTCAGGGGTACTTGCCCGGCAATTCCCGGATATCAAAAATGGCGCCGATTTCTCGACGCCATCTCTGTTGTTTCAACTAAAGTCGGTCTACTCAAACCATGGTTCGAATAAAGCAACTCTGGTCGGGGTGACAGGATTTGAACCTGCGACCTCGTCGTCCCGAACGACGCGCGCTACCAAGCTGCGCCACACCCCGTAACCACTGCTTTTGCTCCGGGTTTCCCCGTCGCTGAAGCAACTTTACAAGTGTAGACGATCACCACTGATTCCGCGAAACCGGGCCTCCCCGCCTACACCAGGGACTCCTGCCAGGCGGCCTGCAGCTTGGCGAACCGGCCGGTGCCGCCGGTGAGCTCGGCGGGGGTACCGTCCTCCACCACTTCGCCGGAGTGCATCACCAGGACCCGGTCCGCGATCTCCACGGTGGACAGGCGGTGCGCAATGATCAGCGCCGTCCGGTTGCCCAGCAGGGTTTTGAGCCCGTGCTGGACCAGCCGCTCGCTGGGGATGTCCAGTGAGGAGGTGGCCTCGTCCAGGATCAGCACCGCGGGATCGGCCAGGAAGGCCCGGGCAAAGCTGATCAGCTGGCGCTGCCCGGCGGAGACCCGGCCGCCGCGCTTATTCACATCGGTGTCATACCCCTCCGGCAGCGCTTCGATGAACTCGTGTGCGCCCACTGCCTTGGCCGAGGCCACAATCTCCGCCCGGGTGGCTTCGGGCTTGCCGAGGGCAATGTTGTCCGCCACCGAACCGCTGAACAGGAACGCCTCCTGCGTCACCATGACGACGGCGCGGCGCAGGTCCCGCTGGGTCAGGCTCCTCAGGTCCACGCCGTCCAGCAGCACGGAGCCCTGTGACGGGTCATAGAAGCGGGCGATCAGCTTGGCAAGCGTGGACTTGCCGGCGCCGGTCTGCCCCACCAGGGCCACCGTCTGGCCGGCGGGAATGTGCAGGTCCATCTGCGGCAGGATGACGGGACCGGTGCCGTAGCGGAATTCCACGCCGTCAAACCGGATGTCGCCCTTGGCATTGCGCAGCTCCAGCGGCTGCTTGGGCGGGCGGACGGTGGGCACTTCCTCCAGCAGGCCGGAAACCTTTTCCAGGGCAGCCGAGGCAGACTGGAAGGAATTGTAGAACATGGCCATCTGGTCCACCGGCTGGAAGAAGCGCTTGGAGTACAGCAGCAGGGCCAGCAGGGCACCCACCTCGAGGCCGCCGTCGAGCACCCGGAAACCGCCGGCCAGCAGCACCACGGCCACGGTGGCGTTGCCGATCAGCACCAGTCCGGGCTGGAAGACGCCGTTGAGGTTAATGGAGCGGACGGTGGCCACCCGGTAATCCTCGGCCAGCTCGTCATACTTCTCCGCGTTCACCTTTTCGCGGCGGAACGCCTTGACGGCACGGATGCCGGTCATGGTTTCGATGAAGTGCACAATCAGCTTCGCGGAGGTCACCCGGGAGGCACGGTAGGCCAGCTGGGAGCGTTTCTGGTACCAGCGGGTCAGCAGGTACATGGGCACAAACGCCACCAGCATCAGCAGCCCGGTTCGCCAGTCCAGCAGGAAGATGCTGGCGGCTGTGAACAGCATGTACATGGCGCCGGAAGCCAGCGAGCTGATGCCGGAGTCCAGCAGTTCGCGCAGCGCCTCAAGGTCCGAGGTCTGCCGCGAAATGATTCGCCCAGAGGTGTACTTTTCGTGGAATTCCAGGCTCAGCCGCTGGGTGTGCCGGAAGACCCGCAGCCGCAGGTCCAGCAGCATGGCCTGGCTCAGCAGGGCGGTGGCCCGCACGTAACCGGCGGTCAAGCCCGCGGCCAGCAGGGCCGCCACCAGATACGCCGCCCCCGAAAGGATCAGCGGCAGATTGTTGCCTGCCTGCAGGTCCGGCAGGGCATGGTCAATGCCGTAGGCAATGATGGCCGGTCCCGCGACGCGGGCGGCCTGGGAGAAGACCACCAGCAGCACCGTGCCGATGAACCGGCCGCGGTTGGGTCGGATCAGGGACCCCAGCAGGGCCAGCGAACGGCGCCGGACCGCCCGGTTTTCCTCCTTGCCCAGGTGGACGGCATCCTCGCCGGCAGTTCCCAGCCGGGCGCCGGCGTCGTACTCCGGGTCGGCTCCTTTGGCAGGCCTGGCGGGCTTGGCAGGCCTGGCGGGCTTGGCAGGCTTGGCGGAATCATCGGCGCCGCGGCGCACGGTGAAGCGGCTCATCGGACTATCTCCTCATCATCCAGGCGCGGTGCCGCGAGGGTGCCGTCGTCGGCGTTTTCAACGGGCGGTCCTGCTTCCTCCAGGCTGCTGTCCAGGTCTTCCGGCTCGGTCGGCAGGCTGGCAATGACGTACCGGTAGTGGTCGTTGCCGGCCAGCAGTTCCGCGTGGGTTCCGACGGCGCTGATCCGTCCGTCCTCCATCAGGGCAACACGGTCAGCCAGGGAGACAGTGGAGGGGCGGTGCGCGACCACCAGGGTGGTGGTGTCATGGAGCACCTCGCGCAGCCGGCCCTCCACCAGCTCCTCGGTGCTGACGTCCAGGGCCGACAGCGGATCATCCATGATCAGGACGGTGGGCCGGGCGGCGATGGCGCGGGCCAGGGCGACGCGTTGGCGCTGCCCGCCGGACAGGCTGAGTCCTTCCTCGCCGATCAGCGTGTCAGTGCCGTTGGGCAGCGAATAGACAAAGTCGGCCTGCGCCACGTCCAGGGCCTGGGCGAGCAGCTGATCCGCTTCGGCCTGGCTGTCCGGTTCCGCACCCAGCAGTACGTTGTCGCGGACCGAGCTGGAGAACAGCGTGGTGTCCTCGAAGGCCACAGCCACGATGGTGCGCAGTTCTTCCACGTCCAGCTGCCGCAGGTCTGTTCCGTCGATCCGGATTGCACCGCCGGTCACGTCATAGAGCCGGGGCACCAGCTGCAGCAGGGTCGACTTTCCGCTGCCGGTAACGCCCACCAGTGCCATGGTTTCGCCGGGGCGCAGGCACAGGTCCACGCCGTCAATCAGGTCCCGGGTGCCCTCCTTGGTGTCCGGGTACGCGAAGTGCACGTTGTCGAAAACCAGCTCGCCGCGCACGTCGCGCAGATGCGCCGGATGCTCGGGGCTCTGGATGCTGCTTTGGGCGTCCATCACCTCGTAGTGCCGGTCAATTGCTGTTTTGGCCGTGAGAGTCATGGACAGCAGCGGGCCGATCGCCTCCACCGGACCGGCAACGACGGCGGCAGTGGCGAAGAACGCCACCAGGGCACCGATGCTGGTGGTGCCGTCAGCCACCGACATAATGCCCACCACCAGGGCGACGGCCAGGGCGGCTTCCGGCAGGAGAGTGACCACCAGCGAGAATTTCGCCAGCGAATTGGCCTTGAATACCTCGGTTTGGCGCAGCTCCTGCGCCTGTTCTTCAAAGGAATCCAGGGCTTCGCGGCTGCGGCCGAAGGCCTTCAGGACGCGGATGCCGTGGACGGACTCTTCCACCGTGGTGGCGAGGTCGCCGGTTTGGTCCTGGCTCTGGCGGGAAACCTGCCGGTAGAACCGGTTGAAGCGGAAGCCGTATATGACAATGGGAATTGCGGCGGCTATGAAAATGAGTGCCAGGATCCAGCTGGTGAACAGCATGATGATGAAGCCGACCACCACGGTCAGGGCGGTAACCACCAGCATGATCGCTCCGAAAGCCATCCAGCGGCGGACCAGGTTCAGGTCGCTCATGGCCCGCGAGAGCAGCTGTCCGCTGCCCCAGCGGTCGTGGAAGGCCACCGAGAGGTCCTGCAGGTGCCGGTAGAAGGAAGTGCGCATCCGGGTTTCCACCGTGGTGGCAGGGGCAATAACAAACTGGCGGCGCAGGGCAATGAACCCTGCTTCGAGGATGCCCAGGCCCAGGACCACTCCGGCGGCGGCCCACACTGCTGAGGAGGAGGCGCCGGGGGTGAGGGAGGTGTTGATCAGGACCCGGAACACCTGCGGAATGGCCAGCGCCATGAGGCTGGCCCCGAGGGCACAGAACAGTCCGAGGATTAAGCGGGGGAGGATGGGCCGCAAATGGGGAAAAAGCCGAGCAAGGGATAGCCACAGTGATGTCTGCGCAGGCATGAAACCTCTTTGAAGCGGATGGAGGGTGCCGCCACAGCAGGACGTCCCTTTGAGGGCTCAATCCTAAGCCTCACCCCGGAAGGAATCGATGGCAGTCCGGAGTTTGGTCATGGCTGGCGCATTGGGCGCAGATCTGCGGCCGTCGAGAGTAGAGATGATGCCGCTTTCGTCCATTCCCGCTCGTCGAGAGCAGAGATAATGCCGCTTTGCGGCGCTGTGAAGGGTCTTATCTCGACAATCGACGATGCAAAGCGGCACGAACTCGACACCCGCCCTGAGGAGCCGGCAGCGATCCGGGGCGGGAGCCTGCTTAGTTTCGAGGTGTCAGGGTTAGCAATACTGCCTCGGGACGGCAGGCAAACCGGACCGGCGCAAAGCGGGAAGTACCGATTCCGGCCGAGACGTTCATCGGCACCCGCCGGCCGTTGTGTTCCCACACGGCCAGGCCCTTGGCCAGACGCGTGGGCAGGTCACAGTTGCTGACCAGCGCGCCGTAGAACGGAACACACACCTGGCCGCCGTGGGTGTGCCCTGCCAGAATCAGGTCCGCACCGCCGTCGGTGAAGTAGTTGAGGACGCGCTGATAGGGCGCGTGCGCCACCCCGACCCGGATGGAGGGAGCGCTGCTGTCCGGATCGGAGGAGGGGAACCCGGCATAGACATCCCGGTTCAGGTGCGGATCATCCACACCCGAAAAGTCCAGCCGCACTCCGCCAAGGTTCATGGAGTCCCTGCGGTTGGTCAGCCCGGCCCAGCCGGCGTCCTCGAACGCGCCGAACAGTTCTCCGAAGGGAAGAGCGGGCGGGTCCTTGGTGATTTTCGAAGGACCCGTGAAATACGTCAGCGGATTCTTGAGCCGGGGCCCGTAGTAGTCGTTGGAACCGGGCACATACACGCCGGGGAACCGCATCAGCGGTTTGAGCGCCTCCAACAGCGGTGGAACGGCTTCGAGATGGCTGAGGTTGTCGCCGGTGTTGACCACGAGGTCCGGCTCCAGGTCAGCAAGGGACTGCAGCCAGCGGACCTTGATGTTCTGGTGGGGAACAAAGTGGATGTCCGAGAGGTGCAGCACCCGCAGCGGCGCGCTCCCCGCCGGAAGCACGGCCACCGTTTCCTCACGGACGCCGAAGAGATTGCGCTCGATCAGCGACGCGTAGGCCAGCGCGGCGGTTCCGGCGCCTGCCGTGCCGCCTGCAACCCAGGCAGCGGAACGCAGGGCCTTTCCCCAGGAAGATGATGCCATGGCTAGTCGTCGTCATCCTTTTTGTCGCTGTCCTTATTGTCTCCGCCGTTGTCCTGATCAGCCTTGGGGGAGGGAGCCGGGGCAGGCTTGGCAGCCGGTGAAGGGGCCGGAGCCGGGGTGACATTGCCCATGATGCTGGCGGGCGGGGCAGTGAAGGGTTTGGCCTCGTACTGGCCGGGGATCCGGTCAATGAAGTTCTTCCAGGACGGTCCGGCGATCTTGGAGCCGTCAATTTCGGGATAGGTCCGGCCGCCGATCTGCTTGCCTTCCATGGACCCCTTCTCATTGCCCCAGACATGGTTGCCGAGCCAGGAAGCGGTCACCATGCCCGTGGTGTACCCCATGAACCAGGTCTGCGAACGGTAGTCGTTGGTTCCGGTCTTGCCGGCCACCGGCTGGCCGTTCTGAAGGTAGTAGCCGGAGCCCTTGGTCATGACCTGCTGCGTGGCGGCGTTGACGCCCTGCGCCACTTCCTTCTTCATGACCTGCTCGCAGTCCTGCGGCGGAACATCGAATTCCCGTCCGTCCACTGCCTTGACCGACACCAGGGCGCGCGGCTCGCATTTGAGCCCCTCCGCCGCAAAGGTCGCAAAACCGGTGGCCATGGACAGCGGCGAAGCATCCCCGCCGCCGCCGAAGGAGGACGGCGGGTTGATGCCCAGCATGTCATTGGTGCCGTTGGAACTCTTGCCGTCGTGGACGCCCGCGGCGAAGGCCATTTGCTGGAACTTGCACAGATCCAGCTGGTTGATTTCTGCCATGGTGATGGTGTTCAGGGAGTTCGCCAGGCCGTCAATGACCGTGGTGGTCTTGTAGTTGGTGTCTCCGTAGTTGATCGGCGTCCAAGCTTCCGGAATGCCGTACCGGCCTCCGGGCAGGCAGCTGGCGTTCCAGCTGTACCCGGCCGGGTAGGTGCGCTTGCTGCCGTTCAGCGTGGTGTTCAGGGTTTTGCCGGCATCGAGCCAGGCCGCAACCGTGAACGGCTTGTACGTTGAACCCGGCTGGAAACCGCCCATACCGCCCAGCGGCTTGTTGGGATCGCCGTCCTGGTTCAGGTCCACGTTGAAGTTCAGGACCGAGTTGCCCGGGCCGGCTTCAGGGTTGTACCGCGTGTTTTGCGCCATGGAGAGGATCTTGCCCGTGGACGGCTCCATGGACGTCATGGAATGGCCGATCTCAGGATCAGTGGTGTCAGGATTCGCGGTCTCAAAAACTGCAGTCTGCGCCGCAGCCTGGATCTCAGGGTCAAGGGTGGTGGTGACGGTGAGGCCGCCGCGGTACAGCAGCTTCTCCCGGTCCTCCGGGGTGGCACCGAAACGCTCATCGTTGAGGATCAGGTGCACCACGTAGTCGCAGAAGTACGGTGCCTGGGCGGCTCCCGTGCAGTTGCTGGGGACGGGCGTGACGTTCAGGTCCAGGCCGGTGGCGGCGGCGGCGTCGTGTTCTTCCTGGGTGATGCGCCCCTTGTCCAGCATGGCGTGGAGCACCACGTTGCGGCGTTTCAGCGCCATGTCCGGGTTGCCGGTGGGGCTGTAGACCGTGGGCCCGTTGACGATGCCGGCCAGCAGGGCAGACTGGGGAAGGTTCAGCTGCGAAGCGTCGAGGTTGAAGAAGTACTTGGCAGCGGCCTGGACCCCGAACGTGGTGCCGCTGAACGGAACAATGTTGAAGTAGCCCTGAAGGATCTCGTCCTTGGACATCTGCTTTTCCAGCGCGATGGCCAGCTTCATTTCGCGGATCTTGTCGCCGTACTTACGGTCTGCACTGCCGCTGAGGACAACTTCTTTTCCATTTTGCAGGTTCGTGTCAATGATGACGTTGTTCACATACTGCTGCGTGATGGTGGAGGCGCCGCGGTTCGTGTCGGAGGTGAGGTTGGAGGCCAGTGCCCCCAGGATCCCCTGCATGTCCACGCCGCCGTGCTCGTAGAAGCGGTCATCTTCAATGGCAAGCATCGCATCGATCATGGTGGGGGACACCTGATCCAGATTGATCGGCTGGCGGTTTTCCGCGTAGACAGTGGCGATCAGGGAGCCGTCATTGGCAAGGATCTTTGACGGCTGGGCCAGGGCTTCGGTCTGCAGTTCCGACGGCAGATCGTCGAAGAACTGCAGGGATCCGGACGCGGCGGTGCCCGCGGCTGCGGCGGCGGGAACCAGGAGTCCCGCGGCCAGAACACCACAGAGCGCGCTGACGCCGAAGAACGCGACAATCTTGCCCAGGGTGGTAGCCGTGTCAAACAAGGGTGATTTGCGAGCTGCCATGCGCATCAGTCTACAAGCACGCGTTAGTCTTTGGATTATGAGCAAATGGGAATATTTCATTACACCGCTGCCTCTTCACACACCGGGAGCTGTCCTTAACATGCACGGCGAAGAAGGTTGGGAACTGGTCCAGATCACGCCTGCACCCAACGGCACCGGCTCCGTGGCCTACATGAAACGCGAGAAGTCGCAGTGACTGAGCTGACCGGAGCGGTCTCGGCCGTGGAACGGAGGCTGGCGGAGCTGGGCATTGACATGCCCGACGTCGCTGCCCCCGTGGCCGCGTACGTTCCGGCCGTAGTGACCGGCAACTACGTCTACACATCCGGCCAATTGCCGTTTGTCTCCGGCGTGTTGCCTGCGGCCGGCAAAGTGGGTGCCGAAGTGTCCGCCGAGGACGCAGCCGCCTATGCTGCCACCTGCGCCGTGAACGCGCTGGCCGCCATCAAGGCCCAGATCGGTGATCTGGACCGCATCAGCCGCATCGTCAAGGTGGTGGGCTTCGTGGCCTCGGACCCGTCCTTCACCGGACAGCCCGCCGTCATCAACGGTGCATCCGAATTACTGGGAAAGGTCTTCGGTGAGGCAGGCATCCACGCCCGCTCCGCCGTCGGGGTGGCCGTACTGCCGCTGGACTCTCCCGTTGAAGTAGAAGTGATTGCTGAATTTGCCTAACTCCTCCGTACGGCTTTTCCCGGTTCCCCCGTATCTTCGGGGAGCCGCGGAAAGCTGGTTTGAACATGGTGACCGCACCCCGCGCAAGCCGCGCCTGGCATCCTCGGTGGTGTTGGTGCGGGATTCGCCGCGCGGCACCGAGACCTATCTGGCGTACCGCCGCGGTGAATCTCCGCTGGGCAGGGTGGCCTTCCCGGGCGGGAGCATCGATCCGGGTGACGACGACGCCGCCACCTGGTACGGGCCGGCGCCGGCAGTGTGGGCCAAGACCATGGGCATCGACGATGCCCGGCTGGCCCGCCGCCACGTGGTGGCCGCCATCCGTGAACTGTTCGAGGAGACCGGAATCCTCCTTGCCGGTCCGGACGAATCGACCCTGCTCGAGGCAAACCGCGGCCCGGAATGGATGGCTGCACGCGCAGCGATTGCCAGCTCGGACGCGTCCTTCCTGGATCTTCTGACCCGCCGCGGCCTGGGCCTGCGCACCGATCTGCTGCGTCCGCTCTCCAACTGGCAGACCGCCGACTTTGCCCTGCGCCGCTTTGATACCCGCTACTTTGCCGTGGTGCAGCCCATGGGCCAGGAAGCCTCGCTGCTGGAGGGCAAGGGCAGCTGGGGGCAGTGGCGTTCCGCAGCGGCGGAGATAGCCAACCGGGACACCACCGCGCTGGGGGATGAAATCGGGCTGCCGGACACGACCGGCCTGACCCTGGCGGAACTGACGGTTCCGCAGGTGGAACTGGTCCTGGAAAAGCTGGCCCGGGCCCGCGGCTGCATCGCGTATCTGACCTCCCGCCGGCCCGCCGCCGTTTTCCAGCCCGAGCTGGTGCAGGCCGACGGCGGCTACTGGCTTGCGGTGCCGCTCAGCGGCGTCCCCGAAGGTTCTGCGCAGCGGGGCCGCTGACACGCCGGCCTGCGCGGCAATGATCTGTCCGGCGCGGACCTGCTCGGCGCGGATTTCCGGGACGCCCGGCTGGATGGCGCCGACCTCTCTCGAGCCCTGTACCTGACGCAGCCGCAGCTCAGCGCCGCCCGGGGCAATGCGGCAACCGTCCTTCCGCCGGACCTGGTGGTGCCGCTGCACTGGCTGGACGGGTGACCGGCCGGGCTGCCGGATGGGCAACGGCTTAAAAACGACGACGGTGCCGCCCCCGGTTAAGGGGAGCGGCGCCGTCGTCGTTGTCTACGGGTCGAAAAGACCTAGCGGGAGCGCTGGCGCAGGCGCTGCACGTCCAGAATGACGACTGCGCGTGCTTCCAGACGCAGCCAGCCGCGCTGGACAAACTCAGCAAGTGCCTTGTTCACGGTTTCGCGGGAAGCACCGACCAGTTGGGCCAGCTCTTCCTGGGTCAGCTCGTGGGCTACCAGGATGCCGTCAGTCGCCGGCCGGCCGAAGCGGTCCGCGAGATCCAGCAGTGCCTTTGCCACACGGCCGGGAACGTCCGAGAAAACGAGGTCCGCAAGGGACTCGTTGGTGCGGCGCAGGCGGCGGGCCAAAGCCTGAAGCAGCTGGACCGACACCTCGGGGCGCGTTTCCAGCAGCGCCTTCAGGTTGTCATGACGCAGTCCGGCGAGGCGGGTCTCAGACACCGCGGTGGCGGTGGCGTTGCGCGGGCTGGGATCAAACAGCGCCATTTCGCCGAAGAGTTCGCCCGGGCCGAGGATGGCCAGCAGGTTCTCGCGGCCGTCCGGGGCCGAGCGGCCGAGCTTGATCTTTCCGGACACGATGAAATACAGCTGGTCGCCCTGGTCACCCTCGCGGAAGACTGATGCACCGCGCGAAAGGTCGACCTCGGTCAACTCGTCGGTCAGAGCTGCGAAGACGTCGTCTCCCAGTGAGGCGAACAGTGGCGCACGGCGCAGTACCTCGATATCCATGAAATCTCCTGTAAATAGTTGTCCCTTCTATTATCTTCTCGCACTGCGGCCCCATGTGACACCTGTAATAGCTTTGTTCGCCCACGGATGATAAAAAGGACGCCCCGACGTGCTGCCCTGCGGGAGGTGCTGCGGACGGCGCCCACAGCTTGGGCCGCTAAACTCGGGAGGCAGGAGTCGCCTGTCCACGGCCTCCACGACCCCTTCTTCAACGCATTTGGAGCTGTTTTGCTCGGATTTTCACTGCTCGACGTCATTCTGCTTTTGGCGCTGTTGTTCTATCTCATCGCCGGTTTGCGCAATGGCCTGGTGGTGACTTTGGGCGGCATCGTCGGCTTTGTTGCCGGAGCTGTGGCTGCCTTCTTCGCGATCCCGCTGGTGACGTCCTGGGTGCCCGACGAGGGCTGGCGCCTGGTGGCGGTCATTGCCACTATTGTGGTGCTGGTTCTGGGCGGCCACGCGGCGGGAGCCGCGCTGGGCCGCGGAATCCGCCGCTGGCTCAACTTTCCGCCGCTGCGTTTCCTGGACCGTCTGCTGGGCGGCGCCGTGAACCTGGCGGTGTCCGCCGTGATCATGTCCATGCTGGCGTTCAGCGTCAACACGCTGGGTGTGCCGTTCCTCTCGCAGCAGATCACCTCCTCCAAGGTGCTGAGCACCATTGACGAGGCCACTCCGGAGCGGGTGAAGACCTGGACCGCCGAGGTGCGGTCCTTCACGCTGGCCGAAGGCCTGCCGACCATCTTGGACAGCGCGGCGCCCGAAACCGTGGTTGCTCCCGACCAGGAGCTGTCCTCGGCAGCGCTGCAGACGGCGTCGGACTCGGTGGTGAAGATCACGGGAACCGCATACCAGTGCGGGCAGAACCAGACCGGCTCAGGTTTTGTGGTGGCCGATGACCGGGTGATTACCAACGCCCATGTGGTGGCCGGAGTCTCCAAGCCCGTGGTTCAGGTTCCGGGCGGCGGTGCGCTCCCCGGTGAAGTGGTGTACTTCGACAGCGCACACGACCTGGCCGTCCTCGCCGTGGACAATCTGGAGGCTGATCCGATTCCGCTGGGGGACGTCCTGCCCAACGGCACCGAAGCCGCTTTTGCCGGGTATCCCGCCGGCGGTCCCTTCCGGCTCCAGGCCGCGAACGTGGAACGCCTGTCCGATGTTTCCGTCCGGAACATCTACGGGTCTTCGCCTGAAACCGTGGAGGTCTACACCCTCGCCGCCGACGTGCAGCAGGGCAATTCCGGCGGACCGCTGCTGGACGTTGACGGCCGGGTGGCCGGCGTCATCTTCGCCAAGACCACCGGAGACCAGCCGATTGGTTATGCGCTGTCCCTGGCTGAACTCGGTCCGGTGGCGGATGCCGCCCCGGGGTATCAGGACGCGGTATCTTCCGGTCAGTGCATTTCCGGCGAGTAACCCGGGCTCAGTCCTGCGCCGCTTCTCGGTCCAGCCGGGCGGTTAGGTAGTCCACGGCCATCTTGTAGCCGGCGATCCCCGCCCCGCAGATGACGGCGTCGGCCACTGCGGACACGTAGGAGTGGTGCCGGAATTCCTCGCGCCGGTGGATGTTGCTCAGGTGGACCTCCACCACGGGCAGGCCCACGCCGGAGAGCGCATCGGGGATGGCCACCGACGTATGGCTGTACGCCGCCGGATTAATGACAATCGCATCGGCCAGCCCCGGGGCTCCGTGAATGGCGTCGATCAGATCCCCTTCATGGTTGGACTGGATGCAGTCCACCGTCCAGCCGGAGGATTCCGCCGCCTCCTGCACCAGCGCCTCAACGTCGTCGAGCGTTCCGGTCCCGTAGATTCCGGGTTCACGCATGCCCAGAAGGTTCAGGTTGGGTCCGTTGAGGATCAGCAGGTTGCGGGTGCGGGAGGCAGTCATGGATTAACTATGCGCCAATCCGATCGGATGCGGCGGCCGACTCGTGGCGGCGTGTCATGCGGCCCGCTGCCAGCGCGCCGATGATCGTCACCAGTGACATCAGGGCCAGTACGACGCCGGGATGCCACCATGCACTGTCCGTCGCCTGAGCAAAGGCGGAGGTAACGGCAGGGGCAAAGCCGGCGAGGATGCCGGCGAAGCTGTACGCCAGGGACAGGGCCGTGAAGCTGGTCCGGGCCGGGAAGAGGTCGGCCATCAGGCCGCCCAGCGCTGCCCAGGCCGCGGTGGGAGCAATGCCGCCGATGAGGATGGTCAGGATATAGGTGGTCTGGTCCGCCGTGCTGATAATCCAGTACAGCGGGAAGGAAATCAGCAGGGTGGCCACGGCGCCGGCGGCCACCATGCGGGCCGAGCCGATCCGGGTGGCGAGCCAGCCGAACGCCGGAATGGTGGCCAGCTGCAGGACTGATCCCACCAGCGCGGCATTGAGCACCGTGGAGCTGCTCAGGCCCAGCTGCTCGGTGCCGTAGGCCTGGGTGTAGGTGGTCATGAGGAAGTAGGAACCGATGCCCAGCAGGGAGGCTGCGGTGGCAACCAGTACGGCCAGCCGCTGGGTCTTCAGGACCTCCAGCACCGGCACGCGGGGCAGGGCCTGGTGTCCGGCCACGTCCTTGAAAACGGGAGTTTCCTCAATGGCGAAGCGCAGGTACAGGGCCACGGCCATGAAGGGGAAGGCCAGCAGGAACGGAACCCGCCACAGCCCGGCCTCCATGGTTTCCGGCGAAACATTGGCCAGGGCCAGGAAGATGCCCGTGACCATGATGGTTCCCACGGGCGAACCGATCTGCGGGATGGCGGCATAGAGTGCGCGCCGGCGCGGTTCGGCATGCTCGGTGGCTATGAGGACGGCTCCGCCCCACTCGCCGCCCACTGCCAGGCCCTGCAGCAGCCGCAGGAGGACCAGCAGTGCCGGTGCCCAAACACCGATGGTGTTGTAGTTCGGCAGCAGGCCGATGACTCCGGTGGCGGTGCCCATCAGGACGATGGTCCAGATCAGGGACTTCTTGCGGCCGATCCGGTCGCCGATGTGGCCAAAGAGAATTGCACCGAGGGGGCGGGCGATGAAGCCGATACCCAGGGACAGGAAGGACAGCAGGGTGCCGATCAGCGGATCGACCTCCGGAAAGAAAATCCGGTTCAGGACCAGGGCGGCCGCGGTTCCAAAGACGTAGAAGTCATAGGATTCCAGGGCCGTGCCCACAAAGGAGGCGCCGGCAACCTTGCGGGCCATCCGCCGGGGGCGGGGAAGCGGCTGCTGCGGGGCCGAAGAGGCGGGCGGGAGGCTTGGGGAGGAAGTGCTGGTGGTAGACACGAGCACTGATTCTGCTACCCCGGGTGCTTCGCTGCCAAGTTCATGAGCGGGATGTCACATTGGGGCAGGGTTTCGGAACAGTCCGGGTCAGTGCAGTGCACCGCCGAGGATGGCCCGCCCGGCGCTGACCAGGGATTGGGTTACGCCTTCGGGATCGGCCACGTAGCCGTGCACCATGGCGCCGTCGCGCAGCATCAGCAGCTGATCCGCCAGGGCATCCGGATCGGCCGCCCCCAGCCGGGCAAGCCGGCCGCTGACCTCCGCGTGCAGCCACTGCCGATGCTCATTGACCACGGCCCGGACCGGAGAATCGGCATCCGGAAACTCAGCGGCAGCATTGATGAACGGGCAGCCGCGGAAACCGGGAAGGCAGGTTTCGGCACCCATGGCATGGGCGAGTTCCGCCAGGCCGGTGCAGGGGTCCGGGCTCAGGTTCTCTGCCGCCGCACGGATCCGGTCCGACTGCGCCTGGAGGTAGGCCACCACCAGATCTTCCTTGGTGCGGAAGTGGCGGTAGAACGTCACCTTGGTGGTTTTGGCCGCGGCGATAATCCGGTCCGCGCTGACGGCGCGGATGCCCTCGGAATAGAACAGTGCGGCGGCGGCATCCAGGATGCGGGTGCGCACCGGCGGCTGGACGGTCATGAAATCCTCCTGAGTTGCGGAATGCTGCAAAGGCGCGTTTACTGGGGCGACAGGTAGACGTACTAGTTAGTCTACCTGACCTCGAACCTGAAGGAGTTGCCATGAGCGCTTTGTACACAGCAGTTGCCACCGCGTCCGGAGACGGCCGCAACGGAGAAGCCCAGACCAGCGACGGCCAGCTGAAGCTCAACCTGGCCACTCCGAAGGAAATGGGCGGCGCCGGAGACGGCACCAACCCGGAGCAGCTCTTCGCCGCCGGTTACGCGGCCTGCTTCCTGTCCGCACTGAAGATGATCGCCCGTGCGGAAAAGGCTCCGATCGCCGACGCCGCCATCACCGCCGACGTCAGCATCTACAAGCAGGAAGTCGGCTTCAAGCTTGGCGTTGCCCTGCACGTGGAGATGTCCGGCGTGGACCAGGCCACCGCCGAGAAGCTGGTGGAGTCAGCCCACCAGGTGTGCCCGTACTCCAACGCGACCCGCGGCAACATCGACGTCGAGCTCGACGTCACCGTCGGCTAACTGCCTTCCTACCCCCGGCGCGAAATAGCAGAAGGTGCGCTTCCCACGTCTGGGAAGCGCACCTTCTGCTATTTCGCGGGATAGTTTCTTGGAGGGGTTACTTCCGCATCGACTCCGCGATCTGCTGCATCACTGTGTTGTCCGCCAGTGTGCTGGAGTCCCCGGCTTCGCGGCCTTCGGCAACATCCTTGAGCAGGCGGCGCATGATCTTGCCGGAGCGGGTCTTGGGCAGCTCCGGCACCACCAGGATGTGCCGCGGCTTGGCGATCGGACCGATTTCCTTGCCCACGTGGTTGCGCAGGGTGGTGACGATGTCGTCGTCGTCCTTGGCGCTGCCGCGCAGGATCACAAACGCCACCACGGCTTCACCCGTGGTTTCGTCCCGCGCCCCGACGACGGCGGCCTCCGCCACCGACGGGTGGCTCACCAGCGCCGACTCGATCTCCGTGGTGGAGAGCCGGTGGCCGGATACGTTCATCACGTCATCCACGCGGCCCAGCAGCCAGATATCGCCGTCCTCGTCTTTCTTGGCGCCGTCGCCGGCAAAGTACATGTTGTCGAACCGGGACCAGTACGTCTGCTTGAAACGCTCCGGGTCACCCCAGATTCCGCGCAGCATGGCGGGCCACGGCTCCTTGACCACCAGGAAGCCGCCGGAGCCGTTGGGTACCGATTCGCCCATTTCGTCCACCACGTCAATGGAGATGCCGGGCACGGCAACCTGCGCGGAGCCGGGCTTGGTGGCGGTCACGCCGGGCATCGGAGCGATCATGTGCGCGCCGGTCTCGGTCTGCCACCAGGTGTCCACAATGGGGGCCGGGTTTTCCTTCTTGCCGCCGTTGGCGCCGATGACGGTGCGGTACCACATCCAGGCCTCGGGGTTAATGGGTTCGCCCACGGAACCCAGGACGCGGAGGGAGTCCAGGTTGAACTTCCCGGGAATGTCCCGGCCCCACTTCATGCAGGTCCGGATGGCGGTGGGAGCCGTGTAAAGAATGGAAACCTTGTACTTTTCCACCAGTTCCCACCAGCGGCCCTGGTGGGGGGTGTCCGGGGTGCCCTCGTAAATGAGCTGGGTGGCGCCGTTGACCAGCGGGGCATAGGTCACGTAGCTGTGCCCGGTGACCCAGCCGATGTCAGCAGTGCACCAGTACACGTCGCTTTCGGGGCGCAGATCAAAGGTGTTGCGGTGCGTGAAGGCGGTCTGTGCCAAGTATCCGCCGGTGGTGTGCAGAATGCCCTTGGGTTTTCCCGTGGTGCCGGAGGTGTACAGGATGAACAGCGGATGTTCGGAATCGTGTGCCACCGGGGTGTGCTCGGCGCTCGCGTTTCCCACGGCGTCGTCCCACCAGATGTCCCGGCCCTCGGTCCACTGCACCGGTTCGCCGTTGCGGCGGACCACCAGGACGCTGCTGACCGTGTGGCCTTCCTTCACGAGGGACTCGTCCACAGCCGGTTTCAGGGCGGTGGGCTTGCCGCGCCGGTAGGAGCCGTCAGCGGTAACCACCAGCTTGGCTTCGGCGTCGTCAATCCGGCTGCGCAGCGCGTCGGCGGAGAAGCCGCCAAAGACCACCGAGTGGACGGCACCGATCCGGGCGCAGGCAAGCATGGTGATCACTGCCTCCGGAATCATGGGCAGGTACACGGCCACCCGGTCGCCCTTGCTCACACCGAGGGATTCGAAGGCATTGGCTGCCTTTTTGACCTCTTCGGTGAGCTGGGCATAGGTGTAGGTGCGTGTGTCGCCCGGCTCGCCCTCGAAGTAAATGGCCACGCGGTCGCCGCGGCCGGCCTCAACATGGCGGTCCAGCGCGTTGTACGCGGCGTTGAGCTTTCCGCCGACAAACCACTTGGCGAAGGGGGCGTCCGACCAGTCAAGGGTCTGGGTGAAGTCCTCGTCCCAGGTCAGCAGGCTGCGCGCCTGGTTGGCCCAGAACTCCGGTCCCTGCGCCGAGGCCTCTTCATACAGCGAGGGCTGGGCGACTGCGTTGGCCGCAAAATCAGCGCTGGGCGGAAAGCTGCGGTGCTCATGGAGCAGGTTCTCCAGTGCGTCGCCGTGCTGTTTGACGGGGGACTGTTCAGACATCGTGAACCCTTTCGCTAGCTGCTTGCCCACGGTCCAGCCCGGATCGGGGGGCTGCCGTAGCGTTGGAACAACCCTAACGCTGATCGTGCTCCTGCGTGTCAACCGTCACATTTGCGCCCGGCAGCGGGGGCAAACGTGCGGTGAGCGGTCGATCACGGCCGGTGGGCGTGCGGCAGTTCGGCTAGTCTGACGTCCGGGTGTTGACTAGGCTGTGCAGGGAAGCAACCACTTTTGAACCGTGCAAGCGACCCGCCCTTTGCCGTCATCCGCAGCTGTCTGCGGGTCCGCAGGCGGCGGCCGCGAATGGAGAACAGAATGAATCAGCCCCCCGTTGAGAACGACGCCCGAAAGGCGGCGGAGACTCCGGCGCCAGCCGAGAGCCTTTCCGCCGGCCAGGACAAAGCCCGGACTGCAGTTCTGGGCCCGTTTGGCCTGCGCGACACCGTGGTTGGCGGTTCGGTCCTCCTCATGCTGATCGGATCCCTGCTGCCGTGGAGCCTTGCCTTTGGGCTTGAAGTCAATCTGTGGGCACCGGCAACGCCGCTGTTCTTCCTGGCCATCGGCATCATCCTGCCGCTGGTCGTCGCCGGACTCTTTGCCGCCCGCCGGCTGGCCCCCGAGCTGAAATACCGCGTTGGCTCGCTGTCGGTTGACCAGTTCGGTTCCGTGGTGGCACTTCTGGCCCTTGCCTTCTTCTTCCTGCAGCTGGTCAACGAGTTCACCATCGGTGCCCTGCTGACCCTGATCGGTTCCCTCGGCCTGGTGGCTGCCACCACGCTCGCCCCGCACATCCCGCCCTTCTCCCGAGAGTTCGCTGAGCGCCCCGAAACGCCTGCCCACGTGATGGCCCGCGATGCCGTGCGTCTGACCCGTCGCCCTGCACGCCCCGCACCGGAGCGCCCCGCCGCTTCCACCGCGGCTTCCACCGAAACCGGCGAGAATGCCGTGAACGGTGCCAAGCCGGCTGAGTCGCGCTTCGCCGGAATGGGCAAGGGAATGGGCAAGCTGGCTCCGACCGGCCTGTTCGGCCGCAAGGCCGACGACGGCGTTGCCCCCGAGGCCGACGAACCCGCAGTCAACGGCGTTCCTGCAGCCGCCGAAACCGGTGCTGCACCCGCCGCCGTCGAACCTGCTGCTGCTGAAACGGCTGCGCCGGCAGACAAGGGATCCGTAAACAAGGGATCCGCGGCCCAGGGTGCCGTGGCCCCCGCCGCCGCCAACCCCGTACCCGCCCCGGGCTCTTCCGCCGCCGAACCTGCCCGCACGGAAGCTGCCCCCACGGCAGCCGCTGCTGCCAAGACTCCTGCCGCCTCTCAGGCTCCTGCGGCCTCCCAGACTCCCGCGGCATCTCAGGCCGCCGCTGCCCCCAGCGGCGACAATGCCCTCGCGGCCACCACGGTTAACTCGGTGGTACCGGCAAAGTCCGCCGAAGCCGAGCCTGCTGCCCAGGCGTCGGCCCAGGTGTCCTCGCCTGCCACCGAATCCATCAGCGCCACCCGCGAAGAGTCCGAGAACGTGGTTGAAGCGTTCTGGTTTGCCGTCGGCACTCCGCGCCAGATCGTGGATGAGCGCACCGGCCTGCCGCTGTTCATGTTCCATCCGGGGGACTGGGAGCTGGGTCTGGAAGACCGCGGCACCGAGTTCCTGGTGCAGGACAAGCGCACCGGCCGCATTGGCGTGCTGCGGGACCTGAGCAACATTGAGCGTGTGGGCGAAGATTCCGGCGAATAGTCCGGGACCGTCCGCACCAGCCGAACCGGCGTAACCGGCAACAGAAGGACATCAACCACGTGGCAAAGGCAACCGGGAGCGACTCCTCCCTGCTGGCACTGAAACGCAGGGCCCGGAAGATCAACCGGATGCTCGGGGAACTGTATCCCTACGCCGTGGCGGAACTGGACTTCACCAACGCCTTTGAGCTGCTGGTGGCAACCGTCCTGTCCGCCCAAACCACCGATATCCGGGTCAACGCGGTCACTCCCGCGCTTTTTGCCCGTTATCCGGACGCCAAGGCCCTGTCCGAGGCGGATGAGATAGAACTGCAGGAACTGATCCGGCCCACTGGCTTCTTCCGTGCCAAAGCCGCCAGTATCAAGGCCCTGTCCACCCGGCTGGTTGATGAGTACGACGGCCAGGTGCCGGACAAGCTGGAAGAGCTCGTCACCCTGCCGGGAGTGGGCCGGAAGACGGCGAACGTGGTGCTCGGCAATGCCTTCGGCATTCCGGGCATCACGGTGGACACGCACTTTGGCCGGCTTTCGCGCCGGTTCGGCTGGACCACCGCCAAGGACCCGGTGAAGGTCGAAGAAGATGTGGCCGAGCTGTTTGAGCCCAAGGACTGGACTCCGCTGTCCAACCGGGTAGTTTTCCACGGGCGCCGGGTCTGCCACGCCAAGAACCCCGCCTGCGGAGCCTGCGCCGTTGCGGCACTGTGCCCCTCTTACGGTGAGGGTGAAACGGATCCCGTGAAGGCGAAGAAACTGTTGAAGTATGAGCTGGCTCCCGGCCGCGAGGAGCTGCACGCCCGGATGATGGCAGCGGAGACCCGTGCCCAGCTGCGTGCCGCCGGCTACGGGCTTGAAGCATGAGTGCCTATGCTGACCTGCGCGAGCTGGGGGCCTCGGCCTCCGCGCGCACCACCAGTTTTGATGCGAACCTGGAGCTGCTGCGCCGCAGCGTGGATCCGGCCACGGCCCGCCGTGCCGCCGTGCTGATCCTTTTTGGAAACCTGGATGACAAGCCCGCTGATTTTCGTTCCGCCGGCGTTCCGGAAGAACTGGACGTGCTGCTTGTGGAACGGGCTGCAACCCTGAACGACCATCCCGGGCAGGTGGCCTTTCCGGGCGGATCCGTGGATGCCGCGGATTCCGGCCCGGTGGCTGCCGCGCTGCGCGAAGCGCAGGAGGAAACGGGACTGGACCCGTCCGGCGTCGTCGTGCTGGGAACCCTGCCGGAAGCGGGACTGCCGATCAGCAACTTTCTGGTGACCCCGGTGCTGGGCTGGTGGGACCGGCCCACGCCGGTGGATGTGGTGGATTACGGCGAATCCGCGTCCGTGTTCCGGGTGCCGGTCGCGGACCTGCTGAACCCGGAGAACCGGCGCACCGCGGTGCTGGGCAACGGCCGGCAGGAGCACCGCTCGCCGGCGTTCCTCGTGAACGGCGTCCTGGTGTGGGGCTTCACCGGAATCATCCTCAACGGGGTGCTTGAAGAACTGGGCTGGACCCTGCCCTGGGATGAAAGCCGGGAGATCGTTCCGGCCCTGTAAGGTCGCCTGGGTTACGCGCGCTGGGTTCAGGAACCTCCGCCGGTGGCTGCGCCCCGACACCCTGGAACCTCGCTCAGCTTGTCCAAGGATTCCGGGGAGGCGGCGATTTCCACCTTGCCTCCATCTGTCACCAGCGTCAGGGCCTGGATCCCCGGGACCTGGATGTATCTCCTGTCCTTGCCTGTCAGTTTTCGGCGTTGGGGCAGCACATCGTAAACCTTCATGTTTATGGCACGCCCCGATGGTTCCAGGGTGTCGTACACGGCCGGCTGGAAGTGGATGGACCCGGCACCGGGCGTCGCTATCCCCTGGTTCCATATGCTGCTCAGCGAACCGGCACGCGAGTCCGGGTAACGGATGTAGGCCATGGTTTGGCCACGTTCATCGAGACGGGCCTTGGTCCTCCGTCTCCGTCTTGTCTGGAAGAAAGCAAGGAGCCAGTACGCCAGCGTCCACATGGCAGCATTGAAAACGGCTTCCTCCAGATCCCCTGCCGTAAAAGCGAGCCAAAGACCTGCATAGACGATAAAGAGCAGCAGGTACCCGACGGCCAGGGTCAAATATGGATGTGTTCTAACCCATTCCTTCATGGGGCAATACTAGGCAAACGTGCCACCGGGGTGGCGATCGGCGAACAGTCGGGCCACAGTTGATTTTCCGATCCCGGGCGGCCCGTTCAGGAGAATGAAGTCAGGCACGGCCTGCCCTTGCGCCGACACTGGACGTCGCCGGTGCCGGTGAGGGCAGCGGTGATGAGAGGACGGCCACGGCGAGCTGGACACGGTTGGTGACGTTCAGCTTCGTGAAGGCGTTGGCGATGTGGGTTTTGACCGTGGCAACGCTGACGTAGAGCTCGGCGCTGATCTCCGTGTTGGTCAGCCCGCGGGCGACGGCGCGGGCAATGACGCATTCACGCTCACTGAGCGCCGCCAGCGGGTTGTGTGGTCTCGTCAGCTCCGGCGATTCGACTGTCGAGGCGGCCGCAGCCGCGACGATGCGTTTGAGGACGCCGGGGGAGAAACGCAGGTTGTCCGCTGCCGCGGCGCGGACGGCGGAGACCATGTCTGCCGGCGGCGTGTCCTTGAGCAGGAATCCGCTCGCACCGGCACGCAGCGCGGACAGGATGAAATCATCGGTGTCGAACGAGGTCAGCACGATTACCCGGGGCGGTTCCGGCAACGCCGTGATGCGTTCCGTGGCGGCGATGCCGCTTAGGCGGGGCATCCGGATATCCATGAGGACGACGTCGGGCGTCAACTCGGTGGCAATCGGAACGGCGGTCTCGCCGTCATCCGCCTCGCCGATGATGGCAATATCCGGCGCCCCGTCGAGGATGAGCCGCAGCCCTGCGCGGATGAGGGGTTCATCGTCCACGATCAGGACTCTGATTGACGCCGCGCTCACCAGGGAACCTGCACGGCGGTGGTGTAGATTCCGCGCTTAGTGCCCGATTCGAAGGAGCCGCCCGAGAGCCGGGCACGCTCTGCCAGTCCAATCAGGCCCAGCCCGTCCGGCGCGGCCGGCCTGGATCCGGAAATCGGGTTGCTGACCGTCACGGTGATGCCCTTCCCAGGCGCACCTGTCAGGGAGACTGCCACGGGATGCCCGGGAGCGTGTTTCTGGGCGTTGGTGATTCCCTCCTGCGCCACGCGGTACAGGTGTCGGGAGGTGGCATCCGCGGGAAAGTTTCCGTCGGCAGCCAGGAGAGCCGGTTCAATATTCAGCATGATGTCGGTGCCAGCAGCCCGCGCTGCCTCCACGAGTGCCGGAATGGAAGAGATGGTTGGCTGCGGCGCGGTGTCTGCGGCTTCTTCACGCAGGACGGTCAACACGGTGCGCAGTTCCGAGGCGGCCTTATGCGCGGTTTCACGCAGGATTCCTGCCGTGGACCGGATGGTCTCCGGATCCAGATCGGTGCGGTATTCCAGGGCACCGGCATGCATGCTGATCAGGCTCAGGCGGTGGGCCAGGGTGTCATGCATTTCCCGGGCGATCCGGGTGCGCTCGGCCAGCCGTGCCTGATCTGCCCGAGCATCCTGTTCCCGGCGGGCGCTGTCCGCTTCCTGCCGGAGGGAGACAATCAATGCTTTTTTGGCGCCGCGGTTCAGCCCGATCAGTACCAGGACGGCCAGCATGCCCAAAGCGATCAGGAGAACCCACCCGTAGTCTTCGGCACCGTCAACCGGGTTCACGGCGAAGTCGACTAACACTGCTGCACCAAAGACAAGCGCGGTGGCGGCCAGGAGACGGGGTCGCCGCAGGGCCGCGATATTGATAATGCACAAACAGGCAGCGGGAAAGGCCAGGGTTGAAAGGCCGCTCAGGGCAATGATGGCAAGTCCGGCACCCACCGGTGCCCGGCGCAGGGCCAGGGGGAGGAGGCCGACGGCGGTGAGACCCAGGAAGAAGTCCAGGAACATCAGTCCCATGAAAGGCAGCGGATCGGCGTCGTCGGGCGGCAGCGTTGAGCCTCGGACGACGAGGAAAACCAGGAACCCGACAACCGCGGCGGCTGCGCAGATGCCTGCCGTCTTCCAGGCGCTGGGGCGTTGAGTCGGGAGCGGCATTCCATGAATCCTAGTGAGGCGTGTGCCGGACCACAATTAGCCAAAAGCATGAAGTCCCTTTCCGCCGAGTGGCTGGAACCGGAGCCTAATGGCTGAAGCGAAACGCAACCCTGAACAGGGAGGCTTCAGGCATGACTTTCTCCGCTGAGCATCCTGCAGCCTCTCCCTCCTATTCTTTTCACCGTCTGGCACGTTCGCTGCCCGGCTACCGCTGGTGGCACCCGCTGACCACGGTGTTGGTCACTGTCGTTCTCTTTTTTGTCCTGATGATGTTGGCCATTGGGGTGACAGCGGTGGCGGAGATCTTTGTGCCGGGCGTTTCCGCAACGGTTGAGCGGGCGTTGTCTGCGGAATCAGACCTCGGCGACCCGGGGCAGCTCTCCTTCCTGCTGGGAACTGTCGGCCTGCTCTGGCCCGCGGCAGCGCTGGGTGTGCGGTGGGGCGCCAGGCGTTCAGCCGGCACACTGTCCTCTGTCACCGGCCGGCTGCGTTGGCGCTGTTTTCCCAAGCCGCTGACCCTGGCAGCAGGCCTGTTCCTAGCGGTGAACGCCCTGAGTCTGCTGGTGCCGGATAGCATGCGCGGAACAGGTGGAGTGCCGCACAGCGGCGGCAGCTCCGGCAACGTGTGGCTGCTGTTGCTCGTGGTCCTGGCCTTCGTTCCGGTGCAGGCAGCCGCTGAGGAGTACGTGTTCCGGGGTCTGCTGATACAGGGCATCGGATCCTGGCTGCGCCATCCGGCCTTTGCCGTCCTGCTGCCCGTTCCGCTGTTCGTCGCCGGCCACGGCTACGGGCTGGCCGGGCAGATTGATATTGCAGTCTTTGCCGTCGCGGCTGGCTGGATTACCTGGCGCACCGGAGGGCTGGAGGCTGCCATCGCCCTGCACGTCGTCAACAATGTGGGAGCGTTCGGCCTGGGCGCAGCCGGGTTCAGCGATGTGAACGCCACCGACCTGGCGTGGGCTGCCCTGCCGTTTTCGCTGGCTTTTACGCTGGTCTACTCCCTGCTCGTGGTCCGCTGGTTCCCGGCACCTGCTTCGGCCTTCCCGCGGCAACAGGAGTGCTACTTGGCCTCCGCGTAGGAGTCCACGGTTACGGCCACCACCGGGAACTCCAGCGGAATCCGGCCGAACAGCAGGTGGGTGGCGGCGGCTGCGGCCTCGGTGACCAGAGCGCTGACTTCCTCGGCCCGCTCCGCCGGCACATGGAGCATCACTTCGTCGTGCAGGAAAAACACCAGCTGTCCGGCAGGTGCCGCCGACGACGCCGCCGACGACGCCGCCCGCAGCCGCCGTCGTATTTCCGCCAGCCAGCACAGGGCCCATTCCGCCGCTGTGGACTGCACCACAAAGTTGCGGGTGAACCGGCCCTGCGAGCGGGCCAGTGAGTCGGCACGGCGCTGCTCTTCGGCGGAGGTGCTTTGCTGGGCACGCAGCCAGCGGTCGGAAACCGGAGGGGAGCTGCGGCCCAGATGGCTGCTGACCACACTGCCGGACTCCCCGGCCCGGGCCCCGCGCTCCACCACGGCAATGGCCTGCGGATAGGACCGGGTCAGGGCGGGCATCAGCCGTCCGGCCTCGCCCGAAGTGGCCCCGTACATGGCTCCGAGCATCGCCATCTTGGCCAGGGCCCGGTCGCCGTTGAAGTTCTGGTCGGCGATGCCCTGGTACAGGTCCTTGCCGCGGGCTGCGGCGGCCAGGGCGTTGTCCTGTCCCAGGGCGGCGAGGACCCGCGGCTCAAGCTGGGCGGCATCGGCGACAATGAGGCGGTGCCCCGGATCCGGGCGCACGGCGTCGCGCACATATTTGGGGATCTGCAGGGCGCCGCCGCCGCGGGAGGCCCAGCGGCCGGAGACGACCCCGCCCACTACGTACTCGGGCCGGAACCGGCCGCCGTCCACCCAGGCATCCAGCCAGGTCCAACCGTTGGCGGTCAGCAGCCGGGACAGGCGCTTGTATTCCAGCAGCGGTGCGACGGCGGGATGCTCGTGCTGCTGCAGTTCCCAGGACCGGGTGGTTTTCACTTCAATGCCGGCCCGGTGCAGGGCGCGCAGCAGTTCCTGCGGCGAGTCCGGATTGAACCCCGGGTTGCCCAGCTTGTCCCGCAGGTCCGCGGCCAATTGTTCCAGCCGCACCGGGCGCGCTCCCTCGGCCGGGCGCGGTCCCAGTTCGGACTCCAGCATGGCTTCGTGGATGTCCCGCCGCCAGGGCAGACCGGCGTGTTCCATTTCCACGGCAATCAGTCCGCCGGCGGATTCCGCCGCCAGCAGCAGTGCCAGCCGCCGCGGGGCGGAGGAGCCGGCCGCGGCAGCGAGCTGGTCCTGCAGCTCTCCCATCTGGTCCTGCAGCGAGGGGCCTCGCGTGCCGGCCAGGGCGTCGAAGCCTTCGAGTTCCTCAAACAGTGAGCTTTGGTTCGGTGCCGGCTGCACCGGCAGCAGCTGGCGGGGGAGCAGGTCTGTGTCCTCGCCCGGCGTCTCGGCGCGCAGTTTCTCTATATAAGGGGACGCCGGAACGGCTTCGGAAAAACGCAGGATGCCGCGGACCAGGGCCAGATCATGGCTGCGTTCCACCGTGACGCCGGCCTCGAGCAGCAGGGGGTAAATCTCCCTTGTGCTGCCGAAAACCCAGCGGACGTTCTGCGGACGGTCCTCGTAACTGCGCACTGCTGCGGCCAGCGAGGAGGGGGCGACGACGGCGGGAGGCGCGGTGGGCTGCCCGGCGTCGTCCGTTTCCTGCAGCAGCAGGGACCCGGCGGCTTCGCCCGGCCCGGCAAGGGTGAGGAGAACGTACATGGTTCCATTGTCCCTGCTGTGCGAGGCGGATGTTTTCGGCAGCATGACGGGCCACCACATCCGGCTCCTCCTCCACAGCCTGCTGGGAGCTCCGCCTTGTCCCCATAAGGAATGGCCCCTGCCTTTCCCTGCCAAGACAGGGGCAGGGTGGCACCATGAGCGATCAACAGCTGTGGATACCGGCGACTCAACCCCGCAGGGCGGTTCCGGCGAAGCGGGCCGCGCAGATGCTCGGAGATGTTCCTCGGGCGCCCTTACGTTTCCGGCTCCGAACCCAAAGCCGTTCGGTTCCCGCTCATTCCGCGGCCTCAGCCTCAGATCCTTCGACGGCGGTGGTCCTGGCCACTGGATCACAGCGGCTGCAGGATGAAGTGGCGCGGATCGCTGCGGCGGCTGGCATCAACCTTGAAGTGCTGCCGACAGCTGCCGCAGCCCTCGCCCGGAATCCTGACGTGCTGCTGCTGGGCAGCGACCTGGCGGCTGCAGGCCTGCCCGGCCGCCGGCAGCAGAGCCGATTGGATCCCCGCGGCATTGAGACAATTCTGGTGGGCACTGCGCAGGACACCGGCCTGTGGCAGGACGCTGCCCGGCTGGAAGCGGCTCGGGTTGCTGTGCTTCCGGATGCTTCCGCATGGCTGGCCGAGTTTTTGAGCCGCCGACGCAGCCACGCCTCCGGATTTGTCCTGGGCGTGATTGGCGGCAGCGGCGGAGCGGGGGCCTCCACGCTGTCCTGCTGGCTCGCACACGAAGCTGCCGAACAGGGGATGTCCGCGCTTTTGGTGGACGGCGATCCCTGCGGAGGAGGACTGGACACCAGCCTGGGGAGCAGCGAAGTGCCCGGGGTGCGCTGGCCGGACCTGGCGGATGTCCGCGGCGCCCTGAATCCGGTGCAGTTCGTTTCTGCGCTTCCCCACGTCTCCGGTTTCGCGCTGCTTTCCGGTGCCGCCGAACCGGCAGAAAGTGCCGAAGCCGGCTACTTCGAAGAGCAATCCTCCGGTGAATCCAATCCGGAGAGCAACCGTGCGGTCATGGATGCGGCCCGGGCCGCCTTCGCCCTGACCGTAGTGGACTGTGCATCTGCCCGTTCCGGTCAGCTGCTGCTCTCCTGCGACGCTCTGCTGGTAGTGGTCATGGGACGGTTGCGGCCCGTGCTGGCGGCCAGATCCCTGCACCGGAGCCTTGGGACCGGGGTGCCGAAGGCAGCCGTCATCCGGGGCCCGCTCGGTGACGGTCTGGATGACGCCCGAGCCGCGGACTCAGCCGGGTTGCCGCTGGCCGGATATCTGCCCCATGCCCGAAATCTCGAACATGCCGAGGCGCGCGGGCTGCTGCTGGAACGTGGCCGCCGGAGGAACATCCGCAGGGT
This sequence comes from Arthrobacter sp. TJ-58, assembly GCF_058269295.1. Classification (NCBI taxonomy): domain Bacteria; kingdom Bacillati; phylum Actinomycetota; class Actinomycetes; order Micrococcales; family Micrococcaceae; genus Arthrobacter; species Arthrobacter sp. TJ-58. Next base: position 221,940 of record NZ_JBZCNM010000002.1, read on the forward strand.
CACCGGCCAGCTGGTGGGAGACCTGGCCCCTGAACTGGCCGAGCCTGCTGCGGCAGCCGGCGAGGCCCGGTCATGAGCGGGCAGCGGGGCCGCCGCGCCTCACATGCGGTATCCGGTGAACAAGAGTCTCCCCGTGCGGGTGACGCGCCGATGGTTCGGGAGGTCCGCCGGCGAATGCTCGACGACGGCGAACCCGTGACCCCTGCACGGCTGGCGGCAGCCGTGCACTCCAGCGGGCGGCTGCTGGGCGCCGAGGGTGCCCTGCGCGCCGTGGACCGGGTGCAGGCAGAACTGCAGGGCCTGGGGCCGCTGCAGGAACTCGCGGAGTTGCCCGGCATCAGTGACATCCTGGTGAACGGTCCGGACCGGGTGTGGGTGGACAGCGGGCATGGTTTGGAACTGACCGGCCTGCGGTTCGGCTCCGATGCCGAGGTCCAGTCCCTGGCTGCCCGGCTGATTGCCGCTGGTGGACGCCGGCTGGACGATGCCAACCCCTGCGTGGATGTGCAGCTGCGCGGTTACCGGGTGCATGCAGTGCTTCGTCCGGTCTCCACCGGTTCCACGCTGCTCTCCATCCGCATCCGACGCACCTTGACCTTCACGCTGGAGGAACTCCAGGCCGGCGGTGCCGTGGACCCGGAAGCCGCGGTGGTGCTTCGGCGGATCATCGCATCCCGCCTGAACTTTCTGATCAGCGGAGCCACCGGCACCGGAAAGACCACTCTGCTGTCCACCCTGCTGTCCCTCAGCCAGCCGCATGAGCGGCTGGTGCTCGTTGAAGATGCTGCAGAACTGGACCCCCGTCATCCCCACGTTGTTGGTTTGCAGAGCCGGCACGGAAACGTGGAGGGAGCCGGTTCCGTGGACCAGGCCGAGCTGGTCCGGCAGGCGCTGCGGATGCGGCCGGACCGGCTGATCGTGGGGGAATGCCGCGGCGCCGAGGTCCGGGAACTGCTGGCCGCCATGAACACCGGCCACGACGGCGCCGGCGGCACCATCCACGCCAACTCCGCCGCCAGCGTTCCAGCCCGGCTGGCAGCCCTCGGTGCCCTGGCCGGGATGAGCAGTACCGCGGTCAACCTGCAGGCGGCAAGTGCACTGGATGTGGTGGTACACCTTACCCGCGGTGCCTCCGGCCGCCGGATTGCAGAAATCGCCGCCATTACCGCTGACCCGGACGGCCGGCTGCTGGCTGTGCCTGCGCTGTTGCCCCTGCTGCCCCCGGACGCTCCCGGCCGCCATGCCCGGGGGTGGGAAGCGCTGCAGGAACGCCTCGGCGGTGAAGGCCAACCCGCGCCGGTCCCTGTTCCCCCGGGCACACGGCAGCAGCCCGCCGATCCTGCCGCAGTGCTGGAAACCTTCGTCTCATGACCGGAGTGTGGGTGGCTGTGCTGCTGGGGGTGGGAGCGGCGCTGCTGCTGCCAAGTTCCCGTGTGCCGGTCCAGCTCTCGCGGCAGCGCTTCCCCCGATCACCGGCCGATGCGGTGCCCGGACGGTTTCGACGACGGTTCCGCAGGCGCCGCTCCGATCCCGCGCTGCAGGATGTGCCGCTGCTGATCCATCAGCTCACCGGACTGCTGGCCGCCGGACGGGCACCACACTTGCTGTGGGCGGACGCGGCCGCCCTGCAAACCTCCAACGGTCCGCCGTCTGACGGTTCGTTGGCACAACGGCTGCTGCCGGTTTTGGACGCTGCGGCGCAGGCTGCTTCGCTGGGGCTGAGCCCGGTACCGGTATTTCAGATGGCGGCCCGGGGCGGTCAACGGAGCCGTCGGGATCCGGCTCAAAGGACGAAAGGCAGAAAGGAACACGGACGCACCGATCCCCTGGCGGCGCTGTGGGTGGAACTGGCGGCCTGTGTGGCAGTGTCCGAGCGCAGCGGGGCGGCCCTGGCAGGGGTCCTCGGCAGGTACGCGGCGCAGCTCGAAAGCGGGTTGGACAGTGAGGCTGCCCGCGAGACGGCGATGGCCGGGCCGCAGGCAACGGCCAAGCTGCTGACCTGGCTGCCGGCGGGAGGGCTGGGCCTTGGATATGTGGTGGGCGGGGACCCCCTCGGCGTGCTGCTGGGCAGCCCGTTGGGATGGCTGGCAGGAGCGGCCGGTGTTGCTTTGGCGCTGATCGGCAGATTCTGGTCGCGTGGGCTGGTGCGTCAGGCAGCCGGCAGTTGATGGCAGGGGCTTTGGTGGCGGTCCTGCTGGCTGCAGCCTTCAGCCTGCTGTGGGGTACAGAAACGAATGCCGCGCGGCGGAATCTTCTGCCCGACGGATTCTCTGGCTCCGGGGTCCGGCCCGCGCCGGGGGCAGGCCCCCTTCGGCGTGCGGACGTTGCGGACCCTGCCAGTGCCACCCCGGGCATCGCGGACCCTGCCTTGATGCTGGATCTGACGGCAGCCATGCTGGACGCCGGCCAACCCCTGCTCCAGGCGCTTGGCATCCTGTCCGATGTGGTCGACCCGGGTACATCAGCATGTCTGCGGCGGGTGCAGGCCGCTTTGGAACTCGGCGCTCCCTGGGCGGCAGCCTGGGACCTGGCGGCACCGCATTCGAGTGCTGTGACAACTCCGGCAGCCGATCTGCGTGATGCCCTGAAATTCGTTGCCACCACGGGGGCGCCGTCCGCCGCGGTCCTGTTGGCGGAAGCCGCGCAGATTCGCCGACGGCGCGCCCGGGAAGCGGAACGCCGGGCGGCAGCTCTGGGGGTGCGGCTCGTGGTTCCCCTGGGGTTGTGCGCGCTGCCCGCCTTTGTGGTGCTGACCGTGGTGCCCCTGTTGCTGTCCCTCCTGCCCGCTCTTCCATAACCTGCTCATCCTCCACAGCCGACTTGAGCTGGAGCGTTATCCGGAACGGCCGGATCGTTTCTGTTGCCGGAGCAGGGGCCGCTGAAGAATCAAGTCACCGTTTCAAGAGCGGCGCAGTTATGAATACTCGTCATCACACCAGGAGGAACCATGCCAGGTATAAGCAGATCCGCCAGCACCGCTCAGCGCGGCCGCAGCTGCCCGGATGCAACAGTCCCGACTTTGGATGTCAGGGCCGTACAGGCCGAGGAGCTGTCCGGAACTCGGGTTTCCGCGGAGGGCAGCGGCAATGGCAGGGGAAAGGGCAGCGTGACCGTCCTCTACCCGCGGACAGCCGAGAACGTTCCTTTGGGCCCGGCTGCCGGCGCCGCCCGCAGCCGGATGAGCTTCCGTCACCCTGAAGCGGGAATGGCCACTGCAGAATATGCCATTGCCACCTTGGCGGCCGTTGGCTTTGCCGCCCTGCTGGTTGCCGTCTTGGGCAGCGGGGAGGTGCGTTCCCTGCTGATGGGGCTGATCCGCAGCGCCCTCACCCTGGGGTAACCGCGATGCGGACGGATCCGGCTGCTTCTGCTGCCTCTGACCGGGGCGCGGTAACCGCCGAGTTGGCAGTCGGCCTGCCCGCAGTGGCGCTGCTGCTGGCCGCAGTACTGACCGGTGTGGCTGCGGGGGCGACCCAGCTCCGCGTCGAGGAGGCAGCGCGTGCTGCAGCCCGTGAAGTCATGCGCGGCAGCACTGTGGAAGCGGAAGCGGCGGCCCGTCGAATCGCGGGAGACGGAGCACAGGTAACGGTCTCGGCCGACGGCGAATGGGCCCGGGTGGAAGTCATTTCGTCCGTCTCGGCGCCGCTGCTGGACCGGCTGCCGCTCGAGCTGACCGCCTCAGCCTCGGCACTTCCGGAGTCCCTGCCGCCGGGCAAGTAGACGTCCAGCAGAACAACCAGCAGGAAGGAATCTGCCGTGGGTAAGGAGAGGGCTCAGGCCCTAACCGGGAAAGGAGGTAACTCCGAGCAGGGTGCGGGCACCGTGCTGATGCTTGGAACAGGTTTGCTGCTGCTGATCCTCTGCGGCACGGTCCTGCTGTTGCTGCAGACTTCAGTGGCAGCCAGCCGGGCTGCCACCGCCGCGGATCTGGCGGCGCTGGCGGCCGCAGACGCCGTGCGGGAACTCCGGGTGGGAGACCCGTGCCTGGTGGCCGGGGAGGTCGCCGGACGCAACGGTGCCGTGCTGTCCGGCTGCACGGTAACCGCCGGTGAGAAGAGCGTGCAGGTGGAAACCCAGGTGCCGGTTCCCCTGCTCATGGGTTCTGCCACCGGTCATGCCAGGGCAGGTCCGCCGCCGTGACACGGCGTGGCCGGGCGTCACCGATGATGTTCCGCGGTTCGGAATCAGTCAGTGGGCGGGGCGGCGGAGGCGGCAGCAGGATCCAGCCGCCGGCCGGGTTCGGTTTCCCTGTTGCGGGCGTTGTCCAGCAGCACCTGCAGCAGGGTCACCGCACCGGATTTGGACAGCGGATTGTTCTTGTTTCCGCACTTGGGCGACTGCACGCAGGAGGGGCAGCCGCGCTCGCACTCGCAGGCCCTGATGGCATCCCGAGTGGCGGTCAGCCACAGCTCGGCCGCTTCGTAGGCCCGTTCGGCGAAGCCGGCACCACCGGGGTGACCGTCGTACACAAAGATGGTGGGCTTCTCAGTGTCGGCGTGCAGCGCCGTGGAAACACCGCCAATGTCCCACCGGTCGGAGGTCGCGATCAGCGGCAGCATTCCGATGGATGCATGCTCGGCCGCGTGCAGGGCGCCGGGGAAGTCGGCCGGAATCAGGCCCGCACCGGTGAGCAGGTGCTCGTCGATGACAAACCACACCGCCTTGGTGAACAGTTCCTTGGCCTCCAGCTCCAGCGGCTCCTCGCCCAGGATCTCGTTGGAGATCAGGGCCTTTCGCTGGAAGGAGACAACCTGGGTGGTGACCTTGACGGTGCCGAAGCAGACCTGGATTTCCCCCCAGTGCGAGGTCCGTTCCGTTTCGAGCACCTGGATCTGGGTGATGTCCCGGGCCTGGGTGTAGAACTCGGGGTTGCCGCGGGTGACCATGGCGCAGTGGTCGGCCTCGTTGAGTTCGTCCACCAGGAAAGTCTGTCCCTGGTGCACGTAGACCGCGCCGGTATGGGCCTGATACTGGCTCTGCGGCGAGTCCATGGTGCCCAGCAGCATGCCGGTGTCCGACTCCACGATGTTGATGGGCCCGCCGCCGTCCGCCCGCAGATTCACCATCGAGGCGGCGCTTTCAGCATGCGTCCAGAACCAGCCCGAGGGCCGCCGGCGCAGGTATCCCTGGTCCACCAGCTGATCGAGCAGGCCCGCAGCAGTAGGACCGAACAGTTCCCGTTCATCGGGAGTCAGCGGGATTTCAGCTGCTGCAGCACAGAGGTGCGGGCCCAGCACATAGGGATTGGAGGGGTCGAAGACGGTGGCTTCCACTGAAATGTCGAAGATCGCCTCCGGATGGTGCACCAGGTACGTGTCCAGCGGGTCATCGCTGGCCACAAACGCCGCCAGCGCATCCTGTCCGGAGCGGCCGGCACGGCCAATCTGCTGGAACAGGGAAGCCCGGGTGCCGGGCCAGCCTGCTACCAGCACGGCGTCGAGCCCGGAGATATCAATACCCAGCTCCAGGGCGGAGGTGCTGGAAATCCCCAGCAGTTCGCCGCTGCGCAGACGGCGTTCCAGCTCACGCCGCTCCTCGGGCAGATAGCCGGACCGGTACGCGGCCACCCGGTCCGGCAGCGACGGGTGCACCTCGTCCAGGAGCCGCCGGGTGATGGTGGCAATGGTCTCGGCGCCGCGGCGGGACTTGATGAAGGCGATGGTCCGGACCTGGGCGGCCACCAGGTTCGCCAGCAGATCGGAGGTTTCGGCAATGACCGTCCGGCGGGAGCGTACTCCGTTCTCACCCTTGAGCTCGGTGAGCTGCGGCTCCCAGAGTGCCACGGTGGTGGCACCGTGCGGGGAGGCATCGCGGGTGACGGCGGTGACCTCGTCGCCGATCAGCCGGCCGAAGGAGGAGGCCGGGTCCGCGGAGGTGGCGGAGGCGCCGATGAACACCGGGTTGGCGCCGTAATAGCGGCAGATCCGGCGCAGCCGGCGCATGAGGTTGGCAACATTCGAACCGAAGACACCGCGGTAGCTGTGGGCCTCGTCGATGATGACGTACTTGAGCCGGCGGAAGAACCGCGCCCACCAGGCGTGATTGGGGAGCACGCCAAAATGCAGCATGTCGGGGTTGGCCAGCACCAGGTTGGCGTGGTCCCGGATCCAGCGCCGCGCACCGGTGTCCGTGTCGCCGTCGTACGTTTCAGCACGCACCGTGGGAAGCTGCAGTGCGTTCACGGCGGAAAGCTGATCGGCGGCCAGAGCCTTGGTGGGTGCCAGATACAGGGCCACCGAACCGGTCGGCTCGAGCGTGACCCGGTCATCCAGTGCCGTGCGGTGGATTTCATCCAGCACCGGCAGCAGGTACGCCATGGACTTTCCGGACGCGGTGCCGGTGGAAATAATCGTGTGCTGCCCGGAGTGGGCAGCTTCTGCGGCCTCGATCTGATGGCGCCACGGTTCAGAGACGCCCACCTTGGCGTAGGCGCCAACGACGTCGGGATGTGCCCAGTCCGGCCAGGGCACCGGCACGGCCTGGCGGGCAGGAATTTCGTGGACATGCACCAGCTGTTCCGGGTCGGCGCCGGAGCCGAGCAGGGGAATCAGGGAATCATGTAGGGCCACTGTGCAATTCTCCCACCGGATGTCCGGGAGGCCGCAGCCAAACGCGGCCGCTCAGCTTCAGGCTGAACCCGCGTTGCCCGCGCCCAAGCAGGCCAAACACGCCGGTTCAGAGCCGCGGTTCAAACATCACCACGCTGGCCAGGTTTTCCCAGCCCAGATAGGTGTACAGGCCCAGCCCGTCCACGGTGGCCACCAGCAGCCCGGCGTCGACGTCGTGCTCCAATGCCACCGCCGTCAGCGCGCGCATCACATAGCTGCCCAGCCCGCGGCGGCGGAAATCCGGTTCGGTGACAATCCGGTCATACACCGCGTATCCCTCGACCATGGCCACGCTGCCGTGCGCCGCGGGCTCGCCGTTGAAAGTCACAGTGACAGTTCCCACTTCTCCGCTGCGGACTGTTTCAGCCTCGAACCCGTCCAGCGGGAGCGGATCTTCGATGTCCTGGCCGCTCATGTCCAGAGTCATGAAAACCTCATCCACGGACCGGAGGTTCAGTCCGTAGACACGGGCCGCGCCGTCGAATTCATTCATCTGTCCGGTGACGATGGTGAAGAGGCGCCCCGGACTCTTCCGCGCTGAGGAGGCAAGCGCCGCAAACTCGTCATTAGAGGGCTCGAGCGCGAAGTACTCCCAGTCGTTCGTCTTGTCATGCAGGAGGGCCGCAGGAAAACGGCCCTCCTTGCGGGTTTGGTAGCCCCGGGCGCGCGCCCATCCGGTGACCCAGGTTTCCAGCAAATCGTCGTTCAGCACTCTCATGAATGAACACTAACGGCGCAGGCAGGCGAACGGTATGCATGCTGATGAAATTGCAGCTCTCACCTCGGTCTACCCTTGATGAGTGGCTTTGAACCGAATTGCTCTGTATTACGCCTTTACGCCCCTTCCCGATCCGGAGGCTGTGCGCCTGTGGCAGCGTGCCCTCTGCGAAAAACTGGGACTGCGCGGGCGGATCCTCATCTCTCCGGACGGCATCAACGGAACCGTGGGCGGTGAGCTCGACGCCGTGAAGGCCTATGTGAAGGCCACCCGCGAGTATCCGGCGTTCAAGAAGATGGACATCAAGTACTCCGAGGGCGGAGCCGATGACTTCCCGCGGCTGAGCATCAAGGTGCGCAAGGAAATCGTCAGCTTCGGCGCCCCCGGCGAACTGTTGGTGGACGAGAACGGCGTGGTGGGCGGCGGCACGCACCTGCGGCCAGAGCAGCTGCACGAGCTCGTGGAAGAAAAGAAGGCCGGCGGCGAGGAAGTGGTCTTCTTTGACGGGCGGAACGCCTTTGAAGCCCAGATCGGCAAGTTCAAGGGTGCCGTGGTTCCCGATGTTGCGACCACGCACGACTTCATTGCCGAACTGGACTCGGGCAAATATGACGACCTCAAGGACAAGCCCGTGGTCACCTACTGCACCGGCGGCATCCGGTGCGAGGTATTGTCCTCGCTGATGGTCAACCGCGGATTCAAAGAGGTCTACCAGATGCAGGGCGGGATTGTCCGCTACGGCGAAGCCTACGGTGACAAGGGACTCTGGGAAGGCTCCCTGTACGTGTTCGACAAGCGGATGCACACGGAATTTACGCCCGACGCCGTCACGATCGGACAGTGCGTGCGTTGCCAGGCGCCCACCAGCAAGTTCGAGAACTGCTCCAACCCCTCCTGCCGCAAGCTCACCCTGTACTGCGCGGACTGCGCCTCGGGCCCGTCCACCCTGCGCTGCCCCGACGGCTGCCAGGAATAGCGAAACCTGAAACAAACCGGCCGGGGTGCCGCCCGCTCAGGGCAGCGCCCCGGCCATGGGCCGTGGTGCAGGGACGTTAGGCCAGCGCCCCCTCGGTATGCAGACCTTCCTGCCGGACTTCCCCCGCGGTTTCCGCGGTGACTTCCCCCGTGCCCAGCGCGTCGCGGCGAAGATACGTTCCCCGGTCCAGGACCACGGTCTCGCCCACCCGCACCTGAAACAGGGCGCCGGACTCCGTCGTCCAGATGCTTGTGGTCAGCTCATCGCCCGGAATCACCGGCGAAGCAAAGCGGACACTGAGCGATCCGAAGACGTCCGCATCCGAACCGGACACGGCTTCCAGCACTGTTCGTCCGGCAAATCCCATGGTGCACAGTCCGTGCAGGATCGGTTTCTCAAAGCCGATCAGGGCAGCCATGGCCGGATCCGAATGCAGCGGATTGCGGTCCCCGTTGAGCCGGTACAGCAGCGCCTGGTCCAGGGCGGTCCTTTGCGTGCTGATGAAATCGGCGGGGCGCTCGGGCAGCTCCCATCCGTCCCGCGGCGCCGGCTCCGATCCGAAGCCGCCCTCGCCGCGAATGATCATGGACGTCACCGAGGTGGCAGCGGTGTCGCGGGTTTCGGGGTCGAGCAGATGGGTGGTGACCTCGATGACGGCGTTCTTGCCCTTGTCGTAAACCGCGCTCATGAAGCTGACCGGAATCACGGTCCCGGACGGTTCCAGGGAGCGGTGGACGGTCACGGTCTGTCCGCCGTGCAGGATCTGGGAGAGCCTGAAGTCTCCGAGCTGGTCCATGGGCAGGGAAGAATTGCCCAGGAGGACAGCGAAGGTCGGGAGCACGCTTTGTTGGACACCGCGGGAGTTTTCCGTGGTGAAGGCGAGGTTGGCTGTTTGGTCCAGGGCTCCCGCACCCACACTGAGCGCATAGAGGAGCGCGTCCTTGGACTCCCAGGAGACGGGGGCGCCCTCTGATGTTTTTCCGATGTTGGCAATATGGATGGTCATGGTGTTGCCTTTCAAAAGTTCTCGGGTTGTCCGGGGTCCGGGCTGGATCCTTCACCCACTGCGGTTAGAACGGCGAGGAAAGAGTCTCGTCAGCGCTGCGCACGGTGCCGCGGCGGATGTCGCGTTCACCGGGCGTCTCGGGAACCCATTGTGCGGGAGACCGGCGCAGCATCAGCGCCACCGCGACGGACAGCGCGGCAAAAATAAACACGAAAATGAAGGCGGCGCTGATGCCCTCCTGGGCAACGGCAGCGCTGGCCGGGTCCGTGTGGCTGGCCAGGATATAGGCGCCGATGGCGACGGCGGCGGACTGGCCCACGTTGCGGATCATGGTGTTGGTTCCCGCGGTTTCGGAGGTGTGGGTTTCCGGCACCACTTCAATCAGCAGGTTCGGCAGAGCGCCGTAGGCCAGCGAAATGCCGGTGCTGTTCAGGACCATGGCGATGAAGAACAGCACCGTGCTTCCGTAGGTCAGCAGAATCATCGGGATCACCAGTGCCACCAGCGCCAGGCCGGCGATGAACACGGTGCGGGCGCCGTAGCGGAAGGCGAGTTTGCCGCCCAGGGGAGAGAACAAATAGCCCACCAGCAGGGTGGAGCTGATCAGGACGCCTGCTCCGGTCGGGGAGAACCCCAGTCCGTAGCCCAGCGAGGTGGGGGCCTGCATGATCATTTGCGCGGGGACGTTGCCTCCACCCAGGGGCCCGACGGCGGCTAGCACCGTGGCGGTCATGACCAGGGCAATCTGGCGGTTTTTGAACATCCGCAGGTTCACGATCGGCGATTCCACCCGCAGCTCCCACCAGGCCCAGACTGCGGTGGCGGCAACGCCAACGCTGATGAGGCCGATGAACTGTGTGGAGGCGAAGCCGGTCTTGGAGGCACCGGAGAACCCCAGCAGGATGGCGCTCACGGCGACGGGCAGCAGGACGGCGCCCAGATAGTCCGGGCGTTCCCTGGTGGGCACCACTGTGTCACGGGGAATGACCATGCTGATGCCGGCAGCGGCCAGGACGGACACGACCGCTGCGAAGACAAAGATCCCGTGCCAGGAGAAGGCGTCAATCATGAAGCCGGCAATCAGGGCTCCGCCGGCACCGGCGATGAGCGCGGAGGCGCCCACCATGGAGATGCCCACCGGAACCCGTTTTTCCTCCAAATGCTCGCGGGCCAGGCCAAAGGCGAGCCCCAGCACGGCGCCGGTGACGCCCTGGATGGCGCGGCCCAGGATGATCATGCCCAGCGAGCCGCCGATCAGGGAAACGAGCGAACCGATTCCGGCGACCACCAGGGCAATGACCATGACCTTCCGCCGGCCGTACAGGTCACCGAACCGCCCGCCCAGAACTCCGGCGGAGGCAGAGACCAGCAGGTAGGCGGTGACCACCCATGCGACGGTGTTGGCGTCGACCTGGAAGTCCCGAATCAGGGTGGGCAGCGTTACGTACATCATGGACAGCTCGAAGGCCGAGACAATCTCGGCCAGGACCAGGACCGTGACGACCGGAGCGAAGCCTGGGCGCTTGAGCGTCCGTGCAGGGGAGGACATCGGTGTCCAGCCTTTCGGGTTGAGGAGAATAAGGGGCCGGCATGCACCCCGTACGGGACGCGGTGCATGCCGGCGGCGGCGCGTTCCGCCGGATGGTGCCTATGCGGTGGCGGAAACGATGTCTTCCGGGTCGGCAGCCGTTCCGCGGCGAATGTCGCGCTCGCCAACCGTCTCGGGCACCCAGGGCTTGGGACTGCGGCTGAGCATCAGCCCCATGATTACTGAGAGCACGGCAAAGGCCAGGACCAGGAGCAGGGCGGCACTGATGCCCTGCTGCGAAATGGCCTGGGTTGCCGGGTCCGTGTTCCGGGCGAGGATCAAGGCACCGATGGCGATCGCGGCGGACTGGCCGACATTGCGGATCATGGTGTTGGTGCCCGCTGTTTCCGAGGTGTGGGTTTCCGGGACCACCTCAACGAGCAGGTTCGGCAGCGCACCGTAGGTGAGGGAAATGCCGACGCCGTTCAGCGTCATCGCCACTACGTACATCGCCACGTTTCCGTAGGTGAGCAGGATGAGGGGAAGGACCAGGGCCATGAGCACGAGCCCTGCGATAAACACAATCCGCGCCCCGTACCGGAAGGCAAGCTTGCCGCCCACCGGTGAGAGAGCAAAGCCCACAAGCGCGGTAAGGCAGATGATGACGCCCGACTCGGTGGGTGTGAAGCCCAGCCCGTAACCCAGCGATTCGGGGGACTGCATGATCATCTGGGAGGGAACCGACACCCCGCCCAAGGGGCCGACGGCGGCGAACACCGTGGCGGTCATGGCCAGGGCAATCTGCTTGTTCTTGAACATCCGCAGGTTCACGATCGGCGCTTCAACCCTCAGCTCCCACCACGCCCACACCGCAGCAGCAGCGAGGCCCAGGCCGAACAAGCCGAGGAACTCCACCGACAGGAAGCCGGTCTTGGAACTGTTGGAGAGCCCCAGCAGCAGGGCGCTGACCGCGATGGGCAGCAGGATGGCACCAATGTAATCAGGCTTGTCCGTGGTGGCCGCGTTGGTGTCACTCGGGATGACCACACGGATGGCCACAGCTGCGATAACTGCGAGGACCGCAGCGAAGACGAAGATGCCGTGCCAGGAGAAGAGATCGATCATGAACCCGGCAATCATGGACCCGGCGGCTCCGGCGATGAGGGCCGAGGCGCCGACCATTGAAATGCCGACCGGAACGCGCTTTTCATCCAGGTGCTCGCGCGCCAGGCCGAAGGCCAGGCCCAGGACAGCGCCGGCAACACCCTGAATGGCCCGGCCGAAGATAATCATGCCGAGGGAGCCGCCGAGCAGGGAGATGAGCGAACCGACTGCGGCGATGGCCAGGACTATGATCATGACCTTCCGCCGGCCGTACATGTCGCCGAAGCGGCCGCCCAGCACTGCGGCGGAAGCCGAGACCAGCAGATAAGCGGTGACTACCCAGGCGACGGTGTTGGCGTCCACCTGGAAATCCTTGATCAGGGTCGGGAGCATGACGTACATCATGGACAGTTCGAAGGCCGAAATGATCTCAGCCAGAACCAGGACTATGACTACCGGCGCGAAGCCGGGGCGCTTGAGCGCCCGTGTGGTGGAGGACATCGGTGTCCTGCCTTTCGGGGTGAAAAGAATGCGTTGGCCTCCGCGGATGGAAGTATCCGGCGGCGGTAGAGCAGACAATCTTTTGGAAAGGTGTTCGGTATTCAGTGCTTCGTCTTTGGTGCCGGGCCGCAGGGAGGGATGTTAGCCGTTCCCGTAAGCCACTGATTTGGTCCAGAAGAACTCTTCGAGTCCCTCCAGTCCGCCTTCGTTGCCGTTGCCGGAGTGGCCGATGCCGCCGAAGGGGCGTTCAGCCACCGCGCTGGGGGCGCCGTTGATGGTCACTTCGCCCGTTTCCAGGGCCTCCGTCACTCGGACGGCGCGGCGTGCATCTGAGGTCCAGACGTATCCGGACAGCCCGTACTCGGTGCCGTTGGCAAGGGCGATGGCCTCCGCTTCGTCGCTGAAGCGGGTGATGGCCAGCACCGGCCCGAAGACTTCTTTCTGCGCCAGTTCGCTGGCGGGATCCACATCGGCCAGGACGGTCGGCGGGTAATAGAACCCGTCGGCCAGTTCGTCGGCAAGCCGCTGTCCGCCGGTGACCAGGCGGGCGCCGTCGTCGCGGGCACGGGTGACCATCGCATGAATCCGGTCGATGGCGGCCTCGTTGATGACCGGGCCGCAGATGGTGTCCGGTTCCTGCGGATTTCCGGTCTTGAAGGAGGAGGCAATGGCGCCGACCGTGGCCACAAAGGAGTCATAGACGGAGTCCTGCACCAGCAGCCGGGTGGGCAGTGCGCAGGCCTGGCCGCTCATGATGCCAAAAGCCATGAACGTGGAGTGCATGGCTGCTGCCTCGAGGTCCGCGTCGGCGAAGATGAGGTTGGCGGATTTGCCGCCCAGTTCCAGGACCACCGGCTTGAAGGTCTGTGCACAGGCCGCAGTGATTTTGCGTGCCGTCTCCGGGCCGCCGGTGAACGTGACTTTCTTGACCAGTTTGTGTTCCACCAGGGCGGCCCCTGCTTCGGCGCCGCCGGGAACCACGTTGAACACCCCGTCGGGGATCCCCGCCTCAGTGACGAGATCGGCAAAGAGCATGGCGCTGAACGGGGTCAGCTCGCTGGGCTTGACCACCACGGTGTTTCCTGCGGCCAGGGCTGCGGGGACCTTCATGGACAGGGACATCAGCGGCGCGTTCCAGGTGATGATGGCACCGATGACGCCGTACGGCTGGCGCAGCGTGTGCCCGAAGGACCCTCCGGCCCCGGCCACCGAAGTAATCCGGCCCAGCGGGAGCTTGTCCGCCCAGCCGCCGTAGTACCGGATCCACTCCACGGCCGCGCTCACCGTGGGGTAGGCGTTGGAGCGGGCGATGCCGTTGTCGGCGATGGCCAGCTCCACAAAATCCTCGGTGTGCTCCTCCACCAGTTGCGCCAGCTTGAGCAGGGCCTTGGCCCGGGTTCCTGCCGGGGTGGCCCGCCAGACGGCGAAGGCCGCGTGCGCGGCCTGGACGGCGTCGTCGACGTCGGCCGCACTCGCCAGGGGAATCTGCGCGTTGACCCGCCCGGTGGCCGGATCCACGTGCGAGTGGACGCCGCCGCCGGTGCTGCGGGTCTCGCCGCCGATGCGCAGGGTGACAGGGGGGAGGACAAAATCAGTGGTGGTGATCATTTCAGCTCTCCGGTTCGTAGCGCAGCATGGTGATTCCCGCTTCCGGGTAATCGCAGAAAACGGGCTTTACCCGCATGCCCACCTGAATGTCTTCGTGGGCCACGTTGACCAGTTCGGTGGAGAATTTGGGGCCTTCGTCCCACTGCACGACGGCGAGCACCAGCGGGCCTTCGTTGGCGAAGTGCGGTGCCACGGGCCGGGTGGAGACGGTGTAGGTGTACAGGGTGCCGGCGCCGGAAATCTCGCGCCATTCCAGGTCGTCCGCCAGCGTTCCGGGAGCCAGCGGGCGGGGGTAGAAGATGTACTCGCCGAGGGAAGGCGAATACTGGACGCGGACCCGGTGTTCGGCCAGGGCGTCCCAGAAGGGTTTGGTCAGCGGTGTGGGGACCGGCATGGGACGCTGCAGGACCGGCGGGGTGTATGCGGTGCTCATGGGGGTGCTCCTAGTTGCCTTCGAGAATCAGTGCCGTTTGTTCGCTCATGATGCCGCCGTTGCCGGTGACAAAAGCCCGGTTGCAGTCCGCAACCTGCGCCTCGCCGGCGCGCCCCATGATCTGGCGTACGCCGTCGATCACGTGGTGCATGCCGCCGGCGATGCCCGCCTGGCCGAAGGAAAGCTGCCCGCCGGCGGTGTTCATCGGGAAGTCTCCGCGGAAAGTCAGGTCGTGGTCGTTGACGAACTGCATGCCCTTGCCTTTTTCAGCGAAACCCGCGTCTTCCAGGCTCATCAGCACGGTGATCGAATAGCAGTCGTAGATGGAGACCATGTCCACCTCGGAGCGGCTGATGCCGGCCATGCCGAAGGCCTGGTCCGCGGCGTGGATCATGGGTGAATACATCAGGTCCGCGGCGTAGGTGGGGGTCTTGTAGGGAACCCGCTCACCGAAGCCCTTGATCCACACCGGACGGTTCCTGGACTTGGCCGCCAGTTCCCGGTTGCCGATCACCACGGCGGCGCCGCCCTGGCAGGGCATCACGATCTCCAGCATGTGCAGGGGATCAGCAACCATGGGCGAGGCCAGCACGTCCTCGATGGTGATGGGCTTGCCGTGGAACACGGCGCCCGGGGTAGCACAGGCATTGCTGCGCTGGTCCACCGCGATCTTCGCCATGGCACGCTCGTCGTAGCCGAATTCGTGGCCGTAGCGCTTGGCGATTTGGCCGTAGGGACCGTTTTGTCCCAGGTTGCCGTACGGGATTTCAAATTCGGCCTGCGGCGAGCCGTAGGCGTTGGAGGAAGCCCCGAAGTACATCTTGTCGTCCATCACGAACGGGCGGCGGGCGTCCGTCGGCACGTCGTGGGTGCCCGGGAAGGTGACCAGCACGGCGTCGCACAGCCCCAGCTCCACCGCTGCAGCGGCCCGCCACACTCCGGCCGCGGAACCTGCGCCGCCCAGGTCCACGATCTCGGCGAAGTTCGCGTTGATACCCAGGTATTCGGTGATGGTGGAGGGCACGAACATGTCCGCTTCCCCGATCATTGGCGTCACAATGCCGTTGACGTCGGTGGCGTCCAGTCCGGCGTCGTCCAGCGCCGCCTTGGAAAGGCGGGCCCACTGCTCCAGGTTGAAGGTCTTGTCACGGGCCAGCTTGCGTTCGGGCGGCAATTCGAAATAGCCGAGGATAGCGGCTTCTCCACGAAGTCCCATACGATCGTTCTCCTTTATAGCGGTGTAAAAGTTCGGTGTTGGTGTGCGACGCCGGCCGGCGGTGCGGCGCGGAAACTCCGGTTAGCGGGGGTGGGCGGAGGCAGGAAGGCGCAGGAACGACAGCTTGATTCCCAGCTCGGGATAAAAGGACCCGCCGGCGAGCAGTTCCAGCAGCGCAGGGTGGCCCGGTTCCGCCCAGGGCTCGCCCTCCGGCACGAATCCCAGAGCCTTCAGGCCCGAGGGCCCGGCAGCATCGGCGGTTTCCTGCAGGATCAGGTCGGCGCCCTGGGGCCACCGGAATATCCGGGCCGGGGCGCCGCCGCCGACCACGGGCAGCGAATGACCTGTTCCGCCCAAAACGTCGACAAGCACGCGGCCGGCCTGCCTCAGATCGGCGACCTGTCCAAAGACAACGGGCAGCCGGGCCTGCGGTGCGGGGTGTTCCTTCCACGGGCAGTCCGCGGTGAATTCGTTGCCCGCGGTGATGTCCTCCGGCGCTTCAAGGGCCTGGACGATCTGCACCAGGAATCCGAGCCCGGTGTCTTTGGGATGCAGGAAGGCTTCCCGCCACAGCGGCTGCTCGGTGTTCACCAGGATGGGTTCAATTCCGGCGTCCTGTGCCAGGGTGATGGCCGCGAAGATATCCTGCACTTTGAAGGTGACGTGGTGCGGCACGGCGTTTCCGGCGTTGCCGGCGAGGAAGCGGTCAATAAAGGACGCGGGGGAGCTGCCCGGTTCCAGCAGCTCCAGGCGCATGTCCTCCGCGAGGGCAAGCTGGCACGGGTTGAAGGCCGGAAGGCTGAACCCGGTGACGAAACGCGCACCGAGCTCCCGGTTCAGCAACTCGCCGGCGGGGCCCCAGGCGGGAACGGCAAAGGCAACGTGGTCCAGTTCATGGGCGCTCATGCGAACGCCCCGCGCAGAATCGCGGTCAGCGGCGCGCTTCGACCTGCTCCAGCCGCAACCCGATCATTTCCACAAACCGGCCCAGGACCCGGTTGGCATCGGCCAGGGTGTAGTAGTCCGTCAGCAGGCGTCCCACCAGATCCATAAGGACGGCCCACACCATGGCGGTAATGTCCGCAGCCTCGTCCGGAGACAGGGTGGAGAAATCGCTGCGGAAGGGTTCCTCGAGGACCAGGACCAGCTGCTGCATCAGATCGCGCACCTCCGGATCGGAAGAGGTGCGCAGCACGAGGATCGTCTGATAGAAGTTCGGCCGCCGCGAGAAGGCTGCCACCGCCTGCCGCAGCCGATGGGCGACCCGTTCGGCGGTGCCGAGGCTTGCCGGCCATCCCTGATCCGCTGAATTGAACGGCACGCCCCAGTCGTAGACCACGTTCGCGTACAGATGCTCCTTCGAGGAGAAGTACCGATACAGGGTGCCAAGGGCTACGTTCGCCTCGGAGGCCACATCGCGGATCTGAATGGACTCGTAATCGGTGCTGCGGAGCAGGGTTTTGGCGGCGTCCAAGATCCGCTGCCGGCGTTCCACCTGATAGGCGGGCAGGTCGGTAGTCTCGCGTGTGAATTGCCGAACCATTACTTGCCTCCTGGCTGGACACCCGCGGAATTTGCAACGTTATCACCGCCTCCCGGCGTCTTATGCCGTGGCTCACCGATCTACCGGTCCTTCCAGCGGATCAGCGCGTCCAGCGCCTCGATCTGGTTTCCGGAAACCCGGAGTGGATTGATCTCCAGTTCTTCAAGCTCATCGCCGAGCCCCACGGCAACCTGGGAAATTTTGAAGATGGCTTCGGCCAGTTCGTCCAGGTCGGTGGCCTCGCTGCCGCGGAATCCGGTCAGCAGATCGATGCCCTTGAGGGATTCGAGCATGCGGCGGATTTCTGCCGGTCCCACCGGCAGCAGGCGGACGGCGGAGTCCTTCAGCAGTTCCACCATGACGCCGCCGAACCCGACGGCGAGGACCAGCCCCCAGCGGGGGTCCCGGACCACGCCCACCAGCATTTCGGTGCCGGCCGGGCGCATGGGGGATACCGCAACGCCCTGGATCCGTGCCCCGGGCGCCAGTTCGGCCACCGAGGCGCGGATAACCCGGTAGGCCTCGGCCACCGCGTCGGCATCAGAAAGCATCAAACGGACGCCGCCCACCTCGGTCTTGTGGGCAATATCTTCCGACGCGATCTTCAGGACCACCGGGTAGCCCAGGTCCTCGGCGGCTGCCACGGCTTCTTCGGCGGATGATGCCACCGTGGCCGGAACGTACGGCACCCCGTGGCTGCGCAGGAAGGCACCGCTCTGCACTTCCGTCCACGTTTCGGCGCCAACAGGTTTGGCGATGGGTGCTGCTGCGGGTGTTTCACCGTCGGCCGCCAGTTCAGCGGCGCGGCGTCCCCACCACGCGCTGCGGGCTGCCGCGGGGATGCCTCGGTCAAAGGAATCCGAGGCGTGCGGGAAGCCGTGCTCAGCGGCAAAGGTCCGCCCGAACTCGGTGACTTCGGTCGGCAGGAAACTCATCGCGATGACCGGTTTGGATGAGGAGGTGAGCTGGCGGAGCATCTCATCCTGCGTGGCCCGGCTCATGTCCGCCATGGCCTGGGTGGCCGGCCAGGAACCGTTGACCACCACAAAGTCGTAATTCGGGTCGTCGATGAAACACTGGGCGGCCTTCGTGAGGATGGTCGGGTCAACCGAGACATACCCGGTGGTGTCCATCGGATTGTTCACGGTGGAAAAGGCTGGAAGCCCTGCGTCGTGCAGTCCCTGCACCGTCGCCGGGTGCGGCGCGGGCAAATCCAGGCCCGCGGCGTCGGCCTTGTCCGCCACCAGCGCGCACATGGCACCGGAACCGGTCACCACGCCCATGCGCGGTCCCGGCAGGGCTCCGTACGCCTCGATGAGGCCCGCGGTGGCCACCAGGTCTTCAATGCTCTCCACCCGAATGACTCCGTACTGGCGGCAGGCAGCGTCAATGACGGTGTCATCGCCCACCAGCGAACCGGTGTGGGCGGCAGCCACCCGCGCGGACGCCTCGCTGCGGCCGGCCTTGAACGCGACGATCGGCTTGCCCGCTGCCCGGGCGCGGCTGGCCACGTCCAGGAACTGCGCGGGGTCGGAGATCTGTTCCAGATAGGCGGCGATGACCGTGGTGTTGGGATCATCAACGAGCAGGCTCATCACGTCAATGGCGGAGATCATTGCCTCATTGCCCACCGTCACGGCAGTGGAACAGCCCACGCCGCGGGAAGCCATGTACGGCAGCAGGTAAATGGCCAGGGCGCCGGACTGGGTGGCGATTCCCACACCGCCGCTGATCATGGGCATCTGCGTCATGTGGCTGAAGGCGGCCACCTTGGAGTGGGTGTTGAGGAAACCGAGGTTGTTCGGTCCCAGGATCAATTGGTCCGCTGCCCGGGCACGCTGCACCAGACTCGCCTGCAGGGCGGCGCCCTCGGCACCGGCCTCACCCAGTCCGGCTGCGAGGAGGATCAGGTTCCGGATGCCCTTGAGCCGGGCTTCTTCGAGGATGGTCGCCAGTGAATCTGTTCCGGTGAGGACAATCGCCAGATCAGGGGTAACCGGCAGGTCCGCGATCGAGGCGAAGGTGGACTGGCCGTGACACTCTTCACCGCGGCGGTTTACCAGGTAGAGGTCGCCGTCGAATCCTCCGGACACAAGGTTGCTGTAGGTGAAGTGGGACCAGGTGGACCGGGTGTTCGCTCCGATGATCACAATGGACTTGGGCTCCAGAAGCTCGCGCAGGCGGGCTGGGTCCAGGATCTGCGGGCTGTCGGTCTCGCTCGTCAACGTTGTCATGCGAAACGGTTCCTCTCGGTGAAACTCAGCGGTCGGGGTAACTGCACTGCGGATGCTGCGGATGCTGCGGGTGGTGCTCCCGGGGCCGTCAGCCGCGGGGGAGGCCGAGGATGCGTTCGGCAATAACATTGAGCTGGATTTCCACCGTTCCGCCGCCGATCAGGACCTGCGGAACGGCAAGCTGGGCGGTCACGGCGTCGCCGGGAGCCTGCGCAAAGAGTGCTCCCGGTCCGGCCAGGGCCAGAACGGTGGAGGCGGCCTCGCGGGTCAGCCGGGCATGGGCCACCTTGGCCAGCGAGGATCCGGCTCCGGGCGCCATGCCGTTGACCTGGCGCAGGGTCTCGCGCAGGTTCAGCGCCCCGATGGCGGAGCTGACGGACGCGATCCGTCCGAGGGAGGTGAGGGCCTCCTCCTCGCTGCCGAAGTAGCTGCCCTGGCTGATCAGCGTGCGCAGGGCTTCTTCCGTGCCCACCGAAACACCCGAGGAGATCTGGGTCCGTTCGTTCTGCAGGGTCATGGCAGTGATGCGCCAGCCCTGGCCTGGTTCACCCAGCAGATAGGCGTCGGGGACAAAGACCGAATCCAGGAAAACCTCATTGAACTCGGCGTCGCCGGTGGACTGCTTCAGGGGGCGCACGTCCACGCCGGGGCTTCGCATGTCTATAAGGAAGTAGCTGAGGCCCTTGTGCTTGGGCACCTCGGCATCGGTGCGGGCCAGGCAGATGCCCCAGTCGGCTTCATGGGCGCCGGAGGTCCAGACCTTCTGCCCCCGCAGTTCCCATCCGCCGTCCACCTTGACGGCCCGGGTGGCCAGGCCGGCAAGGTCCGAACCTGCTCCCGGTTCAGAGAAGAGCTGGCACCAGATCAATTCGCCGCGCAGGGTCGGCAGCGCGAACTGTTCCTTAATCGCGTCGCTGCCGTAGGCCAGGATGGTGGGCATCGCCCATTCACCGATTACGGACGACGGCTGCGTCATCCCGCGGCGGGCGTACTCCTGGGAGATGACCACCTGCTGGGCGGCAGTGGCGCCCAAACCGTAGGGTGCGGGCCAGTGCGGGGCGGCGAGGCCCTCTTCGGCCAGGAAGGTCCGCTGCGATCCGCGCGAGTACCAGCGGCCGCCGTCGTGCTCATTGGTCAGTGTCCGGGCGTGGTCAAGCAGCTGGCCGATGCGGGCGCGGAAGGCCGGGTCTTCATCCGGCAATTCAATGTCAATGCGGCGGTCCAGGCCCAGGGCGGTCCTGCCCAGCGCCACGCCGCGGTCGCCCCGGGACGGCGCCTGCGCGGCAAGCGTCATCGCCCGCCGCCAGTAGAGGTGGGCATCATGCTCCCAGGTGAAGCCAATGCCGCCGAAGATGGTCACCGCTTCGGTGACCGCTTCCACCGAGGGGGAGACGGCAGCCTGCAGGGCGGCTCCGGCTGCGAGTTTCTGCTGGTCCTCATCCTGGTCCAGGGACACGACGGCGGACCAGGCTGCCGCAGCGGCGAGTTCGGCCGTGATGAGCAGGTTGGCGCATTTGTGCTTAATGGCCTGGAAGGAACCGATCGGGGCGCCGAACTGTTCGCGCAGCTTGGCGTATTCCGTGGAGGCTTCCACCGCCCAGCGGGTAATGCCTGCGGCTTCTGCGGCCAGCAGGCAGGACTGCAGGGTGTCCACCCGGGTGGCGTTCAAACCTTCCAGAATTGCTTCCTGCCCGACGACGACGCCGGACAGGTCAAGGGTTCCGGCATCGCGGGTGAGGTCGGTGCACGCTTCGGCAGTGCTGGTGATTCCGGGGGCGACTGCATCGACCAGGGCAAAGCGGACGATTCCTTCGGCGGAGAAGCCGATGACGAGAAGATCCGCGGAGAGAAGGGAGAGCACCCGGGCGCTGCCCTGCAGAACCCAGCCGCCGGCGCCGGCGGTGCCGCTGATCCCCCCGGCAAGCACGACGGCGCCCTGGGCGCCCTCGGCGAAGGCGGCCAGTCCGCGGGTATTGGCTTTGCAGTTGTCCGCTGCGGCCACGGCCGCGCTGGCGAAAACGGTGGAGGCAAAGGAACCGGGGACCAGCCGCCGGGCAAATTCCTCCACCACAATGACGGTGTCCGCGACGGTTCCGCCCTGGCCTCCGTGCTCTTCGCCGATATGCAGTGCATGCAGCCCGTTGGCTACCAGTTCATCCCAGAAGGAAGGCCGCTCACCTGCTCCGTATGCCGGAAGGATTTCTCGTGTTGCCCGGATATCCGCGAATCGGGAAGCGAAATCTGCAGCGACCGCACACAGATCCGCGTGCTCTTCGGTGAGGGCCAGTGCCATTTAATGACTCCAATGTCATAGAAACGCGGCGGAGGCCGGAATTTCCCGGAGGGCGCAGCGCTGGTTTATCGATCATGAACTGAAACTGGACTCTAATTCACAAATGTGACGCAGGCAACATTTCTCCAACTTTTCCACTTGCCTGGAAACTCCCGTGCCGTCCCGCCTGCCGCCCTGTAGCATTCGCGCCATCCCGGACAACGCCGTCCGGCACAACGGACCCATACAGGGGAGCAGACCATGACGCAGGAGTACTCCGGAAACACTGATCTTTCCGGCAGCGGAGAGAATCCAACGCCGATCCACAACACCGGTTCCGGCAGACGCCGGGACTGGGACCGGATTGTCGACGTCCTGGTGGTGGGCACCGGAGCCGCCGCGCTCACGGCCGCCGTTGCCGCGGCCGAGGAAGAGCTGGATGTGCTGGTGGTGGAGAGCACCGAGGTGTGGGGCGGCACCACTTCCATTTCCGGCGGCGGACTGTGGATGCCGAACAACCCGCTGATGGCCGCTGCAGGTGTTCCCGACAGCACCGAAAAAGCGCTGACCTATATGGAGACGGTGATCGCCGACGTCGGCCCGGTCTCCTCCCGCGAGCGCAAGCTGGCGTTCCTCAATGCCGTCCCCGACGTCGTGACCATGCTTTCCTCGCTGGGCGTGCAGTGGATGCGGTCCAAGGATTATCCGGACTATTACCCGGACAAGCCCGGCGGCATGATCGGCCGGTCATTGGAGGTGAAGCCGTTTGACACCAAAGTGCTCGGCGCCTGGTTCAAGCAGTCCCGCGCCGCCAAATCGGGGATCCCGGTGCCGCTGATGACCGACGACGTATGGGAGCTCTCCCGTGCGTGGTCCACTCCCAGCGGTTTTATCCGCGGTGCGCGCTTTGTGTTCCGCACCCTGGGCGGGCTGGCCCGCGGCAAGCGGTTGTACGGGCTGGGCGGCGCCCTGTCCTGTTCCTTGATGCACATTGTGCGCCAGCAGCAGACCCCGGTGTGGCTGTCCTCCCCGCTGACGGACCTGATCCAGGACGACGACGGCGCCGTGGTGGGCGCCGTCGTCACCCGCCGCGGGCGCAGCGTGCGCATCCGGGCCAGGAAGGGCGTGGTGCTGGGCGCCGGCGGATTCGCGCGCAACGCCGAATGGCGGAAAAAGTACCACGGGCTGGAGCAGGAGTACTCCTCTGCGCCGGAGGGCGACCGGGGTGATGTCATTGACCTGGTGGCCCGGCGCGGCGGAGCCCTGGCGCTCATGGATGATGCTTGGTGGGGTCCGTCCACGGTGGCTCCGGGCGGGGGCGTCGCGTTCTCGCTGGCCGAGCGCTCCATGCCGCACTCCCTGGTGGTGGATGCCTCCGGCGAACGGTACCTCAATGAGTCCGAGTCCTATGTCGATTTTGGGCACCACATGCTCGAACGCAACAAGACGGTGACGGCCAACCCGTCCTGGCTGGTGATGGAGGCCCGGCACCGGCGGCGCTACCTGTTCTCCGCCATCATGGTCGGAAAGAAGAAGTGGGCTGCCGAAGGGCTGCTGGTGCAGGCGGACACGGTGGAAGAGCTGGCGGACAAAATGGGTGTTCCGGCGGCAAGCCTGATGGCCACCGTGCAGCGGTTCAACAGATTTGCCCGCACCGGCGTGGATGAGGACTTCGGGCGGGGCAATACCGCGTATGACAACTACTACGGTGACCCCGGGGTAAAGCCCAACCCCAACCTGGGCGCCCTGGAGAAGGGGCCGTTCACCGCCGTCCGCCTCTATCCGGGGGATCTGGGTACCAAGGGCGGACTGGTGACGGATCCGGATGCCCGGGTGCTCCGCGAAGACGGATCCGTGATGGAAGGCCTCTACGCGGCCGGGAACACTACGGCCTCGGTCATGGGACGGACCTATCCCGGCGCCGGTGCCACCATCGCCCCGGCGGCGGTCTTCGGTTACCTGGCCGCGCGGCATGCGGCAGCCCGGCCCGCTGCAATCGGGGGGCCCGCCCGTGAGCCGGCACGCGAGCCCGAACCGGCGGCAGGGACGGCGCGGCCATAAACTGGGGGAGTGACTGATTTCGCCGGAGTACCGGATGCACCCCAGAGTTCCAACCTGCCGCTGATCCGGAGCCTTGCCTCGGATCTGGCGGCGGCCCGCTACACGGTGGACGGCGTGGCGGACTTCCTGGGGGAGTCCGCTGCCGCCGCCCTGGGCCGGGATCAGCTGGTGCCGGCCATTCTGCGCTGCCGGGCAGAGGCTGCAGCGGAACATCCGGACCCGGTTTCCGTACTGATCCGGCTCTGGCTTGCCGGGGAAACCGTTGCGGCCGCTGAGCTGGACGCAGCGCTGCCGCGGACCGGGACCGGAGGGCTGCAGGAACTGGGACTGGTGGAGACGGTGCCCGGAGGAGACGTCCGCGCTGCGGTTGACCTTCGCCCGTATGAAATTGACGACGCCGCCGCTGCGGATGACGACGACGCCGCCACCGGCTCCGATACCGCAGATTCCGGCCCCACCGGCTCCGAAACCGCAGGAGCTGCCGGCACCAACCTCTGGGTGGCCAGTGACCTCGGCGCACATCAGCGTCCGGGGGTGCTTCGCCATGACCATGTACTGGGGATCGGCCAGGCTTCCCTGAGCCTGGCGCAGCTGACCGTCCGCCGCCCGGTGGAACGGGCGCTGGACCTGGGGACCGGCTGCGGCATCCAGGCCTTCCACCTCCTGCGCCATGCCCGGCACGTGACCGCAACGGACATCTCCGAACGGGCGCTCGCCTTCACCCGCTTCAACCTCGTGCTCAATGCCGAGTCGCTGGACCTGGATCCGCGGAATCTTCAGGACCGCGTGTCGCTCCGCCTGGGCAGCCTGCTGGAACCGGTGGCCGGTGAGCAGTTCGACCTGGTGGTGTCCAACCCTCCCTTTGTTATTACTCCGCGCAGCTCATCCGACAGCCCGCAGGACCGCTTCACGTACCGCGACGGCGGCCTGGCCGGCGATGCGATTGTGTCCACGCTCGTCGGGACGCTTCAGGACGTGCTGGTTCCGGGCGGAACGGCGCAGATGCTCGGCAACTGGGAGATTCCGGCACGTGATCTTGCCGACACTGCGCCGCAGGAAACCGACACTGCGGACTCCTTCCGCTGGTCCCGCCGGATCGAGTCCTGGCTGCCGCCGGAGACGGACGCCTGGGTCATTCAGCGCGAGGTCCTGGAACCGGCAGAGTACGCGGAGATGTGGCTGCGGGACGCCGCCGAAAACCGGGACCGTGACGAATACCTTGCGTCCTACGCCGCCTATCTGGAGGATTTCGCCTCACGGAACGTCTCGGCCATCGGCTTCGGCTCCCTGTTCCTGCGCCGGCGCCCCGCCCCCGAAGCTGCTCCGCTGCGCCGTTTTGAAGAAATCACCCACCCGCTGGAACAGCCTGTGGGACCGCACCTGGGGGCCGCCGTCGAGCGCTTTGACTGGCTGGCCGCGCATCCCTCGCTGGCCGAGGAGCATCTGGAAGTGGCCGACGACGTCACGGAGGAACGCCACGCCCGTCCCGGAGCGGAGCATCCCGGTGTCATCCTGCTGCGCCAGGGTGCCGGGCTGCGGCGCACCAACCTGATGAGCACCGAGCTGACCGGGTTTGTCTCCGCCAGCGACGGCGAACTGTCCGCGGGACAGATTATCGGAGCCTTGGCGGCACTTTTGGGCCGCTCCGATCCGGACTTCGCCGCCGGTCTGGAAGCCGAGGTCCGCAACCTGGTGCTGGACGGATTCCTGCTGCCGGCAGCTGACTAGTGCCTCCCGGCGGGCCTCCGGGAATTTGGGCGGCTCGTCAGCAACTCCCATTCAATGCGGTTACCCTAGTGCTGGGGCATCCCGCATACTGTCTGAGGATGAACCGGGCCAGGCAGCAGAGCCCGGACACCACAACCCCATACTTTGAGAACCACCTTCGTTACGTAGGAGAACAGTGCCAGTTAAGGCCACGGACAAGAAGACCGGCAAGAAGAAGTTAGTCATTGTCGAGTCTCCCGCCAAAGGCAAGACCATTGCCGGCTATTTGGGGGAGGGCTTTGAGGTGACGGCTTCGATGGGCCATATCCGGGACCTGCCGCAGCCCTCTGACCTGCCGGCCGAGTTGAAGAAGACAGCCGTGGGCAAGTTCGCGGTGGATCTGGACAACGACTTTGAGCCGTACTACGTGGTGTCCACGGACAAGAAGAAGAAGGTTGCCGAGCTCAAGGCAGCCCTGAAGGACGCCGACGAACTTTACCTCGCAACTGACGGTGACCGTGAAGGTGAAGCCATTGCCTGGCACCTGCTCCAGGTGCTCAAGCCCAAGGTTCCGGTGCACCGCCTGACGTTCCCCGAAATTACCAAGGAAGCCATCCAGCGTGCCCTGCTGGAAATGCGCGACGTGGACGTGGCCATGGTGGATGCCCAGGAAACCCGCCGCATCCTGGACCGCCTCTACGGCTACGAAATCTCCCCCGTCCTCTGGCGCAAGGTGGCACGCGGCCTGTCCGCCGGCCGCGTGCAGTCCGTTGCCACCCGTCTGGTGGTGGAGCGCGAACGTGAGCGCATGGCCTTCCGTCCCGCGTCCTACTGGGACCTGCTGGGAACCTTCGCCACCGGTGCTGCTGAATCCTTCAAGGCCAAGCTGGTTTCCGTGGACGGCGCCCGCGTGGCCACCGGCAAGGACTTCAGCGACCTGGGCCAGCTCAAGGCCAAGTCCGTGGCCCACCTGGATGAAGCGGCAGCCACCTCGCTGGCCGCGAACCTGGAATCGTCGTCGTTCACTGTCCGCTCCGTCGACACCAAGCCGTACACCCGCCGTCCGGCCGCCCCGTTCACCACCTCCACCCTGCAGCAGGAAGCCGGCCGCAAGCTGCGCTACTCCTCCAAGGTGACCATGCAGGTGGCCCAGCGGCTGTATGAAAACGGCTACATCACCTATATGCGTACCGATTCGCCGGCCCTGTCGGACCAGGCAATCAACGCCGCCCGCCGCCAGGCCTCGGAACTGTACGGCCCCGAGTACGTGCCCGAAGCCCGCCGCGTATATAAGGGCAAGTCCAAGAACGCCCAGGAAGCCCACGAGGCCATCCGCCCCGCCGGTGACTCCTTCCGCACCCCGGCACAGGTGGCGTCCTCGCTGCGCGGCGACGAATTCAAGCTGTACGAACTGATCTGGAAGCGCACCGTCGCCTCGCAGATGGCCGACGCCAAGGGTTCCACCGCGTCCGTGCGCCTCGGCGCCGTGGCCTCCGACGGCCGGGACGCCGAGTTCTCCGCCTCCGGTACGGTCATCACCTTCCGCGGTTTCATGGCCGCTTACGAAGAGGGCCGCGACGCGGCACGCGACGACGACGCCGAGGGCACCGAGGGCGCACGCCTGCCGGTCCTGAAGGCCGACGACGTCCTCACGGCAGCCGAACTGAACGCCGTGGGACACGAAACCTCACCGCCGCCGCGCTACACCGAAGCCTCGCTGGTGAAGGTGCTCGAAGAACTCGGCATCGGCCGCCCGTCCACCTATGCCGCGACCATCTCCACCATCATGGACCGCGGCTACGTCACCAACCGCGGCCAGGCGCTGGTGCCCAGCTGGATTGCGTTCTCCGTGGTCCGCCTGCTCGAAGAGCACTTCACGGACTACGTGGACTACGACTTCACCGCCGAGCTGGAAGAGGACCTGGACCGCATTGCCCGCGGCGAAGCCGGCCGCGTCGAGTGGCTGAACCAGTTCTACTACGGTGACCGCGTGGACACCGGCCTGCACACGATCGTGAACGACCTCGGCGAGATCGATGCCAAGGCCATCAACTCGATCGAAATTGCACCGGGCATCGTGCTGCGCGTGGGCAAGTTCGGACCCTACCTGGAACGCCCGCTGCCCGCGGACGCGCCGGAAGGCACCGAACCGGAGCGCGCCAACGTCCCCGAGGACCTGGCGCCGGATGAGCTGACCGCCGAAAAGGCGATCGAACTGATGGAAACCGCCGGACCGGAAGAACGCGTCCTGGGCGAGGATCCGGAAACCGGGCGCACCATCGTGGCGCGCAACGGCCGTTACGGTCCGTACGTCATTGAGCTGATCCCCGAGGTCACGGCCGAGGAACTGGCCAACCAGCCGGTGGAGTATTACAAGAACGGCAAGCCCAAGCCGCCGAAGAAGCCCGTGAAGCAGAAGCCGCGCACCGGATCGCTGTTCAAATCCATGAGCGTGGACACCGTCACGCTTGAGGAAGCGCTGAAGCTGATGAAGCTCCCGCGCGTGCTGGGCACCGACGCCGAAGGCAACGAGATCACCGTGCAGAACGGCCGCTTTGGTCCGTACCTGAAGAAGGGCACGGACTCGCGGTCCATCGGCTCCGAGGAAGAGATCTTCACCATCACGCTGGAACAGGCGCTGGAGATCTATTCCCAGCCCAAGCAGCGCGGCGGCCGGCAGGCTGCGGCTCCGCTGGCCGAGTTTGGCACGGACCCGGTCTCGGAGAAGCCCATTGTGGTCAAGGACGGCCGCTTTGGTCCGTACATCACCGACGGCATTACCAATATCACGGTGCCGCGGTCCACGGCCATCGAGGAGCTGACCCGCGAGCAGGCCATCGAACTGCTGGCCGAGAAGCGCGAAAAGGGTCCGGCCAAGAAACCGGCAGCCCGCAAGCCCGCTGCCCGCAAGCGCGCAACGGCCAAGAAGTAGGGCCACACGGACTCGTGCTGTGAAAATCCCCTTGCCGGGACGCAGTTGCCGTGTACGTCGGCTGCGTCCCGGGGCGGGATAATGGAACCATGCGATTAGGCGTACTCGACATTGGTTCCAACACCGTCCACCTCCTGCTGGTGGATGCCCATCCGGGTGCCCGGCCGGTACCGTTTGCCTCCCACAAGCGCCCGCTGTCACTGATCGCGCATTTGGACGACGACGGCGCGATCACCGAAGCGGGCCAGCGCGAGCTGATCAACTTTGTGGCCGAAGCCGAGGAATTCGCCCGCCGGCACCGTGCCCAGGACCTGTTGTCCTTCTGCACCTCGGCAATCCGTGAAGCACCCAACGGCGAGGCCGTGCTTGCCCGGGTGGTGGCCGAAACCGGCGTTCATCTCCGCGAACTCAGCGGCCCCGAGGAAGCGTCCCTGACATTCCTGGCCGTGCGCCGCTGGTACGGGTGGGGCGCCGGAACACTCCTGGACCTGGATATTGGCGGCGGGTCCTTCGAGATGGCCCAGGGTGCCGATGAACTGCCTGAAACAGCCCTGTCCCTGCCGCTGGGGGCCGGCCGGCTGACCCGGGACTGGCTGGCAGAGGATCCGCCCACGGCCAAGAGCATCAAGAAACTCCGCAAGTACATCCGTTCCTCCGTCCAGGAAGCCGCCGCGGAGTTTGAGCCGCTGGGCCGCCCGGACCTCGCCGTCGGCACTTCCAAGACCTTCCGGTCGCTGGCACGCATCGCCGGAGCCGCGCCGTCCGCGGCGGGCCCCTACGTCCGCCGTCGTTTGCAGCGCGAGGACCTTCGCCTGTGGATGAAGCGGCTGGAAACCATGACCATCGATGACCGCAGCAACCTGGGCGGGGTTTCACAGATCCGCGCAGCGCAGGTGCTGGCCGGGGCGATGACGGCCCATGCCGCCATGAAGGCCTTTGACCTCTTCGAGCTGGAAATCTGCCCGTGGGCGCTGCGCGAGGGCCTGATCCTGCAGCGCTTCGACACCCTCCGGTTCGAGACCGACGGACCTCTTCCGGACAGCCCGGCGGCAACCAGCATTCCCGGGGTTTCCCGGCTTGAAAGTGCAGCTGACATCGCCCCATTCGACGGCCTGGAAACCGTCGGCGCCGCCGGCGGCCGGTCCGGCTTTGATGACCGGCACAGCCTCCTCTACGGAAAGTCCAGCTGAACGATGTCCACTTCATCCCAACTGTCACCGGAGCAGGAGAGCACCTCCCCGGCCATCCCGGTAGCCCTCTCCAGTGCTTCCGTTTATCCCCTGAGCGTTCATGACACCTTCGCCATGGCCCATGACCTGGGTTATGACGGTGTGGAGGTCATGGTCACCGGGAACAGCGACAGTCAGAACCCGCAGACCCTGAACGCCCTGAGCGAGCAGTATCAGCAGCCCATCCTGGCCATCCATGCGCCCACGCTGCTGCTGACCCAGCAGGTATGGGGCAAGGCCTGGACCAAGATCGAACTCTCCGCAGCCATGGCCGCGGAAGTCGGCGCCCGCACCGTGGTGGCCCATCCGCCGTTCCGCTGGCAGTCAGGCTATGCGGAGAACTTTGCCGAGGGCGTGCGGCATATTGCCGAACAGTACGGCGTCACCATTGCGGTGGAGAACATGTACCCCTGGCGGGTCCGCGGCCGTGAAGCCAAGGCCTACCTGCCGCACTGGAATCCGATTCCGGAACCCTACGAACACGTCACCTGGGACTTCTCCCATGCTGCCATCGCCGGAATGGACTCCTATGAGGAGCTGCTCAAGCTCGGCCCGCGGCTGCACCACGTGCACCTCACCGACGGAACACCCAACGGCAAGGACGAGCACATGCTCCCCGGCGAAGGCACCCAGCGATGTGCCGAAGCACTGCAGTACCTGAGCGAAACCGGGTTCAACGGCGTTGTGGCCATTGAAGTGAGCACCCGCAAGGTCAAGGGGGCCGGAGAGCGGGAGGACCAGCTGAAGCAGACACTGGACTTTGCCCGCATGAACCTGGGCCAGATCTCCGAATAGCAGGGCTGCACGCCTGCCGTGACAGAATCGGGGACATGGAGACCGAAGAAATCCACCTGACCTTTTTGGGCTGCGGCTCAATGAACGAAGCCATCCTCAGCGGCATCCTCGCGGGCGGTTTTCCCGCCTCGCAGGTCACCGCCACGGTGCGGCGGCCCGAGCGCGCCGCCGAGCTGCGTGAGCGCCACGGCATCACCGTGCTGGCGGGCAGCGACGACGCCGCGGCCAACCGCAGCGCCGTCGCGGACGCCGACGTCGTCATCATCGGCGTCAAGCCCGTGGGAGTAGCCGACCTGCTGGACGAGATTTCGCCGGCCCTGCCGCACGGCGCCGTGGTGATCAGCGTGGCTGCTGCGGTGTCGCTGGAGATGCTCGAGGCCGGTCTTCCCGCGGGACAGCCGGTTATCCGGTCCATGCCCAACACGCCTTCCAAAGTGGGCCGCGGAGTGGTTTCCATCTCCGCCGGAAACAGCGCCACCGAGGCCACGATGTCACTGGCCGCCGAGCTGCTCTCGGCCACCGGGCGCGTGGTTCAGGTTCCCGAGGACCAGGTGGACGCCGTCTCCGCGGTGAGCGGATCGGGTCCCGCTTACGCCTTCTATCTGGCCGAGGCGATGGCCCGCGCCGGCGTGGAACTGGGTCTGGACCCCGAGCTCTCAGCCGTCCTGGCGCGTGACACCGTCGCCGGAGCCGGCTACATGCTCGCCGAGCCCGGCGCGGATGCCACCGCGCTGCGCCGCGGAGTGACCAGCCCCAACGGCACCACCGAAGCGGCCATCAAGAGCTTCGACGCCCAGGACCTGCCCGGCGTCATTGCGCGCGGGGCGCGTGCCGCAGCCGAGCGCGCAGCTGAAATCACTGCGGAACTTTCCGCCAAGAAATAGGGCTTCCGGCGGTGCCCGTCGCGGAGTCCGCAGCGGACTGGTCC
This sequence comes from Arthrobacter sp. TJ-58, assembly GCF_058269295.1. Taxonomy (NCBI): domain Bacteria; kingdom Bacillati; phylum Actinomycetota; class Actinomycetes; order Micrococcales; family Micrococcaceae; genus Arthrobacter; species Arthrobacter sp. TJ-58. Next base: position 253,339 of record NZ_JBZCNM010000002.1, read on the forward strand.
GGGTTTTCCGGGCAGGCGCCGGGGTTTTGCGGGGGACAGCCTGCTTCCGCGTCCGATCCCTGGAATCCTTCGTGCAGATAACGGGGCTATTCGTCCTGTGCTGGAATCCTTCGTGCAGATAACGGGCTTATTCGTCCTGTGCTGGAATCCTTCGTGCAGATAACGGGCTTATTCGGCCTGTGCTGGAATCCTTTGTGCAGATAACGGGGCCAAATCCGCTAATCCCGATGTTTTGAGCCCCGTATCTGTACGAGGAATTTCCGCAGAGCCCGTTATCTGCCCGAAGGATCCGGCGGGCAGCAGCCGGGTGCTTCCCGTCGTCGGAACCCCGCCGGACCTGCGTACTCAGCGCTACGGGCGGGCGGCGAACCGCTCCAGCAGGTCCACGTGGCCGGACACAATGAGCATGTCGCGGGAGGACACCCTGGTGTCGGCCCGGGCATAGGTGAAGTCCTCGCCGGGTGATTTCACGCCCACCACCGTCACGCCGTACTTGGAGCGGACGTTGGACTCGCCGAGCGTGAAGCCCTGGGTCTCCCGGGGCGGATACATCTTCACGATCGCAAAATCGTCGTCAAACTCGATGAAGTCCAGCATCCGGCCGCCCACCAGGTGTGCAGCCCGGCGGCCGGCGTCGGCCTCCGGATAAATCACGTGGTTGGCGCCGATGCGGGCCAGGATCTTTCCGTGGGCGGACGTGATGGCCTTGACCCACAGGTGCTCGATGCCCAGATCCACCAGGTTTACGGTGATCAGCACACTGGATTCAATGGACGTTCCCACGCCAACGACGGCGGAGGAAAAGTCCTGCGCACCGAGCTGCTTGAGCGCGTCGATGTTGGTCGCATCGGCCTGCACCACGTGGGTGAGGATGCCCGACGCCTTCTGGACCAGAGCCGGATCACGCTCAATGGCCAGGACCTCCCGGCCCTGCTTGACCAGCTGTTCGGCGGTGGCGGAGCCAAAGCGTCCCAGCCCAATCACCAGGACGGGAGCATTGTGAGCTGGTCTGTCAGCCAATGATCGGCCTTTCTTCGGGGTAGTGGTAAAGCGTGCTGCGCTGCCGGATCGCCAGTGCCGCGGCCAGGGTGATGGTACCCACGCGGCCGGCAAACATCAGCGCGGACAGCAGGTACTTGCCTTCCGGTGGCAGCGCTTCGCTAAGTCCAATACTCAGCCCACAGGTGGCAAACGCGGAAATCACCTCGAACAGCACGGGTTGCAGTGTCTCCTTGGTGATGGCCAGCAGCGCCACGGTGGAGACAGCCACCAGCGTGGCACCGAGGATGACCACGGAAATGGCGACGCGCATGGCGCTGTAGGCGATGGTGCGGCCGAAGGCCCGGACATCGGAGTCACCGCGGGCTTCCGCGACGATGGCCAGGAAGATGACGGCAAGCGTGGTCACCTTGATGCCGCCGGCGGTGGAGGCCGAGCCGCCGCCGGCAAACATGAGCATGTCGGTGATCAGCAGGGTGCTGGAATCCTGGTCGGACATGTTGACCAGGCTGAAGCCCCCGGAGCGGGTCATGACGGAGGCAAACACCGAGTGCAGGATCCGGTCCGCCACGTTCATCTCGCCGATGGTCCGCTCGTTGAACCACTCGAAGGCACCCCAGAGGATGCTGCCGCCCACGAGCAGGATGCCCGTGACCAGCAGGGTGAGCTTGGTGTGCAGGTTCCACGCGCGCACGTTCAGCTTGCTTTGCAGCAGGACCATGATGACAGGAAAGCCAAGACTTCCAATGAAGACCCCCACCATCAGGGGGACGAGGATCCACAGGTCCTCGTCATAGGGGACCAGCCCGTCCGAGTGCGGGGTGAAGCCGGCATTGTTGAACGCGGACACCGAGTAGAACACTGCATGCCAGATCGCCTGGCCGGCGGGTTCACCCAGGATCATGAACCGCGGCGCCATGACCGCGGCCAGGATCAGCTCAATGGCAACGGTGGTGCTGACGACGATGCGCAGCAGCGAACCGACTTCGCCGAGCCGGCCGGTGTTCATGCCTTCCTGGGCAATCAGTTTTCCGCGCACACCGAGCCGGCGGTTCACGGCCAGGGCCAGCAGCGATGCCATGGTCAGGATGCCCAACCCGCCCACCTGGATGGCAATCAGGATCAGGACCTGGCCAAAACCGGACCAGTGCGTAGCGGTGGAAACCACGGTGAGTCCGGTAACGCAGACGGCTGACACGGCGGTGAAAAGGGCATCGTGCAGGGGCGTCACGACGCCGGTACTGGAGGACGCGGGCAATGACAGCAGTGCCGTGAACAGCAGGATCACCAGGGCGAACACCATCAGGGCAAGCCGGGCAGGGGAGCCGGCGGCCAGGGAATCCACAAAATCACGCACGGCGGAGAAAACGTTTGCGGGTCGAAACTGCTGCAGCTTCAGCCGGGGCTGCCGGATGGTTGCCATATCGTGCTTGTTTCCTTGGCTCAAAGGGGCGCTGTTCAAGAGAGACGCTGTTCTGCGGCGCGGTGCTCAACAGTAGTACACCACTGCGCAGACCCACCGAAGCCGGTCCGCCACTGCGGCCGCAGCTTCAACCTCCAAGTATCGCGCAGATCGCGTAGCCTGTTCAGCATGATCACCCGCGGATTGAGCCAACCGATCATGCCAACCCGCATCATCTGGCATGAGTCCATGCTGGATTACAACTTTGGTCCCGGCCATCCAATGAGTCCGCTGCGCCTGGACCTCACCGCCAGGCTGGCGCGTGAGCTGGGAATCTTTGAGCTGCCCGGCGTTTCCGTGGGTGAGCCTTTTGTCGCCAGCGACAAGGAACTGGGCACGGTGCACGGCAGCGAATACATTGCCGGAGTTCGCGCCGTCAGCGCTGACCCGGCGTCGCCCAATGAGAAATTCGGGCTCGGAACCGAGGACAATCCCGCGTTCGCCGGCATGCACGACGCCAGCGCACGGCTGGTGGGCGGCTCCCTGGCCGCCGCGGACGCCGTCCTGTCCGGGGAGGTCGTGCATGCGGTGAACTTTGGCGGCGGCATGCACCACGCGGCCGCGGACCGCGCCTCAGGCTTCTGCATCTATAACGACGCCGCTGCCGCCATCGCGCGGCTGCTGGACAACGGCGTCAGCAAGGTCCTCTACATCGACGTCGACGCCCACCACGGTGACGGCACCCAGAGCATCTTCTGGAATGATCCGCGGGTCATGACCATTTCGCTGCACGAGACCGGGCTCACCCTCTTCCCGGGCACCGGATTCGCCAATGAAACCGGCGGCCCCGGGGCCGAAGGGACGGCGGTCAACGTGGCCCTGCCGGCCCGGACTTCCGACGCCGGATGGCTGCGTGCCTTCCACGCGGTGGTTCCGCAGCTTGCCGAAGCCTTTGCCCCCGAGGTGATTGTGAGCCAGCACGGCTGTGACAGCCACCTCCATGATCCGCTCACCAATCTGCGGCTCAGCGTGGAAACCCAAAGGCAGGCTGCACTGTCCATTGCCGATCTCGCCGCCACCCTCTGCGGCGGCCGGTGGATAGCCACCGGCGGCGGCGGCTACAACGTGGCGTCCGTGGTGCCGCGCTCCTGGTCCCTGCTGATGTCTGTGGCGGCCAACGGAAAAATCCGCTGCAACACCGAGGTGCCGGCACCGTGGCGGGCATATGTGAAGGAACGCTACGGGGAGGACACCCCGCCGCTGATGGGGGACGGCGTCGAGTTGTGGTGGCGGTCCTGGGAAGTGGGATATGACCCCAATGACGAAATTGACCGCACCGTGATGGCCACCCGGAAAGAGATTTTCCCGCTGTACGGACTTGATCCCTGGTTTGACTGACTGGTGGCAGCGGAACGCAGCGGCTCGCCCTGAGGGACGGGCAGCGGTGAAGCCAGGCTTTGTCCGCGGAACGGATAAAGTGGTGCCCATGGTCATCGATGATGTTTTTGCCGTCATTGCGGAAGGCACCCGCCGGGAACTGCTTGGCGCGCTGCGCAGCGGGGATAAATCCGTAGGCGCCCTCGTGGAGGAGCTGGAAGTCAGCCAGCCCACGGTGTCGAAGCACCTGAAGGTGCTCCGTGAAGCCGGGCTGGTAACAATGCGGGCCGAAGGGCAGAAACGCTACTATTCGCTGCAGCCGGCTCCGCTGGAGGAGATCGTGCTGTGGCTGAAGGCTTTTGATCTCCCGTCGCTGCAAACTGGCGCGGCTTCCGGACAGCGCCTGGCATCCGTTGCCGCCGGAAGCGCCGGAGCAGGCGCGCCGGGAAGCGGTGCGGGATCCGTGGGAATGCGCACCAACCGGCCGCTGTTCACGGCACGGCCCACGACGTCGTCGACTCCGCGCTCCGCAGCGGAGGTTGTGGCTGCCGGACTGGAACCGGGCAGCGCCGAGATCGTGCCGGCCGGCGCGGATCCGGCATCGGCACCCAATTTGGGACGCACCGTTGGGCGGGCCGCGGAACGGGCAGCAGATCTGCTGGGGCAGTTCCCGAAGTTTCGGCGTCGCCGCTCCTAGACCGGTTTTCCCCGTCACACATCGCAAGCCGGGCACGCGAACGCTAGCTTTGAAGGTGGGAAAACTTCGAAGGAGCAACTGAAAATGGAGCCATCACTCGTTAGCGTGCGCGATGAAGTGTTTCGCCGGAATCCCGGCGAAACTGAATTCCATCAGGCGGTGCTGGAGGTCTTTGACAGCTTGGAGCCGGTGCTCCGCAAGCACCCCGAGTTCCGCGACGCCGCCATTCTGGAGCGCATCTGCGAGCCGGAACGCCAGATTATCTTCCGGGTGCCCTGGGTTGATGACAAGGGACAGGTGCAGATCAACCGCGGCTTCCGGGTGGAGTTCAACTCGGCTCTCGGTCCCTTCAAGGGCGGCCTGCGGTTCCATCCCTCCGTGTATCTGGGCATCGTCAAATTCCTCGGCTTCGAACAGATCTTCAAGAACGCCCTGACCGGGATGCCCATCGGCGGAGGCAAGGGCGGTTCCGACTTTGATCCCCGCGGCAAATCGGATGCTGAGGTCATGCGCTTCTGCCAGTCCTTCATGACGGAGCTCTACCGGCACATCGGTGAATACACCGACGTGCCCGCCGGCGACATCGGTGTTGGCGGCCGCGAGATCGGTTACCTTTTTGGCCAGTACAAGCGCATCACCAACCGTTACGAGTCCGGTGTGCTGACCGGCAAGGGCATCAGCTGGGGCGGATCGCTGGTCCGCCCCGAGGCCACCGGCTACGGTGTGGTGCTTTTCGTGGAGGAAATGCTCAAGACCCGGAACATGAGCCTGGACGGGCAGCGCGTCATTGTCTCCGGCTCCGGCAACGTGGCCATCAACGCCATCGCGAAAGCCCAGTTCCTGGGAGCCAATGTCATTGCCTGCTCCGATTCCCAGGGCTACGTCGTGGATGAAAAGGGTATCGACGTGGCCCTGCTGCGCCAGATCAAAGAGGTGGAGCGCGGACGCATGACGGACTACGCCAAGCGCCGCGGCAGCTCCGCCGCCTATGTTTCCGGGGGCTCCATTTGGAACGCCGGTGCCACGGTGGCGCTGCCGTGTGCCACGCAGAATGAACTTAACGACGCCGATGCCCGCGCGCTGGTTGCCTCCGGTGTGGTGGCTGTGGCCGAAGGAGCGAATATGCCCTGCACTCCCGGGGCGATTGAAATCTTCCAGGAGGCCGGAGTTCTCTTTGGCCCGGGCAAGGCCGCCAACGCGGGAGGGGTGGCCACTTCGGCCCTGGAAATGCAGCAGAACGCCAGCCGCGATTCCTGGTCCTTTGAGCACACCGAAAGGCGCCTGACGGAAATCATGGTCAACATCCACGACAACTGCGCCGGAACCGCCGAGGAATACGGCGCCCCCGGGAATTACGTGGTGGGTGCAAACATCAACGGCTTTGTGCGGGTGGCCGACGCCATGCTCGCCCAGGGCATCATCTAGCCGGCCGGAAGCAATCGGACGGGACCTGAAGACGGCATCTGAACTTCCGCTACCGTGACCCAAGACACTAGAGTGGAAGACCGGACGACAATCCCAGTGCCAGGCACACGCGTCTCCCCGATGACGCTGCAGTGCATCCGGTTGTTGCACATCAGCAAAGGAACGTAAGTCATATGGCAGACGAGGGGAATTTCTCGGACGTACGGTTTCTAACCGTTTCAGAGGTCGCGGAGGTCATGCGGGTCTCCAAGATGACTGTGTACCGTCTGGTGCACTCGGGGGATCTGCCTGCCGTGCGCTTCGGGCGGTCCTACCGAGTACCGGAATCCGCAGTGCAGCAGGTGCTGAAAAACGCCGTGATTGACCGGCGAACGGACACTGCGTAGCGCTGTCACTGGATACCGCGGCGAGGCGGTACCCTGTTAAAGAACGTTTTACATCGTGGCAACCAACTGCCGGTGTCGACGCGCGGGTGCCAACGGTACCGAAGCGTTGGAGCCGGCGTCTGACTATTTCAAGTTTGTGAGGACTCTGTGGGTTCAGTAATTAAGAAGCGCCGCAAGCGTATGGCAAAGAAGAAGCATCGTAAGCTGCTTCGCAAGACCCGCCACCAGCGTCGCAACAAGAAGTAAGCAGGATCTTTCCTGGACAAACCCGCCGCCCACCGGGCCGGCGGGTTTGTTATTTAACGACGCGGTGTGTCCGCCCGGACTGCTAGCGGGAACGGACCCAGGAGAACCCGCGCCACAAACCGTAGGCGCTGCCGGCCACCGTGGCACCCTTGAGACCCATGGTTGCGGCGCGCCGGCCGGACCTGAAGTCGTAGATGGGCCAGTTGCGGTCCCGGGCATGACGGCGCAGCCGCGCATCGGGATTGATGGCCACCGGATGACCAACCATGCTCAGCAGGGGGACATCGTTGTAGGAATCGCTGTAGGCCCAGCAGCGCTCCAGCTCAAGGCCTTCCTTCTCGGCCAGGATCCGGACGCCTTCGGCCTTCGCCGGTCCGTGCAGGAAATCGCCTACCAGCCGCCCGGTGTAACGCCCGTCGTAAATCTCGCTGACTGTTCCCAGTGCACCGGTCAGGTGCAGCCGCTCTGCAATGACTGAGGCCACTTCGACGGGGGTACCGGTGACCAGCCAGACCGGACGGCCGGACTTCAGATGCTGCTCGGTGAGCGCGCGGGTGCCCGGCCAGATCTTGGATTCGATCATTTCGTCATAGACTTCTTCGCCCATGATGCGAATGTCCGCCTGCGCCAGGCCGGTCGCCAGCGTCAGCGCGGCGTCGCGCACCGAATGCACGTCCTTCAGATTCTCACCCTGCAGCATGAAGCGCGCCTGCTTGCGGGCGAAGCCGAATGCTTCGCGGAGGGTGAAGACCCTGCGCTGGTACATTTTCCTCCCCACGTGGAACAGGCTTGCTCCGCGCATGAGGGTGTTGTCCACGTCGAAGAACGCAGCCTCGCCGGGCTTGACCGCAGCGGTCAGGGGCTCGGCGGCTCGTACTGCGCTGCTTCTGGGCATACCCCGAGTCTACGCAAAAACTGGCTCCGGTGGCCGATGGGCCGCCCGGCGTCCGCACCAGGTGGACGCAGCGGCTAGTTTAGATGTATGACCTCTTCCGCCGCTGCCCCGGACCTCCTCCTGCTCACCCGGCCCGGCTGCCACCTGTGCGCGGAAGCCCGCGCAGTGCTGGAACGGATCCGCGCTGACCTGGGCGTGGGCTGGCGTGAACAGTCCATCGAAGGGGACACCGACCTGACCTCCCGCTTCGGTGAAGAGATTCCCGTGCTCTTGATCGACGGCGTGCAGCGCGACTTCTGGCAGCTTGACGAGTCCAGGATCCGGCGCCTCCTGGGAGCCTGATCCGGGACGCTTTGTCCACACCCCGCAGCGGGCTTAGAGTGGGAAAACGGGCCAGCGCCGTGGTTACCGCCAGCCGTGGACACCAACTATGGATAGGTACACGTGAGCATCTCGGAGGAACCAGCCCCGCCGGCGAGCGCAGTAGCCGACCGGCGCATCCCACCTGCCTCGCTCGCCCGCCTGACAATTTATCTGCGGGCACTGAGCGTCCTGCTGGCGGACGGCATCGAGCGTGTGTCGTCGGATGAACTGGCTGAAGCGGCTGGGGTCAACTCGCCCAAGCTGCGCAAGGACCTGTCCTATCTGGGGTCCTACGGCACACGCGGAGTCGGATATGACGTCTCCTACCTCAGCGAACAGATTGCCGCTGCCCTGGGCCTGACCCGCAACTGGCGGGTGGCCATCATCGGTGCCGGAAACCTGGGCAGGGCACTGGCCGGGTACCCGGGGTTTGGTTCCCGCGGCTTTGAAGTGGTGGCCCTGTTTGACGCCGACCAGCTGGTGATCGGGCAGGAAGTCGGCTGGCTCCGGGTCAGTTCCGTGGATGACATGGACAATGTGCTGGTGCGGACCCGGACCAACATGGTTGTCCTGTCGGTTCCCGCCGAGGTGGCCCAGGACCTGTGTGACCGGGTCATTGCCGCGGGTATCACCAGCATCCTGAGCTTCGCCCCAGTAGTGCTGCAGGTTCCGGACCACGTCCAGGTGCGCAAGGTGGATATGGCAACCGAACTCCAGATTCTGGCCTATCACGCACAGCGGTCCCAGGTTTCGGACATCGCGGCCCAGGCCCGGGCCCGGATGGCGCCGTAAGCACTGTCGTCGTTACGGCGCCGTCGTCGGTCCGTCCTGGTTCAGGTCTCGCCCAGATACTGGCTGCGGCGCGGCCGGAAGTACCGGGAACACCGGTGCCGGTAGAGCGGCACAAGCCCCGCGGCTGCCAGGAGCAACGCGGCAGTCTGCGGCATGTTGTCCTCGCGCAGCGCCAGAACCAGTGCCGCGGCGGCAATCACCGAGGCTCCGATGCGCGCCCAGTTCCGTCCTTCCCGAATCATGAATGCGAAGAGCACATAGAGTCCAAAGGCCACCAGGGAGGCGGCAAGGGTGACAGCCTGCATGGCAGCGGAGTATTCGGCGGCTGTGACCCCCAGCTGCCCCAGCTGCGCGGCGTCCGGCGGCAGCTCGGTGAGGGGACGGCGGCTGGCAGCCACCCCGCCGGCGAGACTGATGAAGCCTGCCAGCATCATCAGTGCAAAGCCCAGACGCACCGTCCGCGGCCGCGGACCCTTCCACTCGCTGTAGGGGATCCGTGCGGGCAGGGCAGGGGCAGGGGAGGAACCAGGTGCCGCAGGGATCGCCACGGAGGCCGGGACCGCGAACGGCACTGACCTTTCCTCGACGTTCAGCGGTGCCTCTGGTTCCGGTGCCGGCTTCGCGGGCGAAGCCGCCGGACTGACAGCAGCAGCGGGTGTGGTGCGGGTTCCGTCCGCGGTGTCCTCATGAAGAGTGGCGGGGGTGCGGAAGCCGGTGGCCAGGGCACTGCGGGCCCGGCGGCCAAGACGGAATGCACGGGATTTTTGTGGATTCGGGGAAGCGGGAAGTGAACTCATCGCGGGTGCCGCCTTTGCCAAAAGGGATACGCTCTCAGCGCCGGAACGGGGCGTCCATCCCGGCGGGAGATCAAACGCTACGCCCGTATCCACCGGCTGTGACCAGTGCCGGCCGGTAAGGGCAGGGCAAAGGCAGAAAAAAGGACCGGCCCGCTGGAATCCGGGGGATTCCAGGATGCGGGGCCGGTCCGTGGGTGCCGCGGAGGCGGATTTAGTAGTAGGGGCCGAAGCGCGGCTGGCTGCGGAAATACGGCCGCGAGGGCATCAGATACAGCATCACCACTCCGGCAATTCCGGCCAGCGAGCTCAGGGTGGACAACAGGTTCAGGGGTGAGGAAAATGCGAGTCCCGTCACCAGCGAAGCCAGCAGGCCGAGGGCGGAAATCGCGGCAAAGACGGTGGCGACAATACGTGCCCAGTTTTTGCCCTTGCGGATGAGCACAGCCAGAAGGACGTAGATCAGCAGCGCAATCACGGAAAGGATAATGCCGGCCGTGACAAACGTAGTGCGGAACAGCTCATCCGTGACGCCGTTGTCCTCGAACATCTGCCGTTCTTCCGGCGTGAGCGCGGCCAGCGGGTCATCCGCTGCGGAAAACGTGGAGACGAGGGTGGAGATGAACGTGAGGATTCCTGCGGCCACGATCAGCCAGAACCCGGTCATCACTTCACGGGGTGCCGGCCCTTTGGCGGGAGCCGGGTTGCCCGGTCCCGGGTAGGCGTATCCGGAGGGCTGGGCGGCCTGATAGCCGTAGGGGCTCTGCGGCTGCTGGCCGTAGGGCTGGCCGTACGGCTGGCCGTAGGGGGACGTGGGCTGGCTGCCCTCAGGGGCGGAGCCGGGCTGCCCGTACGGTGTGTACGGCTGGTCGGGCTGCCCGTACCGGGGCGGCTGCGGCAGCCGCTGTCCGTACCGTGGTTCGTCGGCATCGGGCTGCTGCGGGTTGGTCGGGTCACGGGGGTCCGGGTTATTCGGAGGAGTGCTCATTGCCGCCTACTTGCTTGTTGGTGCAGGTACTGCTCCCTACGGGGTGCCGATCAGGGAACCGCAATCGGATTGCTCCAGCCTATCGCGGGGCAAAAACAACTGACACCCCGCCCGGTGTGGGCGGAGTGTCAGTTGTGCGGCGGTTGAGGCGGCGGTGGAACTAGGCTGCGGCCACAAATGCGGCGTCAACGCTGATGGTCACCTTGTCGCCGACGAGGACGCCGCCGGTTTCCAGGGCGGCATTCCAGGTCAGGCCGAAGTCCTTGCGGCTGATGACGGTGGAACCGGAGAAGCCGGCGCGGGTGGCGCCGAAGGGGTCCACGGCCACGCCGTTGAATTCGGTGTCCAGGACCACCGGGCGGGTGTTGCCCTTGATCGTGAGATCGCCGGCTACCCGGTAGGTTTCACCGGAACCTTCGATGCCGGTCACGGTGAAGGTCAGCTGGGGGAACTGCTCGACGTCGAAGAAGTCCGCTCCCTTGACGTGGCCGTCGCGGTTGGCGTCGTTGGAGTTGAAGGAGGCGGACTGGATGACGGCGTTGATGGCCGATTCCTCCAGGGACGGACCGATTTCCATCACAGCGGTTACGTCGTCAAAGCTGCCGCGCACCTTGCTGATGCCGGCGTGGCGGACAGTGAAACCGATCTCGCTGTGCGAGCCGTCGAGGGTCCAAGTGCCGGTGGTGAGTCCGCTGGGGATCATGGTGTGCTCCTAATGCTGGTGGGTTTCGGGACGCTGCCCGCTGCATGTTCATGCATTTGCATTTACTCTCGCACATAAAAGTTCAAGCTTCAAGTATTTGGCAGATTTAATCCTGCGCCCGCTCTCTGCGAAACTTAGGACATGTCGCGTGCCTCGATCCACCTCGTCCGCCATGGAGAAGTCTTCAATCCCGACGGAGTCCTCTACGGACGCCTGCCGGAGTTCCACCTGTCAGAGCTGGGCCAGCAAATGGCCCGCCGCGTGGCCGGTTACTTTGAAGCCCAGAAGAACGACGGCGCCAACCTGGTCCACCTCGTGGCCTCGCCTCTGACCCGGGCACAGGAGACCGCTGCTCCCATTGCCGCCTCCCTGGGCCTCGAAGTCACCACCGATGAGCGGATCCTGGAGGCCACGAACAAGTTCGAGGGGCTCTCGGGTGTCACCAGCCGGCTGCGCAACCCGCGTTACTGGCCGCTGATGTACAACCCGTTCAAGCCGTCCTGGGGCGAACCCTATGCGGCGCAGGCAGAACGGGTGATGGCAGCCGTCAACGACGCACGCATACGCGCCACCGAGCTGGGCGGGAACCGCGCCGAAGCCATTCTCGTCAGCCATCAGCTGCCCATCTGGGTGACGCGGCTGTCCGCGGAGGGCCGGAAGCTCTGGCATGATCCCCGCAACCGCGAGTGCACGCTGACTTCGGTCACCACCCTGGACTTCGACGGCGATACGCTGATCGGCGTGCGTTATGCGGAGCCTTCTGCGGACCTTCTGCCGGGTGCCGCGAATATCCCGGGAGCATAATAGAATTACTACGCGTTGTAGAAGTGGCCCCCTGCCACGATGAAAGCTGGAAATAGTTGAAGAATCCTCAAAGCACCCCCCAGCCGGAAGCCTTGCGCCGCCGATCCTTCCTGAAGCTCGGCGCCGGCTTGGCTCTCAGTGCATCCCTGGTGGCGGCATCAGCAGGCTGCGCGGTGGAGGATCCGCTGGCAGCACAGGCTAAAGCAGGCGACAACAAGAACTACATTGCCGGTGACGGATCCGTCACCGAGTACGCCGCTGATCAGCGCGGTGAACCGGTACAGCTCGAGGGCACCCTGTTTGACGGCACCACCGTCTCTTCGTCCGAGTTTGAAGGCGACGTGGTGGTTTTGAACTTCTGGTACGCCGCCTGCGCACCGTGCCGCAAGGAAGCTCCGGACCTCGTGGAACTGCACGACCAGTTTGAGCCTGAAGGTGCCCGCTTCTACGGCGTCAACATCCGGGACGAAGCCAATACGGCCGAGGCTTTTGAGCGCTCGTTCGGGATTCCCTACCCCAGCTTCCAGGACAAGGACGGCGGAATCCTGCTGGCCATGACGCAGTTCGTCCCGCCGTCGGCCGTTCCCACCACGCTGGTCCTGGACCGTGAGGGCCGCGTCGCCGCCCGCATCCTGGGGTTGGCGGACAAGGGCACCCTGAAGGCACTTATCACTGACGCACTGGCAGCCTAGCCGGCATGGTCCCCCTCCACCTCGCCACCGCCCTGCCTGCCGCTGTTCCCTCAGCCAATGTCTTTGCCGAAACCATCCTCAACGGCTCCATGCTGCTGGCCATCCCCGTGGCTGCCCTGGCGGGCCTCGTTTCCTTCCTCTCCCCGTGCGTCCTGCCGCTCGTCCCGGGCTATCTGGGCTACGTCACCGGCCTGACCGGAGTGGACCTGCAAAAACAGCGCCGCGGACGGATGCTGGCCGGAATCGGCCTTTTTGTCCTCGGTTTCTCCGTGGTCTTCGTCATTATCGGAGCCGGCGTCGGCCAGCTGGGCGGATGGCTCCGCGGCTCTGACCAGGCCTGGATTCCCCAGGTTCTGGGTGCAGCCATCATCATCCTGGGCATCGTCTTCATGGGCGGCCTGAGCTGGTTCCAGCGGGACCGGAAAATCAGCGCCCGTCCGCCGGCCGGACTCTGGGGCGCACCCCTGCTGGGCATTACCTTTGGACTGGGATGGGCGCCCTGCCTCGGACCCACCCTCTCCGCCGTGCAGCTCCTGTCCTTTTCCGGGGATGACGCCACCGCCGCCAAGGGCGCGTTCCTGACCTTCATTTACTGCCTCGGCCTGGGCCTTCCGTTCCTGCTGATAGCCCTGGGATTCCGCCGGGGGATGGGTGCCCTGGGCATCTTCCGCCGGCACCGTCTGGCACTGCAGCGCTTTGGCGGCGGCATGCTGATTGTCCTGGGCGTCCTGATGCTCACGGGTGTGTGGAACATCTGGATCAACAATCTCCAAGGTTGGTTGGATAGTGTGACCCTGCCAATCTGATGCACCGGCGGTTCCCGGCTATCCAACCGGGAACCGGCTGAACCCTGTATCCCGCACGAACCCCTTCAAAGAACCATGAGAGCAAGTTGAACCGCGAACCGGATGTTTTGACCGAAGCCGAGAAAAACGGCGCGAGTACCTCCGGCGTGCCCGGGAAGAAGGGCCGCAAGAGCCGCAACGGTGACGTCCAGATGCCGGCCCTCGGCCCGCTGGGCATGATCCGGTGGGCATGGACGCAGCTTACGAGCATGCGGACCGCGCTGTTCCTGCTCCTGCTGCTTGCCGTGGCTGCCGTGCCGGGATCACTGTTCCCGCAGCGGCCGGCCAACCCCGCCGTCGTGACCCAGTACCTCAAGGACAACCCGGACACCGGCCCCTGGCTGGACCGGCTGCAGCTCTTTGACGTGTACTCCTCCGTCTGGTTCTCGGCCATCTACCTCCTGTTGTTCATTTCCCTGATCGGCTGCGTCATTCCGCGGGCCCGGGCGCACTACCGCGCCATGCGGTCCAAGCCGCCGCGCACCCCCAAACGCCTCTCCCGCCTGCCGGAATACGGCACGCTGGCCGTTCCGGCGGCGTCCGGGCTGACCGCCGCTTCCGCCGTCCAGGAGGCGGCGCAGATGCTGCGCAAGCGCGGGTACCGGGTGGATGTCCGCGACCTGGACACCGACCGTCCCTCCGTGGGCGCCGAGCGCGGCTTCGCGAAGGAAGTCGGAAACCTGGTCTTCCACACCGCCCTGATCGGAGTGCTGTTCTCGATCGGCGTCGGCGGACTCTTTGGTTACACCGGCCAGAAGGTGGTGGTGGAGGGGGAGTCGTTCGTCAACACCCTGGTGGGCTACGACTCGTTCACCCCCGGCACCAGCTTCAGCGAGGATCAGCTGGCCCCCTACTCGCTGACGCTGGACGATTTCGACGCCACGTTTGACCGTGAATCCACCACCCACTACGGGCAGCCGCTGGACTTCACCGCTTCCATGACGGTCAAGGAGAGCCCTGATGCCGCCGAACATTCGGAAACGCTCAAGGTGAACTCGCCGCTGACCATCGGCGGCAGCCGCGTCTACCTCGTCGGCAACGGTTACGCGCCCGTGGTCACGGTGCGCGACGGCGAAGGCAACATTGCGCTGCAGGGCCCGGTGGTGTCGATTCCCAGTGACGGCATGTACACCTCCCTGATGGTGATCAAGGCTCCGGATGCCAAGCCCGACCAGCTCGGTTTTGTGGGCTTCTTCCTGCCCACGGCAATGCTGGACGAGGAGGGAGTGTCCTACTCCGGCGATCCGGATCCGATCAATCCGCAGCTGAACCTGAACGCCTACTACGGAGACCTCGGACTGGACGAAGGCGTGCCCAGCAACGTCTACGTCCTGGACACCGAAGACCTCACGGAGATCAACAGCCGCAACCTGGACGCCGGCGGCATCGTCCTCGGTGAGAACCAGACCTACGAGCTGCCCGAGGGCAAGGGCTCGATCACCTTTGACGGCATCAAGCGTTACGCCGCGTTGGATATCCACTATGACCCCGCCAAGATCTGGGTTCTCGTCTTCGCCGTGCTTTCCCTCTCAGGGCTGGCGGCCTCACTGTTCCTGGCCCGCCGCCGCGTCTGGATCCGCACCGGCACGCACGCTGACGGACGCATCATGGTCGAATACGGACTGCTGGCACGCGGTGAAGATCAGCGCCTGGCCGGCGAGGCCGCGGCGGTCCGCAGCCTGCTGGAGAAGCAGTGGTTGGCGGGCGGCAGCACGGTGGAGGACAATGGCGCAGGGGAAGCCTCTGCTCCGGAGTCCGGACAGCAGCACACAGACCGGGACGCAGTGCCCGGAGCATCAGCGGCGGACAGCAGTGCCGTTACGGAGAAGGAAACAGGTAAGGACTCGTAATGCCCATCGACTACACCCTCGCTGAATACAGTGAGCTGTTCATGCTGCTGGCGGCGTTCGCCTATACGGTGGCGTTCCTCGCCTTCGCATGGGACCTCGCCAAGAGCAGCAAGACCATCCAAGCGGTCGAGTCCAAGCTCACGCAGCACAAATCCGGAGTGCCCGCAGGCGTTGCCGCCGGCGCATCGGTCCGTTCGGGCCGCGCCGGAAGCGACAGCCGTGCAGGCGATGACAGCTACTTGGCGGACGGCAACGTCCGCGGCTGGAACGCCGACGGCGGAGCGGTGGCGCAGACTGCCGATGCCTCCATGGGCTACGTCGGAGCACGCCGCAACGCTGCACGCGTGGGCGTGGCCCTGACGGTGCTCGGCGCCCTGATCCACGCCGCAGCAGTGATCTCCCGCGGAATGGCCGCCCACCGCGTTCCGTGGGGCAACATGTACGAGTTCTGCACCACCGGCGCCCTCGTTGTCGCCGTCGTCTTCCTCGTGGTCCTGCTGCGCCGCGACCTGCGCTTCCTCGGCACCTTTGTGCTGGGCCTGGTCCTGATCATGATGATGGTGGCCACCATCGGCTTCCCGACCCCGGTGGCGCACCTGATCCCCGCACTGCAGAGCTACTGGCTCATCATTCACGTATCAGTAGCCGTCATCGCCTCCGCACTCTTCACGCTCACCTTCGCCATGTCCGTGCTGCAGCTGCTGCAGGCGGACCGCGAAACCAAGATCCGCAGCGGCGGAACCTCCAAGCTGTCCTTCCTGCGGATCGTTCCGTCCGCCCAGAGCCTGGAAAACTTCGCCTACCGCATCAATGCCGTGGCCTTCGTGCTATGGACGTTCACCCTGATGGCCGGTTCAGTCTGGGCCGAACAGGCCTGGGGCCGGTACTGGGGCTGGGACACCAAGGAAGTCTGGACCTTCGTCATCTGGGTGGTCTACGCCGGATACCTGCACGCCCGTGCAACCCGAGGCTGGACCGGAACCCGTGCCGCCTGGCTGTCCATCGTCGGCTACCTGTGCGTGGTCTTCAACTTCACGATCGTCAACGTCTTCTTCGCCGGCCTGCACAGCTACTCCGGCGTCTAGCACCTGCACGGCTGCTCAGCCCCTGCAAAGCCCGCTCCCGGTTCTCCGGGAGCGGGCTTTGCTGTTTCCGGCGGCATTGGGTCATCGAGTGTCGGGGTGATGCCGCTTAGACGCGCGCATGACGGCATCGTCGCCTCACTCGACGGCGGTCCGCTGCACAGCCACAGCGGCGGACAGCAAAAACCCGCCTCCGGAATTCCGGAGACGGGCGTGATGGTGAGAGCCGGACGCTGTCAGGCGCTGGGCTTTTCGTCGTCGTTCTTCTTGTTCCCGGACTGCTTTTCGCGCTCACGCAGCTCGGCCTCGCGGCGCTTCAGCTCGGCTTCCTTCTCCTGCTGGCGGCGACGGATGGCCAGGTTGCGGAGGAACTCCGGATCATCATCGGGTGCGGTGGGATGCCGGGGCTTCCGGTTCTTGGGTTCCGGGCCGCTCATCGGGCGTCCGAAAAGGAACCACAGGAGAGCACCCAGGACCGGAAGCAGCACGATCGTGAAGAGCCAGGCGATCTTGGAGATGCTCCGCACCTCCTGCGCCCGCGACATGATGCAGTCGATGATGGCGTAAATAATGACGGCGGCGACAATGATTACACCGAAAAGCACGAGGCGAGGCATGCCCCAATTGTAGTGGAGTGCGGCCCCCGTGCGGCCTCGGGTTTGGTGCCGGGCGGGTCGGACGGGGTGTGGAGGAACACGAGCAGACGCCCGGAGGAGGAACAGCCACTAGAATGAGCGTGTGGCTTTCTGGAAATTTACCGCTCTCCGCCTTGGTTTGGTGGCCGTCTTTTTTGCAGCATGCGTCTGGTTGGGACTGGGCCTTGTCCTCTCGGCCATCGTCGGCGCCGTGCTCGCCTGGTGCGTAACGTACCTGTTCTTCCGCGATATGCGCGATGAGGCAGCCCGCACCGTGCAGAACCGCTTCCGCGGCGGGGCGCCGCGGACCCCCAACCGGGTGGAACGCGAAGACGCCAGCGCCGAAGACAGCCTTTTGGATTCCAACCCCGAGGTGCAGATCAACTCCGACCGCCGCCCCCGCGACGAACAGTAAAAGGACCTCAATCGAGGCTGCTCAGCAAGAGCGCCCCGGTAACTGGACTCCCGGCGTTCAGCCCTAGGCGGGGTCCGGCCCTAGGCGAGCAGGCGGGTCAGCACCAGCCCGAGGCTGTACAACGCAGCGAAGCCCAGGTTGATCAGCCCGGTCTGCTTCAGCACCGGGATCAGGCTCCGGCGTTCCTTTCCCCTGAGCATCAGCCAGCTGGGCATGAGGCACGCCGGGATCAGCAGCAGCACCAGCAGTATCCAGGGGTAATCCGCCGTGAGGAACAGCGGCAGGAGAATGGCGACGGCCAGCATCATGACGTAACTGATGCGGGCCGCTTCATCGCCGAGCCGCACGGCCAGCGTCCGCTTTCCCACCTCGCGGTCGGTGGGGATGTCCCGCACGTTGTTGGCCATGAGCAGGGCCGTGGCAATCAGGCCGGTGCCGACGGCGCCGATCACGGCGGGTGCGCTGATCTCGCCGGCCTGGGTGTAGGTGGTCCCCAGAGTGGCCACCAAACCGAAGAACACAAACACGAAAATGTCGCCCAGACCCTTGTAGCCGTAGGGGTTGCGGCCTCCCGTGTACCCCCAGGCCGCGGCGACGCAGCCCACTCCCACCAGGATCAGGAACCAGGCGGAGGAGAGGATCACCAGCACCAGCCCGGCCACCATGGCAGCGCCGAAACAGGCAAAGGCAGCGCGCTTGACCTGCTGGGCAGGCGCCGCTCCGGAACCCGTGAGCCGCAGCGGGCCCACCCGGTTGTCGTCCGTTCCGCGGATGCCGTCCGAATAGTCGTTGGCGTAGTTCACGCCCACCTGCAGCAGGACGGCCACCAGCGCGGCAAGCACGGCGTTCAGGGGTTTAAAGGAACCCAGGTCATAGGCTGCCGCCGTGCCGATAATGACCGGCGCCACCGCCATGGGCAGGGTGCGGGGGCGGGCTCCTTCTAACCATTGCGCGGCTGTAGCCACAATCAACGTCCTCTTGTTCTAGTGATGGTTCGTGGGTGATGTGATCCGCGGCGCAAGGTGCCGCGGTGGGTTCAGGGGTGCGTGTGCCCGGCGGCGGCCAGCAGCTGCCGGATCCCCACCCGGTCCGTTTTGCCGTTGGGCAGCAGCGGCAGGGCTTCCAGCAGCAGAACCACCTTGGGGACGGCGGGCTTTCCCAGCGCCGCGCGGACCGCGTCTTTGACCTTTTCAGGATCAATGGAGCCGACGACGGCGGCGCCCACCAGGCTGCCCCACTCCGGGCTGTCCAGGCCCAGGACCACAGCTTCGGAAACTTCGGGCAGCTGCTCGATCGCGGCTCCCACGGCTGCGGCGGAAATCTTGATGCCGCCGCTGACAATAACGTCATCCAGCCGTCCGGAGACACTGACCCGGCCGTCCTGCACGCTGCCGGCGTCATCGGTCCGGTACCAGCGCTTTCCGGAGTTGAAACGGAAGCGCTCGGCGGTCAGTTCCGGCTGGCCCATGTAACCTTCGGCAAGGACATCCCCGGCAATCCACAGGACGCCGGATTCCACCGTCACATCCACGCCCGGCAGCGGAACGCCGTCGTACACGCAGCCGCCGCAGGTCTCACTCATGCCGTATGTGGTGACAATATTCAGGCCCAGTGCGGCCGCATTGGCCAGCAGGCCGGCGCCGGCCGGTGCTCCGCCAAGCAGGATCGCGTTGAAGCGGCGCAGCACGCGCAGGGTTTCCGGTTCGGGGTTGGTCAGCAGCCGGTGCAGCTGGGTGGGAACCAGGGAGGTGAACCGGTTGCGGTCCGTCATCTCAGCTGCGGCCTGCGTGAAGCGGGCGGCGCTGAAGGACCCGGAGGTGTCCATGAAGACGGGCTGGGTGCCGGCATACAGCGACCGGATCAGGACCTGAACTCCGGCAATGTAGTGTGCCGGCAGGGCCATCAGCCACTGGCCGTCCGCCTGCAGCGCCATGGCCGTGGCCATGGAGGACGCCGCGAGGGCATCGGTGCTGAGCATGGTCTGCTTGGGCGTCCCGGTGGACCCGGAGGTGCTGATCACCAGGGCAATGTCATCATTGGGCAGCTCGCCGGTAAACGTCTGCAGCGGGTCCGCGTGCGGGGCAACTGCCGGACCTTCGCCGGCGAGGGCGGCGGCCAGCGGAGCCAGCAGCGTCTCGGCTTTGAATCCGGCGGGAGTGTGGACGGTCAGCAATTCCATGGTCGGCGGCCTAGAAGTAGTAGGGGAAGGAGGACCAGTCGGGGTCGCGTTTCTCAAGGAAGGCTTCCTTGCCCTCCACCGCCTCGTCCGTCATGTAGGCCAGGCGGGTGGCCTCTCCGGCGAAGACCTGCTGTCCGGCCAGGCCGTCATCGGCCAGGTTGAACGCGAACTTGAGCATGCGGATGGCCTGCGGGGACTGCCGGGCAATGTCCGCAGCGTATTCCAGGGCCACCTTTTCCAGATTCTCGTGATCCACGGCTTCGTTCACCGCGCCCATGGCCACCATGTCTTCGGCCGAGTACTCGCGGGCCAGGAAGAAAATTTCCCGCGCCTTCTTCTGGCCGATCTGGCGGGCCAGCAGTGCGGAGCCGTATCCGGCGTCGAAGCTGCCCACGGTGGCGTCGGTCTGCTTGAACTTGCCGTGCTGGCGCGAGGCGATGGTGAGGTCCGCGACCACGTGCAGGCTGTGCCCGCCGCCGGCGGCCCAGCCGTTAACAACAGCGATGACCACCTTGGGCATGGTGCGCATCAGCCGCTGGACTTCCAGGATGTGCAGCCGGCCGGCGCGGGCCGGGTCAATGGTTTCCCGGGTTTCCCCCTCGGCGTACCGGTAGCCGTCACGGCCGCGGATCCGCTGGTCGCCGCCGGAGCAGAAGGAATGCCCGCCGTCCTTGGGGGAGGGGCCGTTTCCGGTGAGCAGGACGGTGGCGACGTCGGGGGTCATCCTGGCGTGGTCCATGGCCCGGTACAGCTCGTCCACGGTGCCCGGACGGAAGGCATTGCGTACCTCAGGCCGGTTGAAGGCAATACGCACCGTCGGCAGATCCCGGATGATGCCGCCGTCGGCCGCGCGCTCCACCTGGCGGTGGTAGGTCATGTCCTGCAGGTCCTCGAACCCGGAGACGAGACGCCACTGCTGCGGGTCGAAAATATCGGACACCTGTTCTGGAAGTTCTGTGCTCACACTTCTGAGTTTATCGTTCCGGCCCAAACCGGGTGCGCGGGGCTCCCGCGGAGCGGCGAAGACGCGTGCCCGGCCTTGTTCCGGCGGCCGGTCTGCGGCCCGCCGCGGGTATTTGGCGCTGGGGGCTGTCGGGAATACCGGCTCGGGGCCTAGCGTGAATTCATGGCTGGCACCGCTCCGGGGATCGATGGCCCGGCAACAGAGGCAATGCTCAAACTCGGCAGGTTTTTCACCCGCTGGGATGAGACCGACGACGGCCGCGCCGTGTTCCGGGAAGGCGGGCGGAAGGGCGATTCCTTCTACCGCAACCGCTGGAGCCACGACAAAGTGGTCCGGTCCACCCATGGCGTGAACTGCACCGGCTCCTGCTCCTGGAAGGTGTATGTCAAGGACGGCATCATCACGTGGGAGGCCCAGGAGACGGACTATCCGACGGTGGGCCCGGACCGGCCGGAGTATGAACCCCGCGGCTGCCCGCGCGGTGCCGCATTCTCCTGGTACACCTATTCACCCACCCGGGTGCGTTATCCCTATATCCGCGGCGTGCTCCTGGAGATGTACCGGGCGGCGAAGCGTGAAACGGGGGACCCGGTGCTGGCCTGGGAACGGGTGGTCGGGGATCCCGAAGGCCGCCGCACCTATCAGCAGGCCCGCGGCAAGGGCGGGCTGGTCCGCTCCAGCTGGGCCGAGGCGCTGGAGATGACCGCCGCGGCACACGTGGCCACCATCAAGAACTACGGTCCGGACCGCTGCACCGGCTTCTCTCCCATTCCGGCCATGTCCATGGTGTCCCACGCTGCCGGTGCGCGGTTCATCAACCTCATCGGCGGGGTGATGAACAGCTTCTACGACTGGTACGCGGACCTGCCGGTGGCCAGCCCGCAGGTTTTCGGGGACCAGACCGATGTGCCCGAATCCGGGGACTGGTGGGATGCCACCTACCTGATGATGTGGGGCTCCAACATCCCGGTCACCCGCACCCCGGACGCGCACTGGATGGTGGAGGGGCGCTACCGCGGGACAAAGGTGGTGTCGGTCAGCCCCGACTACGCGGACAACACCAAGTTCGCGGACGAGTGGCTCCCCGCCCAGGCCGGATCCGACGGTGCGCTCGCCATGGCCATGGGCCACGTGATCCTCAAGGAAAACTTCGTGGACCGCAGGGTTCCGTTCTTCGAGGACTATGTCCGCCAGTTCACCGACCTCCCGTTCCTGGTCTCCGTGGACACCCGCACCGACGGAACGGTGGTTCCGGGCAAGTTCCTCACCGCCGCGGACCTCGGCGGGCGTGAGTCCGGAGCCGCAGACGCCGCCTTCAAGACGGTGCTGCTGGACCGCGACGCCGGTACCCCCGTGGTGCCCAACGGTTCCGTGGGCTTCCGCTACAACGACGGAGACGCCGGGAAATGGAACCTGGACCTGCAGGGCGTGGTTCCGGCACTGTCCATCGCTGACGCTTCCTCCTGGCAGGGGGAAACCAGCCGGGTGGACCTTCCGGCCTTTACTGATCCCAGCGGCGTGGGCTCCGTGATGCGCCGCGGCGTACCGGTGACCACCGTCGCCGGACGAACGGTGACCACGGTCTTTGACCTGATGCTCGCCCAGTACGGGGTGGGCCGGGACGGACTGCCGGGGGAGTGGGCAGTCGGATATGACGACGCGGAAACCCCCTACACTCCTGCCTGGCAGGAGGAAGTCACCAATGTGTCCCCGGAAGCGGTCATCCGCACCGCCCGTGAGTTCTCGGCCAACGCTGAAAAGTCCAAGGGCCGGTCCATGATCATCCTCGGCGCCGGAATCTGCCAGTGGTACCACGGGGACGTTACCTACCGGGCGATCCTGGCGATGCTCATGCTCACCGGCTGCGAGGGCCGCAACGGCGGCGGCTGGGCCCACTATGTGGGCCAGGAAAAGTGCCGGCCGATCACCGGCTGGGCCGCAATGGCTTCGGCCGGAGACTGGAACCGGCCTCCCCGGTTCATGATCGGCACCGCCTTTTGGTACATGCACACCGACCAGTTCCGTTCCGACGGCTACTCCTCTGATTCGATGCAGTCGCCGCTGGCCTCGGGCCACCTGCGCGGCATGCACACGGCCGACGTCATCGCGAAGTCCACCCGGATGGGCTGGATGCCGTTCTATCCCCAGTTTGACGCCAAGAACTCGCTGGACGTGGCCGATGAGGCAGCAGCCGGCGTGGCCCGCGGCGAGGCAGCCGATGAAGCGTCCTGGGCGGCCCGGCGGCTCAAGGACGGCCGGCTGCGGTTTGCCGTGGAGGACGTTGATGCGCCGGAGAACTGGCCGCGGACCCTGGTTCTGTGGCGTTCCAACCTGCTGGGTTCCTCGGCCAAGGGGGAGGAGTATTTCCAGAAGCATCTGCTGGGCACTTTGAACAACGTGATGGGGAAGGACCACGGCGAATCCCGGCCCGCCGACGTTGTCTGGCACGAAAAAGCACCGCAGGGAAAGCTGGACCTGCTGGTGTCCGCCGACTTCCGGATGACCAGTTCCACTCTGCTCTCCGACGTCGTGTTCCCGGCCGCCACCTGGTACGAAAAATACGATCTCTCCTCCACGGACATGCACCCGTATGTGCATGCGTTCACGCCCGCCATTGCACCGCCGTGGGAAGCGAAGACGGATTACGATCTTTTCCGGCTGCTGGCCGAGGAAGTCTCCCGCCAGTCCGTGACCCACCTGGGCGTCCGGAAGGACCTGGTGGCCACGGCCCTGACGCATGACACCCCGGGTGAAATTGCCCAGCCCGGCGGCCACGCCCCGGACTGGAAGGGCACCGACATCCCGGCGATTCCGGGCAAGAACCTGCCCGACCTTAAAGTGGTGGAGCGGGACTACACGGCCATTGCGCAGAAGTTCGTGGCTGTCGGGCCGCTGGCGGACAAGCTGGGCCTGGTCACCAAGTTCGTGAAGTATGACGTCACCAAGCCGGTCCAGGAGCTGGCCCGGATGCACGGGGTGTATGACCGGGGCGCCGCGGCGGGCCGCCCGGCCGTGGATACGGATGCGCGGATGGCCGAGGCCATCCTGCGGCTCTCCGGAACCACCAACGGGGAACTGGCGGTGCAGGGTTTCCGGACCTTGGAGAAGCGGACCGGCACCCCGCTGGCGGACCTGGCCGAGGGCGCCGAGGACCGGAAAATCACTTTCCGTGACACCCAGGACCGCCCCACCCCGGTCATCACCTCCCCGGAATGGTCCGGTTCTGAAACCGGCGGGAGGCGCTACGCTCCCTTCACCATCAACATTGAACGGCTCAAGCCCTTCCACACACTCACCGGCCGGATGCACTTCTTCCTGGACCACGACTGGATGCAGGACATGGGCGAAGCCCTGCCCATCTACCGGCCGCCGCTGGACATGCACCGGCTCTTCGGGGAACCGCAGCTGGGGACCCGCGGCGACCTGTCGGTGGCGGTGCGTTACCTGACCCCCCACAACAAATGGTCCATCCACTCCGAATACCAGGACAACCTGCTGATGCTCTCGCTCTCCCGCGGCGGAACGGCCGTGTGGATGAGTACGCAGGACGCTGCACTGATTGAAGTCAATGACAATGACTGGGTGGAGTGCATCTCCAACAACGGGGTCCTGGTGGGCCGGGCCATTGTGTCCAGCCGGATGCCGGCAGGGGTCATTTACGTCCACCACGCCCAGGAGCGCATCATCGACGTGCCCAAGTCCGAAGCGACCGGCCGGCGCGGCGGCATCCACAACTCGGTGACCCGGATCCTGGTCAAACCCACGCACATGATCGGCGGCTACGCGCAGCTCTCCTGGGCCTTCAACTACCTTGGGCCCACCGGCAACCAGCGCGACATTGTCTCCGTTGTCCGCAAGCGTTCCCAGGAGGTGGCGTACTGATGCGAATCATGGCCCAAACAGCAATGGTGATGGCACTGGACAAGTGCATTGGCTGCCACACCTGCTCCGTGACCTGCAAACAGGCATGGACCAACCGGGCGGGAACCGAATACGTCTGGTTCAACAACGTGGAAACCAGGCCCGGGCAGGGCTATCCGCGCCGCTACGAGGACCAGGAGAAGTGGAAGGGCGGCTGGGAGCTGAACAGCCGCGGCAAGCTGAAGCTGAAGGCCGGCGGCCGGCTGGCCAAGCTGTTCGGTATTTTCGCCAGCCCGGTGCAGCCGGAGCTGGACGACTACTACGAGCCGTGGACCTACGACTACGAGAACCTCATCAACGCTCCGGCCGGCAATGACTTTCCGGTGGCGAAGCCGAAGTCGCTGATCACCGGTGAAGATATGAAGATCCAGTGGTCCGCCAATTGGGATGATGACCTGGGCGGCTCGGCACGCACCGAGCTCAGCGATCCGGTGCTGGAAAAGATGCGCCGCGAGGCGGAGGAGAAGGTGAAGCTGGAATTCGACTCCACCTTCATGTTCTATCTGCCGCGGATCTGCGAGCACTGCCTCAACCCCTCCTGCATGGCCTCCTGCCCCTCCGGCGCCATCTACAAGCGTGAAGAGGACGGGATTGTCCTGGTGGACCAGGACCGCTGCCGCGGCTGGCGGCAGTGCATCACCGGCTGCCCGTACAAGAAGATGTACTTCAACCACCGCTCCGGCAAGGCGGAGAAGTGCACCTTCTGCTATCCGCGCATCGAAGTGGGCCTGCCCACCGTCTGCGCCGAGACCTGCGTGGGCCGGCTGCGCTACATCGGCATCTTCCTGTACGACGCCGACCGGGTGACCGCGGCGGCGTCCGTTCCGGATGAAAAGGACCTCTACGAGGCCCAGCTGGATCTGATGATGGATCCCAATGACCCGGAAGTCATCGCCGCAGCGCGGGCCGAGGGCATCCCCGAGGACTGGCTGGAGGCCGCACGGCGCTCGCCGGTCTACGCGATGGCCAAGGTCTTCCGGGTGGCGCTGCCGCTGCACCCCGAATACCGGACCATGCCGATGGTCTGGTACGTACCGCCGCTGTCCCCGATTGTGGATGTGCTGAAGGAACAGGGGCACGACGGCGAGAGCGCGGACAATCTCTTCGGCGCCATCGATGCGCTTCGGATCCCCGTGGAGTACCTGGCCGAACTGTTCACCGCCGGAGACACGGACCTGGTCACCGGCGTGCTCCGAAAGCTCGCCGCCATGCGTGCCTACATGCGGAACATCACCCTCGGCGATGCCCCCGATGAACAGATTGCCTCCGACGTCGGAATGACCGGGGAACAGATCGTGGCTATGTACCGCCTGATGGCCATCGCCAAGTACGAGGAGCGGTACGTCATCCCCAGCGCCCATCTGGAGGATGCCCACAACCTGGAGGAAATCGGCTGCTCGCTGGATGGCGAAGGCGGTCCGGGAATGGGCCAGACGGGTGTCTTCGGTGAGGCCTCCGGGCGGCCGATGCCGGTGGCGGTGGAAAACTTCGCCGCCCTGCAGGCCCGCCAGCGCGGGGACGATCCCACCGGCAACGGTGATTTGGGCGGCCGGGTCAACCTGTTGAACTGGGACGGGCGGGGTGCACCCAGGGGGCTGTTTCCGGCTGACGGGAACCGTGGCGTGCCTGGAACCACCGGCGGTACCCAGTCCGACAGCGGCATCGGCGCCGGTTATGACCAGGCCGAGGGCGACGGACCTGACCAGCAGGGAGGTGGCAGGTGAGCCTGCTGGAGAAACTGCTCGGCAAGCCCGGCAAGGGAACCGTCGAGCCGGAACCGTACAAGGACAGCAACCCCCGGCGCAGCGCCGTCGTCCGGCAGGTTTGCGGCCTGCTGCTGGAATATCCGGACCAGGAACTGGTGGACCTGGTGCCGTCCATGCGGGGGGCGCTCGCCGAGGCCGGTGCAGATGCCGGGCCGGTCCAGGAACTGTTGTCCTGGCTGACCACCGAACCGCTGCCTCAGGTGCAGGCGGAGTACGTGCAGGAATTTGACCTGTCCAAGCGGCACAGCCTGCACCTGACCTACTGGACAGACGGCGACACCCGCCGCAGGGGCGAGGCACTCGCAGCCTTCAAGGAGGTTTACCGGGCGCACGGAGCGCTGCCGGAGGGCAGCGAGCTGCCGGATTACCTGCCGCTGGTGCTGGAATTTGCAGCCAAAGTTTCCCCGGCTGACGGCTATGAACTGCTGCAGCGCTACAGGCCCTCGCTGGAACTGCTCCGGCTCGCGCTGCGCGACGACGGCCTGGCCTACGCCGGCGCCCTGGCGCTGGTGTGCTCGACCCTGCCCGGAGTCTCTCCCGAGGACCGGCAAACGGTGATGCAGACCGCCGGCTACGGGCCGCCCACGGAAACCGTGGGGCTGGAACCGTACAGCTCCCGGCTGTTGCCGGTGCATGAAAGGAACGCGCCATGATACGTGCGGACGTACCCCCGCCCGCCGATGTGCAGGTGGGTCTGGGGGATGTGATGCTCTGGGGCGTGCTGCCCTATGTGGTGCTGGCCGTGCTGATTCTGGGATCAATTTGGCGCTACCGGTATGACCAGTTTGGGTGGACCACCCGTTCCTCCCAGCTGTACGAATCCCGGCTGCTGCGGGTGGCCTCTCCGCTGTTCCACTTCGGCATCCTCGCGGTCATCGTGGGCCACTTCGTGGGGCTGGTCATCCCGAAGAACTGGATGGACGACATCGGGATCAATGAGGACCGGTACCATTTCTTTGCCCTGAGCGTGGGATCCATCGCCGGGTTCGCCACGCTCGTGGGGATTGTGCTCCTGATCTACCGGCGGCGGACCACCGGCCCGGTCTTCATGGCCACCACCCGCAATGACAAGGTGATGTACATCTTCCTGCTTGCCGCCATCCTTGCCGGCCTGGCCACCACCGTCTTCTCCGTCTTTGATGCCGGAATCGTGAACTACCGGGACACCGTGGCCCCGTGGTTCCGCTCCATCTTCATCTTCCAGCCGGACATCGCCGCGATGACCGGCGCATCCCTCTCCTTCAAGATCCATACCCTGTGGGGCCTGGCACTGTTTGCCCTCTGGCCGTTCACCCGGTTGGTCCATGCCTTCACCGCTCCGCTGCAGTACCTGTTCCGCCCGTACATCGTGTACCGCTCCCGTGGCCGGCGGCCCGTTCCCGGAGCTGCTGCTCCGCGGCGGGGCTGGGCTCCGGTGGGCACCCCGGACCGCAACCGCCCGGGAGTAACCCGCGACTGACATCCCGGCACCAGCCCGGAGCGAGAGGAGTTTGCCATGCCAGCTTCAGCGCAGTTCCCGGCGCCCGCCGTCAACCTGAAATCCGGGCAGCTGAAGAACCTCATTGTTGCCACGGTGGCGTCCACGGTGGGGTTTTGGGCCTGGACGATTATCGGTCCGCTTTCCAGCCGGTATGCCGCGGACATGGATTTGGGAGCCGGCCAGACCTCCATTCTGGTGGCCATGCCCATCCTGGTGGGGTCCGTGGCACGCATCCCCGTGGGTGCCCTGACCGACCGGTTCGGCGGACGGGTCATGTTCACCGTCATTCTGGGCATCACCGCGCCCCTGGTACTGCTCACCGGGATCGTGGGACAAATGGGGAACTTCCCGTTCCTGGTGGTGATTGCGTTCTTCCTGGGCATTGCCGGCACAGTGTTCGCCATCGGCATTCCGTTCTGCTCGGCCTGGTACGAGCGCAACCGGAAGGGATTCGCCACCGGCGTCTTCGGGGCCGGCATGGTGGGCACGGCAGTCTCAGCTTTCTTCACCCCGCGGCTGGTCACCGCCGTCGGCTACATGGGCACCCACATCACCATCGCCGTCGTCGTGGCGGTCATGGCGGTGCTGAGCTGGCTGATCCTGCGCGAGTCACCGGCGTGGTCCGCGCCCACCGAACCGGTGCTGCCGAAGATCACCCACGCCTTCACCCTGCGCGTGACCTGGCAGCTGTGCTTCCTCTACGGAGTGGTGTTCGGTGCGTTCGTGGCGTTCTCCAACTACCTGCCCACCTATCTGGGCAACGTTTACGACTACGACGCCACCGCGGCCGGAACACGCACCGCCGGCTTCGCCGTGGCCGCCGTGATCGCCCGTCCGATCGGTGGAACGATTGCGGACAAGGTGGGCCCAAAGCTGGTCACCCTGACCTCGCTGGCCGGAACCGTGGTCCTCGCCGTCGTCGTGGCGCTGCGGCCGGAAGAGGAACGCGTGTACGGCACGGCGTTCATTTTGATGGCCCTGTTCCTGGGGCTGGGCACCGGCGGCGTGTTTGCCTGGGTGGGCCGCGCAGCTCCGGCACAGGACGTGGGCACCGTGGGCGGGATCATCGCGGCCGCCGGCGGACTGGGCGGCTATTTCCCGCCGCTGGTCATGGGCGCCACCTATGATCCAGCCGACCGCAGCTACTTTGTGGGGCTGATGCTGCTGGCGGCCTTCGCCGCCGTCGCCTTCCTTCTGACCTTCACAGTGCGCAACGGCGGCAAAGTGGACCAACGCACCCGCACGTAAGCTGCTTTCCCGGGGAAGCTACTGGCCGGTGCCCGCCTTTGTCTCAACGACAGTTGCATCATAGGAAAACCGCGCCTGAACCCAGAAGGTGCCACCGGCTGAAGTCTCGACCGCGACCTCCAAATCCGGAACTGCCACCGCCGAGGCGCGGTTGTACATCACGAAGGGCAAGTTCTCGCAGGAATGGTTGCTGATGCCGCCGATGGCGGGTTCCGTCCTCAGGGCAATCTTTTCACCCGGGGGGCACGTGGCGTACACCGCAAGGGTGAGGTATTGGCCCTCCTTCAATCCGCCCTCCAAAGTGTATTTTCCGTTGATAACCCTAAACACATTCGCCAGGCCTGATTCAAGGGGTTTGGCTAATCGGGTGTTTTAGGCAAGGGCTTAGAAGTCCGCCTTATTGTGCATCGGCAACCCTAATGCCAAGCCAGTAGGGGGTTTCCTCATCGGTGGTGATGGTGACTGTGAATTCCGGCAGGGACTCAGGGGCCGGGGCGCTGGTATACGAGGACTGCGATTTATTTCTGCAGGGAAAATTCGAATCAATCAGTGGCGTGGTCGTAGCCGTCACCGCGGCACGGGACCCGGGCCGGCAGGACACGGTCACCAATACCGTTTGTCCGGGCGCCAGCCCGCCTTTCACCTGGTAAGTCCCGTTCCCCATGCCCTTCTCGGAAACTACCGTCCGTGCCGGAGTGGTCCCCAAAGGCTTGTCCGCGAGAGGGTCCTGAAGTGCGTCCATGTCCGCATTGGGGGAGGTGGTTGGACTTGCCGGCTCCGCGGAGGGTGCAAGGGGTGAAGACGGCGGCTCGTCCGCAGCGCCAGCCGAGCCATCCGAGCCAGCCGAGCTACCCGACCCAGCGGAGCAGGACGCGAGGGCAGCGGTAAGGGAGCACGCCACGAGAAACTGAACGGTGCGGCTTTTACCGGTTTTTCCACTCGTCGAAAAGCAGCCGGACGTGCTGAATGGTCCGCGGGCATTTGTTCTCATGGTGTCCATATCAGACCCTAAACACAGGCGGGGAGCCGGAATCAAGGTTTCCGCAAAATTGTCCGGTGTAATTCTGTTGTGGATATTCCGCATTCTTTGCAAAACATGCCCTGCGCAGCCCGGCCGCCGGAGCCTTGGTATTGTCGTGGACAACAGGTTAATTCAGGGGGAGCGCTGTGGGGAATCGGTCTGACGTCATCGGTGCTGAGGCCGCCATGCGGCGCTTGGAGCGGGCACGGATCCCGGCCGCGCAAGCCCGCAGGGAATTGACCGGCCAGCTGAAGTTTTTGGACAAACACCTGGAATATCTCGCGGACGTGGCAGCCCGTTTTGAACGCCGCCGGGACCATCTGCTCGCCGCGGTGCAGGCGCAGCCGCAGGATTCAGAACCCGCCGCAGAACTGGCGGGGACCGCGGCGGCGCTGCTCGCGGACGTCGAGAAAGCCCGGACGGAAGTGGCCGAGGCGCGCGCCGCCGTCAAGGAACGCCACCGCGGCGCGGCAGGAATAGTGGCCAAGATCGACGCCGCGGCCGCCCGCCTGACCGAAGCTCTGGCCGGGCTTGAACAGGTCCGGCTTGAAAAGGAGAACGAGGCCCGCCTCCGGGACCTCAAACACGGCTACCGGGAGCGGCTTCAGACACTGGACCAACAGGTTCCTGACCTTGCTCCTGCCGGGCTGTCTCCGATCCCTGCCTCCGTGACCTGGGACTTGGAGGGCAGAGTGCGTGATGCCACCCGGCTCACCTACGAGGCGGAGGCCCTCGCGGCACTGCGGCGGGACGAACTGAAGTGAAAACATCTACCTTCTCCTTTGTCACCAACACGCGTACCTACAGCCGGATCCGGCTGCTCCGCCGGGCAGCGGCGCTGGCCGCCCTCTTGGCGTGCCACCTCTGGCAGCCGTTTCCCAACGGCGCCCTGTCCCTTCTCCAGTGGGACGTGTGGCTGTGGCTGGCCGGCCTGCTGTTCCTGAGGGAAGTAACCCGACTGGTGATCAGCGGCGTCGCTGCCAAAAGAGACGCAGCGGCCTTCGCTCCAAAGCTCCGGAAGTTCTTTCCCCTTTCCCCGGTGATCCGGGTCCGGGACTTCCGGGAACTGCTGCGGACCGGAAACCTGTCGGCCAACCTGGGCAGCGGTTCACGGCTTACCCTGACCCTCAGCAAACCGGCACGGCTGCGGGGGATGAAGTTCGGATATACCGTCACGGCACGGAGCCGGTTCGGCGACTTCGGATTGGCGGAATTTGATGTGATCATGCGTGACCTCGCCTTTAACGCTCCGGTGGCCGCCGCACTGAAGGCGGTCCAGGCCGAGGAAGCAGAAAATCCTCCGGGTCCTCCCGAGACCGGCAGCCCCGGCGGTGAGCGCGGCCCCGTCCCCAAAACTTTCAAAAAGCAGGAGGCGTTCTGGAGCAACTTCTGGCAGGACATCACGTCTTCCTCCAGCACGCCCGGCACCGGAAAGCGGGTGAAGGGGCGCACCTCGGCCGCAGCCAGCAAGGGCGGCACTTCCCCTGACGTGAAGAGCAAAACGTCCTCCGGCACTGTCCGCAAGGACCGGGTCTGAGGATGCGGGGCTGCCGCCCGGACGCGGAGTAGAGTCGGGGCATGGGTGCAATTGAACTGGTCCTCATTCGTCACGGCGAAAGCGCCGGTAACGTCGCTGCCACAGCGGCTCAGCGCTCCGGCGCGGAAGTCATCGAGGTTGGCATACGGGACGCGGATGTTCCGCTCAGCGACGCCGGCCGGGACCAGGGGAAAGCCCTTGGCGGCTGGCTTGAAGCCCTGCCGGAGGATGAACGCCCCGAAGCCGTCTGGTGCTCGCCCTACCTGCGGGCCCGGCAAACTGCTGAACTCGCCGGGCTGGAGAACGCGCGGCTTGACGAACGGCTGCGCGACCGGGAGCTGGGCATCCTGGACCTGCTCACCTCCGCAGGGGTCCAGGCACGCTTTCCCGAGGAAGCGCAGCGGCGCAACTGGCTGGGCAAGTTTTCCTACCGGCCGCCGGGCGGCGAGTCGTGGGCCGACGTCGCCCTGCGGCTGCGTTCGGTGCTGCGGGATCTTGACGACGAAGCGGACGGCCGGCGTGTGGCCATCGTCTGCCACGACGCGGTAATCCTGCTGATCCGGTACATCTGTGAGAATTTGACCGAGGCCGAACTGCTGGATATTGCCTCCACTACCAGTGTCCGCAATGCTTCCCTTACCCGTCTGGTGCGTCCGGAAGGCAGGGGCCGCTGGGAGCTGGTGGACTTCAACGCCGTGGACCATCTGGAGTCCGGCGGCGCCCCGGTAACCGAACATGCAGGAGATGAAAATAATGTCCACCCCCGCTGAACCCGTAACCCCGGCACTCCTCAAGGGGTGGCAGGTCAACCGTGAGGCCAGCGGCAAATCCGACCGCGGCAATGTGCTGGTGGTGGGAGGCGCACGCCGTTCCCCCGGTGCAGCCATGCTCACCGGCCGGGCTGCCCTGCGCGTAGGAGCCGGCCGGCTGACCCTTGCCGTGACAGAATCCGTGGCCGTGGCTGTTGCCGTGGCTGTTCCGGAGTCAGGGTGCGCCCCGCTGCCGGAAGATGACGGTGTGATCTCCGGTTGCCGGGCAGCGAAGGCCATGCAAGCCGACCTGGAAACTTCCGACGTTGTGGTGGTGGGTCCCGGTTTGGATGATGCCGATTCCACCGGTGAACTGCTTCAGGGGATCGCCCCGCTGCTGAAAGAGCGCACCTCGATAGTCCTGGATGCCTACGCCCTCGGTGTCCTGCACCAGTATCCGGAGGTCTACAAGTCGTGGGCCGGTCGCCTGGTGCTGACTCCGAACAAGAACGAAGCTGCCCGGCTCCTGGAGCTGGATCCGGAGACAGACCTGGACATGGAACAGGCCGCCCTCGACATTGCGGCCAAGTACCAGGCAGTAGTGGCCGCCCAGGGACTGATTGCGGCTCCGGACGGCCGGCGCTGGGAGGTCCCCGCCGGCAACTCCGGCCTGGGCACCTCCGGCAGCGGAGATGTTCTGGCCGGCGCCATTGCCGGTTTCCTCGCCCGGAAGGCCAGCCCCGAACAGGCCGCCTGCTGGGGAACCTATCTGCACTCCACGGCAGGTGACCGCCTCTCGGCGGCCCAGGGTCCCATGAGCTTCCTGGCCGGAGAACTGCTGGAAGCCATGCCGCGCGTCATGGCGGAACTGACCGTTTAGCCGTGGCAGACCCCCGCGTGCAGGCCTCCCTGTCCGGCGCGTTCACCCGCCGCGACGTTATTGCGGCCGGTTTTTATGTGCTGTTTGTTGGGATTTTCAGTTTTGCACCGGGACTCGGCATTCCCGGACTGACCCGGCTGATACCGGATCCGGTGCTGGCGGGCTATGCGGTGAATCTCGCGTTTTACCTCTCGGCCGGGGCGTTGGCGCTCTGGGCCTCGTGGCGGTTTGCCGTCCGGGAGGCCCGGCTCCTCGCCGCGCGTCCCTGGCTGACGCTGGCGGTGATCCCTGCCAGCGTCCTCGCCATGCTGGTGCTCACCGCCGTGGCCGCGGCCCTCACCGGGCCTCCGGAAACGGCCGTGAACCAGGAAGCAGTCCAAGGGCTGGTGGTGTCCCTTCCGCCGCTGCTGATCATTCCCCTTTTGGTGCTGATCGCCCCGTTCGTGGAGGAATACATCTTCCGCCATCTGCTGATCGGCAAGCTGAGCAGGTACCTGAACATCTGGGTCTGCTGTGTCATTTCGGTGGTGCTGTTCGCGGGTATCCACGTTGCGGGAAAGGAAGCGCCCGCGCTGGCCGTCCTGCTCCCGTACCTGGTGATGGGGGCCGTGCTGGTGGGCGTCTTTGTATGGGCGGGCAGCAACTTCATGCTGTCCTATGCCGTGCACGCCGCGAAGAATCTGCTGGCCGTCCTGCTGACCTACGCGATTCCGGCCGAGCTGCTGCAATAAGCCGGAATCGCCGCACACCGGACCCTCCCGCCGCTCCCCATTGACTTAGGCGATGCAGAATTCGTTTCCTTCGGGATCGGCCATGGTGTACCAGGAGGATGGCCCCTGGCTCGCCGCATAGAGAAACACAGCGCCCCTGGCCTCCAGGTCCGAGCGGGCCTCGTCCTTGGTCCGGCCGTCCAGGCGCACGTCTAAATGGATGCGGTCCTTCGCCGTCTTCGGTTCCGGGACCGGCTGGAACAATATCCGCAGACGGTCCGGTGCCGCTTCCTCACCCGGGCGGCAGATCGCGGCGCCGTCCCTCCATACCCGCTGTCCGTTGTGTTCAATCAGCTGCTCCGGACTGGCGAATCCCTGCTGCAGCAGTGACTCGATGAACTCCTGGTCAGTGGGCTCCAGCACCCAGCCCAGGGTTTCCGCCCACCAGTCGGCCTGGTCATGGGGGTTTTCGCAGTCAATGCATATCTGGATAGTCGATGTCATGCCGCGAGCCTAGCCAGCCGTTACCCCGCTCACCGGCGGTTTGTGGACAACTTCTGTCCGCAGAAGCTGGCCGTCATGCTGGCTTGCCCACATTGACCGCTTTCCTCCGCCGTGCAATTCTTTACAGAACGAATGGTCAGTAATTGGTGTCCGCCGGCGTCGGCCGGCAACACGCAGACGGTGGGAGCAGTCATGGCGGAAGCATTTCTGGTGGGCGGAGTACGGACCCCGGTGGGCAGATACGGCGGCGCGCTGTCCAGTGTCCGGCCCGATGACCTGGCGGCTCTGACGCTGCAGGAACTGGTGGCGCGCGAGGGACTGGATCCCGCCGTCGTTGACGAGGTGATCCTGGGCAACGCCAACGGTGCCGGCGAGGAAAACCGCAACGTGGCGCGGATGGCTGCCCTGCTGGCAGGGTTCCCCAGCGACGTTCCCGGCATCACGGTGAACCGGCTGTGCGCTTCGGGGCTGTCGGCCATCATCATGGCCTCACACATGATCAAGGCGGGAGCAGCGGACATTGTCATTGCCGGCGGTACTGAATCCATGAGCCGCGCGCCCTGGGTGACCGAAAAGCCCACCAAGGCCTTCGCCAAGCCCGGTGAAACCTTTGACACTTCCATCGGCTGGCGCTTCGTGAACGAGCGCTTCACCGCCGGGGAGCTGTCCCGGGGCGGAAAGATGACGTACTCCATGCCGGAAACCGCAGAGGAACTGGCCGCCGTGGACGGTATTTCCCGTGCCGACGCCGACGCCTTTGCCGTCCGCTCGCATGAGAATGCGCTGGCCGCCATTGCCGCCGGACACTTCAAGGACGAAATAGTTCCGGTCACCGTCCGCGGCCGCAAGGGCGACACCGTCGTGGATACCGACGAGGGCCCGCGCGAGGGCACCACGGCCGAGGTGCTGGCGAAGCTGCGGCCGGTGGTGCGGCCCGGCGGCATTGTCACTGCCGGCAACTCCAGCACGCTCAATGACGGGGCGTCGGCCATTATCGTCGCGTCCGAGCGGGCCATCCGCGAATACGGACTCACCGCCCGGGCCCGGATTATCGAAGGCGCGTCCGCGGGAGTGCCGCCGGAAATCATGGGTATCGGACCGGTTCCGGCCACCCAAAAGGTCCTCGCCCGCAGCGGCGTGAAACTTGCCGACGTCGGCGCCTTCGAACTGAACGAAGCCTTTGCCACTCAGTCGCTGGCCTGCATCCGCCGGCTCGGCGTGAAGGAGGACATTGTGAACAACGACGGCGGCGCCATTGCACTGGGGCACCCGCTGGGTTCCTCCGGATCCCGGATTGCCATCACACTGCTGAACCGGATGGAGCGCGAGGGCGCAACACGCGGGATTGCCACCATGTGCGTCGGTGTTGGCCAGGGCACCGCCATGCTGATTGAGGCCGTCTAAGTGGGAGCTGATTACTCTTCCTTCACCACATTGCAGGTCACGGAAGGGGAAGGGCGCGTCACCGCGGTCCTGAACCGCCCGGAGGTCCGCAACGCCATTGACGCCGCCATGGTCGATGAGCTGCACCTGCTCTGTGCCGATCTCGAAGAGAACCCCCGAATCCTCATCCTCAGCGGCAGCGGCGGGGTGTTCGCCTCCGGTGCGGACATTGCCCAGCTGCGCGAACGCCGCCGCGACGACGCCCTGCGCGGCATCAACTCCACCGTGTTTGCCCGGATCGCCAAGCTGCCGATGCCGGTCATCGCCGCGGTGGACGGATACGCCCTGGGCGGCGGGGCGGAGCTGGCCTTCGCCGCGGACTTCCGGATTGGCACACCCCGCGTCAAGATCGGCAACCCGGAAACCTCGCTGGGGATCCTGGCAGCCGCCGGCGCGGGCTGGCGGCTGAAGGAACTTGTGGGCGAACCGCTGGCCAAGGAGATCCTGTTGGCCGGACGGGTGCTGAACGCCGAGGAAGCGCTGGCCGCGCATCTGGTCACCGAGCTCGCCGAACCGGAAGACCTGCTGGCCGCAGCACAGGCGCTGGCGGACCGGATTGCCCGCCAGGATCCGCTGGCCGTCCGGCTCACCAAAACCGTGTTCGCGGCCCCGGCGGATGCCCACCCCGCCATCGACAATTTGGCGCAGGGGATTCTGTTTGAATCGCAGGCCAAGTTTGACCGCATGTCAGCGTTCCTTGAGAGGAAGAAAAAGTAATGGCAGTTCCCTCCACAGTAGGAGTGCTCGGCGGCGGCCGGATGGGGGCGGGCATTGCGCACGCCTTCTGCACCGCGGGAGCCGCCGTCGTCGTCGTGGAGCGCGACGACGACGCCGCCTCCGCCGCCTACGACCGGGTAGCGTCCGCGCTGGCGAAAAGTGTTGAACGCGCCACCGTTTCCGAAAGCCTGGCCGACCTGACCGCGCGGCTGTCCGTGTCCACCGACTACGCCGCTTTTGCTGCGGCCGGGCTGGTGGTGGAAGCGGTGCCGGAGGACTTTGGCCTCAAGGCCGCTGCCCTGGCCGCGGTCGAGGAACAGCTGGCACCGGAGGCCTGGCTGGCATCCAACACGTCCTCGCTGTCCGTCACCGAGCTGGCACAAAAGCTGCAGCGTCCGGAACGGTTCTGCGGCCTGCATTTCTTCAACCCGGTGCCGGCCTCCGCCCTGATCGAAGTGGTGCTGGGCAAGCAGACCTCTGAAGAGCTGGCCGAAGCCGCCGCTTCCTGGGCCCGGGATCTGGGAAAGACACCCGTCACCGTCAATGATGCCCCGGGCTTTGCCAGCTCGCGGCTGGGCGTGGCGATTGCCCTGGAAGCCATGCGCATGGTCGAAGAGGGCGTGGCCTCCGCCGAAGACATCGACGCTGCCATGGTGCTGGGTTACAAGCACCCCACCGGCCCGCTGCGCACCACCGACATCGTGGGCCTGGATGTGCGCCTGGGCATCGCCGAGTATCTGGCGTCCACGCTCGGCCCGCGCTTCGAACCGCCGCAGATCCTCCGTGACAAGGTGGCCCGCGGGGAGCTCGGCCGCAAATCCGGCAAGGGCTTCTTTGACTGGTCCTAGCCGGCTGTCATGAGCAGCCGCGACGTCCACTGGGAGGGCGCCGCCAACGCACGGGACCTGGGCGGGATCCCGGTCGCCGGCGGCGGCGCCGTCCTCCCGGGCCGGATCTTCCGCATGGGGCGGTCCGAATGGCTCACCACGCGGGGCTGGGAACAGGCCCGCGCCGCCGGAGTCCGCACCGTCGTCGACCTCCGCAACGAAGAGGAGCAGGGACGCAGGGACACCGATCCGTTGCCGGACGCGGAGGCTGCCGCAGGAATCACGTTCCTCACCGGGCCCACGCAGGAAGCGAAGGATCCGGAGTTCACCGCGCTCACCGGCCCCTACATGGACTCCCCGCGCTTCTACCGGGAGAACCTGCGCCGCTGGCCGGAGAAGATCGCCGCTGTTCTGCGTGCCATAGCGGAGGCCGGTGACGGTGGGGTGGTGATCCACTGCTCTGCCGGCCGGGACCGCACCGGACTCGTCGCCATGCTGCTGCTGCAGCTGGCCGGGGCCTCGCCTGAAGCCATCGCCGACGACTACGAACAGGCGGTCCGCGGCATCAACGCCTTCCACACCACGCAGGTGCATCCGCGGGAAAAACCGCTGACGGCGGAGCAGGAAGACGCGCGGGTGGCCGACGGCCGGAAGGAACTGCTCCGCGCCCTGGACGGTTTTGACGCGGAGCAGTACCTCCGCTCAGCTGGGCTTAGCCCCGCTGAGCTTGGGCGTCTTCGGAGTCGTTTGCGTTGAGCTGTTTACAGGGATGGACCCTTTCCGGCGTCGCCAAGTAGAAAAAAGAGCGCCGTGCGGGGCTGTCAAAGCCTCCGGGCACCAGCAGCGACGAATAGCGTGTGCACCACTGCACCTGGCCGTTGGAATGGGCCAGCGCCTGCGCCAGGGAGGGCAGGTCGTGGAACCACATCAGCTGCTGCTCGCCGTCCACGACCAACTGAATCAGGTCCAGATCGAGATCGACGTAGGCCTGGGCATCCACCCAGTCATCGTAAACAGCCAGGCGCTTGCCGTGAATGAGGTGGACGTTGTGGCCGGGGGTGTAGCTGATGCAGCGGGCGCCACTGGAGATACTCACAGTGTGTTCCTTTACGGTTTGTCCTTGCCCGCACCGGTTGGCCGCGGGCCGCTTCGTCATCCGAACCACCCGCCGAACAGTGGGGTTGGTGTGAGGCCAGTCGGAGCTTTTACAGACCCGGATTCCTCCGGGCGTGTTGGCCACCTCTCGTGAAGCTGAGACAACCATAGCGCATGCCGGTGACAGTCGGGAACTGTCACCGGACCGGAGGCATCAGCGCCAGCCCGCCGCGGGTGCCACGTGCTTCACCAGGCTCTCCAGCAGCTGCGCGTTGTATTCCACGCCCAGCTGGTTCGGCACCGTAATAAGCACGGTGTCGGCGGCCTGGACCGCGGCATCGGCAGCAAGCTGCGCGGCGATTACATCCGGTTCACCGATGTAGCTCTTGCCGAACCGGGCCAGCCCGCCGTCCAGCCGGCCCACCTGGTCACGGGAATCCGTCTGGGCCCGCAGCCCGAAGTACCGGTGGTCGGTCTCGGTCACCAGCGGAATGACGCTCCGGCTGACCGAGACAAGCCCGGTGCCCTCGTGGCCGGCGTCGGCCCGCGCTTTGCGGAACACCTGAATCTGCTCCGCCTGGAGCTGGTCAAAGGGCACCCCGGTGTCCTCCGTTAGCAGAGTGGAGCTCATCAGGTTCATGCCCTGCTCGCCGGTCCACTTGGCGGTGGCCCGCGTTCCGGATCCCCACCAGATTCGTTCGCTGAGCCCCGGGGACTGCGGTTCAACCGCCAGCGTTCCGGAGCTGCCGGTCATGACCGGATCTGCCGCAGCGAGGCCTGCGCCGGCAATCGCAGCCCGGAACACCAGGGTGTGCTTGCGGGCCTCGTCCGCGTCGGTGCTTCCCGCATCCGGAACATAGCCAAAGGCCTCGTAACCGCGCAGGGCCGGCTCGGGGGAACCGCGGCTCAGGCCCAGCTGCAGCCTGCCGCCGCTGATCAAATCCGTGGCCGCGGCTTCTTCCGCGAGATACAGCGGATTTTCATAACGCATGTCGATGACCGCGGTACCCAGTTCAATCCGGCTTGTCCGTGCGGCCATGGCGGAAAGCAGCGGGAACGGTGCAGCGAACTGCGGGGCGAAATGATGAACGCGCAGGAACGCGCCGTCTATCCCCAGCTCCTCCGCCGCAACCGCCAGCTCGACGGTCTGCAGCAGGGCATCCCGGGCGGTACGGACAAAAGAACCCTGCACATCGCGGTAGTGTCCAAAGGACAGGAAACCGATTTTCTTCATGTTCAGGAACAGCACCGGTTTCCGAGGAGATATTCCCGGCTTCCGCCCGGCGGCGGCCGTCAACGGAAAGGCAGACAGCATGCACCTGACCATCGTCCCCGGCATCGGCGGTTCCAACGATGAGCACTGGCAAAGCCGGTGGCAGGCTGACGCTCCGGATATGTCCCGGATTTCGCCGTCGTCGTGGGACGACCCGAACTTGGAGAACTGGATGGACGCGCTGGATGCTGCCGCCGGGTCCCGGAACGGCGACACCATCCTGGTGGCCCACAGCCTGGGCTGCCTGGCTTCCGCGGAGTGGCTGCTGCGCAATCCGGACGGCGCCCGGGGCGTGCTGCTGGTTGCGCCGCCGGACCCGGCCGAGCCCGCCTTCCCGGACACCGCCGGCTCATTCCGCGATCCGAGGCTGGAACCGCTGCCGGTGCCCGGGCTGCTGATCGCCAGCGAGAACGATCCCTACTGCACGCTCCCCGGCGCCCGGCTGCTGGCCCAGGCCTGGAACATTCCGGTGATCGACGCCGGCCCGCTTACCCACATCAACGATGAAAGCGGCATCGGGAACTGGCAGCAGGGCCGGGACCTGCTGACCGCCTTCGCCGCGGGGCTGGGCGTTTCCATTCCCCTTACCTGTTAGTCGGGTAAGAATGGGCCCATGAAACTTCCGGTAATGCCGCCCGTGGCCCCGATGCTGGCCAAAGCCGTCTCTGCGCTGCCCGAGGGGGAATACTCCTACGAGCCAAAGTGGGACGGTTTCCGCTCCATCATTTTCCGCGACGGCGATGAACTGGAGATCGGCAGCCGCAATGAAAAACCGATGACCCGGTACTTTCCGGAACTGGTGGAGGCGCTCAAGGCAAACCTGCCGCAGCGCTGCGTGGTGGACGGCGAAATCATCCTGATCAGCGCCTCCGGAAAGCGGCTGGACTTTGAAGCCCTGCAGCAGCGCATCCACCCCGCCGCCAGCCGGGTCAAGCTCCTGGCCGAGCAGACACCGGCGGCCTTCGCAGCGTTTGACCTGCTGGCCCTGGATGACACCAGCTATCTGGACCGGCCGTATGCCGAGCGCCGCAGCGCGCTGGAGACTGCACTGGCCGGCGCCGCCGCCCCGGTCTACCTGACGTCCCGCACCACCGACCCCGGCACCGCGCAGCGCTGGTTCGGGGAATTCGAGGGTGCCGGACTGGACGGCATCGTGGCCAAGCCGCTGGCTGATCCCTACCAGCCCGGCAAGCGCACCATGGCCAAGTACAAGCATGAGCGCACCGCTGACTGCGTGCTGGCCGGCTACCGGGTGCACAAATCAGGGCCGGACGCCGTCGGCTCCCTGCTGCTGGGCATTTACAACGACGACGGCGTCCTCACCAATGTGGGAGTGGCCGGCGCGTTCACCATGGCCCGGCGCCGTGAACTGTTCTCGGAACTGCAGCCGCTGATATCCGATTCGGCGGACCACCCCTGGACGGCGGACAAGCAGGACACCGGAACCCGCACGCCCCGCAACTCAGAGGGCAGCCGCTGGAGCGGGAACAAGGACCTGTCTTTTGTTCCGCTGCGGCCTGAGCGGGTGGTGGAAGTTAAGTACGACCACATGGAGGGCGAACGGTTCCGCCACACCGCCCAGTTTCTGCGCTGGCGCCCGGACCGGAGCCCGGAATCCTGCACCTATGAGCAGCTGGAGGAACCGGCCAAATTCGATCTCGCTGAAGTGCTGACCGCGCCGGCCGGGACGTAGCTGGCCGCGCCGCCCCAGCGGGGCGGCCAGCCGTTTCGGCTAGCCGCGTCCGCGGCAGTGGCCCCGGCCCGGATTGCCCAGCCGCTCCACGTCAACGGCTGAGGTAATGGCCGCGAAGTAGCCCTCGCTGTAGCCGGCGGCCGTAGGATGCAGGGCAAAGGGATCAGTGATGTCCAGAATCCAGGGGTCCGCCGATCCGATGCCGTGGCCGGCGAAGGCCGCGGTCACGTCGACAAAAGTGCCGTCGCCCACCTGCCCGGCCACGACGGCGTTGAGCGCATCGGTGCCGGCATTGAACAGGTTCTGTGCCTCGACGCTCAGGATTCCGGGTGTGCTGCCCTCAAACAGGTGCGGGTAACCGGCCACCACCAGTTCCGCCCGCGGTGCCGCTTCGCGGATCTGCGCAAAGCTGGCCTGCAATTGGGGAACGACGGCGGTTTCCGCGAAGGCCTGCGCTGCCGCCAGTGCTGGGGCGCAGGTGTCCGGCAGTGCGGGTCCGGCGCAGGCGGCAATGACATCAGTGAACCGAATGTCGTTGCCGCCGATCGTCACGGTCACCAGATCGGTCTGCCGGTTCAACAGGTCTGCCGAGATGGCAGTGGAAATCTGCTCCGGCAGGTCCACCGGACCGGCGGGCGGGGCCGGCTCGGTGGTCAGTGCCGTGGCTCCGGCGCAGGACTGGTCACTGTCCAGCTCAACGCGCGGAAGAGCGTCCAGCAGGGTCGGATAACCCTCGGCCGTGCGGCGGCAGGCATCCAGCAACGGACCGCCGCCGAATCCTGAAGCATAGGAGTCCCCAAAGGCCACATAGTCAACCGTCTTGTCCTTCCCGTGCCCGTGACCCCTGCCCGGACCGTTCCCGTGCCCGCGCCCGTAGCCTTGGCCGCCGTCGGGCTGCGACTGTTGCCCGGGAGTCCGCTGCGCCTGCTGCCCGGAACCGGGCCCGGTGTCTGCAGCCGAAGCCGGGCCGGCTGCGACGCCGGACAGGGCGCCGGTGAGGCCCAGCAGCAGTGCGCCCACCAGCATGCTGTGGCGCCGCCGGGCGGGCTGACGAGATTCGCCTGATTCGCCGGGGGATTGGGGCGGTGAGGCTGCGGCCGGGGATTCGAACTCGTTCATGATGCTCCTTCTAAGGATGCGGGTGTGCGCTCCAAGGTAGTCCCGGACACTCCCCGCGGACACTGCGGGCGGGGCAACCCGCCGGGAACGGGTAGTTATCCGGTGCTCCGTGGTCAGCGCACCGGATTGCCAGCGACATCATAGTGTGATGCGCAGCATCCTCCTGTACGCTAAATCTTATTACTGAACGTCCGGTCAGTTATCCTACGGTGCACCGTTCCGCAGGATGCTGTACCGCCCGGGGCCGGTCCGCCGGCCGCAAGCACCGTTTTGAAAGGGCCAGTCAACGATGACCTCCACCGCCATAGACGTCCGCATAGTTCCCAGCTACGTCCGGGATTCCTGGTGGACGCCGGACCGCTCGGATCTCACCGCCGCGGAACCTGCGGAAGTCCGCGATGCCAGCACCGGCGAAACCCTGGCGCTGGTCAGCACGGCCGGGCTGGATCTGGCGGCCGCCGCCGAGCACGCGCGCACCACGGGCCGGAAGGGACTGCAGGATCTCACCTTCCACCAGCGTGCACTCAAGCTCAAGGAGCTGGCCACGTACCTCAACGCGCACCGGGACGAACTGTATGAGGTGTCCGCCCGCACCGGCGCCACCCGCACGGACTCGCTGGTGGACATTGACGGCGGAATCGGCGTGCTGTTCACTTTCGGCTCCAAAGGCCGGCGCGAGCTGCCCAATTCCACCGTGCTGGTGGACGGCCCCGCGGAATCGCTGTCCCGGGACGGATCGTTCCTGGGGGAGCACATCTACACCTCGCTTCCCGGGGTGGCAGTGCAGATCAACGCCTTCAACTTCCCGGTCTGGGGCATGCTGGAAAAGCTGGCTCCGGCGTTCCTGGCCGGCCTGCCCAGCATCGTGAAGCCGGCCACTCCCACCGGCTATCTGGCCGCTGAGGCAGTAAAGCTGATCATCGAATCGGGCATCCTGCCTACCGGGTCCCTGCAGCTGATCTCCGGTTCTGCGCGGGATTTGCTCGATCACCTGGACTACCGCGACTACGTGTCCTTCACCGGATCCGCCTCCACGGCCAAGCTGCTGAAGGCCCACCCCAACGTCACCGAGGGCGGCGTCCGCTTCACCAATGAGACCGATTCGCTGAACGCCGCCATCCTCGGACCTGACGCAGTGCCCGGAACCCCTGAGTTTGATGCGTTCGTCAAGTCACTGGTCACTGAAATCACGGTCAAGGCGGGCCAGAAATGCACCAGCATCCGCCGTGCCATTGTTCCCGCCGGTCTGGTGGACGACGTCGTTGCCGCCGCCGGCCGGCGCATTGAACAGCGCGTGGTGCTGGGCGATCCCCGGGCCGGGGATGTGACCATGGGGGCCCTGGCTTCCATCGAACAGCTCCAGGGAGTCCGCTCCTCCGTGCAGACGCTGCTCGACGCCGGAGCTGCCCTGGCCTGGGGTTCCCTGGACGCACCCGAAGTTGTCCGGGCCGACGGCACGCGCGCCGTGGCCGAAGCAGGTGCCTTTATGGCTCCCGTCCTGCTCACCTGGGCGGATCCGGAGAATGAAGCGCTGCACACGGTGGAAGCCTTCGGCCCGGTGGCGTCGGTCATCGGTTACGACGACGCCGACGACGCCGTGCGCCTGGCCGCCCGCGGCGGCGGATCGCTGGTGGCAACCGTGTGCACCAATGATCCCGCCACGGCCCGCGAGCTGACCCTGAGCATCGCCGCACACCACGGGCGCGTGCTTCTCCTGAACCGTGAAGATGCCCGCAGCTCCACCGGCCACGGCTCGCCCGTGCCGCATCTGGTTCACGGCGGCCCCGGCCGGGCCGGCGGCGGCGAGGAACTGGGCGGTATGCGCTCGGTCCTGCACCACATGCAGCGCACCGCCGTGCAGGGTTCACCGAACATGCTCACGGCGCTCACCGGTCTCTGGCACACCGGGGCTGACCGGAACTTCGACGGCGCCCACCCGTTCCGCAAGGACCTCTCGGAACTGCGGGTCGGGGACTCGGTCCGTTCGGACCTGAGGGAGGTCACGCTCGAGGACATCACCGCGTTTGCGAACAGCACCGGGGACACCTTCTACGCGCACACCAACTCTGCGGCCGCGGAAGCCAATCCCTTCTTCCCGGGCATCGTGGCCCACGGGTACCTGCTGCTGTCCTGGGCGGCCGGCCTGTTCGTGGACCCGGAGCCCGGTCCTGTGCTGGCGAACTACGGCCTGGAGAACCTGCGCTTCATCACTCCGGTGGCCGCGGGGGATTCCATCCGGGTGACCCTCACGGCCAAGAAGATCACGCCGCGCGAAACCGATGA
Organism: Arthrobacter sp. TJ-58; assembly: GCF_058269295.1. Classification (NCBI taxonomy): domain Bacteria; kingdom Bacillati; phylum Actinomycetota; class Actinomycetes; order Micrococcales; family Micrococcaceae; genus Arthrobacter; species Arthrobacter sp. TJ-58. Next base: position 298,138 of record NZ_JBZCNM010000002.1, read on the forward strand.
GTACGGGGAAGTGGCCTGGGATGCGCTGCTCACCAACCAGAACGACGACGTCGTCGCCACCTACGATGTCCTGACCCTCGTGGAGAAGTAACCCGCAGGCGGCCTCAGGACCGCGCGTGCAGCCCGTCAAACATGATGGAAATGACATCATCGGCCAGCTGCTCCGGGGAAATGGGGCCGCCGGGCTTGTACCACTCCACAATGGAGTTGATCGTGCCGAAGAGCAGGCGCGTGGTGGTGCGCGGATCGATGTCGCTGCGGAGGGTTCCTTCACTGCGGGCAGCATCCACCAGGTTGGCCACCCGGTGGTCGAACTCCCGTCGCCGGGCCAGGGCGTCCCGCTCAATCTCCGTGTTGCCCCGCAGCCTCAGCAGCAGGGTCACGAACGGCAGGCGCTCGGTCAGGACCTGGATGGTTCCGCGGAGCACAAACTCCAGCTTGGCGTCAGCGGCGCCGCTGGAGGCCCGGGCGTCGTCGAGCACCGCCTCCAGGCCGTCGAGCGCGTTGTCCAGTGCCAGCCGCAGCAGGTCCCCCTTGGAGGGAACGTGGTGGTAGATCGCGGACTTGGTAATGCCCAGGTTCTCGGCCAGGATGCCCATCGAGGTGGCTTCGTACCCGTGCTTGTTGAACACATCCACGGCAATGGCGAGGACTGACTGCTGGTCATATCCGGGGCGGCCCCGCCGGACGGCGGCGGACGCCGCTCCGGCGGCGGCGGATGGTGTGGAAGGCATGGGCCTCATTTTCTCACGAACGTTCGGCAGGTTTATTCGAGCCGCGGGCCTGCCGGGGATTAACCGGGCAGCAGGCCGGACTCTTTTGACCGCAGGTCATAAATGCGGCGCAGCTTTCCGCTGGAACGGGCCAAGGTGCCCGGCTCGGCCACCTGGACGATGCAGGAAGAGCCCACATGGATCTTGATCTGTGCCTTCAGCTCCGCGGCGGCCGAACGGCAGTCATCAGCGGAGGAGTCTTCCCGGCGCTCGATCTTGACTGTGAGCTCGTCCATGCGGTCCGGGCGGGTGATTTCCAGCTGGAAGTGCGGGCTCAGGGCGGGGATGCGCAGGGCAATTTCCTCGATCTGGCTGGGGAACAGGTTCACGCCGCGCAAGATGATCATGTCATCGCTGCGTCCGGTGATCCGGCCCATCCGCCGCATGCCCGGGCGTGCGGTGCCGGGCAGCAGCCGGGTGAGGTCGTGGGTTCGGTAGCGGATGATCGGCAGGGCCTCTTTGGTCAGCGAGGTGAAGACAAGTTCGCCGGGTTCGCCGTCGCCGAGCACTTTGGTGTCATCGAAGGGATCGATGATTTCCGGGCGGAAGTGGTCCTCCCAGATGTGCGTGCCGTCCTTGGATTCCACGCATTCGCCGGCCACGCCCGGGCCCATCACTTCGGAGAGGCCGTAGATGTCGCAGGCGTCCAGGCCCATGGACAGCTCCAGTTCGTGGCGCATTTCCTCGGTCCACGGCTCGGCTCCCAGGACGGCGTTCTTCAGTGAAGTGGAGCGCGGATCGATGCCGGCGGCTCGCATGGCGTCGGCAATGGTGAGCAGGTACGTGGGGGTGCACAGGATAGTGTCCGGCTGGAAGTCGGTGATCAGCTGGATCTGCCGTTCGGTCTGTCCGCCGGACATTGGAATGACGGTACAGCCGAGTTTCTCGGCGCCGGCGTGGGCGCCCAGACCGCCGGTGAACAGGCCGTAGCCGTAGGCATTGTGGACCTTGTAGCCGGGCTTTACTCCGGAGGCACGCAGCGACCGCGCGACCAGCGTGCTCCAGCGGTCCAGATCGCCCGCGGTGTAGCCGACGACGGTGGGCCGCCCGGTGGTTCCGGAGGAGGCATGGATCCGTGCCACCTGGTCCTGCGGGACGGCAAACATGCCGAACGGATAGGTTTGGCGCAGGTCTTCCTTGGTGGTGTACGGGAACTTGGCGAGGTCCGCGAGTTCCCGGAGGTCCTCGGGGTGGACGCCGGCGTCGTCGAACTTCTGCGTGTACAGCGGGACGCGCTCGTAGGCGTACTTGACCGTGTGCTGCAGCCTGGTCAGCTGAAGGGCTTCGATCTGGTCGCGGCTCATCCGCTCTTCCGGATCAAGGCTGGCGGAATCTGCTGCGGTGGACTTCAGGAGCGACGGGGAGGAAATCATGGAGGGGCCTTTGCGTTGGAGCGTCTCTGCGGTGAAGCGGATCAGCTGCGGGGACGGCGGGCGGGATTGGGAATGGAGCGTGAACGGCCGCGGAACTCAGCCACTACCCGGGTAGCGCCGTCAGGGGTGCAGGCTGTGACTTCGACGTCATATACGCCGCTTCGGCCGGAGGAGGCACGGTGCGCGGCCACGGCCCGCAGGGTTTCGCCGGGCAGTGCGGAGGAGATGAAGGTGATGTCCGCACCGGATGCAACGGTGATCAGCTCCGCCTCTGCGAGCTCTGCCGTGGAGGGGTTGCAGGCCAGGGCAAAGGCCGTGTCCGCAAACGCGAAGACCATGCCGCCCTGGGCCATGCTGAAGCCGTTGAGCATCTCGGGGCGCAGCACCATGCGGCAGCTGGCCTCCCCGGGAGCGAGATGCTCCACCGTGAGTCCGAGCCAGCGGGCAACGGAATCATGTTTCAGAATCGGATGGATCACGCCGTTTTCCTGCGTTGGGGCGGTGACACCGGTGTCAGCCATGGGGCCCTCTCGTTTTAGTTACCGAATGTTCATTAGGTAATCCTGCGAGGGGCGGCGCTGTCAAGCACGGAGGAGTTGTGTGTCACATCCGCCCGGACCGGTTTATGCGGCGGGAGGACACGGCCCCCCGCAGTGGCGTACTTTGAGGAGGTGGATGCGTGCGAGGCTGCGGCCGATTTCTGGACAACGGCTCTGATGCTCCGGGAACCCAGTGCTTCCTGACTGGCTGGATCCGCAGGTTTTCCTGGCGGATCCGGCATTGGGGCCCTGGGTGGTGCTGGTGGTGTGCGCCATTGTCTTTGCCGAGACCGGCCTGCTGGTCGGGTTCTTCCTGCCCGGTGATTCTTTGCTGTTCACCGCCGGACTGCTGGTGGCTACCGGCACCGTGCATATAAATATCTGGGTGCTCGGGCTTTTGATTTCCCTCGCTGCCTTTATGGGCGATCAGTTGGGTTACTGGATTGGGCGCAAAGCCGGTCCGGCGGTTTTCTCCCGCCCCGATTCAAGGGTGTTCCGGCAGGAGAACGTGGCCCGTGCCGAGCAGTTCTTTGCCCGGCACGGCGGCAAAGCGGTTACGCTGGCCCGGTTTGTGGGGGTGGTGCGCACCTTCACTCCGGTCGTGGCAGGCATTGGGCGGATGCCCTACCGCGTCTACATGGCGTTCGACGCCTTCGGCGCTTTGCTTTGGGGCGTGGGGGTCACAGCGCTCGGCTACGTGCTGGGCAACCGCTTCCCGTTCATCCGCGACCATCTGGATCTGCTGGTCCTGGCGGTGGTCCTGCTGACCGTGGTGCCCGTTGGGCTGGGTCTGCTGCGCCAGCGGCGCAGGGCGAGCGCGGCGGCCAAGGGCGGAACGCAGGCCGGCGGCAGTGCGACGGCCGGCAACGCCGGGGACAACAGCGACGGCGGAGCCGGGAACCCGGGGAGCTCCGGAACTGCGGGGCAGGCTGCGGAGGCCGGCCCAGTGGATTCGATCCCGGCGGACGAAACCACTGCTGCGGAGACTTCAGCCGAGAAGCCGCCAACGGCCGACGCAGCGGAAGAGACCGATCCTCCCGCGGCCCGAAGTGCCTTTGCCCGCACGGCCGCTTCCCCGAAGCGGGGAAGCGGCCGTGCGGCCGCCGAGCAGGCCGGCCGCTAGTTGCTTCCGGTTTCCGGGGCGATCGGCTCCACCGCGCCGAGGGCGTCCAGCACAAACGCGTAGTCCCAGGCGCGGTCCTTCCACGCCTCGTACCGGCCGGAGGCGCCGCCGTGGCCGCCGTCCATCTCGATCTTCATCACGATCGGCTCGGATCCGGTGGTCACTTCGCGCAGCTTGGCCACCCATTTGGCCGGCTCCACGTACAGCACCCGGGTGTCATTGAAGGACGTCACGGCGGCAATGCGCGGGTAGTCCACGGCCCGGATGTTCTCGTACGGGGAGTATTCCTTCATGTACCGGTAGACCTCCGGATCGGTGATCGGGTTGCCCCATTCCTCCCACTCCAGCGCCGAAAGCGGCAGCTCCGGATCCAGGATGCTGGTCAGGGCGTCCACGAAGGGAACCTGCGCCACGATCGCCTTGTACTTCTCCGGTGCCAGGTTGGCCACGGCGCCCATCAGCAGTCCGCCGGCAGAGCCGCCCATGGCCGCAATCCGGGACGGATCCACCCAGCCGGAGGACGCCATGTAGTCCGTGGCAGCCACGAAGTCGGTGAAGGTGTTCTTCTTGTTCAGTTTCTTCCCCTGGTCATACCAGGTGCGTCCCATTTCGCCGCCGCCGCGGATGTGCGCGACGACGAAGATGACTCCGCGGTCCAGCAGGGACAGCCGGGCCACGCTGAAGGCCGGGTCCATGCTGATTTCGTAGCTGCCGTACGCGTAGACCAGGGCCGGATTGGTGCCGTCCTGCTTGACCTCCGCCCGGCGCAGCACGGACAGCGGAATCCGCGCGCCGTCGGCCGCCGTAGCCCACGCCCGCTCCGCCACGTACTGGGCCGGGTTGTAGCCGCCCTTGACCGGGGTCTCCTTGCGCAGCTCCAGTTCACCGGTGGCCAGCACGTAGTCATAGACGCGCGGCGGGGTCAGGTAGGAGGTGTAGCTGAGCCGGATGATCGGGGAATCGTATTCGGCGTTGGCCAGGTTGGCCGTGTACAGCTCCTCGTCGAAGGCCGGCTCTAAGGGGTCTCCCTGCACTTCCGTGCCCAGGCCCTCCAGGGGCAGGACCTGCACGCGCTCGGTGGTGTCCTTGCGGACCGACACGATGACGTGCGTTTTGGTGACAGCCGCACCGTTGACGCGGACGGCGTCGTCGTGCGCCACCACGGTGTTCCAGTGCTGCTCGGCCACCGGATGCGCAAACTCGGTCTCCGCCACGAGGGAGAGCATGGAGTTCAGGGCGTCCTTGTTGTGCGTGATCAGGTAATGGCGCTCTCCGGCGATGGTGACGGGCTCGGCTTCGTAGAGAATGCGTTCACTGCGCGGAATCAGGGTACGGACCTCGCCGGCGGGATCCTCGAAGTCCAGGACCCGGTACTCGGAGTATTCGGAGTTGCTGATGCCGATCAGCAGCTGCCTGTGGTCCGCGGAAAGGTCAAAGCCCGTCCACATGGCGACGTCGTCCTCCTGGTAAATGACGACGTCGTCCTCCACCGGCGCCCCGAGGGTGTGCGCCTTGATCTGGTACGGGCGCCAGGAGTCGTCCACAACGGTGTAGAAGACCCGGGTGCCGTCGGGGGAGAAGGCCAGGGAGTAGAACACGTTGGTCACGGTGTCCGGCAGCAGCTCGCCGGTGCGCAGGTCCTTGATCCGCAGCGTGAAGCGCTCGTCACCTGCATTGTCCTCGGAGTAGGCCAGCAGGTTGCCGTCCTCGGTCACTGCCAGACCGCCCAGGGAGAAGAACGGCTTGCCTTCGGCTTCGGCGTTGCCGTCAATCAGGATCTGCTCGCCCGGAACCGGAACGCCGGGCGTCACGACAGGCGGAGTCCAGTCCGCGTCCAGGTCCCCGGTGTCCTGGGCGGCGGTGCGGCAGTGAATGGCATACTGCTGGCCCTCTTCGGTGCGGGAGTAGTACCACCAGCCCTTCTTGCGGGCGGGCACCGACAGATCGGTTTCCTCGGTGCGGTTCTTGATCTCGTCGAAGATTTCCTGCCGCAGCTTTTCCTGGTGGGCCGTGACCTCTTCCATGTAGGCGTTTTCCGCCTTGAGGTGGGCCACGACGTCGGGGTTTTCCTTCTCCCGCAGCCACTCATAGTCGTCAACGAAGGTATCTCCGTGGTGGACGCGTTCGGTGGGAACCTTTTGAGCAACGGGAGGTGTGGCAGAAGTAGTCATGTCCCGAATATATCGACACCGTCCGGGCGGGCGAAGAACCCCGCAGTGTTTATGCTCGGGGCTTACCGGGGGCCGGCACTGTGTGTGGTGTTGCGTTGCGGTTGCGTCCGGCGCTGTGGCGGGGCCGGGGCGCCGGGAATCAGACCTGCAGCAGCAGCCCGGCTGTCAGCGCGGCGGCGGCCAAAAACAGCAACCAGTTGCCGAGCACCGTGAGCAGGATGGTGCCAAAGGGCTGCTCCGCCCGCCAGGCGGGCGGATCCAGGATGGGATCTGCGGCAGCGCCCTTGCGGAACTGTCCCCAGAGCGAGGTGGACAGCAGGACCAGCCCGCCGATCAGGGCGGTTGGCACCGCCGGGAGGCTGAAAAGCACCAGGTCTGCGGCCAGCACCGCTGTCCCCGCGAGCACCAGGAGCACTGCTCCGGCTCCGAGGATGCGCTGTCGGAGCGGTGTCCGGGCCGCCAGGCGCCGCAGCAGCGGAGCGCAGGCAGCCAGGGCAAGTCCGGCGGCCACCAGCAGGAAGCCCGGCAGGGTCACCTGAACGCGGGAGTCCGTGGAGCTGACGGCCGCGGCCACCGCGAAGAAACCGAGCAGGCCCAGACAGGTGGGTACCAGCAGTGCGGCCAGCGCCGTCCTGGATACCCTGCGGCGGGACGGATCGGGCTTCGGAGCGGAGCCGGGCTGACCGCCGGGAACCTGTACAGCAGTATTTGGGCCATCATGGGCTGTCATGGAGGCTTCCCCCGGAGATGTGGTCATTGTGTCCTTCATTGTCCAGGAAGGTCCCAACCGTGCCGGCGAACCGTGTCCACAGTTCGCTCTGTCCGGCCAGTTCCCGCCGCCCTGCCGTGGTGAGGGAGAAGTACTTCCGCCCGGGACCGCCGTCACCGGGCTGCCAGGAGACGGTGACCCAGCCGGCGGACTCGAGGCGGGTCAGCAGCGGATACAGGGTTCCGCCCCGAACCGCACCAAAGCCCTGCCGTTCGAGCCGGGAGGCGATCGCGTAACCATAGGCGGCACCGCCGTCGAGCGCCTTCAGCACACACAGGCTGAGCGCCGCCCGCATCCAGTCGCTGGGCCAGGAGAAATTCTGCACGCTGAGATATTTTCACGAACTAGTAAGCCTGTCTATGTAGCGACCGCCTGCCGCCTTGACGTGCCCTCTGTCACACCTATATTCTGACCGAACGGTCGGTAATTATTCCTGCGCCCCAGGCATCCGACTCCTTCCGCACAGTGAGGTGGCAAAAATGTCGTTGCATACCGACGCTTTCCCCGGCACACAGGCCGAGGACACCGTCCCGGACCCCGGACCAGAGGCGTACTTTGAGCAGCTGCTGGCTGAAGACTCGCGGATTGAACCGCGGGACTGGATGCCCGAGGCCTACCGCAAGACCCTGGTCCGGCAGATCTCCCAGCACGCGCATTCCGAAATCATCGGCATGCAGCCCGAAGCCAACTGGATCACCCGCGCGCCCTCGCTCAAGCGCAAGGCCATCCTCATGGCCAAGGTGCAGGATGAGGCAGGACACGGCCTCTATCTGTACTCCGCAGCGGAGACACTGGGAACCCCGCGCGAAAAGATGACGGAAGACCTGATTGCCGGCAAAGCCCGGTACTCGAGCATTTTCAACTACCCCACCCTCAGCTGGGCGGACATGGGAGCGATCGGCTGGCTGGTGGACGGCGCCGCCATCTGCAACCAGGTTCCGCTCTGCCGTGCGTCCTACGGTCCCTACGGCCGGGCCATGGTGCGCGTGTGCAAAGAAGAGTCCTTCCATCAGCGGCAGGGGTTCGAGATCCTCCTGGAACTGGCGAACGGCACCCAGGCGCAGCGGGACATGGCGCAGGACGCCATCAACCGCTGGTACGCCCCGTCGCTGATGATGTTCGGCCCGCCGGATGATGATTCGCCCAACTCCAAGCAGTCCATGGCCTGGAACATCAAGCGCTTCTCCAACGATGAACTGCGCTCCCGTTTTGTGGGCATGATCGTGGAGCAGGTCAAGGTCCTGGGCCTGACCCTGCCGGATGACTCCATCCGCTACAACGAGGACACACAGCAGTGGGAGCACGCGCCGCTGGACTGGAACGAGTTTAAGGAAGTCCTCGCCGGACGCGGGCCCTGCAACGCGCAGCGGCTGGCCCGCCGCCGCGAGGCACACGAAGACGGCGCCTGGGTGCGCGAAGCAGCAGCCGCATATGCGGCGAAACAGGCACAAAAGACGAAGGTGGCTTGAGTTATGGTTTCCGGTTCCACAACGGGCGACGACGGCGCCAAGCCGGTGGGTACGCAGACTTCCGCTGAGCCGGGGACGGCTGCCGAGGCTGCTGCGCTGAGCACGGCCTGGCCGCTGTGGGAGGTGTTTGTGCGCTCCTCGCGCGGACTGTCCCACGTCCATGCCGGTTCGCTGCACGCTCCGGACGCGGACATGGCCGTCCGCAACGCCCGCGATCTCTACACCCGGCGCAACGAGGGTGTCTCGCTCTGGGTGGTGCCGGCGTCGGCCATTATCGCCTCCGACCCCGATTCCAAGGGGCAGTTCTTTGAGTCCCCGCAGGGCAAGGACTACCGGCACGCCACGTACTACACCAAGTCCGAAGGAGTGAAGCACCTGTGAGCTCGGATAGCGCCACGCGCATCACCCCAGGCAACGCCCTGCGTCCGGAGGATATCTCCGCGTCGGGCATCAAGGCTCCCGCCGACGTCGCTGAATACGCCCTGCGCCTTGGCGATGATTCCCTGATCCTGGCCCAGCGGCTGGGCTGGTGGATTTCCCGCGCCCCCGAACTGGAAGAGGACGTGGCGCTGGGCAACATCGGGCTGGACCTGCTCGGACACGCCCGGTCCTTCCTGACCTACGCGGGGTCGGCTTCCGATAGAACCGAAGATGACCTGGCCTACTGGCGCCGCGAGGGTGAATTCCGCTCCGCACACCTGTTTGAACAGCCCAACGGTGACTTCGGCCGGACCATTGCGCGCCAGCTGGCGGCGTCCTTCTACCTCTACGAGCTCTACACCGCGCTGATGTCCTCCACCGATCCGACCCTGGCCGCGATTGCCGCCAAGGCCGTCAAGGAGGTCGACTACCACCGCGACCACAGCGCCCAGTGGATCCTGCGCCTGGCCGGCGGCACCGAGGAATCCCGGCGCCGCATCACGCGTGCGCTGGAACTGACGTGGCCGTACGTCGGCGAACTGTTTGAGGACGACGATCTGGTTGTGTCCCTGGCCGGAACCGGAGCGGCAGTGCTGCCGTCTTCGCTCCGTGCCGGGTTCGACGCCGGTGTGGGTGCGGTCTTCAGCGAAGCCGAGCTTGAGGTTCCCTCGGTTCCCGCGGCTCCCGGCGGCGGACGCCGCGGAAAGCACAGCGAACATCTGGGGTATCTGCTGGCCGAGATGCAGGTCCTGGCCCGGGAGCATCCCGGCGCCAGCTGGTAGGCAGCCATGACTGACGTTGAGGTCCGGACGCTCCGGCCGGCCGATCCCGCGGCTGCCCGCGCCTGGGACATTGCCGCCACGGTCTGCGACCCCGAGATTCCGGTGCTGACGATCGAGGACCTGGGTGTGCTCCGTGCGGTTGAACCGACCGGACCCGGTTCCGTCACCGTCACCATTACGCCCACCTACTCCGGCTGCCCGGCCATGGACGCCATCCGCCAGGACGTCACCGCTGCCCTCAACGCCGCCGGCTATGAACAGGTGCGCGTGAACCTGGTCCTCGCCCCGGCCTGGACCACGGACTGGATGAGCGAGGACGGCAAAGCCAAACTCAACAGCTACGGCATCGCCCCGCCCACCGGCAGGGCCGCTGCGGGACCGGTTCGGCTGGGCCTGAGCGTCAAATGCCCGCAGTGTTCCTCCCTCAACACCCGCGAACTGACCCGTTTCGGCTCCACCTCCTGCAAGGCGCTCTACGTCTGCCAGGACTGCAGCGAACCCTTCGACTACTTCAAGGTGCTCTAACCCATGACAACCTCCGTTCCTGCACCTGCACCCGCACCGGCGCCGTCCGCAGTGTCAGCGCCCTCCGCAGCGGAAGCCGCGTCGCCGTCGCCGGGCTCCTTGCCGTCCCGCCGAACCTCCTTCCATCCCCTCACCGTGGCCGCAGTGCGGCGGCTGACCGAGGACTCCATTGAGGTGACCTTCGCGGTGCCTGAGGCCCTGGCCGGGTCCTTCGACTACCTGCCCGGACAGTATGTTGCGCTGCGCACCACCCTGGACGGCTCTGAGGTCCGCCGCAGCTACTCCATCTGTGCCGAGCCGCAGCCCGGGGAGATCCGGGTGGCCATCAAGCGGGACCTGGGCGGCAGGTTCTCCACCTGGGCCAACGAATCCCTCAAAGCCGGCGACGTGCTGGACGTGATGAGCCCGGCCGGCGGCTTCATCTCCAAGCATCCGCTGAACGGGCTGAACCACCCGCAGGACCTGGACGTCACCGGCGAGAACGTCTTCGCAGCGGTGGCGGCCGGTTCCGGGATCACCCCGGTCATCGCCATTGCCCGCACGATTCTGGCCGCGTCGGAGACCACTCGCTTTGACCTGGTCTACGCGAACAAGGCGGCTATGGACGTCATGTTCCTGGAGGAGCTGGCGGACCTGAAGGACCGGTATCCCGCCCGGTTTGCCCTGCATCATGTGCTCTCCCGGGAGCAGCGGATCTCGCCCCTGCTCTCCGGACGGATCGACGCCGAGAAGCTTTCCGCGCTGATCGACTCCGTGCTGCCGACGCAGCAGGTGGACGAGTGGTTCCTCTGCGGCCCCTTTGAACTGGTGCAGATGTGCCGCGACACCCTGGCCGAACGCGGCGTGGACGCGGAGAAGATCCGTTTCGAATTGTTCACCACCGGCCAGCCCGGCAAGCCGGAGGGAGCGGCGGGACGTCCCGTCGCCGTCGAACCCTGCGGCGACAGCTACTCCATCACCTTCCGCTTGGACGGGCTGCAGGGCAAAGTGGCCAGCCCCACGCACGCCCGCGAATCCATCCTCAATGCCGCGCTGCGCGTGCGCCCCGATGTCCCGTTTGCCTGCGCCGGCGGCGTCTGCGGCACCTGCCGGGCCAAGCTGGTCACCGGCACCGTGGAGATGGAGGAGAACTACGCGCTGGAACCTGACGAACTGGAAAAGGGCTACGTTCTGACCTGCCAGAGCCGTCCCACCAGCCCCGACGTCACCGTCGACTACGACGCCTAGTTTTCGAAGGAACGGAGCACCCGTGATTGACCTGAGCATCAGCGGCGGCATCGCCGAAATTGTCCTGAACGCGCCAAAGAAGCTCAATGCCCTGGACGAGGAGGCACTGGCGGAGCTTTCACAGGCGTACGACGACGCCGAAGCCGCCGGGGTGCGGGCCCTCCTGCTGCGGGGTGAAGGCCGGGCGTTCTGCGCCGGGCGGGACATTTCCGCCGTCGACCCCGCCAATGACGACGCCTACGCCTATCTGGGCGGCCTGGTGACGCCGCTGCTGAAGAAAATGGCCGCCTTCCCGGCGCCCACCTTCGCCGCCGCCCAGGGTGCCTGCCTCGGCGTCGGACTCGGACTGCTGGTGGCGACCGACGTCGTGTACGTGGCAGACGACGCCAAAATCGGGTCACCGTTCGCGAACCTGGGCGCAACCCTGGATTCCGGCGGACACTGGCTGTTCACCGAACGCCTCGGCGCCCACCGGACGCTGGACCTTATCTATACGGCGGATCTGATGAGCGGCACCGAAGCCGTAGCGGCCGGCTTGTTCAGCCGTTCGTTCCCGGCCGATGAACTGCAGGAGCGCACCCGCGGGATTGTGGAACGGGTGGCCAGCGGCGCAACCGGAGCATTCCGGGCGTCAAAGTCGCTGGTGGCGCAGATCCGGGATTCCCGGGTGGGGCTGTGGACCGCGATGGAGGCCGAGAACACCGCTCAGGGCGACCTCTGCCGGACCAGGGACTATGCCGAAGGCTTCTCAGCGTTCATCGACAAGCGCAAGCCCGTCTTTCAGGGGTAGCGGCTGTCGGTTCAGCTGGTCACAGCTGGCCGGCCCGGGCCGCAGGCTTCTTCACCCCGCTGCCGCGACCAACGTCATCAGCCTGCAGCGGCTGGAGCTCGGTGGGTTGCGCGGACCCGGCAGCGGCTGCACCCGCAGTGGCGCCGCGGCCATCCTTCGTGCAGATAACGGGACTACGGAAAATCCCTCGTGCAGAAGACGGGCCTAAAAGGGCTTAAACGCGGGTTTTGGTCCCGTGAGCAGCACGAAGGATTTTGGGCGGCGGGTTTTGGGCCCGTTATATGCACGAAGGATCCGCCCGAACGCACCGCAGCGTATTCGACAACCTGTAGAAATCCGGGGACAATATCAGCAGCCGGACGGAGCACCCGCCCACCCGGTTCGAACCGTCTCCGGGAGGGAACATGAGCACGCGCGCCGCACGCCTGGTGCGCGGCTGGGCCGCAGCATTGTCGGCCACGGCCGTTGCTGCAGCCTCCCACGTTCTTGCCGGCGGTGTCATTCCCCATCCGTCCATCGTGCTGTTCTGCCTTGCGCTGTCCGCCATGGTCTCCTGTGCCCTGGCCGGCAAATCCCTGTCAGTGCCAAGGATTGCCGGAGCAGTGCTGGCCAGCCAGGGGATTTTCCACCTGCTCTTTACCGTCGGCGGGGCGGGAATGGTCTCCGAAGCTGCCGGAACTTCCGCCGCCGGCCTGGCGAGTGCGGACCACGCAGGCCATGCAGCCCATGCGGATCCGGCCGCGCTGGCCGCGCAGTTCGCTGACACCGGCGCCGGTACGGCCATCACCATGGGGACCGCCGGGCACGCCTCGGCGGCGATGTGGCTCGGACACCTTCTGGCTGCCGCGGCAACCGTGGTGCTTCTGCGCAACGGCGAGGCCGCCCTGCTGCGGATCCTGGCTGCCATGCGGCTGACCATCACCGCCATCCTCCCGCTGATCCTTCCGCTGCCGCTGGGACCGCGGATCCCCAAGCTTTCCACTCTGATTCCTGCTGATCCGCTGCCGAACCTCGGTGTTCCGCTGCTGGTAATGAGGCACCGGGGCCCGCCGGCCGCTGCTGTGTCCTTCTAGGCCCGCACCCTCCGGTGCTGAGCCTTTCTTCCAGCAGCCGCCGGTCATGAGCCGGCGCAGAAAGCAGCCATGCCTCAGCTCTCCTCCTCCATCATTTCCGGCCGGATTCCCTTCGGCCACCACTCCCGCACACCTGCACGACAGCCGCTGGCCGTCCGGATCCTTCTGCTCGGCGCCTTGATGCTTGCCGGGCTCGCGGCAGCACTTTCCACCGCCCCGGCAGCACTGGCCCACGACGAACTGGTGAGCAGCACCCCGGCAGCCGGCGAACGCTTTGAAACCTCGCCTTCCGAGCTGGAGCTGGTCTTCAGCAGCGCCCTGATGGACCTGGGCAACCAGATTATTGTGCTCGACGCCGACGGCCGGAACTGGGCGGAAGCCGCCCCGGTGCTCACCCGGACAAACCTGGTACAGCCGCTGCCCGCCGACATGCCGGAGGGTGAGTACTCCGTCCGCTGGCGTGCCGTCTCTTCCGACGGACACCCGATCACGGGCCAGTTTGAATACCTGGTGGGTGCCAACGCCGTCGCCGGCTCGGCTGCCACCGCCGTTCCGGCCGAGAACGGCGCCGAGAACGACGCCGAGGACTCACCCGTAGAAAGCACGGACGGCGCAGAGAACCCGAAGAGCAGCGAGACGTCCGACGACGGCGGGAACACTCCGTGGCTTACCATCGTCATCGCCGGTGCGGCAGGCCTGGCCGTCTATGCGGTGTACGCGGTTCTCTCGCGCCGCAAGCGCAGCCGCACCGAATAGCCGGACGTACCGGGCCGGGCCAATCGCCCGGCTTCCTCCACCCCCACATCTCACGGCGCACCACCCTGCCCGGCTCCGGAGCGAGCCGGCCCGCGCCCATGCCCTTCAGGAGCTTCACCATGCCCTTTTTCAACTCCTCTGCCTCTTCCGCAGCCACAGAATCCATCACCGCTTCCAAGGGCCGCAAAGCCCTGGGCATCCTCTCCGCTGCCGCCCTCGGGGCACTGCTGCTCGGCGGCTGCTCCGGCGAGTCATCTGCAGAGTCCACACAGCCCCCGGCGGCCTCAGCCGGCGGAACCGCCGAAAGCGCTCCGGCAAAGGAATCCCCGCTGAGCATCAGTGAGCCTTGGATCAAAGCCGCCGAGACCGGAATGACCGGCGCCTTTGGCGTCCTGGCCAACAACGGCGCGGAGGACATCCAGGTCATCGGAGCTTCTTCGCCGGCAGCAGCGTCCGTTGAACTGCACGAAACAGCAGCGGGCGCGGACGGACAATTTGCCATGGCCGAAACCGCGGACGGATTCACCGTGCCGGCCGGCGGTGAATTCGTGCTGGAACCGGGCGCAAACCACCTGATGCTGATGGGGCTCAGCGGCCCGGTCCTGCCCGGCGACGAAGTCTCCTTCACCCTGGAACTTGCCGACGGAACCACCGTTGACTTCACCGCCACCGCCAAAGACTTCTCCGGGGCCAACGAGAGCTACCACGGCAAATGAGCGGGGACCGGGCCCCGGACGCCGGAAACCGTAACCGGGAAACGAGCCCGCACAGCGGTTCCGGCACCGCCCCTGCCCGCGGCGGCGTAAACCGCCGGCACCTGTTGTTTGGCAGCGCCGCAGCGGGACTCGGCGCGCTGGCCGCTGCAGGCCTTGGCGGCGGTTCGGGATCCGGAACGGAGGCATCGGGGGATCAGACAGCAGCTGCGGCGGCCGGAGTTGGAAGCGCCGTCGTGCCCTTTTACGGACCGCGGCAGGCGGGCATCGAGACTCCGGCACAGGCCCACGCCGTTTTCCTGGCACTGGACCTGATGCCGAACCTGACCCGGCAACGCCTCGCGGCGCTGCTGCGCCTGCTGTCCGACGACGCCGCCGCCCTCACCTCCGGGCGTGCGGCACTGGCGGACACCGAGCCTGAATTGGCGCTGAACCCTGCCCGGCTGACCGTGACGTTCGGCTTCGGCCGGGCACTGGTGGCGCTGGCCGCCCCTGAGGCGGCGCCGGCATGGCTGCGCCCGCTGCCCGCCTTCGGGATTGACCGCCTGCAGCCGGCCTTTTCCGGCGGAGATCTGCTGCTGCAGCTGTGCGCGGATGACCCGCTGACACTGGCGCACGCGCGGCGGATGCTGCTCAAGGATGCCCGTGCCTTCGCCGCGGTGCGCTGGGTCCAGTCCGGCTTCCTGCACGCCTCCGGAACAAAGGAAGCTGACGCCACGCCGCGCAACCTGTTTGGGCAGCTGGACGGCACCGGCAACCCCCGGAAAACCGCGGAGCTTGAACGGGTGGTCTGGGGCAGCCCGGAGATTGCGCCGTGGCTGGAGAACGGGACGTCGATGGTCGTTCGGCGCATCGCCATGAACCTTGACGCCTGGGATGAGCTGGACCGCCGGGGCCGTGAGGAATCCGTGGGGCGCACGCTGGCCACCGGAGCTCCGCTGACCGGCACCGCGGAGCACGATGAACCGGACTTTGAGGCCCGCACCAGCCTCGGATTCCCGGTTATTGCGCAGTCCTCCCACCTGCGCCGTGCCCGGCCCGATGACGAGCGGCAGCGGATTTTCCGCCGCCCGTACAACTACGACGATCCGCCCGCAGCCGGAAGCGCGTCCGGCGGGGTGTCCAACTCCGGACAGATCTTCGTGTCCTACCAGGCCGACGTCGACCGGCAGTTTGTGCCGATCCAGCAGCGGCTGGACCAGATGGACATCCTGAACGAGTGGACCACGCCGGTGGGCTCTGCGGTGTTTGCCGTGCCGCCGGGCGCTGCGGACGGCGGGTTTGTGGGGGAGGCGCTCTTCAGCTGAGAATCCATCGGTCCGGCCGGGTTGTCCCCGGGACCCGGAGGAGACTAGGTTGGAAGTTAATGATCAGCATGCTGATGTTTTTCCGGAACACTTCGGAGGCATAGGCAGTGACGGAGAGATGGAGGCACAGATGACGGACAGCTACGATCCGAACAATGACCCGGCCAATCCCGACAAGCCCAAGGACGCCGGCAAGAAGGTGCAGGAATCCGGCCGCGAAGGAACCGGCACCGGTCCCGGAACGGACAAGGGCGGACACCCCAATCCGGATCCCGCTGACGGCAACATCACCGGGCTCGAACCCGGCGGCGGTGTTCCTCCGGGAGAAACTCCGCCCGCCGAAGGCCAGATGAGCACCGACCAGGGGCACGACGAATAAAGCCCCTGCACGCAGTTGCGGCCCGTCACCGGAATTCCCGGCGGCGGGCCGCTGCTGTGTCTCGGGCGGGCTGAATCCGCAGGGAATCGGATGGGGGCCTACCTCGCGTCCAAATCCTCGAACACCAGGAACGTCTGCGTGTCCAGGACGCCGGGCATGGACTGCAGCTGGTCGAAGATGACCTGGCGCAGATGGACGTTGTCCTCGGCCCGCACCAAAAGAATGACGTCAAAGGAGCCTCCCACCAGCGCAATGTGATGGATTTCAGGTATGGCCCGAAGCTGTTCGCGCAGCTCCCGCCAGGAATGCTGGCGCACCTTCAGCGTCACGTAGGCGGAGGAACGCAGGCCCGCCTTCACCGGATCGACGACGGCGGTGAACCGGCTCAGCACGCCGGTTTCCGTTAGCTTCGCGATGCGGGAGTAGGCGTGGGCGCGGGAGATGTGGACGGCCTCCGCCACGGCGGTCACCGAGGCCCTGCCGTTTCCGGTGAGCTCGGCCAGGATGGCGCGGTCAATGTCATCCAGCCGCGGAGCAGCCTGGTCCGTTGTGTCCCGTGCCATAGTGTCTACGTCCTTCGGGTAATCCAGCTCACACGTTGCATTTCGTCCATAAGCTTAGCCCCTGCGGCGGCAATCATCCACGTTTTTGGTCTCATGTGGATACGAATACGGGCCGTCAGCATACTGGGATAACAGAACATCCACGGCGAAGACGCCGGTGGAAGTGCGGCTGACGGAGGCACAATGACTATTTCCACGGGCAATCCGCCCCCCGGCGCCATGGAAGACCGCCGCCGGAACGCACCGCGCACCGGCGCCGCCGGCACCGGCCCCTATTCGGACCTGCTGCCCTCGGATTCTCCCGTGCAGCTGGTGGACCCGGACGGGGTCCACCGCCACGATGACCGCTATCCGCTGCCCGACGGCGACTCCCTGCTCAGTGCCTACGCCCGGCTGGTGCTCGGCCGCCGCATCAATGACCAGGCCAATGCCCTCGTCCGGCAGGGCCGGCTGGCCGTCTATCCGTCCTCTCACGGCCAGGAAGCCTGCCAGGTGGCAGCCGCCGTCGTCCTCGGGACACAGGACTGGCTCTTCCCCACCTACCGGGACACCGTGTCCGTGATTGCCCGCGGCGTGGAGCCGCTGCAGGTCCTGACGCTGCTGCGCGGTGACTGGCACTCCGGCTACGACCCCTATGAGCACCACACCGCGCCGCAGGCCACACCCCTGGCAACGCAGCTGCTGCACGCCGTGGGGGTGGCCCACGCCGCCAAGCTCAAGGGCGAGGACACCGTGGTCCTGGCTATGTGCGGGGACGGAGCCACCAGTGAAGGGGACTTCCACGAGGCGCTGAACTTCGCCGCCGTCTTCCACGTTCCGGTGGTCTTCTTTGTGCAGAACAACGAGTACGCCATCTCCGTGCCGCTGAAGAACCAGTCCGTGGCGCCGTCGCTCGCGCATAAGGCCATCGGTTACGGCATGCCGGGCGAGCGGGTGGACGGCAATGATCTGGCCGCCCTGCTCTCCGTCCTCGGTGCGGCCGTGGACCGGGCGCGGGAAGGGTCCGGACCGTCGCTGGTCGAGGCGCACACGTACCGCATGCAGGCGCATACCAATGCCGACGACGCCACGCGCTACCGCACACAGGAAGCTGTTCAGGCGTGGGTGCCGCGGGATCCGATCAGCCGTCTGAGCACCTATCTGCGCGGTCTGAATCTGCTGGACGACGACGCCGAAGCCGGCTTCGCAGCCGACGCCGAGGCCGTTGCCTCCGCCATCCGCGACGGACTGAACGCCGAGGTGGAACCGGACCCGCAGGAACTTTTTACCCACGTCTACACCCGCCGCACCCCGCAGCTCACGGAGCAGGCAAACCTGCTGCGCGACGAACTCTCGCGCCAGGCCTGAAAGGCAGCCCCATGACCGTCACTGACACCCTTGAAGCACCGGCCGCGCCGCATCCGGCCGCGCCGGAATCGCTCACGTTCGCCAAGGCACTGAACACCGCACTGGCCGACGAGATGGCCGCCAACCCCGCCGTCGTCATGTTCGGCGAGGACGTGGGTCCGCTCGGCGGCGTCTTCCGCATCACGGACGGGCTGACCGCCCGCTTCGGTGCGGACCGCTGCTTCGACACCCCGCTGGCCGAATCCGGCATCATGGGCATGGCTGTGGGCATGGCCATGAACGGGCTGCGGCCCGTGGTGGAAATGCAGTTCGATGCCTTCGCCTTTCCGGCTTTTGAGCAGGTGGTCAGCCATGTGGCGAAAACGGCCAACCGTACCCGCGGCCGGGTCCGCCTGCCGATGGTGATCCGCATTCCGTACGCCGGCGGCATCGGGGGAGTGGAGCACCACTGCGACTCCTCCGAGTCCTACTACGCCCACACCCCGGGCCTGACCGTGGTGGCTCCGGCCACCGTCTCCGATGCCTACACGCTGCTGCGCGAAGCCATCCGGCTCAATGACCCGGTGGTGTTCCTGGAACCCAAAAAGCTGTACTGGACCAAGGAGGATGTGGACCTGGCCGCGCTGCGCAGCCGGTTCGACGCGGGGGATGTCTCAGCGGACGGCACGGGGGACATTGCGGCGCACGACGACGGCGGCCGGCTTCCCGGCGGCATCGGCACCGCCGCTGTAGCCCGCTCCGGCACCGACGCCACACTGATTGCCTACGGACCCTCGGTGTCCACCGCCCTGGCAGCCGCGGAAGCCGCCGCGGCGGAGGGCCGGTCGCTGGAAGTGATTGACCTGCGCTCCATCGTGCCGTTCGACGATGAAACCGTCACTGCCTCGGTCCGCCGCACCGGGCGCGCCGTGGTCATCTCCGAAGCCCCCGGATTCGCTTCCGTGGCCTCGGAAATCGTGGCCCGTGTGCAGGAACGCTGTTTCCACTCCCTGGCCGCGCCGGTACTGCGCGTCACCGGGTTTGATATTCCGTATCCGGCCCCCAAGCTGGAGCACTGGTTCCTGCCCAGTGTGGACCGGATCCTGGACACCGTTGACGAGCTGCAGTGGGAGGACCGATGAGCACGCGCACCTTCCTGCTGCCGGATCTCGGCGAGGGCCTGACCGAAGCCGAGCTGGTCACGTGGCTGGTGGCCGTGGGCGATGAGATCCGCGTGGACCAGCCGGTGGCCGAGGTGGAAACTGCCAAGTCCCTGGTGGAAGTTCCCTCACCTTTTGCCGGCACCGTGGCGCAGCTGCACGGAGAAGCGGGACAGACGCTCGACGTCGGCCGTCCCCTGATCAGCGTCTCGCCCTCCGGTGCCGCCGACCAGGCGCCGCCGCCCGTTGCTCCCGAAGTTCCGGCCGCGCCCTCTGCACCTGCTGCACCCGGTGCCAGCGACCCCGACGGGGAAGCGTACCGGCAGGAAGAGAAAGCCGGATCCGGCAACGTGCTGATCGGTTACGGCACACCCGGCGGTCATGCTGTGGCCCGCCGGACCCGCCGCCCGCGCAATGAAAGGACGGGAACACTTCCCGTACCGGCTCCTGCCCCGGCTCCCGTATTGGTACCGGTAGCGGCCCCCGTTTTGGCACCGGTCTTGGCACCGGCCCGTCCGGTCGAAGCTCCCCGCTGCATCTCTCCTTTGGTGCGGAAACTCGCCCGCGAGAGCGGGATCCGGCTGGCCGACCTGCACGGCTCCGGCGCCAACGGCCTGATCCTGCGCAGTGACGTGGAAGCCGCTCTGACCGGTAACGGTCCCGGCGATACAGCTGTCACGGCCGTCAGCGCTGCCGGTGAGGATCCGCGCACCGGCCTGGCCGTGGCATCACGGACGCCGGTCAAGGGACTGCGCAAAACGGTCGCCGCGAACCTCACCGCCAGCCGTGCCAACATTCCCGAAGCGACCGTGTGGGTGGATGTCGATGCCACCGCCCTGCTGGAACTGCGCGCTGATCTCAAGCGCCGGCATCCGGACAGCACTCCCGGGCTGATGGCCTTCCTGGCCCGCTTTGTGCTGGCCGGGCTGGCGAAGTTCCCCGAGCTCAATGCCCGCTTCGATCCCGCTTCCGAAAACACCGGCGACGGCGGTGCAAGCATCACCGCATATGAGGGCGTCAACCTGGGCTTTGCGGCACAGACCGACCGCGGGCTGGTGGTTCCCTCCATCCGCAGGGCGGACACCATGAACGCGCGCCAGCTGGACGCGGAGATCCGGCGGCTCACCGCCTCCGCCCGGGACGGCAAAGCCACCCCGGCGGAGCTGACCTCGGGCACCTTCACCCTGAACAACTACGGGGTGTTCGGTGTGGACGGCAGCGCCGCCATCATCAACTATCCGGAATCCGCCATCCTCGGGATCGGCCGGATCATCGACAAGCCCTGGGTCGTGGACGGAGCGCTCATGGTGCGGAAAATGACCGAACTGACCCTGGTCTTCGACCACCGGATCTGCGACGGCGGGACAGCCGGCGGGTTCCTGCGCTACGTGGCCGATGCCATCGAGAACCCGGGCAGCGTCCTCGCGGACCTCTGACGGCGCAGCGCCTCGGGCCGGACCACGACGTCCCGCAACATTTGCGGGCCGTCGTGGTCCGGCCGCCGCGGCCGCGATACCTTGGAACCAGCAGTTGGAACTAGAGACTTCCGCCGGTGCGCCCCACGCCCCGGGCAGTTCACGGACCCACAAAGGACGGACCCATGACGGACGCATCCCGGCAGGCAACCGCGCAGTGGCAGGAGGTGGCTCCGCGGGTGCTGGTGCTTTCCAATCCCGGCTTCGGCATGAACACCGGCCTCGTCATCGGCGACGAGCAGGCGCTGATCATTGACACCGGTGCCGGTCCCCGGCAGGGCTGCGCCATCCTCACCGCGGTGCGGGAACGCACGGACCTGCCGCTGATCGCTGTGAACACCCATGCGCACTTTGACCATTTCTTCGGCAACGCCGTGCTGGCGGCCAACGGTGTGCAGGACATCTGGGCCACGAGCCGCTGCGCCGAGGCGATCCGGGAACACGGCGAATCCCAGCGCCCCGCCGTCGCCGATGTGGAAGCGGAGATGGCTGCCGGTGAGGGCACGTACACGGAAATTCTGGCCCCCAACCGCCTGGTGGACGGGGCTCCGGTGGACCTGGACCTCGGCGGCATCTCCGTGACGCTTTTCCACCTGGGCCGCGGGCACACCGACCATGACCTGCTCGTTGGTGCCGGGGACGTGCTGTTCACCGGAGACCTCGTGGAACAGGGAGCCGATCCGTCCTTTGAAGATTCCTTCCCCAAGGACTGGATCCGCACGCTGGGGAAAATGACGGCCTTGGAGGACCTTTACACACTGTTCGTGCCCGGGCACGGTGAACCCGTGACCGTGGATTTCGTGACCACGCAGATGAACAAGATGCGCACCGCCGTCGCCGTCACCCGCAGCGCCATGGACCAGGCCTCCGTGGACATGACCAAGGCCATTCCCATCCTGCCGTACGGCCCGGAGCAGTCCCGCTCCCTGCTGATGCGGCTGCGGACGCTCGCCCGCTGGAAATGGCTGAAGCAGTAAAGCGGTAGCCTGAACCGGTGCCTGCCGATTCCTTCAGCCTCAAATCCATAGCACTGCCGGCATTCGGGCCCACCCTCCTGTACGGCCTGGCCACCGGCGCCATCCTGCCGGTGATTGCCCTGACCGCCCGGGATCTCGGCGCCTCCGTGGCGCTGGCCGCACTGGTCATCACGCTGACCGGAATCGGTTCCCTGCTCACCAATGTGCCCGCCACCGTGCTCACTACCCGGTTCGGGGAGAAATGGGCGCTGGTGATTGCCTCGGTCTGGTGCGCGGCGGCCATGGCCACTGCTGCGCTAGCGCCGGTGCTGTGGATCTTTGCGCTGGCCGTCTTCATGGTGGGCATGGCCGGCTCAGTGTTCGGACTGGCCCGGCAGAGCTACCTGACCGAGGCCGTTCCGCTGGACTACCGGGCCCGGGCGCTGTCCACCCTGGGCGGAGTCAACCGCATCGGCGTTTTCGCCGGACCGTTCGCTGCTGCCGCCGTCATCCATTTTTCCGGCACTTCCGGCGCGTACTGGGTGGGCACCGCGGCGGCTCTGCTGGCCGGAATCATCAGCCTGCAGGTGCCGGAGCTGCGCGTACCTGTGGCGGCCGGTCCCGGATCTCCGGGCCGTCCCGGCGGCGCGGACCCTGGACGTGCCGGGAAGAGCCGACGCGGTGCCGGTGATCCTGCGCTTCCCACACCCACCGTGCGCTCCGTGCTGCGCAGCCACGGTACCGTGTTCCGGACTCTGGGCCTGGGCAT
Source organism: Arthrobacter sp. TJ-58 (assembly GCF_058269295.1). NCBI lineage: Bacteria > Bacillati > Actinomycetota > Actinomycetes > Micrococcales > Micrococcaceae > Arthrobacter > Arthrobacter sp. TJ-58. The sequence goes on from NZ_JBZCNM010000002.1 coordinate 320,576, forward strand.
CCTGCTGATCGCCGCCGTCCGGGCCTCCCGGCAGGCCGTGATTCCGCTCTGGGCCCAGCACATCGGCCTGGATCCCACCCAGACCGCCCTGATCTACGGGGTCTCCGGGGCAATTGACATGCTGATCTTTTATCCCGCCGGCAAGGTCATGGATCTGTGGGGCCGGCGCTGGGTGGCCGTGCCCTGCATGCTGACCATGGCTGCGGGCCTGGGCTTGATGCCGCTGGCCACCAATTCCACCGGGTTGCTGCTGGTGTCCCTGATCCTGGGTTTCGGCAACGGGATCGGATCCGGAATCGTCATGACGCTGGGCGCGGACTTCTCGCCCTCACCGGGCCGCCCGCAGTTCCTGGGCATCTGGCGCCTGCTGGCGGACAGCGGCACCATGGCCGGCCCGGCACTGCTCTCCGCCGTCACCGCCCTGGTGAGTCTCTCGGTGGGTATCGGAGCCACTGCCGTCCTTGGACTGCTGGGAGCTGCAGCGCTGTGGAAATGGGTTCCGAAGGGCCGGCCGGGGTATGGGCGCACAGGCGGGCCCGGGGCACAGCCGGTCAGCGGTTCTGATCTCCCGCCTGCATAGAGAACAGCCAGCAGGCCAGCGCGCTGAGCACGTAACCCACTCCGATGATCAGGCCCAGTCCGGACCAGAAGTACAGCAGCATCGCCTCGCTGCTGCCCAGCATCGTCATGCTCTCCGTGGCGTAGAGGTAACAGCCCACACTGATCACAAGGGCCAGCAGTCCGGGGATCCAGCACACGGCCGCGAATACCGGAGCCGTGCCCCGGCCCCGGCCGCCGGGCGGCCAGTAATTCCAGTCGGGCGTGACCCGCAGCATGACCAAACCGCCGATGAGCGTCCAGGTGCCCACCACCAGGAAGGAGGCCACGACGTCGGCGGGACGGTGCCAGAGGTTGATGAAGGTGGCCGCTCCGGCCAGTACGGCGTAGCTGCCGCCGGCCGCCGCAACGGCAGGCCGCCAGCGGGGCGAGGCAAGCAGGAAGACCACGGCTGCCGCGGAGGCTGCCAGGGTGGTGTGGCCCGAGGGCAGCGAATTGAAATCCAGAGTGACCACACCGCGGTCCGGGCGGTCAAAGAAGAACCGTTTGAGCAGCTGGCTGCTGACGTTGGCCGCTGTAAACGTGCCCAGCGCAATCACTGCCGGTGCCAGCCGGCGTCGTTTTATGGTGACGGCCAGCACCACCGCTCCGGCGATGAAGAGGGACAGCAGCGGCAGGTTGTCCAAAAACTGCAGCACCGGAAGCTTTGTTCCGGGCATTGCTCCTTCGGCTTCGCGCCAGGCCGATTCATCGGCCAGCTGGCCGGTGGTGGTGCGGACAAACGCCCAGTAAGTCACCGCCACCGCAGCAGCGCACAGCAGGGCCCCGAACAGGAACACGGCGGGGTTGGAGGCGGGTGCGCGCCGGACCGGAGCGCGTGCGTTCAGAAGATCACGGGTATTCATTGCCTACTAGTCTGCCACTGGACCTTGGCACTTGTCTGAATGCCGGCCGCAACCGGTGCCGGGAGGCACGGGATGCGCGCCGGGGCTAGGCTGGCGGGGTGGCTATCCCAGATTTGACCCCCGTCTCCGGATACCGTCCGGACCTGTCCGCCCTGCTCGCAGACGCCCGCGTGGTTTCGGTGCCCATGCGCGTGAAGTTCCGCGGGATCCTGCACCGCGAGGCCCTGCTGGTTCCCGGCCCGGCCGGCTGGGGCGAGTTCTCGCCGTTCCCCGAATACGACGACGCCGAAGCCGCGCCGTGGCTCGCGGCAGCCCTGGAGGCTGCGGGTGAGGGGTATCCGGATCCGGTCCGCACCTCCGTTCCGGTCAACGGCACCGTTCCGGCGGTGGGCGTGGAGCAGGTGGAAGGCGTCCTCGCCCGGTTCGGCGCGGTGAGCGCTGTGAAAGTGAAGGTGGCCGAGCGCGGCCAGTCCGTGGCCGAGGACCTGGCCCGGGTGGCCGAGGTCCGCCGGCTGCTGCCCGATGCCGGCATCCGGGTGGACGCCAACGGCGGCTGGGACGTGCCCACCGCCGTCGCCGCCCTGGAATCCCTGGCCGAATCCGGCCTGGAATACGCGGAGCAGCCGGTTCCGGAGATTTCCGGGCTCCGGGAGGTGCGGCTGGAACTGCAGCGCCGCGGAATCCCGGTGCTGATTGCCGCCGACGAGAGCGTGCGCAAGGAAACCGATCCGCTGCGCGTGGCCCGCGAGGATGCAGCGGACCTGATCGTGGTCAAGGTGGCTCCGCTGGGCGGGGTGCGCCGGGCGCTGAAGATCGTTGCCGCGGCCGGGCTGCCCGCCGTCGTCAGTTCTGCCCTGGACACCTCGGTGGGAATTCGGGCGGGTGTGGCGCTGGCCGCCTCCCTGCCTGAGCTGCCGTATGCGTGCGGGCTGGGCACGCTCTCGCTGATGGCGGGGGATGTCGCCGAAGAACCCATGGTGCCCGACGGCGGTGCCCTGGCGGTTCGTGACGTGCTGGTCGACGAGGACATGCTCGAGCGCCACGCTGCGGCTCCCGAACGCCGGCAGTGGTGGCTGGACCGCCTGGAACGCGTGTACGGGCGGCTGATGAGTGGGGACGGGACAGCATGAAGTACGTACGTCCCGCATCAACGTGCGTGCTGGCAGCTGCCGGGCTGGCCGTGTGGATCTTTGCGGACAGGCTGTTCCTCGGGCTCGGCCTGACGGCCCTGGGCCTGGTGCTGGGTGCTTTTGCCCCGAGCATCCTTGGACGGGTGGGAACGGCAAACAGGCTCCCCGGTAAAACCGACCCGGCGCACGTCAAGCAGTATCGGGCGGAGAACCCGGGAACGACCATTGCAGACGGGATCCGCGCTGCGCGCAAGTAGCCGCCGGCCGGCGCGGAGTCCTGCCGACGGCCAATCCCGCGGCTCTTCCCAGCGCCGGCCGCCGGACTTATGGTCAAGGTGTTCACTGCCTCAACCCGCAGATCCCTGGTGGGGCCGATCCGCAACGGCTGAGACACTTTCGCGGTGCGTCCCAGCGGCTGCACCCTGACTGATGAGGATGCAGATATGGAAGACACCACCCTGCCGGAGAGCGTGGGCGTCCTGCGGCGGATTCTCTTTGAGGGATTTGCCGCCGGTGACACCGGGATAGTGGACGAGCTGTGCGCTCCGGACCTGATAGAGCACCAGTTTGGCCTGGAGGGGCGCGGTGCCGAGGCGCTCGCAGGCGTCAAGGAGGCCATCCGCCAGGTTCACGAGGCCATGCCGGACCTGACCTATGAACTGCAGGACTGGGCCACCCGGGACCACACCGCGTGGGTGCGGTTTTACGGGCGCGGCACCAACACCGGGCCCTTCTTTGGGCCGCCGAGCGGCAGGGCGGTGGAGCTGACTGTCATCGACATTGCCGCCGTGGAAGGCGGGCGCATTATTGAACACTGGGGTGTGCCGGACCGGTTTTCCCTGCTGCAGCAGACGGGCGTGCTGCGCCGGCTGCGGCCGGCGGAGTCTCCCGGCTGAGTCCCGGCGGCGCAGCCGGTCGAAGCAGTAACCGCTGCGGCACCGCACCCGTGCAAGGATCGACCCATGACCCTGGCTGCCTTCACCCTGACCGGACAGATCTTTCGCCTGCGGCGGGCAACTGCCGCCGACGTCGGGCCGATAGTTGAACTGCTGGCCGCGGATGAGCTTCGGCGGGAGGTCGACTCCGCGGATCCCGACCGGCGCGGTGCATATATGGAGGCCTTCCGGCGGATCGACGCCGACCCCGCACAGTTGCTGGTGGTTGGAGTCGACGAGCAGGACAAAGTGGTTGCCACGATGCAGCTGACCGTCATCCCCGGACTGGCTCGTGCCGGGGCAACCCGGCTGCACGTGGAGGCCGTCCGTGTTGACTCGCGGCTGCGCGGAAACGGGCTGGGCTCGGCCATGATGACATGGGCGGCAGAAGAGGGTAGACGCCGCGGAACTTCGATGGTCCAGCTGACAAGTGACAAGTCCCGCGGCGCCGCGCACCGGTTCTATGAACGGCTGGGCTTCACGCCGTCCCATGTGGGGTTCAAACTCTTCCTCTAGGCAGGTATTTCCACGGAAGCTGCTCCGTTGTCCGCGCAGGCTGGTTTGTTCACTCGTCGTTCAACCCGGAGTTCCCTGTGCGTTGTCTTGCACTGCCACGGTGGGCAGCGACACATCCGCCGGAGGAAAGGCCCGACCCTTGACCGACCTGCTCAATACACAGCCGTCCGCTATGGAACCCGCGGCGAGCGATAACCCGCAGCCGGCGGGTACCGCGGCTAAGAGGCGGCTGCTCCCCATGCTCGGCCATACCCGCGGCAAGCGCAGCGCTGTTACCTGTGCGCTGAAGTGTGACAACGCCTGCAGTAAAGCGGTCTGCAACACCTCATCCAACAGTTATTTTCGGGATATCGTTTCAACGGAATTCTCCCGCCGCGCCGCGCTGGGCCTGGGCGCCGCCGGAGTGTTGAGCGCCGCGGTGGTGGCCATGGGCGGTGCATCGCCTGCCATAGCTGGACCCTCCGGGCAGGGCGGCGGCAATGCCGCCAAGAAACGTCTGGCCTTTGCCCCCATTGCCCCGGTGGATGCGGCGGTGGACAGCTTTGACGTGCCCGAAGGTTACGGCTGGGAGCCGCTGCTGCGGTGGGGGGACCCGCTGTTCGCCGATTCCCCGGAGTTCAATTTCGCCGGCCAGAGCGCTTCCGCGCAGGCCCGCCAGTTCGGCTACAACAACGACTATCTTGAGATACTGCGCCAGCCCAACGGCAAAAAGGGACTGCTCGTCTGCAACCACGAGTACGTGAACCCCGAGATCATGTTCCCGGCCGCACCGGCCTCCGCGGCCGAGGAAGCGGAACGGCGCAACATCTTCCGCAATGCCGTTGGAATGTCGGTGGTGGAGCTGGAACGCAAATGCTCCGGCACCCCCTGGTCCTACATCCGCGGCGGCAGGCTGAATCGGCGCATCACCCTGGACACCGTATTTGAACTCACCGGCCCCGCTGCCGGATCCGAGCTTTTGAAGACAGCAGCAGATCCGCGCGGCCGGTATGTTGCCGGGACCCTGGGCAATTGTTCAGGGGGCAGCACTCCCTGGGGCACTGTGCTTTCGGGTGAAGAGAACTTCAACGGTTTCTTCCGTACCGAGGGCACCAGCACCGAGGAACGCCGTTACGGACTTGGGAATGCAGCCACCGCCATGGGCTGGGAAAAAGAGGATCCGCGGTTTGATGCCCGCACCTCCGGCACCCGCAACGAGCCCAACCGGTTCGGCTACATTGTGGAGGTGGATCCGGAGGACCCGAAGTCCACGCCCCGCAAGCACACCAGCATGGGACGGCTCAAGCATGAGGGAGCCAACGTCATCATCGCCAACAACGGCAAGGCCGTGGCCTACATGGGTGATGACGAGCGCTTCGACTACCTCTACAAGTTCGTCTCCAAGAACAAGTACCGGAAGAACGACCGGCGCCACAACATGACTCTGCTGACGGAGGGAGACCTGTATGTGGCGCAGTTCTCCGGGAATTCTCCGGTCACCGAGATCGACGGTTCCGGAAAGGTCCCGTCGGACGGAGCATTCGACGGCGGCGGAAAATGGCTGCCGCTGGTGGTGGGCGGCAAATCCGCTGTTGCCGGGATGACTGTGCAGCAGGTGCTCGTTTATACACGGCTTGCAGCGGACAAGGCCGGTGCCACCAAGATGGACCGCTGCGAGGACGTGCAGCCGAATCCCGCCACGGGGCGGGTCTACGTTGCCTGCACCAACAACTCCAACCGCGGCGTCGGTGCCAACGCCCCAGCCGACGAGGCAAACCCGCGGCGGGAAAACCGGGACGGGCACATCGTGGAAATCACCGAGAACCGTTCCGACGCCGCCGGAACCAGCTTCAGCTGGAACCTTCTGCTGGTGTGCGGAGACCCGGCCCAGGGCGATGCAACCTACTTCGGCGGTTATCCGCAGGACAAGGTCAGTCCTCTGTCCTGCCCGGACAATGTGGCCTTTGACTCCGCCGGAAACCTCTGGATTTCCACGGACGGCGCACCTTCGGGCATCGGCTTCAACGACGGACTGTTCAAGGTGGGCCTGACCGGGCGAGAGCGGGGCAAAGTGGAGCAGTTCCTGTCAGTGCCGCGGGACGCCGAAACCTGCGGCCCGGTAATCCACGATGAAGAATCCATGGTGTTCGTGGCGGTGCAGCACCCGGGAGAGGACGGAACCTACGGGGCCCACAACTCCTATTTCCCGGACTATGTGGCCGACGGCGGTGCGCCGGCATTCGGTGAAGCGAGGGTTCCCCGGCCGGCTGTGGTGCAGGTGTTCCGCAAGGACGCCAACCCGGGCCGCCCGGGACACAAAGGCCGACGCGGGAAGGGATAGAGTCGCCCGCCGGCAGCAGGCGCTCTCCTCCTAGGGGCCGATGTATTCGCCCGTGTATCCGTCCACGGTTCCCGCTTGGATGCCTTCGCACTGGGACACCCCGCCCGGCGTAACCGGCTCGTAGTTGAGGCAGAACGCAATGTAATACGGCGTGCCCTGCTGCCAGGCCGCGTAGGCCTGGTCATACGTAAAGGTAAACCGGGTGGGGCTGTCCTGCCAGGAAAGCTCCTCATAATCCGCCGGCCATTGCTGTTCCGGGTTGTTGTAGAAATAACACATTTGAGTGTCGCCGGACGTAAGGAAGGTGTCCCGGGCGCAGTATTCGGCCATGGTGATGTCCCCGTTCATCACCGCATCCATAGCCTCTCGCGGCGTCATCTCCAGCGCTGATTTGGGACGTTGCGGGGGCTGGGCCGGTGGGACCGTTGGTGCCTGGCCCGGTCCGGTGCTTGGCGGACTGCTCGTAACAGTGGACGGGCCGGGAGAATCCGACGGCGAGACGGCTGGCGCGGACACGGTGACCGTGACCGGTGCTTCCGCAGTCTCGCCTGAACTGTTGGTGCAGGCAGAGAGCGTGAGAACGCCGGCGGCAGCGGCGGCAGCCAGTTTTAGGGAGGAGTTCATGCCGGTTCCTTCGACGGAGCTGTTGCTCCCTTAAAGGGTCCACAGGCCACGGTCTCGAAAACAAGACTTTCCCGAAACTGCTCCCCGGCCGGAACTACGCCAGGGACAGGAAAGGCCGCCGTCGAGCCCACCCGTGACGATGTCCTCGCCAGCCTGCCGTCCGCAGCCGCGAAATCCCCGGAGGCAGCGGCGTCGTGATTGTTGCCCTTCTGCTGGGCCTGGTCGTCGGGATTGTCCTCGGCGTAGTCGGCGGCGGCGGCTCCATCATCGCCGTTCCGGCGCTGGTCTACGGTGTGGGCCTCAGCCCTGCGGAGGCAATCCCCACCTCTCTGCTGGTGGTGGGGGTATCCTCGCTGGCTGCACTGATCCCGCGGATCCTCGGCTCGGTGAACTGGCCGGTGGTCGCCCTGGTTGGTGCAGCAGGCATTCCTTCATCCTGGGGCGGTGCCGCAGTGGGCAGCCGCCTGGACCCGGACCTGCTGATGCTGGCCTTTGCAGCCATTATGGTCATCGCCGGAATCCGGATGCTCTCCGGCGCCAGGGAGAGCGAGGGGTCCTGCAGCACCGGGCCTTCGAGGTCCTTCCGGACTTGCGCGCCCAAGGCAATCGCCGTCGGTCTGCTCGTTGGATCCCTCACCGGGTTGCTGGGGGTAGGCGGCGGCTTCCTGATTACTCCGGCACTGACGATTTTCCTCGGGCTGCGCATGAAGCAGGCTGTTGGTTCGTCGCTGGCCATCATCGTCATCAATTCCGCGGCCGGATTCAGCGCTCACGCGTCCGGATTCAGCATTGACTGGTCCACCACCCTGGCGTTCGCGGTTCCCGCCGTCGTCGGATCCCTCGCTGCAGCCCGGCTGGCCCGCAGGCTCAGGGACAAGCAAGTCCGCCTGGCCTTCGCGATCCTCATCTTCCTGGTCGCGGCCTGGGTCATTGTCAGCACCGTCACGGGCTGACCCACCCCGCCCGCCCCTTCGGGCACCAGTTCCAACCTCCCATTCCCACAGAAAGAGAAACCCATGCTTATCGAACGCATCTATGACGAAGACCTGTCCCAGGCCAGCTACCTGATCGGCTGCCAGGCCAAGGGCGAGGCGATCGTCGTCGACGCCCGCCGCGACATTGCCGGTTACCTGGATCTCGCCGCCGCCAACGGCATGAAGATCGTGGCCGTCACCGAAACCCACATCCATGCCGACTTCCTTTCCGGAACCCGGGAACTGGCCGCGGCCACCGGTGCCGCCATCTACGTGTCCGGTGAAGGCGGAGCCGACTGGCAGTACGATTTCGACGGCGAACGCCTGCATGATCTGGATACCGTCAAGCTCGGCAACATTACGGTCCAGGCGCTGCACACCCCCGGCCACACCCCGGAGCACCTGTCCTTCCTGATCACCGACGGTGCCTTCAGCGACTCCCCGGGCTACCTGCTCTCCGGTGACTTCATCTTCTCCGGCGACCTCGGCCGCCCGGACCTGCTGGACGAAGCAGCCGGCGGCGTCGACACCCGTTTCATTGGTGCCAAGCAGCTGTTCGCCAGCCTGCGGGACAAGTTCCTGACCCTGCCCGACTATGTCCAGGTTCACCCCGGCCACGGCGCCGGCAGTGCCTGCGGCAAGGCGCTGGGTGCCATCCCGTCCTCCACCGTCGGCTACGAACGCCGCTTCGCCTGGTGGGGCCCGTACCTTGAGGCCAACGACGAGCAGGGCTTCATTGACGAACTGCTGGACGGTCAGCCCGACGCGCACGCCTACTTTGGCCGCATGAAGCGCGAAAACCGGCAGGGCCCGGCCGTCATGGGCGAGCGGGCACCGCTGCAGGAACTGGCCACGGACGACGTCGTCCGAGATCTCGCCGCTGACCGCGCCATCTTCGTGGACACCCGCCCCAACGCCCGCGTCCACGAGGGCACCGTCGCCGGGGCGCTGAACATCCCCGCCGGAAAGTCCGTCGCCAGTTTCGGCGCCTGGGTGGTGGATCCCGAGAAGGACCAGTCCCCGCTGGTGCTGCTGGCCGAGGGCCGGGATCAGGCGCAGGAACTGTGGGACCATCTGGTCCGCGTGGGCATCGACAACGTGGCCGGATACGTCACCAGCCTCGACGGGCTGCCGGCCTTCACGCCGCCGCTGGTTCAGCCGTCCGACCTTCCGGACTTTGACGCCGCGATGGTGCTGGATGTCCGGAACCGCACCGAGCACGCGGCCGGACACATTCCGGGCTCGCACCAGCTCAGCGGCGGCCGCGTGCTGTGGCACCTGGACGAACTTCCGGAGAGCGGGACCATCGTGACCTACTGCCAGAGCGGCGTACGGAATTCCGTGGCGGCCAGCGGCCTGCGCCGCGCCGGGTACGACGTCGTCGAACTGGACGGCAGCTACGCCGCCTGGGCGGCACAGAAATAACCTCCGGAGACCCGGCGCGGACGCGCGCCGAATGGTGATTCGGGGCGCACGCTAAGGGGCGGGAATCCTCTTGCCCCTTAGCGTGCTCGGGCCTGCGGCTGCTGCGGCCTGCGCCCCAGAATGCTTGCGGCGCACACGCCGGCGGCAAGAAGGAATGCTGTGCCGTAACCCGCCGGTTGGATCAGCGCACCGGTCACCGCTGATCCGGCGGACTGCCCCAAGACGAGACTCATGAACAGGACGGATGTCCCGGCAGCGCTGCTCGGTGATACCTGTGCGGCCCAGATAATGAGGACGGATGTTGCCGCCGTATAGGAAAGCCCAAACAGGGCGGCTGCAGCAAAGCCGGCAACGAGGTTCTGCGGAGCCAGGGCAAAGAGGGCGGTTGCGAAAGCCGTCGCAATAACGGTTGCCGGCCAGGTAACCCGGAGGGCGTGCCTCGCCAGCCACGGGGCGGTGAAGACGGCGGCGGCTCCACCGAATCCCAGGGCAATCCAGACAGCCGCGGACTCACCGGTGGCCAGGCCGCCGCGTTCTTCAAGGAGGGCGCGGCCGTGCACCCACACCGCGGCGCAGCCGATCCCGAAGACAAAGGCAGCCGCTGCTGGATGGCGCAGGCCGCCTATGCTGCCCCCGAGCCGCACCGCCCGGTCCGGGGCGGGCTCAGCAGCCGGGCCGGACCGGTCCCGGGAGGTGTCTGCACGAAGCACCGTGACCATTGACGTCAGTGCGAGCAGCGCAATGAACCACCAGGCCAGACGCCAGGACATCTGACCCACTGCCAGGGCGAGGATACCGGCGGCAATGACTCCAAACCCGGTGCCGGAGTTCACCACTGATTGGACCCGATCCTGCTCGGAACTCCTGATGTTGCGCTGCACCAGTTCCACCAGCCCGGGCGAGGCGAAACCTGCGCCCATGCCTGCCAGCAGAACTGCTCCAACAAACAGGCCGGTGTCCGGTGCGACGGCGATTCCCGCGCTGCCCAGCGTGGCCGTCATTCCGGCCAGAAGGACCACGGGCCGGGGTCTTGCCGGTGCGTAGCGGAAGCCGAGGGCGGCAGATGCGCAGTACAGCACCGAGGTCCCGGAGGCGAGCAATCCTCCCGCCAGGGGCGTCAGGGTGAATGCCGTCGAAAAGACAGGAAGGAAGAGCCCGTACCCGAGGCGGGCCAAGCCGTACGTGGCCGCGATCAGGGCGGCGGCGCCGACCGTGAACATCGGACCTGCCTGCTGCTGGAGAGGCTGTAACGATCGTTTCATTGAAACGAACGTTATAGCATTGGAAGATGACTGCACAACCCGGCCCCCGCCAGCGTCTGCTTGATGCAGCGGAAGAGCTTGCCTTCACACAGGGAGTCGCCGCTACGCCGGTGGATGAGATTCTTAGACGTGCCAATGTTGCGCCGGCCACCCTTTATGCACACTTTGGCAACAAGGAAGGGCTTATTGTTCAGGCCCTGCAGCGGCGTTTGGAGCGCTGGGATGAGGCATGGCAGCAGGAGATAGCCGACGCATCCACGCCCAGGGAGCGGCTGCTGGCCGTCTTTCCCGCCCTGAAGCACTATCGGGCCAGCGTGACGGCTGCCCGGTGGTGCGCCTTTCTCGGGGTGGCGGCCGAGTCGCCGCGTCCCGGGCAGGCCCTGGACGACGCCTTGTCCAGTGACACGGACCTGCTGGAGGCGCGGCTGAGGGAACTGGCAGTCCCGGTGGCCGGTGCCGACAATGCGGATGCTTTGGCAGGGCAGCTGGTGCTGGTTTACACCGGAGTGCTGGGAATGCTCCTCCGCGGGGCGGACACGGAGACGGCAGCCGACGTGGGACTGCAAGCCGCGGATGCCGTGGTCAGTGCTGCGTTGACTTCAGGGGACGGGCCGCCGTGAGATCCATCTCCCGTGCCTGGCCTCACCCAGAGTTGTTTGTTCGTTCTCCTGGCTAGGCGATGCCGGTGGTTCCCAGCAGCGTTCCCACCAGATAGGTGAAAGCCATCGCCAGCGCGTCCCCGATGACGAGGCGGGCCACGGCCCGGCGACGCGAGCTGCCGCCCACCCGGGCACTGACGGCACCTGTGATGGCAAGGGCCGCAAGGACCGCGATGAACGTCACGGGAATGCGGATTCCCGCCGGCATGAGGAGGATGGCCAGCAGCGGCAGAACGGCCCCGGCCGCAAACGCACCGGCTGACGCGAACGCTGCATGCCACGGGTTGACCACTTCGAGTTCATCGATGTTCAGCTCCACGGCGAGATGCGCTGCGAGGGCGTCATGGTCGGTCAATTCGTCCGCAAACCAGGCGGGCAGTCGCCGGAGAGAGCCCCTTCTGCTCATAGAGGCCGGCCAGCTCAAGCAGTTCCCCCTCGGGGTCTTCCCGCAGCTCCTGGCGTTCCTTTTCAATCAATGCCTCTTGGCTGTCGCGCTGGCTGCTGACCGAGACGTATTCCCCGAGCGCCATCGACACCGAACCGCCAACAACCGCAGCTGTCCCTGCCACCAGGATGGGAGCGAGGGTGTTCGTAACACCGGCGACGCCCACCACCGTTGCCGCCGTCGACACAATTCCGTCATTCGCGCCAAGGACTGCGGCACGAAGCTAGTTCAAACGTTCCGCCACACCGCCTTCATGCGGTTCGCTGCGCTGTCCCGGTGTTTCTTCCATATGTGAAAGTAAAGCATTGGAACAAGTGCGCAACTACACTTTTACCGTAGGACCTTGAATATTCGGATTACTGAGGAACCCATGGACAAAGATGTGCGAGAAACGGCCGGAGCTGCGTTTAGCGGCCTTCAATTGCCCGCTCATGTAACTTTGGAATCCCTCATCGGTCACATCGAAGAACTTCGCGGACGCCCCATCAAGATTGTTCAGAGTGAAAACCTCTCCGGAAAGACTATTTGCGGTCTCTGGATTCCGCGTGAACATACGGATGTTGTCTACCACTCTGCGGCCCGGGGAAAGCTGCACCGCCAGCAGATGATTCTGCACGAACTCTCGCACATGATTCTCCGGCATGACGAATACCAAGAGGCAACCTGGCAGGGAGTCAGTGTTTTCCGGGAACTCTCCGGTGAGATGGTGGCCAAAGCCCTGGCACGCGGTGACTTCCGCTCCGACCTGGAAGCTGCGGCAGAACATCTAGCCGACCTGCTGGCCGCAGCAATCCGCGAATCCAACCGTGAGATCTGCCGCTATGAGATGTACTTCGAGTGAACGCCCTGATAGTCGCCCTGTTCATGTGGCTGCTTGTGGTGACGCTGGCACTTCGGGCCGGATCCCGGCCGGACAACACCATGCTGAAGGCGGCCATAGTCATCGCCGCGTCACTGACCACCAACATCGACGGGCTGTACCTGTGGGCAGCACATGAATTGCCCTGGCCCAACGGGCTGGACCTGGCGGCCAACGTCCTGCTGATTTTCGGAGTCTATTACCTGTCTCGGGCGATTGCCCGCGGGGCAAGGTCCGCTGACGCGTTAAGCAGCAGGGAAGAGTTGTGGATACGGCGTGCTGCTGTGGCCACGGTTGTCATTATGGGAGTGAGCTTCTATTTCATTGATGATCCCTATCCGTCGGCCTCTTTCATGCTGGACTACGGCCACCAGCCGGCAGCCGCCGTCTACTCCGGAATTCAGTACCTTTATATCCTGGCGGTGATGGTGGGAACGCTCATCACCTGCTGGCGGAATGTGCCGAAGATGAGGCGCAAACGCTTCCGGGCAGGATTTCGAATTATTGCCCTGGGCTGTGTCGCCGGAGTCGTCTTGTCCCTTTCAGTGCTGATTATGGACGGGGCAAACGTGAGCGGCAACGAGGAGCTCAGGCAGGCTGCCGGATCCGTGTATGACGTATCCAACCCGGCGACCGTGGTGCTGCTCTCCGCGGGCCTGGCGGTCGCCCCGATGTGCCGGATCTTCAGTGATCTCAGCATCCGGCGCAGGATCAGGGTCCTGGAGCCGCAGCTGACGCAAATTTGGCTTGGCACCGTGGCTCAGTCGCCCGCCGTCAGCTTGGTGGGAACCACTGCCCGGACCGTCACTGCCCGGAGCCGAAAAAGCACGCGGGGTACCGCTGATACGATTCACCGCCTGGTGATCGAAATCCATGACTGGATGGACCTCGCCGAGAACCGCGGCAGGCAGCTGTCGGCCGCGCATCGGAGCGTTGTGGATGAGGCCGAGGCGCTGTGCCTAAAGCAGGGGCGGCCCGTCTGATGGCGCGGCCGCATCTGGCCGTTCTGGCCGTCGTCCTTGGTGCCGTTTGCCTTCCCGCAGCGGCAGGTTCGATAATCCGGGCCAAAGCCACTGATGCAGGTCCCGGCCGGAAGCTGGTGGCGATCCGCGGACATGGGACGAGCGGTGAGCAGGAGTATCTGGACTTTGATCCCAGTGGATTCGGTGCACATCCCGGGCGGTTGAGTATGCGTGCCGCCTCCGGCGGTGAGTTGGTTGTACTCGGCCCGCCCGCTGTCGGCCGAGTGGCGCGGCGGATGGTCGAGAGGGGGAACGCCGCACGAATTGTTCGGGACGGATCGGGCCGGCTCAGCGGCCACCTGGGTGAAACTCCGGCCGATTTCGGAATTGCCGCTGAGGACACGTTGATTCAGGGGCTTCCGGCCTGGGTTATTCCGCCGCCGTCGTCGTCGGGAAGCACAGATGTGTGGGTCATTCATGTACATGGGCTGGGCAGTTCCCGCAGCCAGTGTCTGCGCGGCGTGGCGGCCTTCGCCGCCCTGGGCTACACCTCGCTGCTGCCTGCGTACCGCACGTCGCTGGACCTGTCGCCGGCGCCGGGCCGCAGCCATCTGGGCGCCAGCGAATGGAAGGACATTGAAGCCGCGCGACGCTACGCACTGGACCACGGTGCCCGCAGGATCCTGTTTGCGGGCTGGTCCCTGGGCGCGTCCATCGTGCTGCGCACCGTTGAGCAGCACCCGGCGGAAAGCACGTCGGGTGTCCTCCTGATATCACCGGCGCTGGACTGGCCCGGGATCATTGCAGCGCAGCTGCGGCGTGCAGGCTGCCCCGGATTCCTGGCACGCTGGCTGCCGCACACCGTCAACCTGGTTCGTCCGCCGGGGGAGCCAGTGCTCCGGTGGCAGGATATGCCCGGAACCCGTCTGGATAAGCCTTCGAATATTCCGACACTAATCTTCCATGGCGCTCAGGACCGCTCCGTACCTGTGGAGCTCTCCCGGGCATTCGCGTCCCGGCAAAGCCGGAGTGCGGAACTTGTGGAATTCGAAGGCGCCCATCACACACTGGAGTGGAACGCCGCTCCCGAGATGTGGAACGCGGCCGTGCAGTCCTGGTGCCGGAACCTCGGACTGGGAGGTTCCTTACCGGCTGCCGGCCCGCGGCGCGCCGATGCCGGGATCGATCTGGAACGGCCCGGAGGCTGAGGGCCGCACATCAAAATCAAAGATCGACGTCGGTATGTAGACGGTGGAGCATGAGTTCGGAATGTCCACGACACCCGAAAGCCGCCCCTCGATCGGTGCGGCGCCGAGCAGCAGATAGGCCTGCTCCGGGCTGTAGCCGAACTTGGTCAGGTAATCGATCGCGTGCAGGCACGCCCGCTGGTAGGACAGGTGCGAGTCGAGGTAGCGCTGCTCGCCGTCGAGCGTCACCGAGGTGCCGGAGAACGCAATCCATTCGCTGAACTGGGGCTCCACGTTTCCCGGCATGAAGATCGCGTTCTCCTGAACTCCGTACGTGTCCATCCCGTCTTTAATGATGTCCACGCGCAGATCGATGAAGCCGCCCATCTCAATGGCGCCGCAGAAGGTGATCTCGCCGTCCCCCTGGGAAAAGTGGAGGTCACCGACGGAGAGGTTGGCGCCGTCCACAAACACCGGATAGAAGATCCTGCTGCCCTTGGAGAGGTTCTTGATGTCCTGGTTGCCGCCGTTTTCCCGCGGCGGAGCGGTGCGCGCGGCCTCGGCTCCGACGCGACCCCACTGGTCGCGCGGCAGGGCGCCAAGCACCGCATGCTCGGCCTCCGGCGGCAGCGCCAGCGGCGGCACCCGGTGCGGGTCCGTGGCGATCAGGTCCCCTTCGCGCTTGTTCCACTTTGCCAGCAGAGCGGCCGACGGCGCGGTCCCCATCAGCCCGGGATGGATCAGTCCGGTGAAGGAGACAGCGGGTACATGCCGGGACGTCGCCGTCTGGCCGTTGAAATCCCAGATGGCTTTGTAAGCGTCGGGGAACTGCTCGGTCAGGAAACCGCCGCCGTTTTCACGCGCGAAGATCCCGGTGTAGCCCCAGCCCTGGCCGGCCAGCGGGCCGCTGTCTTCCTGCGGAATGGGTCCAACATCGAGGATGTCCACCACCAGCAGGTCGCCGGGCTTGGCGCCCTCCACGGCAAACGGGCCGCTGAGCTTGTGGACCGTGAGCAGGGGCGCGTTGAGGATGTCCTCGGCTGAATCGTCGTTGACGATGGCCCCGTCGAACCACTCGCGGCAGTCCACGCGGAAGGATTCCCCGGGTTTCAGCACGGCCACCGGCGGAATCTCGGGGTGCCAGCGGTTGTGTCCCAACTTTTCCTGGTCCTCGAACTTCTTCGACGAATCAAGGGGAAAGACGGTCTTGGGCATGGCTACTCCTCATACGAGTGGAAGGGCGGCGCGGATCAGTCGGGACGGGGCAGCTTTCGATGGAGCGGATTGGTGGTGATGCCGCGGGCTTTGCCGGCGCTGCCTGCTGGTGAGCGGACGACGGCGGGCTCGGCCGCGGAGCGTTCCGTAGCCTCGATGAGCCGGTAGGCACCGGAGGAACTGCTGGAAAGATGCGCGGCGGTGTACCGCCGGCGGGAAGGCGCTCCGCAGGCAGGGCAGGAAACGGAACCGACGGCGTCGCCCATCGCCAACAGGACGTCAAAATCGACGCAGTTTGGGCAGCGGTAGGAGTAGAGCGGCATGGGTTCCCTCTCTGACAGCCGTAGGAAGGGCCGGACGCGGAGGGACTGGGGCGCCGCTCCGGCTTGGCCGCAAGCCTAGGGAGGGCACGGCCCTGAGTCAACGCTTGGGCTGGCGGCTGCCGGGCCCGCGCAGGGAGGGCGGGCCCGGCAGGCAGTGCCTAGTTCCTGACGGTTTGCATCTTCCGGGCACGGGAGGTGTGCGCCAGTTTGCAGACGACGGCGATACACCCGGTGAGGGCTACGGTGGACAGCAGCTGCGTCCTGGCCGCTGAGTCGAAGCAAGCCAGCACCAGAATGGCTGCCAAAAGCACGATTCCGGCGACGGTCAGATAGGGGAAAGCACTCATCCTCAGCTTGAGCTCCTGGCCGGAACGGTCGGCCCGGCGGCGGAGCACAAACTGGGACAGAAGAACCGAGGCCCACACCAAAAGGATCGTGGATCCGACCAGGTTCAGCAGGGTGGGAAGGACCCGGTCCGGGAAGAAGAGTTCCAGCACCGTGGACACCACACCAACCGCCACCGACGCGAGGACGGCCAGGACGGGAGCCTTTGCCTTATTGAGCCGCAGCAGCGCCTTGGGCGCGTCGCCGCGCTCGGCCAGCGAGTAACTCATCCGGGACGCCCCGTAGAGATTGGCGTTCAGCGCGGACAGCAGGGCGACGGCGGCGACCAGGACGATTGCGGTCTCCGCTCCCGGGATCCGGGCGATGGCCAGGACGGCGGCGAAGGGAGAGTCGAGCGCTTCGGAATCCCAGGGGACCACGGTGACGATGACAGCAAGCGAGCCGATGTAGAACACCAGGATCCGCCACACAACGGTCTTGATGGCTTTGCCCACGCTGCGGACGGGGTCAGCGGTTTCGGCTGCGGCAACGCTTACGATCTCCGTGCCGCCGAAGGCAAAGACCACCACAAGGAGGGCCGACGCGATCCCCGGCAGCCCGGCCGGCGCAAATCCGCCGTTCCCCACAAGATTGCCGAGCCCGGGGGAAGAGGAGTTGGGCAGCCAACCGAAGATCAGGGCGGCTCCAATCAACAGGAACGTAATAATGGCAGCGACCTTGAGGATCGCAAACCAGAACTCGAATTCACCGTAGTTCTTCACTCCCGCCACATTGATGAGGGAGAAGACGGCGATGAAAGCCAGTGCCATCAGCCAGACCGGCAGGCTGGGGAAGACCGAGGCGAGCAGGCCGGCAGCGCCGATTGCTTCAGCCGCAATCACTACAACAAGCTGGAACCACCACAGCCAGCCAACGGCCGAACCTGCCGTCTTTCCAAAGGCCTTTTCCGTATAGACGGAGAATGCACCCGAGCTGGGGTTCGCTGCTGCCAGCTCGCCCAGGGCCTGCATCACAATAATGACGAGTGCTCCGGCCACAAGATAGGAAATCAGCACGGCGGGCCCGGCTGCCTGGACGCCCACCCCGGATCCCAGGAACAGTCCGGCACCAATGGCGCTGCCAAGACCCATCATGGTCAGCTGGCGGGAACTCATGGATCGTCCCAGTCCGGACCGCGGCTCGCGGAGTGCGGTGCCGGGTTTCGTATCAGCGGTGGTCATGCAGATGCCTCACAAGCGTCAGGAAGCGAAGAAGCTCCGCTTCGAATGATGGAAATGACAGCCACACGCCCTTTGCCGGGGAATGTACAACGCTGGCAGTCCCGGGGTGACGCTAATCACTAATGGGGCCATGAGCAACTTTGCCGGGACAAGCTAGACAATTTGTACATAAAAGCAGAGGTAAAGGGTTCCTTCGACTGGCAGATTGTTCGGTGCTACCTAGGCAGCTTGTTTATGGAACAGCCCTTCCCTACCCTCATCGGGAAGCGCGCTGGCGCTGCGTCTACCCTTCAGCTCCGGTCCATGAGGAGAACCATGAACATCCCGCACCGTGCCGGGCTCGAGAACTTTCCGTCCTACCGTCAGGGGAAGACCCCCGCGGATGTAGGCGGTTTGAAGGCTTTCAAGCTCTCCTCAAATGAAAATCCCTATCCGCCGCTTCCCTCCGTTGTGCAGGCCGTGACCCGGGCCGTATCCGGCATCAACCTCTACCCGGAGATCGCTGCGGAAGAACTCACCGGCGCCCTTGCGGCTCGGTGGGCGGTGGAGCCGGAGAACATAGCCCTTGGCACCGGATCCGTTGAAGTCGCCAGCCAGATCATCCACGCGGCAACCAATCCGGGCGACCAGGTGATGTTCGCCTGGCGGTCCTTTGAGGCCTATCCGCTTTTGGTTACGGCAGCCGGAGCCATCCCGCAGCCCATACCGCTGGGTCCGGACGGCGGCCATGACCTGGCCGCAATGGCTGCCGCGGTCACTCCGAAAACCAGGGTGATCTTTGTCTGCAATCCGAACAACCCCACGGGCAATGTGCTCAGCGCCGACGCCGTGGAATCCTTCCTCCAGGCTGTTCCCTCCAGCATTCTTGTGGTGCTGGATGAGGCCTATCTCCACTTCAATCGCGCGGAGGACACCGCCGTTGGAATCGATATGTTCCGCAAGTATTCCAATGTTGCCGTGCTCCACACTTTTTCCAAGGCCTACGGGCTGGCCGGGCTGCGCCTGGGGTATGCCGTCGCCGCACCGGGCCTGGTCACTGCACTGCGCAAGGTGGCCGTGCCGTTTGGTGTCACGGCGCTGGCCCAGGAAGCCGGGCTGGCATCGCTGCGGGCCGAAGATGAGCTCCAGGAGCGGATTGACACGCTTGTTTCGGAACGCGGGCGGGTGTACGCCGCCCTAATGGAAGCCGGACTGCCCGTCCTGCCCTCGGAAGCGAATTTCCTCTGGCTCCAGAGCGGGGACCACACCGGCACGCTGGCCGAACTCTTTGAGAACAATGCCCTTTCCATCCGCGCGTTTCCCGGCGAAGGCATCCGCATCACCATTGGTGATGCGGAAGCCAACAACAGGATCCTGGCGGTGGCCCGGCAGGCAACCGCGCTGCTGGCGCCCCTGCCCTAACCCGCCAAGGACCTGACATGACAGAACATCTGAACGTATCCGACGTCGTCGCTGAAGTGTGCATGCGGCACACCGAGGTGCTTTTTGGCCTGATGGGCAACGGCAACGCGTTTTTCACGGCCAACCTCACGGCCCGGGGCCTGCCGTACATCAGCGCCCGGCATGAAGCCGGAACCGTGGCCATGGCTGACGCCTATTACCGGGCGTCGGGCAAAATTGCAGCGGCCACCGTGACCTACGGCGCCGGCTTCACCAACTCCCTGACCGCACTCACCGAGGCGGCCAAGGCCCGCACCCCCCTGGTCCTGGTGATCGGCGAGGCCCCGACCTCCGGCCCCCGGCCGTGGGACATTGACCAGCTGATGGTCGCCCGCGGGCTGGGCGTCCAGACCCTCACCGTCACCGCACGCAATGCCGCGCGCCTGACCGAGGAGGCCTTCACGACGGCACGCACTGAACGGCGTCCGGTCATCCTGTCCATTCCCTACGATCTCTCCAATGCGGTTGCGGAAACCCAGGAGCCGGCTGCACCGCAGGAACCGGGTGAGCGTGCGGTGCCGGACGCCGCCGTCGTCGAACAGCTTGCCTCGCTGCTGAACCGGTCCCGCCGGCCGATGATCCTGGCCGGCAACGGCTCCGTAATCTCCGGGGCAGGGCCGGCGATCGTAGAACTGGGCGATAAAATCGGTGCGCTCTTTGCCACCTCCGTTATGGCCCGCAACAGCCTGGCCACGCCCTGGGACCTGGGCATTGCCGGAGGGTTTGCGCGGAGCGGACCGCTGCACCTCATGCGGTCGGCCGACCTCATTCTTGTTCTGGGGGCCAGCCTCAACGCCTTCCAGACGCGCTACGGGTCCCTCTTTGCGGACGATGCCGAGATTATCCAGGTTGATGAACTCAACGAGGCCACCCACGAGCGGGTCACCCGTTTTGTGCAGGCGGACGCCCGGGAACTGGCTTCGGCCCTCACTGCTGCAGTCTCCGCGGTGGACGGGGGCTGGCGGAGCCAGCACCCGGAGGTATGCACCGAGTCCTTTGCACACGACCAGCCGGCGGATGAATTTGCAGCAGACGGGCGGCTGAATCCCCGTGCCGTGGCGCAGCAGCTTGATGCCCTGCTGCCCGCCGAGCGAACCATCGTTCAGGACGGCGGGCATTTCTGCGGCTGGATTCCCATGTATTGCGAGGCGCCCGACCCGCAGGGCCTCATGATGGTGGGCACGGCTTTCCAGTCCATCGGTTTGGGAATCCCCGCTGCCGTAGGGGCGGCAGCGGCCCGCCCGGACCGCACCACGGTGCTGATCGCCGGCGACGGCGGCGCCCTGATGGCGCTGGCGGACCTTGAGTCAGCCGTCCGGGCCATTCCGAGCGGAGTGATGGTGATCTTCAATGATGCGGCGTACGGTGCGGAAATCCATCAGTACGCGGCGCGGGGCCTCGACGATACGGCAATGCAAATTCCGGAGGTGGACTTTAGCGCCCTGGGCCGGTCCCTGGGTGCCCAGGGCGTGAAAATGCATTCCCTTGCGGACCTTCAGGTGCTCAAGGAATGGCTCGCTGCCGGGGCCGAGGGGCTCTTTGTGCTTGATGTTGCCGTCACCCAAAGCGAGATCGCGGATTATATGCGTGAAAGTATGGCACCCATCCTTGCAGGAAAGTAATTAGTATTACCGTGAATTGAATGCTATGGCGGGGATTGTTCTATTGCTAAATGACGCGATGTAATTCACCGGAATTGTTATGAATTGCAATGCATGCGCTATTGTCGTACGTTATGAATTCTGACCCAACACGGCCAAGCCAGTTGTCCGGCGGCACTGACAGGTCATCCGGTTCCGGTGCTGCGGAACGCAGGCCCGCCGGACGGCCCGTAGACCGAATGAAAAAAGCGCTGCGCCACGCCGCCTCTGAATCCTCCTTCGGCATTCACCCCGGGTTGGTCCCCGGCATCAGTGTCGAGGACACCGGAGCCAGCTTTCCGACCCGGCGCAGCGTTTTCGTCATCGCGCTGGCCGTAACGGCGGCGGTCCTTGCCTGGGCCATCCTGGCCCCGGACAACCTCAACCTGGTGGGCACCTCAATGCAGGGCTGGGTGGTCACCCACTTCGGCTGGCTGTTCAACGCCACAGTGGTTGCAATCGTGCTGTTCATGCTGGTGGTCGGCTACAGCCCCACCGGCAACATTCGCCTCGGCGCGGACGACAGCACCCCGGAGTACTCCACGGCTTCGTGGATCTCCATGCTGTTCGCCGCCGGCCTGGGCATCGGACTCATTTTCTACGGGCCGATGGAACCGCTGAGCCACTTCCTGTCCCCGCCGCCGTCCACAGACGCCGAGGCGGGCACCTCGGAGGCCGTCCTTCCGGCCATGACGGATTCCTTCCTGCACCAGGCCACCCTTGCCTGGTGCATTTACGCCCTGGTGGGCGGCGCCCTGGCCTACGCCGCGTTCCGCCGCGGGCGGCTGCCGCTGATCTCTTCGCTCTTTGAACCGGTCTTCCCGAACGGCAACAACCGGGTCCTGGGCAAGGCCATCGACATCATGGCCGTCCTGGTCACCCTCTTCGGCACGGCAACCTCGCTGGGCATCGGGGCGCTCCAGATCCGGACCGGAACCTCGATCATCACGGGCCAGGAACTGGGCAACGGCTTCGTCGTCGTAGCCATCTGCCTCCTCACCGCTGTTTTCACCATCTCCGCCGTGGCCGGCATCAAAAAGGGCATCCGGCTGATGTCAAACACCAACATGGCCCTGGTGATTCTGCTTGCTGTTTTTGTCCTCGTGGCCGGACCAACGTTCTTCCTGCTGGACCTGCTGCCGTCCTCACTCATCTCGTTTGCCGGAAACATGACGGACATGCTGTCGGTCTCCGCAAGCCAGGGCGAAGTGGAAGAGGAATACCTGACGGCCTGGACCACCTTGTACTGGGCCTGGTGGATTTCCTGGTCGCCGTTCGTGGGCATGTTCATTGCCAAGATTTCCAAGGGCCGTACCCTGCGGCAGTTCGTCACCGTGGTGATCTTTGTTCCCTCGGCCATCTCTGTTGTCTGGTTCACGGTCTTCGGCGGCACCGCCATCTGGATGAACATGAACGGCGAGGACATGGAAGTTGAAGGATCAGGGGAGAACGTCATGTTCGACCTGCTGGGCAACCTCCCCTTCAGCTCGGTGACCAGCGTCATCGGCCTGCTGGCCATCCTCGTTTTCTTTGTCACCGCGGCCGATTCCGCCGGCAACGTCATGGGGTCAATGTCCCAGTCCGGCCGGGCCGTGCCGTCAAAGCCGGTCACCATTGTCTGGTGTGCAGCCCTGGGCCTGATCGCCATGTTCCTGCTGCTGGCCGGCGGACGCAATGCCCTGTCCGGGCTTCAATCCATCATGGTCACGTTCGCCCTGCCGTTTGTGGTCATCCTGATTGGCGTCATGATCTCCTGGGGCAAAGACCTTCGGAATGATCCGCTCATGATCCGCCGCCGTTACGCGCTGGAGGCCATCAAGGGCGGCGTGCGCCGCGGCATCGACGAACACGGCGACGACTTTGTGTTCGGCGCCGCCCACGTGCCGGAGGAAGAGGGTGCCGGTGCCGGTTTTGAGAGCGACGACCCGGCGCTGACCGAGTGGTACACGGACGGCATGCAGCATCCGGAGAAGGAACAGCCGGATAAGGCGAAGGCTGGCGTCACCGACTAGCGGCAGAGTCGGCGGGAAGCAGAAGCGGGAACCGCAGAGTTCCCGCTTCTGCTCGTTAAGCAGCCGTGCGGCGCCGGATAATTCGGGCGCCCTGACGCGCAGCCTGTGATCCCGGCCATCGGCACACTTCCCCGCGCTGCCGGCGCGGCAGTTACGATGATCCCACCCTGGCCCCCGCCGCATGTGCTGCGACAAGGGGCAACACCAGCCGTCGAGAACATGGCGGCATAGACCGATGTATCCGAGCAACGAAAGCGACTAGATGACAATGACGTCAGTGCTGCCTCAGGCATCCTCCCTTTCCCGCGTGCCTGATCCCTCGATGGCTGCAACCGCCTCCCGGGCCACCAAGTCGGCCGGCCATGTGATTGTCGATTCGCTGGCTGCCCACGGGGTGGAACGGACCTATGTGGTTCCCGGCGAGAGCTTCTTGGATGTGCTGGACGGTCTGGCCGACTCGCCGATTGAAACCATCGTGTGCCGGCACGAGGGCGGGGCCGCTTACATGGCCGAGGCCGCCGGCAAGATGCAGCAGTTGCCGGGCATCGCCATGGTCACCCGCGGGCCGGGTGCCGCCAACGCGCACGTTGGCCTGCACACGGCCTGGCAGGACTCCACGCCCATGGTGCTTTTCGTGGGCCTGATTCCGTTTGAGCACCGGGACCGTGAAGCGTTTCAGGAATTCGACATCAAGGCCTGGTTCGGCACCGGAGCCAAGCGCGTGATGGTGCTGGACCACGCCGAGCGGGCGTCCGAAATTGTGGCCGAAGCGATCTTCGCCGCCATGAGCGGCCGTCCGGGCCCCGTCGTCGTCGGGCTTCCGGAGGACATCATCCGGCAGGAGATCAGCGCAGTGCTGCATCCGCCGATTCCCGTTGCCCCGGGCGGCATGACCGTGACGGACTGGAAAGCCCTGAAAGCCGCCCTGAGGGAAGCCGACAAACCGCTGTTTGTCACCGGTGGCAACGACTGGACGCAGGAAGGAGCGGACGCCCTCACCCGGTGGCTGGAGGAACACCACCTCCCGGCCGCCGCCGAGTGGCGGTGCGAAGGCACGGTGCCGTTCGACTCACCCTCATACGTGGGCCCGATCGGGTACGGCCGGCCGAAGCCGACCTATGACCTGTTGGAAGAGACCGATCTGCTGGTCTTCGTCGGCACCGTGCCCGGCGATGTGATCACTGACGGTTTCCTGGTGCGCCAGGACTGGACCAACAAGAACTTCCTCGTCACGATTGACCCCTCCATGCGGGGCCGGTCCGGACCTGTTTCCTACCAAATCGTCGCCAAGCCGGACGTCTTTGTCCGTGACCTGGTGCTGATGGATTTGCCGGTCAGGGATGAGTGGAAGGCCTGGACCTCCCGCATGCGCCGCGAACAGGAGACCTTCTCCGCCCTGCCGCCGGCCGCTCCCGGGACGGGTCAGGCCCGGATGGACACCCTGATGGCCCATCTGGTGCCGACGCTGCCGAACGACGCCATGATCACCCTGGGCGCAGGTGAGCACACCAACTGGGCCCACCGCTATTTCCCCACCAGGAGTTACGCCTCCATGGTCAGCGCCCGCAACGGTTCCATGGGCTACTCCGTTCCCTCGGCCGTCGCAGCGTCGCTGACGTATCCTGGCCGGCGCGTCGTGACCATCGCCGGCGACGGCGAATTCCTGATGAACGGCCAGGAACTGGCCACTGCCGCCCAATACGGGGCAACCCCGCTGGTGATCGTGATGGACAACCGGGAATATGGCACCATCCGCACCCACCAGGAACGCCATTATCCGAACCGGATCTCGGGCACTCAGCTGAAAAACCCCGAGTTCGCACTCATGGCCCAGGCCTTTGGCGGGTTCGGCATCAAGGTGGAACACGACGCCGATGTTCCCGCCGCTGTGGAGGCTGCGCTTCGAGCCATTGATGAGGACAAGACCTTTGCGCTCATCCACCTGGTTGTCGAGCAGCGGGTTCGGGCGTACTGAGGCAGGCGTGCAGCCGGTACCCACGTCCCGTCGGGCCCAAAGACGCGCCCCGGCGGGACGTGGCCAATACCCCCTGGAGCTAGGCTGGCCTTGTCGCCGTCGATAGCTGCTCTGAGAGGACGCCATGAACCAGACAAAGAGCCGTGCATTTCTCGCTGTCTTTAGTGCAATGGTGGCAGCGGGTGCAGGACTTGTCCTGACGCTGCCCGCACTTTTTGGTTCGCATGATCCGTACCAGGCGTGGGTGGCCGCATTATTAGGTGCAATAACCCTGGCTGCTGCGGTCACGGTGTTCGTGTGGGCACGGGTCCCAAACCCTAGGATGGAAGAGTGACCGGATCCTCGAAGTCCCCCAGCCTGACCCCATCCGCCCGCAGCACTGAACCGAAGGCGGCAACCAACCTCAGCTCGCTGCAGGCCGCCCGCTCGGCGGTATCCGCGCTGACGGCCGCCGGAGTGACCGACGTCGTCGTCGCCC
Source organism: Arthrobacter sp. TJ-58 (assembly GCF_058269295.1). Lineage (NCBI taxonomy): Bacteria > Bacillati > Actinomycetota > Actinomycetes > Micrococcales > Micrococcaceae > Arthrobacter > Arthrobacter sp. TJ-58. Next base: position 345,985 of record NZ_JBZCNM010000002.1, read on the forward strand.
CCGGCTCCCGCAGCGCGCCGCTGGCCTACGCACTGGCGGAAGCCGAAGTGCAGGGCCGGGTCCGGGTCCATGTGCGGATCGATGAACGCGTCGCCGGTTTCACCGCCCTCGGCCTGGCCCGGGGCGGGCACCGCCCCGCCGCCGTCGTCACCACTTCCGGAACGGCGGTGGGAGAACTGGTTCCGGCCGTGATGGAGGCTCACCACTCCGGTGTTCCCCTGGTGGTGCTTTCCGCCGACCGGCCCGCTGAACTGCACGGCACCGGTGCCAACCAGACCACCGTCCAGCCCGGTATTTTCGCGCAGTTCCCCGCTGCGGCCGCTGACATCCGGGCGGGGGAGGACCCTGCCGGCGCCATTGCCGCTGCCTTTGCCCGGGCGGGTGCGGAAACTCCCGCCGGGCCGCTCCACATCAACCTGCAGTTCCGCGACCCGCTGATTCCGCAGGCAGGGGATGAGGGGGAGCTGCCCGCAGCGGAGAACGACGGCGGTGCCGCCGCTGCGCCGCCCTCCGAGCCCGCCGCCACCGGTCGGGAAGCATCGGTGCTGAACCGCTCCGATGCGCACCGAACCGTGGTGGTGGCCGGCGACGGCGCGGGAGAGATTGCGGCACTGTTTGCCCGGCGGGCGGGTCTGCCGCTGCTGGCAGAGCCCTCTTCCAATGCCCGCTTCGGCCCGAACGCGATCGGCGCGTACCGGCTGCTGCTGGAAGAGCTCGGCCCGGAGGTTGAACGGGTGGTCGTCTTCGGCCGGCCCACCCTCTCCCGTCCGGTGGCCGCACTGCTGGCCCGCCGCGACGTCGGAAAAGCCCTGTACGTTCCGCGCCCGGTCAACTGGTTCACGCCCGGCCGCCGGCCTGAAACCGTCATCACGGACCTGGTCGGGCTCTTTGATTTCGCCGGCGCCGGGGCACCGGGGTGGCTGCGGCGCTGGCAGGACGCATCGGCGGCTGCCATGGCCGCTGTGTCCGCCTTGCTCGAGGCGGAACACGAACTCACCGGCCTGCACGTGGCGGATCTGGTCTGGGACCATGCGGACGGGAACCTCGTGCTCGGATCCTCCAACACCATCCGGGACATGGACCTGGTGGCAGCTCCGGACTGGCATCCGCTGGACGTCTACGCCAACCGCGGGCTGGCCGGGATTGACGGCACTATCTCCACCGCCACCGGCATTGCCCTGGCCAACGGCATTCCCACCCGGCTGCTGCTGGGGGACCTGACCTTCCTGCACGACGCCGGCGCCCTGCTGCTGGGTACCGGCGAACCGGAACCGGACCTGCAGATTGTGGTGCTCAACGACTCCGGCGGCGGTATTTTCTCCCTGCTGGAGCACGGGGAACTGGGGGAGCGCGAAGAATACGGAGCCGCCGTCGAGCGCTTCTTCGGCACCCCGCACACCGCCAACCTGGCCGCATTGGCGGCCGGCTACGGCGTTCCGCACCGGTTGGTGCACAGCGTCGATGAGCTCGACGCCGCCTTGGATGCCCCGGTGTCCGGTCGGTCCATCATCGAGGTTCCGGTGCAGCGCAGCGCGCTGCGGGACCTGCATGCACGGGTCAAAGACGCAGTGAACGCCGTGCTGGCCTGACCCGGCCGGCCTCGAAAGACAAACAGCAGCCCTCCCGCACAAGTGCGGAAGGGCTGCTGTTTGTTACGGAAGAAAGCGCTAGAGCACCTTGGAGAGGAACTCGCGGGTGCGCGGGTGCTGCGGGTTATCCAGGACTTCGCCGGGGGTTCCCTGCTCCACGACAACACCGCCGTCCATGAAGACCACGCGGTCGCCCACCTCGCGGGCAAAGCCGATCTCGTGGGTCACCACCATCATCGTCATTCCTTCTTCGGCCAGCTGGCGCATGACGGCGAGGACGTCGCCCACCAACTCCGGGTCCAAGGCGGACGTCGGTTCGTCAAAAAGCATCATGTCCGGATCCATGGACAGCGCCCGGGCAATGGCCACGCGCTGCTGCTGTCCGCCGGAGAGCTGGGCGGGGAAGGCATCGCCGCGGTCCGCCAGGCCCACCTTGGCCAGATTCCTGCGGGCGACTTCCTCCGCCTCGGCCTTGTCGCGCTTCTTGGCCCGGCGCTGGGCCAGGGTGAGGTTCTTCAGCACATTCAGGTGCGGAAAGAGGTTGAACTGCTGGAACACAATGCCGATCCGGGTGCGGACCTTGTCCAGGTCGGTCTCGGGGTCGGTGATGTCCACGCCTTCCACCAGGATGGTGCCGCTGGTGGGCTCCTCAAGGCGGTTGACGCAGCGCAGCAAAGTGGACTTGCCGGAACCGGACGGGCCGATTACACAGACCACTTCACCCTGGTCCACATGGAAGTCGATGCCCTTGAGCACCTCGTTGGAACCGAAAGTCTTGTGCAGATCCCGCACCTGGATGGCGGGCACCGCGTTGCTGGCGGCGGCGGGGGAGCTGGTTGCTTCAGTGCTCATGACCTTCACCGGCCTCTCTGGTTGTGTCGTTCAAGCCGTGCCACGAGCTGTGTCAGCGGCAGCGTAATGATCAGGTACATCAGGGCGGCCAGCACCAGCGGAGTGGCATTGGCGTTCTGCGAGACTGCGTCGCGGGCAAAGGTGGTGAGTTCCCGGTCGCCCAGCGCCATGCCGGCGATGAACAGCAGCGAAGTGTCCTTGATCAGGATGACCAGTTCGTTGGTCAGCGGCGGGGTGATGATGCGGAAGGCCTGCGGCAGGGTCACCGACACCATGGTCCAGGCCGGACCCATGCCCAGGGAACGGGCGGCTTCGATCTGGCCTGCGGGAACAGCCTGGATGCCGGCACGGATGGTTTCGGCGATATAGGCTGCCGAGACCACGATGAGGGCGATCAGGCCGGCACCGGCGTTGCCGCCCGGCGGACGCCAGGAGAACGCAATCGGCACCGCAAAGGCAAACGCAAAAATCACCAGCAGGGCCGGAAGGCCGCGGAAGATTTCAATATAGGCAGTGGCGGCCCAGCGGTAGGGCGCCACGGGAGAGAGCTTCATCAGGGCCAGGATGAGGCCCAGTGCCAATCCGCCGGCAAAGGCTATGGCGGTGTAGATAATCGTGTTCTTCGCAGCCACGGTGATGATCGTCGGGAAGGCCTTCTTGGCCACCTCGGGATCAAAGAAGTTCACTCCGATGGCTTTCCAGTCCGCGAGCAGGACGATGGCAGCGATGACCAGGATGAAGACGGCATACAGGACTCCCCGGAAGAGGAGTCTGCGGGTGGACGGTTTCAAGATGGAGCCTTCCGGGGAAGATGTATGAGGCGCCGTCCCGGATGGTTTCTTATCCGGGACGGCGGAACGTTCAGTGCTGTGTCAGTGCTTAGTCAGCGAAATACGAGTCGTAGATTTCGGTGTACTTCCCGTTGTCTCGCAACTCGGTCAGCTGGGTGTTGATCTTTTCGACCAGTTCGGTGTTGCCCTTCTTGGCTGCAAAGCCGTAGGACTCGTCGGTCGGGTACTCCTCGACAATATCGAAGGCACCGTCCTTGGTGTGGTTCGCATTGACAGCGATGTCCTGCAGAATCACGTCAATGCTGCCGGCCTTGATGGCCTGGAACATCTCGCCGTCGCCGGGGTATTCGATGATCTCGGCGTCCTTGGTGTTTTCCTTGGCATAATCCGCGCCGGTGGTGGACTGCTGTACGCCTACCGTCTTGCCGGCCAGGTCATCAATTCCCTTGATATCGGAGCCAGCCGGAACCAGAAGAGTCTGCACCGAATCAAAATAGGAGTCGGTGAATTCGATGTTCTGGGCACGCTCCTCCGTGATGGTGATGGCGCTGGCGCTGATGTCACACATTCCTGCGTTCACCGCCGTGCCGCTCTGGATGGCTTCAAATCCCTGCTGCTGGATTTCCACATCCAGATCCATGCCGGCGCCGATCGCCTTCATCAAATCGATGTCGAAGCCGGTGTATTCGCCGTTTTCTTCATATTCGAAAGGCTCAAAAGGAATCTCGGAGCACACCGTCAGGGTGCCTTCGGATACCAGGCCAAGCCCGGAATCACCCGCGCCCTCGGCCGTTGAATCGTCACCGCCGCAGGCGGTCAGTGCCAGGGCGCTCAGGGCTACAGCGGTGAGCGCGGTTCTGCGTGCTTTGTTCAGCATGGATCTACAACCTTTTCGTGGACGGAGCCAGTGGCGATTGCTCCTTCATAAACAGATGAAAGCAATCTAGATTCTACGCACGTCATATTTCATTGAGATGAATATTGCCGCGCGCCGGGCCCCGTCCTGCCGAGGCAGGTATTTATTCGGTGAAGTACTCGTCGTAGATTTCCTGGTACTTTCCGTTGCTGCGCATCTCGGCCAGCTGGGCGTTGATTTCCTTGATCAATTCCTCGCTGCCGTCCTTTTTGGCGGCCAGTCCGTAGGACTCTCCGGTGGGGTAGGTTCCCGCGATGCTGAACTTTCCGCCGTCGGTGTGGTCGAGGTTGACGGGCAGGTCCTGGAGGACGCCGTCAATGGTGCCGGCCTGCAGCGCCTGGAACAGCTCGCCGTCGGTCTGGAATGCGAGGACCTCGGCGCTGTCCGGGGCGTTGTCGCGGGCGTAGGTTTCTCCCGTGGTGCCCTGCTGGATGCCGATCTTCTTGCCGGACATGTCTTCCAGGGAGGCGGCCGGCGAATCGGCGGGAACGAGCAGCGACTGCAGGGAGTCGTAGTAGGGGTCCGAGAAGGCCAGGTTTGCTGCGCGGTCTTCGGTGATGGTGAGGGCGGCGGCAATGATGTCACACTGGTTGGCGGCCAGGACGGTCCCGCTCTGCAGGCCGTCGAAGCTGGCGTTCTGGACTTCCATTTCCAGGCCCATGCCGGCGGCAATCTCGCGGCTGAGATCCATGTCGAAACCGGTGTATTCGCCGTCTTCGCCAACATATTCGAAGGGCTCGAACGGGACATTGGAGCACACCGTCAGTGTGCCCTCGTTGACCAGGGGTGCCCCGGATTCTGTTTCCGCTGTGCCGCCGCCGCCGCAGGCGGTTGCGGTCAGGGCGGCGAGGGCCAGAACGGCCGACAGTGCGGTGCGAGCTTTGAACTGCATGGGAGTTAGAACCTCAGATCGGAAGGACGGGACCGGCTCCGGTGAGCCGGTGCAGCTGCCTTGATGGGCGATGCATAGTTATGCACGCTCACTCAATTATACGCACTCCGAGGCGATGTCTATACACAACCTTCGTCGCACCGTCAAGGGTGCCGCTTAAGGTCCGGGGGTCGGGCGGACGCGGTCCAGGTCCAGGGCTTCCAGCATCGGGCGGAACTTGCTCCAGGTCTCAGCCAGCTCCGCGGCCGGGTTGGAGCCAGCGACGATGCCGCAGCCTGCATAAAGCCGTACAGTATGGGGATCTTCGATCACGGCGCCGCGCAGCGCAATGCCCCATTCTCCGTTGCCCGCCGCGTCCATCCATCCCACGGGTCCCGCGTACGGTCCGCGGTCCATGTGTTCAAGCTCGCTGATCAGCTCGCCGGCCACACTCGTGGGGAAACCGCACACTGCCGCAGTGGGATGCAGCGCCTCTACCAGCGCGAGCGAAGTGGGGATCCCGCCGTCGGGCCCGGGAGCCAGCTCGGCGGTGACGTCCGAGGCCAGGTGCCACACATTGGGCAGTTCCAGGACAAAGGGTTCGCTGTGCGAGGTCATGGAGGAAGTGAAGGGCAGCAGCTGGCGGGTGAGTGAATCAATCGCGATCTGGTGTTCGTGGCGCTGCTTGTCGGAGCCGACCAGCACCCGCAGCGGATACTCGGGGTCGTCAGCGGGGGCAGTGGCGCGGTCCAATGTTCCGGCCAGCACCCGGGCGCGGGCGACGCCGTTCTCCACCTTGATCAGCATCTCCGGCGTGGAGCCAATCAACCCGTCCACGGAATAGGTCCAGCAGCTGCTGTAACGCAGGGCCAGCTCCCGCAGAACCTGCGCCGCGGACACCGGGGAGGCGAGGGAGGCCACAATGTCACGGGCCAGCACAATCTTGCTGAGGTCCCCGGCACTGATGTGCGCCACCGAGCGCGTGACGGCGTTCTTCCACTCGGCTTCGCTGAGGATGCCGGGCAGAAGGCGGTCACGGGTGTCCGGTTCACGGGCGGCAGGGAGGGCATCCAGATGCAGGGCGAGGGCTGCCTGCGCGGACGCCAGGCTCAGCTTGGCGTCGGGGTCCGCAGTGGTCTGGGTGATCCAGGCGACGCCGTCCCGGGAGCCGACCACGATCTCCGGCACGATCAGCCGGGATTCAAAGGGGGAGCGCTTGGAAAAGCCGAAGGATCCGAAGGCTGCCAGCCCGCTGCCGGGGACGGACAGCGGATCATCGATCTCGGCGTCGGAAGCAAGCTTCAGCCACCACTGCTGTGCATCGGCAAACCGCTCGGGTCCGCTGGCGGTGAAGCGGGCCGTTTCACCGAAGCCCACCAGCCCCTCACCGCTGCGTATCCAGGCAAGCTGGTCATTGAGGACCAGATACTCCAGCAGCCCGATTGTGGCGGACAATTCACCAAGGGGCACGGTCAGGGAACGCAGGGTGGTCATAATGACTCCAGCCTACTCCTCGCGGCGGTATGCCCGGGCGTGCTTTCGGCGCCGCTGCGGGGGATGAGGCTCCTGCCCGTGAGGCGAAAGACACGGCGCGCGTTCGGTCCCTAGGACATTCTTTGAGACAATGATCGAGTGAAGCGCGCATCGTTGGAAAAACGCCCGGATGAAGTCGCTGCCATGTTTGATGACGTGGCACCGAAATACGACATCGTTAATGACGTGCTGTCCATGGGACAGACCCGCCGCTGGCGCCGCCTGGTGGTGGATGCCGTGGGTGCCCAGCCCGGCCAGCGGGTGCTTGACCTGGCCGCCGGGACCGGCACATCGAGTGAACCGTACGCGGATGCCGGCATTGATGTGGTGGCCTGCGACTTCTCCCTGGGCATGCTCAAGGTGGGCAAGCGCCGCCGTCCCGACATTGACTTTGTTGCCGGTGATGCCACCAACCTGCCGTTCGAGGACAACTCCTTCGACGCCTCCACCATTTCCTTCGGCCTGCGCAACGTGAACGAGCCCAAGAAGGCGCTCGCGGAAATGCTGCGGGTCACCAAGCCCGGCGGGCGCCTGGTCATCGCCGAGTTCTCTTCGCCCACCGTGCCCGTCTTCCGCACCGTCTACACGGAATACCTGATGCGGGCCCTTCCCGCCATCGCCCGCAAGGTGGCCTCCAACCCGGATGCCTATGTTTACCTCGCCGAGTCCATCCGAGCCTGGCCCAACCAGGACGGACTGGCTGCCTGGATCTCGGAAACCGGCTGGGACGACGTGGCTTACCGGAACCTCACCGGCGGCATTGTGGCTATCCACCGCGCCGTGAAGCCGGGTAGGACAGCCAGCTAAGTGAAGGTCCTCATTGTTGGAGCCGGCCCAGCCGGTTCCACCGCTGCTTACTACCTTGCCCGTGCGGGTGTGGACGTCACGGTCCTGGAAAAAACCGCCTTTCCGCGGGAAAAGGTGTGCGGCGACGGACTGACGCCCCGCGCCGTCCGCGAAATCCAGCTCCTGGGCCTGCCTCATGAGGAGTCCGAAGGCTGGCGCCGCAACAAGGGCCTGCGCCTGATCGCTGCGGGCCGGACCGTTGAACTGCCCTGGCCAGTGCTCTCCAATTTCCCCGATTACGGGTTGATCCGCACCCGCCTGGGCTTTGACGAGGCCCTGGCCCGCCATGCCCAGGACGCCGGCGCGCTCATCCTGGAGCGCCATTCGGTGACGTCCGCCCTTCGCGGCGACGACGGCCGGGTCACCGGAGTGGTGGCCAACGTGCTCGACGACGCCGGCCGGCGCACCGGGGAAACCCGTGAGTTCTTTGCCGACGTGGTGCTGGCGGCGGACGGCAACTCCAGCCGCACGGCGCTGAGCCTCGGCATCGAAAAGCGCGACGACCGGCCCCTCGGCGTTGCCGTGCGCACGTACTTCCAGAGCCCGCGCACCAACGATGACTGGATGGAAGGCTGGCTGGAACTGCCCGACGCCGCCGGAAACCCCCTGCCCGGCTACGGCTGGGTGTTCGGCGTGGGAGACGGCACGTCCAATGTGGGCCTGGGTATCCTGAACTCCTCCAAGGAATTCGGCAAGCTGGACTACCGCAAGGTCCTGCGCGACTGGACTGACGGCATGCCTGCCGAGTGGGGCTTCACGCCGGAAAACCAGGTGGGGGAGATCCGCGGCGCGGCGCTGCCGATGGGCTTCAACCGCACCCCGCACTACTCTCCGGGCCTGCTGCTGCTTGGCGACGCCGGCGGCATGGTCAGCCCGTTCAACGGCGAGGGCATCTCCTATGCCATGGAATCCGCACGGTTCGCGGCGGACTTCATTGTGGCCGCCGAAGCCGAGGCACGCACTCCGGGAATCCTGTCCGCCCAGGCAGCCTTCGACTACCGGCTTTCCGGCTACGCGGACCACATCCGCGCAGAGTGGGGAAGCCACTTCACCCTGGGCCGGATCTTCGCCGGATTGATCGGCAAACCGGCCATCATGAAGCTTGCCCTGCGCACCGGCATGCCCCTTCCCGTGCTGATGAAGTTTGTGGTGCGGATGCTGGCCAACCTCACGGACCGCAATGACAAGGCTTTGGAGGATAGAGTTATTGCCGTGCTGGAAGCACTTGTCCCGGCAGCCTCGAACCAAGACGGGCCCTCCCGCCCGCAGTCCAACCCGCTCCGACGAAAAGTTAGTTCACACCGTGACTGAATCCTCGAACACCAGCCCGGACATTGCCGCTGACGATGCCTCGCCCGCCCTGCCGGCAGGATTTGCGCTCATTGCCGAAGACCCCCAGCTGGGCCCTTCCATTGCCGCATCCCTGGAACTGGTGGAAACCCGGCTCCTGGAAGCGATCGCCAACGCCGATCCTTTTGCCGATGCGACTTCGCGCCACCTGGCCCAGGCCGGCGGCAAGCGGATCCGCCCGCTGCTGGCGCTGCTGGCCGCCCACCTGGGTCCCGAGCCGGTGAACGACGCCGTCATCCAGGCCGCCGTCGTCGTCGAACTGACGCACTTGGCCACGCTCTACCACGACGACGTCATGGACTCGGCGCCGATGCGCCGCGGTGCGCCCACCGCCCACGAGGTGTGGGGAAACTCGGTGGCGGTGCTGACCGGAGACCTGATTTTTGCCCGTGCCTCCTCGCTGGTGTCCGAGCTCGGCGGCGAAGCCCTGGGCATTCAGGCCCGCACCTTTGAACGGCTTTGCATGGGCCAGCTGCATGAAACGGTGGGACCGCGTGAAGGCCAGGATCCGCTGGAACACTACCTGTCCGTCATCTCCGGCAAAACAGCGTCGCTGATTGCGGCGGCCGGAGAGTTCGGCTCGCTCTTCTCCGGCGCAGACCGCCGGGCCATCAACGTGATGGTGGAGTACGGCGAGAAGGTGGGCACCGCGTTCCAGCTGGCCGACGACGTCATTGACGTCACCGGCCTCGAGGCCAAATCCGGAAAGACCCCGGGCACCGACCTTCGGGAAGGCGTGCCCACCCTGCCGGTGCTGCTGCTGCGCCGCAACGCCGCTGCGGGGGACGCCGACGCGGCCGCCGTCCTGGAACTGGTGGACGGGGACCTGAGCTCGGATGCCGCACTGGCCGCCGCCGTGCGTGCACTGCGCGGCAACCCGGCCACGGCCGAGGCCTGGGCCGTAGCCCGGCAGTGGTCCGACGAAGCCGTCGCCGCGCTGCAGCCGCTGCCGGACACCGTGGTCAAGCAGGCACTGGCCAGCTTTGCCGTGGCCGTGGTGGAGCGGGACGTCTAGGGGCGGACCTTAACGGAAGCGGCCGCCCCCGGCAAGCCATGTAAGCATACTTACTATATTTTTTCTGCAGGTCAGAAGGCACTTTCCGGGTCTCTGCAACGCTGTGAACCACTACGCCATAGTAGATTCCAGGGGAGTGATCATGAGCCAAGTTGTGTCCACGCGCCGTGAAGTGCAGCAGGCCGGGGCGGTGCCGGCCAGGTCCTTGCCGCAGAAGGCTGAGGTGACGGGCTGGTGGGTGCTGACGGTGCAGCCGGCGCGTCCGGAGGTGTGTGACGGCGTCGTCAGGCACGTGGTCACGCCGCTGACTGCCCAGGCCAAATTGTGGGGGGCCGAGCGGATCTTCTACTTACGGCGTCTGGATGCCAGGGAACCGAGCGTACAGGTGCATTTTTTGGTCCGGGGCGAGATCGCGGGCCGCCTGAAGCGCTTTGCACAGGCTCTCGCGATCCAGTGCTCGCCCCAGCTGGGGGAGCTGGATCTTTTCGAGAAACACCGCGGCGAATACCCGCCACCCCAGGGGCAGCCAGCCACGCCGCACATCGAGGCAGTCATGGCTTCCTTCGGAGGCATCAAGGGTATTGCGCTCACCAGCGAAGCGGCGGAACTTTCCTCGGACCTCGCGGCTTGGGCACTGGGCCGTTTTGCCGCGGCCGGCACCCGCTCGGCGTTCGCGGCCCTGCTTCTCCACGACACGGCTTATGCCATGATGCGCGGACCCCGTTCGGCACTGTGGCCGGATCGCCGGGCGCTTAGCTGGGACTACTACTGGACGAGGCATCTGCGCAGCTGCACGGAGTCTTTTGGACCCCAGGCGGAACGCGCACGCCAAGCCCTGACATTGCGGACGGCTGCACAGATCGTTCCCGCACTCAATATCATGTCCGCCATCGCTGCCGAGCCGTCCGTCGACACCTGGCGTAAGCGCTGGAGCCGCGCCGTGGATTCTTACCTGTACCAGGCGGATAAGGCCCGCATCAGCCGCAGCGCGGAGTTCCTGACCCTTTATCAAAGCCGAAAGTTGATCAACCGGTTTGGCATTACTCCCCAGGAGGAAGCCGCGCTTGGCCTTTACGCCCATGCCTGGAGCCGGGACCGTGAACCCGAGACTGACCGGTCACGGCCGTAGGGCCGGGGGCGATACTCGCGGCGCAGCATCAATGCCGGGTCGGTCCGCCCGATAGGACGGCGCGAAGTTCGGCGGCCTTGCGGGCCCGGACGGCCGGCGGCACGATGGGCCGCTTCGGCGTGAAATACAGTCCGTCATCGGTCCAGCGGGGCAGCACATGCTGGTGGTAATGCCACACATGCTGGCTGCCCGCCGGCTCGTTGTGTTGCCGGGTGGTCACGCCGTCGGGCCGCCAGGCCTTTTTGATGGCCACCGCCATGTCCCGGGTGACGAGCATGATGCGGGCAGCGACGTCGTCGGGCAGTTCATAGAGCAGCTCGAAGTGCTCCCGCGGCGTCACCAGGACGTGGCCCGGCTCCGGATCAAAGCCGTGCGATGCGATGAACGCCAGCACCAGCTCATCGGAATACACCAGGTCCCCGGGTTCGCAGAGGTTCCCGGGGGAGGTGAAATCCCCGGATGCCATGTCACAGAACGGACACTGGTAGTTTTCCGGCGCGTGGCTGGGCCACACATCATTAACGGTGCCGTGCTGCTGCATTCAGGTTCCTTCCGGGGGTAGGGCTTAGTTGGGATCTTCCTCGAAGACCCACTCGAACATGTCAAAGACGTATTCGCTGAAGGTGCCCTCTTCGCTCTGCCAGTCACCGCGGGCGTTGTTGCGGCGCCAGACGATCGGGTCCGGGACATCCAGCTGGTCCACGCGGAAGCCCCACGCGAACTTCTCGTCCTCGTCTTCCAGGAAGAGCAGGTAACCGTCTTCGATTTCCAGCTCGTCCGGATCCCAGAAGAAGTGGTACGCCTCCATGAGGTCTTCGCTGTTGCCCAGGGCAAGGTAAAACTCTCGCAGCACCAGGGGAATGGGGAAGTCGTGGGCGTCCAGCATCTCATTCAGGATGTCTGCGGGGATGCCGTCTTCTTCTTCGCGCCAGTCGTCCTCAAGATACTTGGGGACCAGGGCTTTGAATTTGTCCAGGAACATTTGGCTCAATGGGGTCTCCAAAATTGCGGGTGGTGTACTTCAATCCTAGCCGCGGCCGGAGGCAGCCCGGTGCACCCGGCGGCCGGCTCAGTGCATGCGGCGGGCGAGCCCGGGGTAGTCAATGACAACTCCGTCGGCGTCCACGGTCAGCTCCGCGGTGAAGCCGTGGGAGGTGGAACTGAAGAGCACCACGCCGTAGCCCCGGTCCCGGTCATAGGCGGAAACCTGCGAATACACCTGATCGCTGGGCAGGACCCGCAGGCTGGGCATTTCCACCCGCGCTGCGGTGAGCTTGGTGTCATCGGCCGGGGCGGAGGCAGTCAGCAGGTCCAGGCGAAGAACGGGCATGGTGTTGGTCAGGGGGCACAGGGCCAGGTCGATATCCTGGGCGTTGTCCAAGGCGCCGGGATCCTCGATTCCCGGGACGGGCAGACCCGCATCGCCGGATTCCTGGGTCTCGGCGGACCACTTGCCGTCACCGGATCGGGTCAGTTCCAGCGATCTGGACCAGCCCTGTCCCTCCACCCGGATGGAGAAGCGGGTGGTTACCCAGCCCGGAGACGTGGACAGCGACCATGACGCGGAATACTCGCCGGTGGTGGAAGTGCCGCTGGCAGCGAGTTCCCGGGAGCGGAAGGAGACCGCTGCGGTGTCCTGGCGTGCGGAGTCATCCTCGCCCTGCCAGCGGATGGTTCGGGCCGGCTGCACGCTGTTGGTCATCCCTCCAGAATATGGTTACCGGGCGGTAACGGGCAACGAGGGTTTTTGCAGGCTCACACCGCGCCGAATGTGGAGATAATGCCCCTGCGCCCCCCGAGTGTCGAGGCGATACTCTTTTCAGCGCCTCAATGCGGCGCCATCTCTACGCTCGATGAGCCGGTGCGGCGTCATCTCTACACTCACACCGCGCCGAGGCCGAGCCTGCGGACGTTCAGCGCCAGGAACAAATGCACGCGGTCCGCGGTCACTGCCGGATCGTAGCCGGTCAGCTCGGTGATCTGCCCCAGCCGGTAGCGCACGGTGTTCCGGTGCAGGCCCAGCTCATCGGCTACTGCAGCCACCGATCCGTTCAGGGCCAAATACTGTTCCAGTGTTTCCAGCAGCTTCGCATCATGGCCGGCGTCGAAATCCGTCAAGGGGTCCAGCGCCTCAGCGGCCAGATCTGCCAGCGGAACGTCGGTGCCGGACATCAGCAGCGAGGTGAGGCTCAGCCGCTCGGGTTCGTTGATGCTTTGTCCGCGCTGCAGGGACTCCTTGGCCTCAAAATAGCTCCAGCGCAGTCCGGCGCTCTCCGCATAGGAACCGCCCACGCCAATTTTCGCCGTCAGCCCGCTGCCGTAGAGATAATCGCGCAGGATGCCGGCCAGGTCGGTGCGGGCTCCCTCCGGAACCACCACGGCAAGCCGCCCGTCGACGACGGCGGTGGCGGCGCCGTCGAACTCTGCGGGCAGCGGCAGCGTGGGCAGCGAACGCACCTGGCCTGAGGCCACCTCCACCAGAAAGGTCAGGTGCCGCCTGGCCATGGAGATCCCGGCGCCCTGGAGACGGAGCGCGGCGTCGTTTCCGGCCAGCCGCCCGGCCACGACGTCGGTAAGCAGCTGCCCGGTCACTGCCCGGTCGCGGGCGCGGCGGCGGGCCTGGTTGCTCAGCTCCACGCTGATCAGGCTTTGTGCGTAGGCCACGATGTCGGGGCGCCGGTAGGGTTCGGTGATCACCAGGGCGCAGCGGTCCCGCAGCCCGGTGGCGATGGGAACGCGGTGCCTGGACGCAGTGTCGCCGGCATCGGAACCGGTCGCGAACACCCGTGCACCGTACTGGTGCAGGGACACGTGGTTGCCCAGCAGCCCGGCGAGTTCCTGCAGCAGTCCCGGCAGGCCCTTGCCGCCCAGCAGTGCTCCGGCCAGGGACTGGTGGGCGGCCAGCAGTTCCCGGAGCTGGGTGACGTGGTCCGCAGACAGCGCATCGGCCACCATCTTGCCCAGGGCCACAAACGGAGTTTGATACGGCACTTCGAACACGGGCAGGCCCTGGCGGTTGGCGGCATCGATCAGGGCGGCCGGCACCTTTGCATGGCTCAGGCCGGTGCCGAAGCCGATGGCCAGTGCCCCCGCCCGGTGCACGCTCTCCACGAAGCTGCGCTGCACCGCCCCGGTGCGCTGCCGAAGTCCCGTGGTCAGGACCACCTCGCCGCCGCCGAGGAAGGGAAGCGGATCCTCAAGTTCGGTGACGGCCACCCACTGCAGGGGAGCGGCGGCAACCGCAGCGGTGCCGTGCTGGATCAGGTCCAGCCCGGGAGCGGCCAGGAGGTCGGAAAGGAAAATCGGCATGGGGTAACTATAGGGGTGGCCATTTGGGCGTCTGCACAGGCGGCACGGTGTGTTCTTGTCCTGTTGCCCCTATGTGACCTGCGTTGCACGGCATAGGTTGGGAGAAAAGCCCCGGGCAACGGAGTCCGGGGACCGCCTTCTGAAAGGACAGTGCAAGCCATGGCCCAGACGCTGCAGAACTTTATCAACGGAGAGTTTGTTCCGGCACGGGGAACCGAGCAGCTGGAAATCATCAACCCGGTCAACGGCGAAGTGGTTGCCTCGTCTCCCGTCTCCGTGCAGGCGGACGTCGACGCCGCCATGGCCGCCGCCGCCGCGGCCTTCACCACCTGGAAGCGGACCACCCCGTCCGAACGCCAGCTGATGCTGCTGCGCCTGGCTGACGCGCTGGAAGCCAATTCGGATGAGCTCGTGGAGGCCCAGCACCGCAACACGGGACAGGTTCCTTCCGTCATCGCGGCGGAGGAAGTAGCAGTGGGTGCTGATCAGCTGCGGTTCTTCGCCGGTGCGGCCCGCCTCCTGGAGGGCAAGTCCGCAGGGGAGTACCTGGAGGGGCACACCTCCTTCGTCCGCCGTGAGCCGATCGGCGTCGTCGCCCAGGTTGCGCCCTGGAACTATCCGCTGCTGATGGCCATCTGGAAGATCGGCCCCGCGCTCGCCGCCGGCAACACCGTGGTGCTCAAACCCTCCGACACCACCCCCGAATCCACGCTGGTCCTGGCCCGCCTCGCCGGCGAAATCTTCCCCGCCGGCGTCCTGAACGTCATCCTGGGCACCGGCGAAACCGGCGCCGCCATGGTGGAGCATCCCGTGCCCGGCCTGGTCTCCATCACCGGGTCCGTCCGCGCCGGCATCGCCGTGGCTTCCGGCGCAGCCAAGACGCTCAAGCGCGCCCACCTGGAACTGGGCGGAAAAGCACCGGCAGTGGTCTTCGCGGACGCGGATCTGCAGAAGACCGCCCAGGCCGTGGCTGAATTCTCCTTCTTCAACGCCGGCCAGGACTGCACCGCCATCACCCGCGTCCTGGTTGAGGAATCCGCGCAGGACGAGTTTGTGTCTGCCCTGGTGGAACACACCAAGACCCTGCAGACCGGGAACGAGGATTCCGAAGAGAACTACTTCGGTCCGCTGAACAACATCAACCACTTCAATGCGGTCAATGCAGTCATCGACTCCCTGCCGGAGCACTGCAGCATTGCCACCGGCGGCAAGCGGGCCGGCGCCAAGGGTTTCTTCTTCGAGCCCACCGTCATCACCGGCGCACGCCAGGACGATGACATTGTGCAGAAGGAAACCTTCGGCCCGGTCATCACGGTGCAGAGCTTCAGCACCGAGGAAGAAGCCGTGGAAATGGCCAACGACGTCGAATACGCGCTGGCTTCCAGCGTCTGGACCTCCAACCACGGCCGCGCCATGCGCCTGGCCCGCGACCTGGACTTCGGCGCCGTCTGGATCAACACCCACATCCTGCTGACGGCCGAAATGCCGCACGGCGGATTCAAGAGCTCCGGCTACGGCAAGGACCTGTCCATGTACGGCGTGGAGGACTACACCCGGATCAAGCACGTCATGACCGCACTGGACGCCTAACCGGCACGCACCGCCACGGCGGCGCTGAATGCCCTGCCAAGACGCACCACCAACAACCCGCAGCACCGTTTGAAAGGCACAACCCATGAGCACCCAAGCCGTCTCACCCGCCTACCGGCTGGAACAGAAGCGCAGTATCAACGGCACCTTCCCCGGACCCAAGTCCGCTGAACTGAACCGCCGCCGGGTGGCCGTAGTCGCCAAGGGGGTTGCCTCCTCGGTGCCGGTCTATGTCTCTGATGCCGACGGCGGGATCATCCGCGACGTGGACGGCAACTCCTTCATTGACCTGGGCTCCGGCATTGCCGTGACCAGCGTGGGCGCCTCGGACCCCGCCGTCGTGGACGCCGTCAAGGACCAGGTGGAGCACTTCACCCACACCTGCTTCATGGTGACCCCTTATGAGGGTTACATTGCGCTGGCCGAAAAGCTGCACGAAGTCACTCCCGGGGACCACGAAAAGCGCACCGTGCTCTTCAACTCCGGCGCCGAAGCCGTGGAAAACGCCATCAAGATTGCCCGGTCCGCCACCGGCCGCGACGCCGTCGTCGCCTTTGACCACGCCTACCACGGGCGCACCAACCTCACCATGGCGCTGACCGCCAAGGCCATGCCGTACAAGACCGGATTCGGGCCGTTCGCCTCCGAAATCTACCGGATGCCCATGAGCTACCCGTTCCGCGAGGAAAATCCGGAGATCACCGGCGCCGAAGCCGCGGACCGGGCCATCCTGGCCATTGAAAAGCAGATCGGCGCGGACCAGACGGCGGCCATCCTGATCGAGCCGATCCAGGGTGAAGGCGGCTTCATTGTTCCGGCCGAAGGCTTCCTGCCGCGGCTGGCCGAATGGGCCAAGTCCAAGGGGATCGTCTTCATTGCCGATGAAGTGCAGTCCGGCTTCTGCCGCACCGGGGAATGGTTCGCCGTGCAGCACGAGGGCGTCATTCCGGACATCCTGACCATGGCCAAGGGCATTGCCGGCGGCATGCCGCTTTCAGCCGTGACCGGCCGGGCGGAACTGCTCGACGCCGTCCACGCGGGCGGCCTGGGCGGCACCTACGGCGGCAACCCGGTTGCCTGCGCCGCCGCGCTGGCAGCCATCCAGACCATGGAAACCGCTGACCTGGCCGGCCGTGCCCGCCGGATCGAGGAAGTGGCGGTTCCGCGCCTGCGGCAGCTTGCGGAAGAAACCGGCGTAATCGGCGAGGTCCGCGGCCGCGGTGCCATGCTGGCGCTGGAATTCGTGAAGCCCGGAACCAAGACCCCGGACGCCGACATCACCAAGGCCGTTGCCGCGGCCTGCCTGGCCGAGGGCGTCATCGTCCTGACCTGCGGCACCTACGGCAACGTGGTGCGCCTGCTCCCGCCGCTGGTCATCGGCGAGGAACTGCTGGCGGACGCCCTGGACGTGCTGGAAGCGGCCGTCCGCGCCCTGGCCTGACCTGCCGGTTCCCCCGCAAGAAAAAGGCTCAGGCGGCGCCGGACTCCACCCGGAGTCCGGCGCGCCTGCCCAGGCCCGTCACCAGCGCGTCCAGCCCCGCTTCGAAGGCGGTGTCGGCAGCCCGACCTTCGGCACGGCCCGGCTGTTGCTGCACCGCAGCCGTGAAGTGCGGGCTGTCCGCCGCCAGCGTGCCGGTGTCAAAAATGTCAGCCGGCGCCCCGGCGTCGTACGCCGAGCCGTAAATAAAAGATTCCAGCGCGACAATGGCGGGCACTATGCGGTCCGCGGGCCAGCCCGCACGTTCCAGTCCTGCCGAGACTGTCTCGTACATCGCGAGCGTGCGCGGAGCGCCGCTGACCTGCAGCACGGCAATGACCGGAATCAGCGGCGTGTGCCGGGCAAAAACATCCCGGTAGGAACGCGCCCACTCGCGCAGCGCCTCGTCCCAGGGCAGGCTGGCAAACCCCGACACGTCCACTGAGGACATCGCGTAGTCCTGCAGCCAGCGCAGCACTTCCTGCTTGGATTCCACGTGGTTGTACAGGGCCGACGGCGCCACCCCCAGACGGCGGGCCAGTGCGGACATGGTGAGGGCTCCGTAACCGCCGGAGGAGATGACCGCCAGAGCTGCCGTCACAATCCGCTCCTGCGAAAGCACCCGTTTCACCGGCCGTCCGGCACTCCTGCGGCGGGTTTCGTCCCTTGTCATGTGCCCTTTTCCCTTCGGCGGTACAGGTCTTCATGGTGTCACACGGGGAATTGCGCCCATGGACCGGCTTCCCTGCACACGTGACGCACGCTACAGTTCTTCCAGTAAATGAATATCATTCATTTACTGGAAGAACGGCGGCCCTCCCGGCCGCGGGAAAGGACACCGTGAAAACGCTGGAACGTGACGTTGTAATCATTGGAGCCGGGCCCTCGGGCCTGAGCGCGGCCCGGAAGCTGAAGGCCGCAGGCCTGAGCGTGGCGGTGCTGGAAGCCCGCGACCGGGTGGGCGGACGCACCTGGACGGACACCATCGACGGCGCCATGCTGGAAATCGGCGGCCAGTGGGTTTCTCCCGACCAGACGGCCCTGATCGCCCTCCTTGAGGAACTGGGCCTGGAAACGTTCGAACGCTACCGCTCCGGCGACTCGGTCTACATTGCCCCGGACGGGACGCGCAGCACCTACACCGGTGAAATCTTCCCGGTGAACGCTGAGACGGAAAAGGAAATGCTCCGCCTCATCGAACTCCTGGACGTGCTGGCCGCGGAAACGGATCCGGCGGCACCCTGGAACCATCCCCGTGCCCGGGAACTGGACACCATCTCCTTCCATCACTGGCTCCGCGAGCAGTCCGCCGATGAAGAAGCGTGCAACAACATCGGACTGTTCGTAGCCGGCGGCATGCTCACCAAGCCCGCCCACGCCTTCTCCGCACTGCAGGCGCTGCTGATGGCCGCCTCCGCCGGCTCCTTCTCCAACCTGGTGGATGAGGACTTCATCCTGGACCGCCGCGTGGCGGGCGGGATGCAGCAGGTGTCCGAGCGCATGGCCGCGGACCTGGGCGACGACGTCGTCCTCTGTGCCCCCGTGCGCTTCGTGCGCTGGCCGGGGGAGGACGGCACCGCGCACGACGGCGTGACCGCCGTTGCCGACAATGTCACCGTTCACGCCCGCCGTGCCGTTATGGCCGTGCCGCCGAACCTGTATTCCCGGGTCTCCTTCGAGCCGCCGCTGCCGCGCCGCCAGCACCAGATGCACCAGCACCAGTCCCTGGGCCTGGTGATCAAGGTCCATGCCGTGTACTCCACCCCCTTCTGGCGGGAAGCCGGGCTGTCCGGCACCTGCTTCGGCGCCGGCGAGCTGGTCCAGGAAATCTACGACAACACCAACCACGAGGACCCGCGCGGCACCCTGGTCGGTTTCATTTCCGATGAGAAGGCCGACCGGATGTTCGAGCTGTCGGTTGAGGACCGCCGCAAGGCCATCCTGGCGTCCCTGGCGGCGTTCCTGGGTGACGAGGCACTGACGCCCGAGGTCTACTACGAATCGGACTGGGGCTCGGAGGAGTGGACGCGGGGAGCCTACGCGGCCAGCTATGACCTCGGCGGCCTGCACCGCTACGGCCCGGACCAGCTCAAGCCCGTCGGACCCATTTACTGGTCCTCCTCCGACCTCGCGGCCGAGGGGTACCAGCACGTGGACGGCGCGGTCCGGATGGGCCAGCTCACCGCCGAGCGCATCCTCGCCTCAGACCCCGGGAAGGGCTAGGCACGCCCATGCGCTACGTCGTCGGATACACCGCCAACGAACGGGGCAGGGATGCCCTGAACCTGGCCGCAGCCCTGGCCCGGACCCAGGACGCGGAGCTGGACCTGGTCATGGTTGACCCGGTGCACTCTCCCTACACAGCCGTCTATCCGCCCGAAAGCGGCTACCGGGACCTGCTGGAAGAACAGCTGGAACAGTGGCTCTCCGAAGGTCTGGCCCAGGTGCCCGACGACGTCCGGGCCGCCGGATACATCCGCAACGCCGACTCCGACGCGCACGGGCTCATTGACGCCGCGGAGGAGTTCGGCGCCGGCCTGATCGTGGTGGGCGCCTCGAGCAACGGGATGTTCAAGCGCTTCACCGTCGGCAGCGTGGCGAATGCCCTGCTCCACGCCGCGCAGGTTCCGGTGGCACTGGCGCCGCACGGCTACAGCCGGACCGCACCGCTGACCCGGATCACCTGCGCGGTGGGCAACCGCCGCGGCGCCGAAGACGTCCTGGAAACCGCGGTGCGGACCGCCGCGCGGAGCGGGCTACCCCTGCGCCTGGTCTCCCTGGTGGCCCTCGATGCTCCGTCCCGGGATGAAAATGCCGTGTTGGAGGCGCATCTGCATGCCGAGGACCGCCTCGCCCAAGCCCGGGAGCTGGCCGCCGGTCGGTGCCCGGTCACCGCCGTCGTTGCCTCCGGCCGCACGATCGAGAATGCGGTCGACGATCTGGACTTCGACGACGGCGACATCATGCTCATCGGTTCCAGCAGGCTGGCTGCAAACAATCAGCTTTTCCTCGGACCCACTGCCAGCAAGGTGCTGCGCAGCCTCCCCGTCCCCATGGTCGTGGTGCCCCGGAATTTCCGGGCCGGCGGCACATCCAGCCCCTCAGAGGTGACCACATGAGCTCCAGCAAAATACTTCCGGGCCGGGAAGGCGCCGCCGGCGGTCTCAGCCGCAAGGGACTGAAGGCGGGAACAGTAGGCCTGCTCGGGGCGGTGGTGATCGGCGTGTCCTGCATCGCGCCGGCGTACACGCTGACGGCCGGGCTGGGCCCAACCGTCTCCGAGGTGGGCGTGCAGTTGCCGGCCATCTTCCTGGTGGGCTTCATTCCCATGATCCTGGTGGCGCTGGGCTACCGGGAACTGAACAACGCGATGCCGGACTCAGGCACCTCCTTCACCTGGGCCACGCGTGCCTTTGGTCCGTGGATCGGCTGGATGGGCGGATGGGGACTGATCGCGGCCACCATCATCGTGCTCTCCAACCTCGCAGCGGTGGCCGTGGATTTCTTCTACCTCATGCTCGCGCAGGTCACCGGCAATGACTCCATTGCCGATCTGACCACCAACCTGCCGCTTAACATCCTCACCACCTGCATCTTTATTGCCGGCGCCTGCTGGATTTCCTACCGCGGGCTGGAAACCACCAAGGTCTTCCAATACGTCCTGGTGGGGTTCCAGCTGCTGGTTCTGGGCTGGTTCTCAGTGGCAGCGTTTATCCATGTAGGAGCGGGAACGGCGTTTGACGCCACTCCCATCACTGCCGAGTGGTTCAACCCCTTCGCCGTGGACTCCTTCTCCAGCTTCGCCGCGGGAGTGTCGCTGTCCATCTTTGTGTACTGGGGCTGGGACGTCACCCTGACCATGAACGAAGAAACGAAGGACCCGGACAAGACCCCGGGGCGGGCCGCCACCGTGACGGTGTTCGTGATTGTGCTGGTCTACATGATGGTGTCCCTTGCCGTGCTGGCCTATGCCGGAGTGGGCGAGGGCGAATTGGGGGCAGGAAACCCGGACAACCAGGAAAGCATCTTTGCGGTGCTGGCCGGTCCGGTGATGGGACCGTTTGCCATCCTCATGTCCCTGTCCATCCTCAGCAGCTCTGCCGCGTCGCTGCAGTCGACCTTCGTGTCGCCTGCACGGACACTGCTGGCCATGGGCCACTACCGTGCCCTGCCCCGGCGGTTCGGCAGCATCAGCCCGGTCCACAAGTCGCCGGGCTACGCCACGGTGGCCTCCGCCGTCGCCGCCGCAGGCTTTTACACGCTCACCCGGCTGCTCTCGGAAAACGCACTCTGGGACACCATTACCGCGCTGGGCCTGATGATCTGCTTCTACTACGGGATTACGGCAATGGCCTGTGTCTGGTTCTTCCGGGCGGAAGCGTTTAGCTCGCTGCGCAGCTTCCTGCTGAAATTCCTCGCCCCGCTGGCCGGCGCCGTCATCCTGTTCGTCATGTTCCTCAAGACCGCGGTGGATTCCCTGGACCCGGACTACGGGTCCGGGTCGTCCATCGGCGGTGTTGGGCTGGTGTTCATTCTGGGAACCGGCGTCATCGCCCTCGGTGTCGTGTTGATGCTGCTGATGTATTGGCGCAACCCGGGATATTTCCGCGGTGAAACCCTGCGGAAGGGTGCCGCGCTGCAGGCTTCGGAGCAGTAAGTTTCCGCCGAAGAATTCTTCGTGCAGCTGACGGGCTCAAAACCCGCACTGCGGAATCCTTCGTGCAGCTGACGGGCTCAAACTCCTCATTTGAGCCCCTTTAAGCCCGTCAGCTGCACGAGAGATTTTCCATAGCCCCGTTAGTTGCACGAAGGATGCCCGCGAGTCGCCGAGTGTCCAGCTTTGGCGGGTTCGGCGGCCATCGGGTTTCTCAGACAAGCGGAGGCTGAAGACGGCTTCGGTCCGCGCCTGGTGTGATCGTGCCTTATTCATCACAGTTCAGCGTGTCCAATTTGTTAACAGTGTTACTGGTGATATTGGAGGTGCCATTGTTTATTTAGGGACCCCTGCGGTAAGTTCACTGGGTTGCCCCGTGCCTTTTTGCCGGGCACCGCAGCTTTTGGGGGAAACTGCGCACGTTCCGGCTTCGGTGTTTTCACTGGGTCTCGAGGCATAAGGATGCCCTATGCGCATAAAGAAACTTGTGAGCGTCTTCGCGGCGCTTGCCATTGCACTGACGACGGCGGTGATCTCGATACCGTCCGCGTCGGCAAGCAGCTCAGGGGATGCGCAGTTCGCGCAACGCCTCTACACCCTGATCAACGATTACCGGGCGCAGTATGCGCTGGCACCGCTGCGCTGGAACGACCAGATGTCCGCGGAATCGCAGTCCTGGACCCAGCAGTCAGCGGACCAGGCCAACGTCCACGGCGCCGGTGTCTTCCAGCACAGCCCGGGGTCCTATGCCTTCCACGAAAACATCGTCTGGAACATGAGTGCCGATGAGGCCTTCAACTGGTGGGTGAATTCGCCGCTACACCGCGCGAACATGCTCGGAGCCTCGGACACGGATATTGGACTGGGTGCGGTCCAGCTGACCGCCGGCCCGAACCAGGGCGCGTATCTGGCAACCGCCAAGTTTGGCCGGTACTCGGTGTCTCCGGAGGAAGAAGCGGCAGCGCGCGAGGAAGCCAACCGTGCCGCCGCTGAGCAGGCTGCCCAGGAAGCTGCCGCCCGTGCCGCCGCTGAGCAGGCTGCTCAAGAGGCTGCTGCTCAAGAGGCTGCTGCTCAGAAGGCTGCAGCCGAGGCTGCGGTTGATAAGGCAGCTCAGGAAGCCGCCGCACGTGCTGCTGCGGACGAGGCTGCGGCCCGTGCTGCTGCCGAGCAGGCGGCTCAAGAGGCTGCTGCTCAGAAGGCTGCAGCCGACGCTGCGGCTGAGAAGGCAGCAGTTGAAAAGGCAGCTCAGGAAGCAGCCGCTCGTGCCGCTGCTGAAGAAGCTGCCCAGAACGCCGCCGTTGAAAAAGCCGCCGCGGAAGCCGCAGCCAAGGCTGTGGACGAAGCCGCGGCTCAAGCCGACGCTGAGAAAGCCGCCGCGGAAGCCGATGCCAGGGCTGCGGAAGAGGCAGCAGCTCGGAAGTCCGCCGATGACGCCGCTGCTCTCAAAACCGCCGCAGATGCTGTGGCTGAGCAGGCCGCCGCCAAGCAGGCCGATGATGCTGCAGCCCAGGCTCTCGCTGCAAAGGCTGCCGCCGAACAGGAAGCGCGCCTGGCCGCCGAGCAGGCAGCGGCCCGGGCCGCCGTCCCCGTCGCTACTGTGGAACAGGTTGTCTCCGGGCGGGACTCGCTCCTCACTGCATCGACACAGGGCAACGTGACAGCAGTTGCTTCCGGCAGCCAGCTGCGAATCTCCGGCCTCGGAGCCGGCGCCGCTTATGAAGTGGCTATTCCCTCCGCAGGGGTCAACCTGGGCACTGTTACTGCGGATGCCACGGGCTCGCTTGAGGCAGGCATTCCGGCCGTTTTGGCAGCCGGCGAACACAAGGTGGCTCTGTTCCGGGACGGAATCCTCGCAGGCTGGAGCACCTTCAGCGTGGAACAGGCAGTCACGGTCCTCGCCGCGCAGCAGGGTCCGGCCGCCGCGGATGGAACTGTGGAACTGGCCGCCACCGGTTTGAATGCGGCCGAACTGGCCATCGGCGGAATTGGAACCCTGATGGCGCTGACCGGTGCCGGTGCCCTCGCGGTGGTCCAGCGACAGCGCCAAACCGCGGCCCGGCGGTAGACGTCAAGACGCAGTAAAAAGCCCCCGCAGTCCGGTGAACCGGGCCGCGGGGGCTTTTTTCTGCCGAAATGTTTAGTCGGCTGCCGCTGGTATTGCCGCACCGGTCCGCAGAATACGGTTGCGGCGGGGACCGCCCATCATGTCCACCGACAGGATGACCAGTGCCAGCCAGATCAGGCCGAAACCTGCCCAGCGCTCCGGAGGCATGGCCTCGTGGAGAACGGTCAGGGCAATAATGAACTGCAGGGTGGGGGCCAAATACTGCAGCATTCCCACCGTGGACAGGGGCAGCCGCCGTGCAGCTGCACCAAAGAAGATGAGCGGAACGGCCGTAACAATGCCGGAAGCGGCGAGCAGCCAGAAGTGGCCCGCACCGTTGGAGAGGATGGTTGCCTCCCCGCTGACCATCAGCCAGATCAGGACGCCGATGGACAGGGGCGTCAGAGCTGCGGTTTCGATGGTGAGGCTGGAGACCGCATCCACCTTTCCGCCCACTCCCTTCTTGACGAGCCCGTACAGGCCGAAGCTGAAGGCGAGGATCATTGCCACCCAGGGGACCGTGCCATAGGCGAAGGTCAGGACCAGTACCGCAATGAATCCCACGGCCATCGCCACCCACTGCAGCGGCCGGAGCTTTTCCTTGAAGACAATGACGCCCAGCAGGACGGAAACAAGCGGGTTGACGAAATAACCCAAGGCGGCTTCCACGGCATGTTCATTCAGGATCGCCCAGGCATACGTCAGCCAGTTGACGGCGATCAGCGCGGCGGCACCGGCAAGAGTCCCCACCAGCCGCAGATCCCGGCCGGCGGTAGCCGCCGCCTTCCACGACCGCATAACAGTGAGAAGAACGGCACAGAACACCAGCGAGAAAACGATGCGCGAAGCAACAATTTCCACCGCTCCTGCCGGAACCAGCAGGAGGAAGTACAGGGGCAGCAGACCCCACATCACATAGGCGGCGGCGCCAAAAAAGATCCCGGTTGTTGTTTCGCTGCGGCCGGATGCCGGAGGCTGCGCCGGCGGCGCACCCGGAGCGGAACGGATTGGTTCTGATAAGGATGCGGCGCGCTGGGCGTCTGTTCCGTTAGATGAAGACACGTGATTCACAACCGGGCAGCGCTGCCGCCTATTCCCGGCATGCAGGAGGCAACTGACGCAGGACGAGGCTCGGGGAGGCAACCATCCGCGGCGGCCTTCGCACCGAACCGTTTAGACGCCGTCGTACGCGGCATTTAGAATAGGAAACTGTGCGTTATTCCGCACGAGGTTTCCCCCGAGACGAAGGACTATCAGTGTCTAATTCAGCCGCGGACCGGTCGCAGCGCCCCATGCGAGTCGCCATTATCGGCGCTGGCCCCGCCGGTGTTTATGCCGCAGATATCCTCACCAAAGCTGAACGGGACTTCGAGGTCAGCATCGACCTCTTTGACAAGTACCCCGCTCCGTATGGCCTGATCCGTTACGGGGTTGCCCCTGACCACCCGCGGATCAAGGGCATCGTGAACGCCCTGCACAAGGTGATGGACCGCGGGGACATCCGGTTCCTGGGAAATGTGCACTACGGCAAAGACCTCACGCTGACGGACTTCCGGCACTTCTACGATGCGATCATCTTCGCCACTGGTGCCATCAAGGACGCTGACATGAGCATCCCCGGCGTGGAGCTGGAGGGATCCTTCGGCGGAGCCGACTTTGTCTCCTGGTATGACGGACATCCGGATGTCCCGCGGGAATGGCCACTGGACGCCAAGGAAGTTGCCGTTATCGGCAACGGCAACGTGGCCCTCGACGTCGCCCGGATCCTTTCCAAGCACGCCGACGACCTGCTGACCACCGAGATTCCGCACAATGTCTATGAGGGTCTGAAGAAGTCCCCGGTGACGGACGTGCATGTCTTTGGCCGCCGCGGCCCGGCCCAGGTGAAGTTCACGCCGCTGGAACTGCGTGAGCTTTCGCATTCGCGCGACGTGGACATTGTGCTTTACCCGGAGGACTTCGAATTCGACGAAGGCTCCGATGAGCAGATCCGCACCAACAACCAGACCAAGACCATGGTCAACACGCTGACCAACTGGCTGGTCGAGGAGCAGGACTCCGGCGCCTCGCGCCGGCTGCACCTGCATTTCCTGCACAGCCCGGTGGAGATCTACGACGATCCCGCCAATCCCGGCAAGGTCGCCGGCATGAAGTTCGAGCGCAATGAACTGGACGGAACCGGCAATGCCCGCGGTACCGGAGAGATTGTTGATTATCCGGTGCAGGCCGTTTACCGGGCCATCGGCTACTTCGGTTCCGAACTGCCCGAGGTGGGCTTTGACGCCCGCCGCGGCGTCATCCCCAACGAGGGCGGCCGCGTCATTGACGAGTCCGGCAATCCCGTGCCGGGC
Source organism: Arthrobacter sp. TJ-58 (assembly GCF_058269295.1). Taxonomy (NCBI): domain Bacteria; kingdom Bacillati; phylum Actinomycetota; class Actinomycetes; order Micrococcales; family Micrococcaceae; genus Arthrobacter; species Arthrobacter sp. TJ-58. The sequence continues at coordinate 372,362 of NZ_JBZCNM010000002.1, forward strand.
ATCTACACCACCGGCTGGATCAAGCGGGGTCCGGTGGGTCTGATCGGGCACACCAAGGGTGACGCCCTGGAAACCATCGGCTTCCTGCTGGAGGACCGGCTGAGCCTGCCCTCCGCCGAGGAACCCGAGGAAGACTCCATCATCAAACTGCTCGAAGAGCGCGGCGTGGAGTACACCACCTGGGAGGGCTGGCTGAAGCTGGACGCCTATGAGAAGAGCCTTGGTGCCTCCTACATCCACCCGGATCCCGCCACGGGCGAACTGGTGCGCGAACGGGTAAAGGTTGTGGACCGCGAAGAAATGGTCCGCATCGCCCGCGGCCAGTAGCGGCCTCCGCTCCGGTTTCACATTGCGGCCTCCTTCCCATGGATGGGAGGGAGGCCGCATGAGTAGACTGTGCTGAAACCCGGCATAACGCCGGTGTTCAATGGTCTCCTTATCAGTGTGGATAGGTCGGGGCAGTGCATAATCAGGACTTTCTTGTTCCGCCGCGGGGCACGGCTGCCTCCACGCAGCATGACGCGTTCCGTGCGCATGAACTTCTGGGCTCACCCGACGGGCTGAGCCGCTGGCTGCGGCCGCCGGTCCGGGAATCATGGCAACGCTCCCTGCAGCACCACACGGATCCGGACAAAGCGGTGCCACGGCTGGTGTTCAGCGGTCCGGAGCTGGCCGAATACCGCAGCTCCCACCCCCTGGCCTCCATCATGCCGGTCATCCGGCAGCTGCTGGTCCGTCCGGGCGCGGACAGCGGACTGCTCGTAGCGGTGGGCGATGAACTCGGCCGGCTGCTGTGGGTGGACGGCGATGAAGAACTGCGACGCCGCGCGGAGGGAATGCTCTTTGTCCCGGGTACTGACTGGTCCGAACCTTCCATCGGCACCAGCGCTCCGGGAACGGCGCTGGCCACGGGGCGAAGCGTCCAGATTTCCGGGGCTGAGCATTTCAGCCGGCAGGTCCACTCCTGGAGCTGCACGGCGGTGCCGGTCCGTGATCCGGACACCGGGTCACTGATCGGCGTCGTCGACATCACCGGCCGGGAGCAGGCGGTGGCGGCCCACACCCTGGCCCTGGTGGAAGCCACTGTGGCAGCGGCCCAAATCCAGCTGCGGGTGGAGCGGCTGCAGAACACCGGCCGGAGCAGGAACCGCCGGCCGCGCTCCCGCCGATCATCCGCGGATTCGGTTCCGGCCCAACCCCGCACTCGTGAAATGGGTCCGCCGCGCCCGGCGCTTCTGCGCCGGGACAGCCTGCAGATCCTGGGCCGGGACCAGGCTGTGGTGAACGTCGGCGGACGCCCCGCACCGCTCAGCGTCCGGCACGCGGAGCTGCTGACACTGCTGGCACTGCACCCTCAGGGGCTGACCGCCGACGAACTCTCCGTCATGGTCTACCCGGAATGCACCTCGGTCAGTACCGTCCGCGCGGAAATGCTGCGGCTGCGCAACCTGCTGGGCAAACACAGCGAGGGTACGCCCGAACCCCACCTGATCCCGCAGTCCCGCCCCTACCGGCTGCCGCATGAGCTGCAGATCGATGCCCGGCAGGTGCTCGGGTACCTGGAGCGAGGCGCGTACCGGCTGGCCCTGGAACTGTACCGGGGGCCGGTCCTGCCGCGCTCCGAAGCCCCTGCCATTGCCGCGCTGCGCAGTGAGGTCAGTTCCGTACTCCGGGAGGCCATGCTCTCCGATGCAGGTCCGGATTCACTGCTGGACTACCTTTTATTGCCTGAAACGCGGAACGACGTCGAAGCCTGGGCTTTGGCGCTGCGGCTGCTGCCGCAGCGCTCACCCAGGCGGGCTTCCGTCGTGGCGCATCTGGAGCGGTTGGAAAGGGAGCTGGGTTAGGCCCGGTTCACTGCTGCCATTGCTCGAACCGGATGAAATCGAAAACGGCGTAGGGGTCTTCCCTGACGCCCTCCGCGGTGTACGGCCAGGTGGATTCGTTCACGGGACCGGACAGCCCTGAACCTGCGGTCATGACGATGGTGATGAAGAAGGGCTGATCGAAGGGCCATCCGCCTGCAGCGCGCGGATCCGAAGCCTCGGCCACCTGATAGGTTTCCCCGTCGATGGCCCAGGAAATACGGTCCGGTTCCCACATCAGGGTGTGTTCAGCCCAGCGGCCAACCAGCGTGTTTCCCTGCCGGGTCGCCGTGATCGGTGCTCCGCCGGAATACCCCGGCCCGTGCAGGGACGCGAAGGGATTCGCGCCCCTTGCCAGGGCAATCTCGGTGGCATCGATTTCGCCGCAGGCCGGCCAGCCCACTTCGTCAATATCCACTCCGTAGAGGCAGACACCCACACCGATGCCGTCACCTGAACTGACGTACTGCCGTGTGGTGAGGCGCCCGTACGGTCCAACGTTGAGTTTGTCCTGCGACGTGATCCCGCCGGCACTGTACGCATATCCATTCCGGCCGCCGGACTTCGCCTTCAGGACCAGATTTCCGCCGCTGACCGAAACCATCGCCGGATCGTTGTACTGCAGTTCGCCAAGATCACGGTTGCCGCCATAATCCATGGCGGTCCACCAGGCCGTATTGAGCGACGTCCCGTCAAAACGGTCCTCCCAGACAATCCGCCAGCCGGTTTCCGGGGTTGTGTCCGACGGCGGAGCCGGATCCGGGCGGTCACGGTCCTGGACGGTGCAGGACGAAAGGAAGACTGCCGCCGGTGCTCCGGCGGCAAGACGGATGAAGCGCCGGCGGGTAAGCCGGGACTGATCAGCCATGATTCGCTCCGTTCAGCCGGGGCCGGCCCGGACCACCGTCAGATGCGCCCCGGGCGTTCCCCGTCCCGCGGTCGGGACACCCCGTCGTCCGGCGTGACGTCCTGGGAGCGGGACTGGGAAGCGGCCTGAGGCCCGGTCACCGGACGGATCCGCAGACTGGTCAGCAGCCCGATCAGCAGGGCCGCGGCGGCAATCCACCCGGCCAGGGATGCGCCGTCGGTCATGGCCGCACGGGCGGCGTCTGCAATGTATGCGGTCTGCGGGTCCCCGGCCAGGGCCGCGATGCTGCCGCCGGAGCTGGCGTTGACCGAGTCCACGAGGGGTGCCAGCAGCGGGTTCGCGCCGATGTCGTCGGCAAGCCGGGACTCGGTACCCTCCTTCAATGTGGTGAAGAACGCCGTGCCCAAAACAGCGATTCCCAGAGCGGACCCGGTCTGCCGGGCGGTGCTTTGCGTTGCAGAACCCTGTCCGCTGCGGGCCACCGGAACCTCGGCCAGGACCACCGATGTGAGCTGTGCCGTGGCCAGCCCCACGCCCATGCCGTAAACCAGCAGGATCGGCGAGGTCAGCCACGCCGTGCTGTCGGGGCGCAGCAGCAGGGCCAGCGAGGCGATGGCCACAATTTCCAGGCCCAGACCGATGCGGACCACCAGAATGGGGGAGAGCCTGCGCGAGAGTGCCGCCACCCCGCCGCTGGCCAGGAAGGAACCGGCGGCCAGGGGAACCAGGGCCAGCCCCGCCTGGAACGCCGAGTAGCCCAGCACGTTCTGGAACCACAGCGGCAGCGACAGGATCAGGCCGAATTCCCCAAAACTGACAATCAGCGCCGTGACGTTGCCGTTGGCGAAGGAAGGAATTCGGAACAGGGACAGGTCCAAAATGACGCCTTTGCCCTCGTTGGTCCGCTTGCGCTCCCAGAGGATAAAGGCGGTCAGCGCCAGAACGGCAACAAGGAAGGCCAGCGGAACCGGTGACAGGCTGCCCACGGTGAAGGAGGCGTCGTCGTCGGCGGTCCACCAGCCGTAGCTGCGGCCCTCGATCAGGCCGAACACCAGGGAGCCGAAACCCAGGATGGACAGCAGCGCTCCGACGATGTCCAGGCGCTGGATCGCACCGGTTACGGGTTCGGAAGACTCCGCCACGAACAGCAGGAGCCCAACGGTCACGAGAATCCCGATCGGCACGTTGATGCCGAAGGCCCAGCGCCAGCTCGCGTGCTCGGTCAGCCAGCCGCCCAGCAGCGGCCCAACTGCCGCCATCCCGCCGATGGTTGAGCCCCACACGGCAAAAGCGATTCCGCGCTCGCGGCCGGTGAAGTTGGCATTGAGCAGTGCCAGCGTGGTGGGCAGGATCATCGATCCGCCGAGTCCCTGGAGCGCACGCCCGGCAATCAGCAGGCCGCCGCTGCCGGCCAGCGCGCACAGGACGCTGGCCACCATGAAAATAACGACGCCGGTGAGCATGATCCGCCGCCGGCCCACCCGGTCCGCTATCCGGCCCCAGGTCAGGAGCAGGGCGGCAAAGAGGAGGGTGTAGATTTCCTGGACCCACTGGATCTGCGTGCTGGAAATTCCCAGGTCCGCCACGATCGAGGGGATGGACACGGAGACAATGGTGGCGTCCATGATGATGACGGCCACGCCCAGGCTGATGGCCACCAGGCCCCACCAGCGGTAACGAAGGTAGCGGTCCGCTGCGGCGGGTTCTGAATTCGGGAGCTGGGACATGCGCGTTCCTTCGGGGCCAGGAATACTTTTCTCAGGCAACCATAAGGCCCGACGCCGCCGCACGGCACTGCGGCACAGCGGTTCTTTCCCCATGCAACCTTGGTGCAACGTCCGGTTCCGTACTCTCGGGGTACGTCAGACATCGACGTCACGACTTCAGGAGCAGACATGACCGTATATGCGCAGCCCGGCACCGAGGGATCCAAGCTTTCCTTCAAGCCCCGATACGAGAACTGGATTGGCGGCGAGTGGGTGCCGCCGGTCAAGGGCGGCTACTTCGAGAACGTCTCTCCAATCACCGGCAAGGTGTTCTGCGAGGTTGCACGGGGCACCTCCGAGGACATCGACCTGGCACTGGACGCAGCGCATAAGGCGGCTCCGTCGTGGGGCAAGACCTCCGTGGCCGAGCGGGCACTGATCCTGAACCGGATCGCGGACCGCATCGAGGAAAACCTCGAAATGCTCGCCGTCGCCGAAACCTGGGACAACGGCAAGCCGGTCCGTGAGACCCTCGCAGCGGACATGCCCCTGGCAGTGGACCACTTCCGTTACTTTGCCGGAGCGGTCCGCGCGCAGGAGGGCACCCTCTCCCAGATTGATGACAACACCACGGCGTATCACTTCCATGAGCCGCTGGGCGTGGTGGGACAGATCATTCCGTGGAACTTCCCGATCCTCATGGCCGTCTGGAAGCTGGCCCCCGCGCTCGCCGCGGGCAACGCAATTGTCCTCAAGCCGGCCGAGCAGACCCCGGCCTCGATCATGGTGCTCATGGAGCTGATCGCGGACATCCTGCCCGCCGGAGTCCTCAACGTGGTCAACGGGTTCGGCATGGAAGCCGGCAAACCGCTGGCATCCTCCAAGCGGATCCGCAAGATCGCTTTCACCGGCGAAACCACCACCGGCCGGCTGATCATGCAGTACGCCTCGCAGAACCTGATTCCCGTCACCCTGGAACTCGGCGGCAAGAGCCCGAACATCTTCTTTGCGGACGTCGCTCAGGAGGATGACGCGTTCTACGACAAGGCGCTGGAAGGGTTCAACATGTTTGCCCTGAACCAGGGTGAAGTGTGCACCTGCCCCTCCCGGGCCCTGGTCCAGGAATCCATCTATGACTCCTTCATGTCCGACGCCCTTGCCCGCACGGCACAGATAGTCCAGGGCAACCCGCTGGACACCAACACCATGGTGGGCGCCCAGGCTTCCAACGACCAGCTGGAGAAAATTCTCTCCTACATGGACATCGCGGAGCAGGAAGGCGCAAAGGTGCTCACCGGAGGTGAACGGCTGATGCTCGACGGCGACCTCGCCGGCGGCTTCTACGTTAAGCCCACGGTGTTTGAGGGCACCAACAACATGCGCATTTTCCAGGAGGAGATCTTTGGGCCGGTAGTGTCCGTGACCCGGTTCTCCGACTACGGTGAGGCCCTGGCCATCGCCAATGACACCCTGTACGGCCTCGGTGCCGGTGTCTGGTCCCGCAACGGCAACACGGCCTACCGTGCAGGCCGGGACATCCAGGCCGGCCGGGTCTGGGTCAACAACTACCACGCCTATCCCGCCCACGCGGCCTTCGGCGGTTACAAGTCTTCCGGCATCGGACGCGAAAACCACGCCATGATGCTGGACCACTACCAGCAGACCAAAAACCTGCTGGTCAGCTATGCCGAAAACAAGCAGGGTTTCTTCTAAGCCTGCTGCTTCGTCCCACCTCCGATAAATCCCCTTTATCTACGAAACGGACACTAAATGACACAGATGAAAGCAGCAGTCGTCAACGAACTGGGCAAGGAACTGAGCGTTGAGGAAGTCAGCGTGCCGGACCCGGGTCCCGGACAGGTGTTGGTCAAGCTTGTGACCACCGGCGTCTGCCACACCGACCTGCATGCCGCCCAGGGTGACTGGCCGGTCAAGCCCACTCCGCCCTTCATCCCCGGCCACGAAGGTGTGGGCGAAGTTGTTTCGGTGGGGGAGGGCGTGACGGATATTGCCGTGGGAGACATGGTCGGCAACGCGTGGCTGTGGTCCGCCTGCGGAGTCTGCGAATACTGCCGCACCGGATGGGAAACCCTGTGCGAGCAGCAGCAGAACGGCGGCTACTCAGTCAACGGATCCTTTGGCGAGTACATGCTGGTTGACGCAAAATTCGCCGCTCGCATTCCCAAGGGTGCGGACCCGGTGGAGATTGCACCGGTGCTGTGCGCCGGAGTAACCGTCTACAAGGGGCTGAAGGTCAGCGAAGCACGGCCCGGACAGTGGGTGGTGATCTCCGGCATCGGAGGGCTGGGCCACATCGCGGTCCAGTACGCCAAAGCCATGGGTCTGCGGGTTGCCGCGGTGGACGTTGCTGACGACAAGCTGGAACTGGCCAAGTCCTTTGGTGCCGAAGTGGTGGTCAACGCGCGCGAAGAGGACCCCGTTGAGGTCATCCAGGACAAGATTGGCGGCGCTCATGCCGTCCTGGTCACTGCTGTGCATCCCTCCGCCTTTGGCCAGGCAATTGGCATGGCCCGCCGCGGCGGAACCATTGTGTTCAATGGTCTTCCCCCGGGGGATTTCCCGGCACCGATCTTTGACATTGTGCTCAAGGGACTGACTATCCGCGGCTCGATCGTGGGCACCCGGCAGGACCTCGCCGAGGCCATCGACTTCTATGACCGGGGCCTTATCCATCCGAAGGTCAGCACCCGCAACCTCGACGAAATCAACGCCGTGATGGATGAGCTGGAGCACGGCAAGGTCGACGGACGAGTGGTTGTTCAGTACTGATGTTTCCGAACCAGGAAAGCGGCCGGGGTCTTTCGGCCGCACCGGCGGGATCCGTCCTGGAAGCTGCCGTCACGCTGCCCGGGGAGAACTTCTCCCGGGTAGCGCTGACGGATGAAGCCCAGCAGCTTCTGCTGAAGCTCAGGGAACAGCACGGTCCGCTGATGTTTCACCAGTCAGGGGGCTGCTGCGACGGCTCGTCGCCCATGTGCTATCCGGACGGGGACTTCATCACCTCTGAAGCAGACGTGCTGCTGGGGACCTTCGAGTTGATCCCCGGGGAGCATCTGGACTTTTGGATGTCCCTGGAACAGTTCGAATACTGGAAGCATACGCACCTGACCGTGGACGTTGTTACGGGCAGGGGCAGCGGGTTTTCCGTTGAAGCTCCGGAGGGCAAGCGGTTCCTGATCCGTTCCCGTCTAATGGGTGCCTGATCGGGAAACGGCGCCGCAGAATGCCGGGCACAGGTGGGGGTGAACACAACAGCCGCCAAGCATAGTAAGGTTGCTGTTGATTCTTCCGCTTACGGCGGTAGTGTGCATATGAACAACGGTGTCTGACGGTATTCGCAATGCCCCTTAGCGGGCAGGATTGAGGAAAACCATGGTTAAGAAGTTCGTATTTCTCGCCGGCATGGGCGTGGGCTACCTGGTCGGCTCCAAGGGCGGCCGTGAAAAGCTGATGGAACTGTGGAAGGACCCCAAGGTTCAGGACACGGTTTCCCACGGCACTGAGTGGGCCAAGGAAAAGGCTCCGGGGCTGCAGGAAAAGGTTACCGAGGTTGCTTCCACGGCCAAGGACAAAGTCTCGCACTCCTCCGATTCCGGCAAGCCGGCATCGGGCTCGGGCTCATCCGCCGGTTCCAGCAGCTCGACCGGTTCCAGCAGCAGCTCCACAGGTACCTCGGGATCCACCCCCACGGCAGCTGAGGCCAGCGGAACCAGCTCCACCGGCAACGGTTCCTTCACGACGGGCGGCCAGCACACCATGACGCCCGCAGAGGTGCAGCCGGAACCCAAGAAGTAATTCTCTGTCCGCATCGGTACTGCACTGATGCGGAAAGGCGCTGGCTGAACAGCAGCGTGATATCCCCGAAGGGGCGCTCCGGCAACGGGGTGCCCCTTCGGTGCGTCTTGGGTGCGTTTGACGTGGCAGAACACACATATTCGGCCTGCGGCGAATATCGGCCGATTGTTGCCCCGCGTGGCAGGAGACGTGCCTTCCATCCGTTACGATCGAGGCCGGATCCGAAGTTACAGCAGAAGAAAAGGAGTGTGAGCCAACACAAATGGCAACAGATTACGACGCACCGCGCAAGACCGAGGACGACGGAGCCTCCACGGCTTCCCTCGAAGAACTGCAGGCCCAGCGCAGTGTCACCCCGTCCGCCACGGCCGTGGACGTTGACGAGACCGATGCCGCGGAGAACTTTGAACTCCCGGGCGCGGACCTGTCCGGCGAGGAACTGCTGGTTCGGGTGGTTCCTGCACAGGACGACGAATTCACCTGTGCCTCCTGCTTCCTCGTCCGCCACCGCTCACAGGTGGCCCTCGAAAAGAACGGCATGAAGTACTGCTCGGACTGCGAAGGCTAAAACACAGTGCCTGCCCCGATAGCCGGACTTGTCCTGGCGGCCGGGGCGGGCGCCCGTCTCGGGCTGGGCCCCAAAGCGCTGCTGCCCTTTCGGGGCAGGCCCCTGATTGAACACATCCTCACCCAGCTGGACCACGGCGGCTGTGCCAGTCTCACCGTGGTCCTGGGCTCGCAGGCCCCTCAGGTCCTTGAACACGCTCAGCTGGGCACCGCCCGCACTGTTATGAATCCGGACTGGCAGACCGGTCTGGGCTCGTCCTTCCGCTGCGGGGTGGAAGCGTCACTGGCCAAGAATCCGGATACGGCAGGCCTGTTGGTGGCCCTGGCCGACCAGCCCGGCATCACCGCCGCCGCCGTCGCCCGCCTGATCAGAGCCCACCGGGCCGGACGCATCACGGCCGCCGGTTACTTTCAGGACGGCTCAAACGTCCTCCGCCGCGGGCACCCCCTCATTTTCGACCCGGACCTGGCAACCGCAGCAGCAGGCACGGCCGTCGACGACGCCGGTGCCCGTGCATATCTGCGGGCCAACCCATCCCTGATCGACGTCGTCGACTGTTCGGACCTGGACCGCGGGCGGGACGTGGACACACCCGCGGACCTGCCGCTGCTGGCCGACACGATGCCTAAGTGGCCGCATCCGCCGGGGAACAGTTAGACTGATTCCTTCGTAGGGGAGTATCCACCTCGCCGCATTCCGTCAACACGTTGGGCACCGACGCCCCAGCCGGAAGCAGCGGGCACCCATTCACAAGGGCGCCGGAGAGACCTATGGTTCTTTCACGACCCTACGAAAGTGGATATCCATGACTGTTTCCCCCTTGATCTGGGGAGTGACGATCATCGTCATTCTGGGCCTGCTGGCCTTCGATTACTTCTTCCACATCCGCAAGGCGCACATTCCAACGCTCAAGGAAGCCGCCGTCTGGTCGGCCATCTATGTGGGCCTGGCCGTCCTCTTTGGCATCATGGTTCTGGTTTTCAGCGGACCCACAGACGGTGCGGAATACTTCGCCGGATACATCACCGAGAAGGCCCTTTCGGTGGACAACCTCTTTGTCTTCCTGATCATCATGGCCAGCTTCCGGGTTCCGCGCGAGGACCAGCAGAAGGTGCTGCTGTTTGGCATCGTGTTTGCCCTGATTGCCCGCACCGGCTTCATCTTCCTGGGTGCAGCACTGATCAACTCCTTCTCCTGGGTCTTCTACATCTTCGGGCTGATCCTGCTGATTACCGCCGGAAACCTGCTCAAGCCGGAGGGGGAGAAGGATGAAGCGAACAACTTCATCATCCGCATCGCCAAGCGGGTCCTCCCCACCACTGACCATTACGACGGCGACAAGCTGTTCACGATGGAAAACGGCAAGAAGGTCCTGACCCCCATGCTGCTGGTCATGGTGGCCATCGGCGGAACCGACATCCTGTTCGCCCTGGACTCCATTCCCGCCATCTTTGGCCTGACCCAGAGCACATTCATCGTCTTCACCGCCACGGCATTCTCCCTCATGGGCCTGCGTCAGCTCTACTTCCTGATCGACGGCCTCCTGGACCGCCTGATCTACCTCTCCATTGGCCTGGCCGCAATCCTCGCCTTCATCGGCGTGAAGCTGGTGCTGCACGCCCTGCATGAAAACACCCTGGGCTTCATCAACAACGGCCAGCACGTGGAGGTTGTCGAGATCAGCACCGGACTGTCGCTCAGCGTCATTGTCGGCATCCTGGTGATCACCGTCATCGCCTCGCTCGTCAGCCCGGCGGGCAAGGCACAAACAGCGGTCAACAACGCCCGCCGGCATGCCAACGCCTATCTGGACCTGTCCTACACGGCCGACGACGGCGAACGCGAGCGCATCTACACCGCCCTCTGCGAGGAGGAACGGCAAATTTCCCAGATGGACAAGAAGTACCGGGACAAGGTGAAGGACATCGAGGACATCCGTGCCGAGGTGGCCCGTGCCCATACCGCCCATGAGAAGTACATCCGCAACTAGGTCTCGCACCTAACGCATTTCACGGCAAGAGCCGGCGCCGCGCTGCGACGCCGGCTCTTCCCCTGTGCTGCCCCGTCAGCTCCGAAGACGGCGCAGCGGCCGCGGGTTCTCCTGAAGCGGTGATCCGCCGGGCCCACCGGACCGGTGCGCCGAGACGCTCATGACGATCCCGGCAAGGAGTGCGCCAAGGCCGCCGGCAGCCAAATCACCCATGGTGTCCTGGTAACCGACGTTGATGGTTGAGTCCACGTAGGAATGCCCCCACCATTCGCCGAGTTCCCACAGGACACTCACCGCCAGCCCCAGGGACAGGACCAGGACCGGAACCGCGAAGCGTGCCCGGGCAGGCGCTGAACGATCCGCCGGAAGAGGCACCCCATCGAGCCGGGACAGCAGGAAGTACGTCATGGCGGCAATCACGGCGGTCGCGGCGAAATGCACCGGAAGATCCCACCAGCCCACCCGCGCATACAGATTCAGGACGCTGCTCCAGGCCGCGGCCAGCAGGGTCAGGCCGTAAATGCCGTCGAAGAGCCGGGAAATATCCAGGCAGCGGGAAATCAGTGTTCCCATCAGAACCAGCAGGAACAGGGCCACATCCACCGGTCCGTACCAGAGGGCGGCAGCGGCGAGACTGAACAGGCACAGCAGCCGCACGCCGTCGGCGAAGAACTCTCCGGAACCAGCGGGGCGGCGGAGGAGTGCGTCGATCATGGACTCACGCTATCGCAGCACGCACACCGGCGGCAGGCAGGCCGGCCCGTGAGGCAGGTGCCGTGCCGGGGAAGCAGAGCTGCGCGTTAGACTTCCCCCATGTCTGCCGTCCTTCCCACAGTCAGCGTGGTGATCCCCTGCCTGAATGACGCAGCCGCCCTGGAAGCCTGCCTGTCCTCCCTCGCCGGGCAAACGATCCCACCGCACGAAGTAGTGGTGGTGGACAACAACAGCACCGATTCCAGCGCCGCAGTCGCCCGCCGGTTCGGTGCCCGCGTGGTCTTCGAAGCGGAGCCGGGAATCCCGGCCGCGGCCGCAGCAGGCTATGACGCGGCGGCCGGCGATATTATTGCGCGCTGTGACGCGGACTGCCTCCTGCCGGCGGACTGGGTTCAGCGGATAGCAGAAACCTTTGCCGCTGCCCCGGCCCTCGGAGCGCTCTCGGGACCGGGTTCCTTCTACGGTTTCGCCAAGCCGCTGGGCGGCGTTCTCAGCGTGCTGTATCTGGGGTCCTACTACCTCGCGATGGGCTCGGCGCTGGGCCATCTGCCGCTTTTCGGCTCGAATCTGGCGCTTCGGGCCTCGGTGTGGAAACGGGTCCGCTCCGAGGTGCACCGGCATGACCCGGAGATGCACGACGACGTATGCCTGAGCCTGCACCTCGGCCAGCGGTATGACTGCCGTTTTGAACGGACCCTTGTGGTGGGAATGGCGCCGCGGGCCCTGATTGGAACGGCAAACCTTCGCCGGCGATTCCGGCGGGCGTTCCACACCCTGCGCGCCCACTGGCCCGCCGAGGCTCCGTGGGTGCGCTGGCCGCGCCGCTACGCCGGCAGGGAAGAGTTGCCGGCTGCGAAAACCTGCGGATAGAGCAGGGGCAGCTGCAGCACCAGCCAGGGGCTGAACGCCCAGGGAGTCAGCCGTACGGATTCGGCGAGGGCCAGCGGGTCAGCCCACTGCCAGTCCATGACTTCATCCGCTGCCGGCACCGGGTCTGCATCTGTCACGGCCGTGTAGACCGGGCAGATCTCATGCTCCACGATGCCGGAGGCGTCCACGGCCCGGTAGCGGAAGTCCGGCAACCGAAGCGTGAGCTGTTCCGGAGCGAGCACCAGCCCGAGTTCCCGGTCCGCCCGGCGCAGGACCGCGTCCTGCGTCGACTCTCCCGGTCCCGGATGTCCGCAGAAGGAATTGGTCCACACTCCCGGCCACGTGAGCTTGCCCAGGGCGCGGCGGGTCACCAGCAGCTGGCCGGCTCGGTTGAAGACATGCGTGGAGAACGCCAGGTGCAAGGGCGTGTCAGTGGTGTGGACCGTGGATTTTTCCTGGGTTCCAACGGGCGTGCCATCCGGATCCACAAGAACTACCAGTTCTCCGCGTTGCGCCATTTCTCCTCCGTATATTCACCGTGTTTACTGGACCTATGGAGACCGAACCCCTGCTCGACCCAGCCATCGGACGTGAGCAGGTGGAAGGTGTCCTGCAGGAATTTTTTGGGCAGGCGAAGCTTCGCGCGGCCAAACTCAGTCCCAGCTACCTTAGCCTCTGGGAAACACTGGAAAAATCCACTGCCGGCGGCAAGCGGGTCCGTCCGGGCATCCTGATGACTGCCTACCAGCATCTGGGCGGCACCGACACGGAGGCAGCGGCCAGAGTTGGTGCGGCTTTCGAACTGCTGCACACCGCCCTGATCGTGCACGATGACGTCATCGACCTGGACTTCATGCGCCGCGGGCACCAGAACGTCTCCGGCACCTACCGGTCCCTGGCCGAGACCTCCGGGCAGACGGCTGAATCGGCCCGGCACCGCGGCATGTCGGCGGGCATCATCGCCGGGGACCTGGCGCTGGTGGGAGCGTTCCGGATGCTCGATACCGTGAACACGGATTCGGCCACCCGGCTCCGCCTGGCCGCGATCCTCGACGAGGCAGTGTTTGCTTCCGCCGCCGGCGAGCTGATCGACGTCGACTTTTCCTTCTCCCCGGGAGCCCCGCAGATCCCCGAGATCCTGGACATGGAGCGGCTGAAAACGGCCGTCTATTCCTTCGAAGCCCCGCTGCAGGCCGGCGCGGTGCTGGCCGGAGCGGACGACGACGCCGTGGCCACCCTCGGTGATTTTGGCCGGGACACCGGGATTGCCTATCAGCTGGTGGACGACCTGCTGGGGGTTTTCGGCAAAGAGAGCGCCACCGGGAAATCGAACCTGAGTGATCTGCGCGAAGGCAAGCGCACCGTCCTCATTGCCCATGCAGCCCGGGGAGAAGCCTGGCCGGAACTCTCGCACCTGATCGGCTGCCCGGACCTGACCGCCGAGGAAGCGGACCGTGCCCGGGAACTGCTGATCAGCTCCGGCGCCCGTGACTATGCCCGGTCCCTGGCGGAGGAATACGCAGACCGCGCCCGGTCACACCTGGACTGCCCGTCCATTCCGCCGTCGCTGCGCCTGGTGCTGGAACGCATCGTCGCCGGCGCCGTGAACCGGGGTCGGTAGGTGATGGCCCCGGAAAGCGGACTGGCGCTTTACAACAAAGTGGCGGCGGAGACGGCGTCCGTGGTGATCCGTTCCTACTCCACGTCCTTTGGCCTGGCCTCGCGGCTGCTGGAGCCAGGAACCCGGCTGCAGATTGAATGCATTTACGCGCTGGTGCGCCTCGCAGACGAAATCGTGGACGGCGTGGCAGCCGCTGCCGACCTGCCGCCGGCCGAAGTGGCCCGCGTGCTGGACGTGCTGGAGGCTGACACCCTGCAGGCCCTGCGCACCGGTTACAGCGTGAACCTGGTGGTGCACGCCTTTGCACAGACGGCCCGGAGCACCGGCATCACCGAGGAACTGACGGTCCCCTTCTTCCGTTCCATGCGGGCGGACCTGCTCCGCGCCGAGCACACCCCGAAGTCCTTTGACGACTACGTCTACGGCTCGGCGGAGGTCATTGGCCTGATGTGCCTGCTCTGCTTCCTGGAGGGCACCGAGGTCAGCGAGGACCGCGCCAAACGGCTGCGGGAGGGCGCCCAGCGCCTGGGAGCGGCCTTCCAGAAGGTCAATTTTCTCCGCGACCTCGCCGCCGACTTTGATGAACTCGGCCGCAGCTATTTTCCCGGCGTCAGCGTCGCGTCATTTTCGGAGGCGGACAAACACCGGCTGCTGGATGACATCGACGCGGACCTTTTGGTCTCCGGAGCCGCCATCGCCGAGCTCCCGTCGTCGGCCCGCGCCGCCGTCGCACTGGCGCAGGAACTCTTCAGCGAACTATCCCGCCGGCTGCGCGCCACCCCGGCCAGCGAACTGCGCAGCACCCGCATCCGGGTGCCCAACCCGGTGAAGCTGCGCATTGCCACCGAAGTTCTCCTCACCCACCGCGTCCGCCGCCCGGCGCTTCGCCGCACCAAGGCCGGAAGGCAACCATGACCCGCAGGACCGTTCCCGCACCGCCCCGCACCGCCGTCGTCATTGGCGGCGGCATCACCGGCCTGGCCACCGCCGCGCTGCTGGCAAGGGAAGGCCTGAGCGTCACCGTGCTGGAGAAGCAGCCGGTACCGGGCGGGCGCACCGGGACCTGGCAGAGCGCCGGTTTTAGCTTTGACACCGGCCCTTCCTGGTACCTGATGCCCGAAGTCTTCGACCACTTTTTTGCCCTGATGGGCACCTCCGCGGATGAGCAGCTGGACCTGGTCCAGCTCGATCCCGGCTACCGGGTCCTGTTTGAGGGGGCCGAGGAGCCGGTGGACATTGCCGCCACCCGCGCCGAGAACGTCAAGCTGTTTGAATCCCTCGAGCCCGGCGCCGGAGCCAAGCTGGAAAAGTATCTGGATTCCGCCGTGGATGTGTACGACATGGCCAAGAAGCGCTTCCTGTACTCCACCTTCGCTTCCTTCCTGCCGCTGCTGCGCGCCGATGTGCTCAAGCGCGGCCCCCGGCTGGCCCAGCTGCTGCTGCAGCCGCTGAGTTCTTTTGTGGCAGGAAAGTTTACGGACCCCCGGATCCGCCAGATCCTGGGCTATCCGGCGGTGTTCCTGGGCTCGTCCCCGTTCACCACGCCCAGCATGTATCACCTGATGAGTAGGCTGGACCTGGCCGACGGCGTGCTCTATCCCATGGGCGGGTTCACGCGGCTCATCAGTGTCATCGCTGACCTGGCCGCCGCGGAGGGCGTCATCATCCGCACGGATGCCACCGTTACCCGGATCCTCACCACGGAGCCGGCTGCGATCCCGGCAGGCCGGAGACGCCTGAGCCGTTTCCGGCGGGGCCCCGCTGCCCGGGCCACCGGCGTCGAATACACCAACGTCGCCGGGCAGGCACTGGTCCTGGACGCGGACCTGGTGGTTTCCGCCGCAGATCTGCACCACACGGAAACCTCGCTGCTGCCGCCGCACCTGCAGACCTATCCGGAAAGCTACTGGAAACACCGTATTCCGGGCCCGGGCGGGTTGCTGCTGCATCTGGGCGTCCGGGGAGAGCTGCCGTCCCTGGCCCACCACACGTTGCTCTTCACGAAGGACTGGGAAGAGAACTTCGGCAAGATTTTCGGCAAGGAAACCTCCGTGCCGGATCCGGCGTCGCTCTATGTCTGCCGGCCCAGCGCCACGGACCCGGACGCCGCCCCCGAGGGGTTTGAAAACATTTTCGTCCTGGTGCCGGTGCCCTCGGATCCGTCGCTGGGCGCAGGCGGCATGGACGGCGACGGCGACGAGCGGATCGAGCGGATGGCCGACGCCGTGATCGCCCAGATTTCCGAGTGGGCCAACATCCCGGACCTCGCCGAACGGATCACCGTCCGCAGAACCGTAGGACCGCAGGACTTTGTCACGGACCTGAACTCCTGGCGAGGAACACTGCTCGGCCCCGCCCACGTCCTGAAGCAAAGCGCCTTCTTCCGCGGCTCCAACGCCAGCCGCAAAGTGGACGGACTGCTCTACGCCGGCGGTTCCACGCTTCCGGGAATCGGCCTGCCGATGTGCCTGATCAGCGCCGAGCTGGTGCTCAAGCGCCTGCGCGGAGACACCAGCACCGAAGAGCTGCCGGTTCCGGGCCGCGGCTCCGGCCGGGGTGCGGGACAGTCCCGCACGTTCCGGGCCGCGGGAAGCGGCGCGTAGTGGGGATTCTCTACCTTCTCCTGCTGCTGGCCTCAATTGCCTGCATGGGGCTTCTGGACCACCGATTTAAGCTCTTCTTTTTCGCTGACGCGCGGCGGGCAGCACTGGTCACGGTCATCGGACTGGCGTTCTTCCTGCTGTGGGACCTGGGCGGCATTGGGCTGGACATCTTCTACCGCGGTGAAACCCCCATCATGCTCGGCCTCGTCCTGGCCCCGCATCTGCCCGTCGAGGAGGTCTTCTTCCTGGCCTTCCTCTGCTACCTGACGATGGTCCTGTTTGGCCTGGTCTCCATGGTGCTGCGCCGCGCCTCCCGGCAGGACGTGAACCGGTGACCTACTGGGCGCTGAACGCCGTCTTCCTGATTCCGGCAGCCGCGGTGCTGATCCTCGCGCTGCTGCGCCGCACCGTCCCCGGACCGGGCAGAAAGGGCGTCCTGGCCGCATTGGGGATCACCGCCGTCGTCCTGCTGGTCCTCACCGCCGTTTTCGACAACGTGATGATTGCCGCCGGGCTGTTCGGGTACAACCCGGAACGGATTTCCGGAGCCTTCCTGGGCAGCGCACCGCTGGAAGACTTCGCCTACACTCTGGCTGCGGTCATGCTGCTGCCGGCGCTGTGGATGCTGCTGGGCCGACGGGGAGCGCCGCGCAAGAGCGCCGCCGTCGGCAAACCAGCCGACGTCACCGATCCAGCCGACGTCACCGATCCAGCCGCGAACACCAAGGAGAACCAGTGAGCACATCAACCCGGACCCCGGGCTCGACGCTGCGGATGCTGCTGGTCTCCTCCCGGCCGCTGTCCTGGGTGAACACGGCCTATCCGTTTGCTGCCGTCTACCTGATCACCACCGGACGGATCGACCTGACCTGGGTGCTGGGAACCCTGTACTTCCTGATTCCCTACAACCTTGCGATGTACGGGATCAACGACGTTTTCGACTACGAGTCGGACCTGCACAATCCCCGCAAGGGCGGCGTCGAGGGGGCAGTGCTGGACCGCGGGTTCCACCGCGTCACCCTGTGGGCTGCGCTGGTCACGAATGTGCCGTTCCTCATCGCGCTGGTGCTGCTGGGCAGCCCGCTGTCCTGGCTGGTGCTGGCCGTCAGCGTGTTTGCCGTCATCGCCTACAGTGCGCCCGGGCTGCGCTTCAAGGAACGTCCCTTCCTGGACTCGATCACCTCCAGCACCCACTTTGTGTCACCGGCGGTCTACGGGCTGGTCCTGGCCGGAGCCGTGTTCACTCCCGGATTGTGGGCCGTGCTGGGGGCGTTCTTCCTCTGGGGCATGGCCAGCCAGGCCTTTGGTGCCGTGCAGGATGTGGTGCCGGACCGTGAAGGCGGCATCAGCTCCATCGCCACGGTGCTCGGCGCGAAAGCCGTGGTCCGGATTGCGGCAGCTGCCTACCTCGCCGGCGGCCTGCTGATGCTGCTGACCCCCTGGCCGGCTCCGCTTGGCGGACTGCTGGCACTGCCGTACATCCTGAATCTGCTGCCGTTCCTGGGAATCTCGGATGCCGATTCCGAGCGGGCCAATGCCGGCTGGAAGCGGTTCCTGAAGCTGAATTTCCTTACCGGTTTCCTCGTGACCATGCTGATCATCTGGTACTGGCCCAACCGCTAGCGCGAGACGCCCCTCCCCGGCAGCGCGACATGGCAGGAGGTGCGTCTCTGAGCGCTGGGACGTGCACGTTCTGCCATCCCGGGGAGTGACAAGAGCGGCCGGCCCCCGAAGGGGCCGGCCGCTCTTTAGTGTCCGGGCTCAAGCCCGAGGTGTGGAACTAACCGAAATTACTCGGCAACGCCCACAAACTCAGCCTTTTCGATCGGCGTCGTGTCGCCGGAGGCCAGGTTCAGGCGCAGCTTCTCGCCCAGGGTCGCGTCAACGTTGGTCCAGTACTGGATCGCGGCTTCGCGGATGTGCGGGCGCTGAACGCCGGAGACGGCACCGGTGATCGTTTCGAGGAAACGCTCCTTGGCGGCGTCGTCGAACACCTCGCGGTACAGCGTGCCGGCCTGGCCGAAGTCACTGTCCTCGGAGTGCAGAGTAGCGGCGGCACGAACCAGCGAGCCGTCGCTCTCCCAGGAACCCTCGCCGGCACGTGCGGCATCGGCTACGGGGCCGCCCAGGGTGTTGGGCGCGTAGACCGGGGTCTCGGGGGAGTTGAAGAAGTGACGCTGGGCGCCGTCCTGCGAGTAGTTGTTAACCGGTGCCTTCGGTGCGTTCACCGGAAGCTGGTTGTAGTTGGCGCCAATGCGGTAACGCTGTGCATCCGGGTAGGAGAAGATGCGGGCCATCAGCATCTTGTCCGGGCTGGCGTCGATGCCGGGAACCAGGTTCGCGGGGGACAGGGCAACCTGTTCGATCTGCGCGAAGAAGTTCTCCGGGTTGCGGTTCAGGGTGTGGGTACCCACCTTGATCAGCGGGTAGTCCGCGTGCGGCCAGACCTTGGTCAGGTCGAACGGGTTGAACCGGTACGTCTTGGCATCTTCGTACGGCATGACCTGAACGTGCAGGTCCCAGGACGGGAAGTTACCTTCGGCGATGGCCTCGTACAGGTCGCGGCGGTAATAGTCGGCGTCCGCGCCGGCAATCTTCTCAGCCTCGGCACCGTTGATCTCGTGGTTGCCCTGGTTGGACGTGAAGTGGTACTTCACCCAGAAACGCTCGCCGGCGGCGTTGATCCACTGGTAGGTGTGCGAGCCGAAGCCGGGCATTTCGCGCCACGACGTCGGGATGCCGCGGTCACCCATCAGGTACGTGACCTGGTGTGCGGACTCGGGGGAGTTCGTCCAGAAATCCCACTGCATGTCAGCGTCGCGCAGGCCGGAGCCCGGCAGGCGCTTCTGGGAGTGGATGAAGTCCGGGAACTTGATGCCGTCGCGGATGAAGAACACCGGGGTGTTGTTGCCGACGATGTCGTAGTTGCCCTCGGACGTGTAGAAACGCATCGCGAAGCCGCGGACGTCGCGCCAGGTGTCCGGGGAGCCCTGCTCACCGGCCACAGAGGAGAAGCGCTGAACGGTGTCCGTTACGGTGCCCGGCTGGAAGACAGCGGCACGCGTGTACTTGGAGACATCTTCAGTGACAACAAATTCACCGAATGCGCCGCCGCCCTTGGCGTGGACAATGCGCTCCGGGATCCGCTCGCGGTTGAACTGGGCGAGCTTCTCGACCAGGTAACGGTCGTGCAGCGCAATGGCTCCGTTGGGTCCGGCGCTCAGCGAGTTGGCATCGCTGCCAACCGGAGTGCCGGTCTGGGTGGTGGTGAAATTCGACATACTCTCTCTTTCTTTCAGGTGATGCTGGGGAAGTCAGGAAGCTTTTGCTGCGCAGTCGGCGCAGAGTCCGCGGTAGAGCACATCCGCAATCTGGATGGTCATGCCGTGGGTGTTTTCCGGTGTGAGGCAGGGTGCGTGCCCGACGGCGCAGTCCACGTCCTCGATCCGGCCGCAGCCGGTGCAGATGGCGTGGTGATGGTTGTCATCCACGCGGGTCTCGTACCGGGCCGGTGAGTGCGGCGGCTCAATCTTCCGCAGCAGCCCGGTCTCGGTCAGGTCCGCCAGGACCACATAGACCGACTGCAGGCTGATGTCCGGAAGCTCGGTGCGCACTGCGGAAGCGACGTCGTCGGCCACCGCATGCGGGAACTGTTCGACGGCGGTGAGGACCGCCAGCCGCTGTTTCGTGACCCGGCGTCCGTGGGCACGCAGCTCTTCGGACCACTTGGCGGTGGTCTTGGCGGAGGCTGCTGTTGAGGTCATGTCCCCCAGCTAACCACTTATTATGAATAATTCATAATAAGACGCGGGGTGGCACACTAGTCTTGTTCAGGTATTTGGACACGGCGCAACAGATGACAGGGGAATCCTTTGGCGGGCACCAAGATGCGGTCGGTCCATCAGCGGGTGCAGGTGGGGGAGTACGACGTCGACATCCGCACCTACGGCGGCGGCGCCGACCACGTGGTGCTGGTGCACGGGATTGGAGCGTCCGGGCGCTACTACTCCCGGCTGGTGGAGGAACTGGCACGGACCGCCACGGTCCACACCCTGGAAATGCCGGGTTTTGGCTCCGCTCCGAGTCCGGGCAGGGGCCTGGAAATGGCGGACTTCGCCCGGATCAACTGCGAGGCGCTGCGCGCTGCGGGAATCGGCTCCGCGCAGTGGGTGGGCCATTCGATGGGATGCCAGGTAGTAACGGAAATGGCGATCTGCGCCCCGGAGCTGGTCACGTCCGTGGTGCTGCTGAGCCCCACAATCAACAGCGGCGAGCGCCATGCCGTGCTGCAGGGCCTGCGGCTGGCGCAGGATTGCCTGCGCGAACCCCCGGCCGTCAACTGGATCCTGCTCACTGATTATCTGCGGGCCGGCCCCCGCTGGTATCTGAAAACCCTGCCGAAGATGGTGGGGCACCGGCTGGAGGAGCGCATCGGCGAGGTGACGGTGCCGGTGACCCTGGTGCGCGGCACCCGTGATCCGATTGTGCCCTCCCGCTGGCTGCGGGAACTGGCCGCCGCCCGGCCGGGGGCCGTTGCCGTGGAAATGCCGGGGCAGGCCCACGTGTGCATGTTCACCGAGCCGTCGGGGACGGCTGCGCTGCTGCGGAAAGCAGCCCTTCCGCAGTGAACCGGCGGCAACGGAACCCGGAGCGTTGGCGCAGGTGGTTCACGTACGCCCGCGCCTGGGCCGTGGACTACGCGTACGTGGGGTACTGGCAGGTGAACGGTTTCCTCTTCCGGACGGATCCCGCAGCGTATCTGACGCCGGAGGGAGGAGCCCGCAAGCCTCCGGTCATCCTGATTCCCGGCGTATATGAAAACTGGCAGTTCCTCCGCCCGCTGGCCGAGGCGCTGTCCGCGCAGGGCCATCCGGTGCACACGGTGGCGCCGCTGGGCTACAACCGCGGCCGGATTGACCGCATGGCGGCGCTGGTGCAGCAGTATCTGGTGGAGCGGGACCTGACCGGGGCCGTGGTGGTGGCGCACAGCAAGGGCGGGCTGATCGGAAAGGAGCTGATGCTCCTGCCGGAGGGCAGCCGCCGGGTAAAGCGCATGGTGGCCATCAACACCCCCTTCTCCGGATCCGTGTACGCCACGTTCTTCCTGGTGCCGTCCATCCGTGCCTTCTCGCCGCGGAACAAATTCCTGCGCCGGCTGCAGGACAGCAGGGAGATCAACTCCCGCATTACCTCGGTGTACAGCCGCTTTGACCCGCACATTCCGGGCGGCAGCCGTCTTCCCGGGGCGCGGAACGTCCAGCTGGAAACCATGGGCCACTTCCGGCCGATCGGAGATCCCCGGCTGCTGGAGGTTCTGGAGCGGGAACTTGATGCAGACGCAGGGAACGGCTCGTCAGCCGGCGGCTCGGTGTCCAGCGAACCGGACGGCGGCCGGAACTAGGCCTCGGGACCTGGGACTCGGGAACTAGGACTCAGGAACTAGGACGCCCCGCGCGCCAGGGCCTGCTCCACGGCCGACTGTGCCCCGTCCGTCCACGGCTCGCCGTGTCCGGTCAGCAGCATGCCGGCGCCGGTCTCGGCAAGCCGTTCCAGGGACGCGAGGGCCTGCGGGCTGTTGGCGGTGGCGGCGCCCGAAACAATCTGCGGTCCCTTTGCCCCTGTGTACGGGTTGAGGGTCACCAGGGAGTCTCCGCAGATCACCACGTTCCGGTCCGGATAATGCAGGGCCACGTGGCCTGCGGTGTGACCCGGAGTGAGGAGGACCCGGGGCTTGCCGGGAAGGCTGGCGCCCGTGCCGGAGTCCAAGCTGTGCACGTCGGTGACACCGCGGACGTTCAGCGCCCCGGCCAGGGTCATTGCCCCCAGATAGGGAATCGCCTTGGGGTAGCGGACCGGATACAGGAACCGGTTGTTTTCGTGCTCGTACCGGTAGGGGTGGGCAGCAATGTACCGGTCGTCGTCGTGCACCAGGATCGGCGTGCGGAATTCCTTGCGAATGCGGGCCGCGGATCCCACGTGGTCAAAGTGGGCGTGAGTCAGGACCAGAGCAGTGACCGACCCCGGCCCGTAGCCAAGATCCCGGACGGCCCGCTGCAGCTCCGGCCACATGCCCGGCAGGCCGGCGTCGATGATGGCGAGCCCGCCCTCGTCCTCCACAAGATAGGTGTTGACGTAGGCGTGCTCAATGCGGTGGATGCCCTCCGCAACGTTCCGAATAAACATCTGGCCTCCCGGGTAAGACAACAGCGGCGTTTCCCCTATCCTAAGCATGCTGTCTATTGACGCGCACGGTTCCGGAAGACAGCCGCCGCCCGCCCCGGACTTCCGCGGCCGGAACAGCACCCGCGCCGGTCTAGACTGCTCGGGTGCCCAGACTCCTCGCTGACCTCAGTCCACTGCGTGAAAGCCCTGATTTCCGCCGGCTCTGGACCGGAACGGCGCTTTCCGCCGTCGGCACCCAGCTAACCCTGGTGGCCGTCAGCCTGGAGGTTTACTCGCTGACGCAGTCCAGTCTTTATGTCGGGCTGCTTGGCCTGGTGGGGTTGGTGCCCCTGGTGGTGGCCGGCCTGTACGGCGGATCCATCGTGGACGCCTACGACCGGCGCAAGGTGGCCCTCTTTTCCTCGTTGCTGCTCTGGGGCTCCACCATCGGCATCGCAGCGCAGGCATGGGCGGGCCTGGGCAACATTTGGCTGCTCTACGCGCTGGTGGCGATTAATGCCGGGGCCGGCGGCCTGAACCAGCCCGCGCGCAGTGCCATCATTCCCCGGCTGGTCCGGCCGGAGCTGCTGCCGGCCGCGAATGCCCTGAGCATGATCACCTTCGGCCTGGCCATGACCATCGGCCCGCTGATGGCAGGGGTCCTGGTGGCCCGGGTCGGTTACGGCTGGACCTATACGATCGACGTCGTCACCTTTACCGCCGCCATGTGGGCGCTGTACCGGCTGGACCCGATGCCGCCCATCGGAGAGGTCCAGAAAGCCGGACTGAAGTCAGTGCTCGAGGGCTTCCGGTTCCTGGCCACCCGGCCGAACATCCGCATGACGTTCATAGTGGACCTGGCGGCCATGGTCATGGCGCAGCCCCGCGCCCTGCTCCCGGCAATCGGCGCGGTCCTGCTGGGCGGGGGCGCCACCACGGTGGGCGTGCTGCTGGCCGCCACCGCAGTGGGCGCCTTCCTTGCCGGCCTCTTTTCCGGCCCGCTGGGCGCGGTCCGGAGGCAGGGCCTGGCGGTGCTGTGGTCAGTGGTGGCGTGGGGCCTGTCCGTGTCCGCCTTCGGTGTGGTGGTGGTGATGGCCGGGCACAACGACGGCGCCGAACCCACCGCCTGGCTGATTCCCGCCGCCGTCGCCATGGGCTGTGCCGGCATCGCAGACTCGATCAGCGGCGTTTTCCGCTCCACCATCCTGCAGTCAGCCACCCCGGATGCCATGCGCGGACGGCTGCAGGGCGTCTTTGTGGTGGTGGTCGCGGGCGGCCCGCGCCTCGGCGACCTGGTGGCCGGCGTGGACGCGTCCTTCCTCGGCGAAGGCTGGGCAGCAGTCATCGGGGGACTGGTCTGCGTGGCGCTGGTGGCTGTCCTGGCCCGGAGCCAACCGAATTTCGCCCGCTACGACGCCCGGCATCCGGAGCCGTAACAGTCTTTTCGGAGCACGTTTCCGGCACCCGGGCCGTCCGGAACACTCCCACCCTGTGGAGCGTTGATACCGGTGGATAGACTGATGTTTCGCGGATCCGTCGTCGTCGCCCGCAGTGCTGCGCCCCGATCCGCCGAGGAAGGATCACCCACGTGCACCAACATTTCAATGGACTGAAGACCGCAGCCCTGTTCGGGGTGCTCTTCGCCGTGCTGCTGGGCATTGGCGCCCTGCTCTCCAGCGGAACAGGCAGCTCCAGCTTCATCTGGATTTTTCTGTTCATCGGGCTGGCTACCACGGCGTACAGCTATTGGAACAGCGACAAGCTCGCCATCCGCGCCATGCGGGCCGTCCCCGTGACGGAAGCTCAGGCGCCGGAGATGTACCGGATTGTGCGTGAACTCTCCGCCCGTGCCGGCCAGCCGATGCCCCGGCTGTACATCTCGCCGACCATGGCGCCCAACGCCTTTGCCACCGGTCGCAACCCCCAGCACGCCGCAGTGTGCTGCACCCAGGGGATCCTGGCATTGCTCAATGAACGTGAGCTGCGCGGGGTTCTGGGCCACGAGCTCATGCACGTCTACAACCGGGACATCCTGACCTCTTCCGTGGCGGCTGCGATCGCCGGCGTGATTACCTCGCTGGGCCAGTTCCTGCTCTTCTTTGGCGGCGGTGACCGCCGCAACGC
This sequence comes from Arthrobacter sp. TJ-58, assembly GCF_058269295.1. Classification (NCBI taxonomy): domain Bacteria; kingdom Bacillati; phylum Actinomycetota; class Actinomycetes; order Micrococcales; family Micrococcaceae; genus Arthrobacter; species Arthrobacter sp. TJ-58. The sequence continues at coordinate 397,269 of NZ_JBZCNM010000002.1, forward strand.
CAACCCGCTGGCGATGATTGCCATGGCGATCCTGGCTCCGTTCGCCGCTTCCCTGATCCAGATGGCCATTGGCCGGACCCGGGAATACGACGCCGATGAAGACGGCGCCAAGCTCACCGACGATCCGCTGGCGCTCGCCTCTGCCCTGCGCAAGCTGGAGACCGGTACTCAGCGCGCACCGCTTCCGAACACTGACCAGCGGCTGGTCAACACGTCGCACCTGATGATCGCGAACCCGTTCCGCAACGGGGTCCGAGGATTGATGGCCACCCACCCGCCCATGGCCGACCGCATCCGCCGGCTGGAAAACATGGCCGGCCGGCCGCTCGGCAGCTGACTCGCGGCACTCGATTCGCCCGGCACCCGAACGGCATGACTCCTGACCCGGCATGACTCCTGGCCGGGGATCGGCGAGCCGGCGGTCGGCGGGTAGGCTCAGGGCCATGCGTCTCATCCTCATCCGTCACGGCCAGACCCCCTCCAACGTTGAGCACTTCCTCGATACCGCAGAGCCCGGCCCCGGGTTGACCGAGCTGGGGCTCGCCCAGGCGGCTGCCCTGCCTCACGCTCTGGCCGGAGAGCCGATCGACGGCATCTTCACCTCCAACTTGGTTCGCACCCAGCACACCGCCGGTCCGCTGGCGGCTGCGCTGGGCTTGCCGGTGGAAGTGCGGGACGGCCTGCGCGAGGTCTCCGCCGGCGAGTTGGAAATGCGCAATGACCGCGACGCCATCATCGCCTACCTCAAGACCATTTACAGCTGGGTCCGGGGTGACCTCGATGTGCGGATGCCCGGCGGCCCCGACGGCAGGGAGACCTTTGACCGGTTCGACGCCGTCATCGATGAGCTGCGGGCATCCGGGCTGAAGAACCCTGTGATCGTCAGCCACGGCGCGATGATCCGTGCCTGGTCCACCGCCCGTGCCGCGAATACGCCGCCGGATTTCATCGTGGAGAACGCACTTAGCAACACCGGCGTGGCCGTGATGGAATCCGTTGACGGCGACGGCGACGGCGACGGCGACGACGGCACAGGCGCGCGCGGCAGCTGGAAACTGCTGACCTGGATGGGGGAAGCAGTAGGCGGCACCGCTCTGCGCGACTACGGCGAAGATGGCCCCGCCGGCGAAGACGTGCAGCTCTAGGAGCGAAACCGGACCCAAGGCATCCTTCGTCCAGATAACGGGCTTATGAAAATTCCTTAGTACAGATGAAGGGGTTATTCGGAGCTTTTTGGGCCGTTTGGACCCGTTATCTGTACAGAGGATTCATGGCGAGCCCTGTTAAGCCCGTTATCTGTACAGAGGATTCATGGCGGGCCCTGTTGAGCCCCTTATCTGCACGAAGGATTCACGGGGGGGGCCTGTTGAGCCCGGGCACGGCCCGGGCATGACAACGGCGCCGCACCCCGGAAGGGGAGCGGCGCCGTCGTCGTACTTTCACTGGTTCACCGGGTCCCGGGGGACGGCGGGTGAACCGCGGAAGGCCTAGCGGTAGTTGATGAACTGCAGGTCAACGTCCAGGTCAGCGCCCTTGAGCAGTGCCATGGTGGCCTGAAGATCATCGCGGGACTTGGAGGTCACACGCAGTTCGTCGCCCTGGATGCGGGAGTTTACGCCCTTGGGGCCTTCATCGCGGATGATCTTGTTGATCTTCTTCGCCTGGTCCTGGGCGATGCCCTCCTTCATGGAGGCTTCAATCCGGTATTCCTTGCCCGACGCAAACGGCTCTCCGGCGTCGAGGGACTTCAGCGAAATGCCGCGCTTGACCAGCTTGGACTGCAGGACGTCCAGGACCGCCTTCACGCGCTCCTCGGAGTTGGCCTTCATCAGGATGTTTTCCCCGCTGAAGTCCACCTCGGCGCCCACGCCTTTAAAGTCGTAGCGCTGGGACAATTCCTTCTGCGCCTGGTTCAGGGCATTGGCAACTTCCTGCTTATCGATCTTGCTCACAACATCAAATGATGACTCGCTGGCCATGGGCGCTCCTTGCAGTAGTTGTATTTCTCCTGCTCCCAGCCTAGTAGCTCCGGGCATCCGTGGCAGCCCTCACAGGCTGCGCTCAGGCAACGCCGGGACTTGTCCCATTTTGGCGGGCGACAGTATGGGGGTGACTGACACCGCAAACGTCCCCGCAGAAGCAGGCCGCCGCCGCACCCAGCTGAGCAAGCTGCGCACCGCCGCAGCCGGTTCCGTTCTGGCAGCCGTCTCCATCACCGGCGTCGGCGTTTCCGCAGCCCCTGCCGGAGCGGCCGAGCTGCGGTCCTTCCTGGCACCGGTCGAGGGTTTCGACGACGCCGCACCGGAAACCGGCGATGTTGATGCGGCCTCAGCAGGTGCCGCAGCGAAGCGCCTTTCCGGTATCCGGGAGGACCTGGCCAATGCTGTTGCCTGGGGATCGGTGACACAGCAGCAGGCCGACTCTTTCTACGCGCAGATACAGGCCAGGATCTCCCGCGGGCTGTAGTCGAAGCACGGTGTTTGGGGCCCGCAGAACAGGGGTTTGGGTCTCGATTCGTATCTTGGGCAAAAGTTCTGTAAAGTTATTTGAGCCGCAGTCGCTTGCGGCAGTCTTCTGCGAAGAGGTTGATCGCGAAGATGTTCGGCAGATTACCCGAGCGGCCAAAGGGGGCTGACTGTAAATCAGCTGGCAACGCCTTCACTGGTTCGAATCCAGTATCTGCCACCGAACGGGAAGAACCCGCTCCACCAGGAAACTGGTTGGGGCGGGTTTTTTCTTGCCCAGCGACGGGGGAGCGCCTTCACCGTTGAGCGAACAGCTAGAGACTTCTCTGAGCGCGGCGGATAGCGTTGAAGGATGGCAACTATCGACATCACCGAGGCAACGTTCCCCGAGACCATTGAGGAAAACGACATTGTGTTCGTGGACTTCTGGGCGGACTGGTGCGGCCCCTGCAAGCAGTTCGCGCCGGTTTACGACGCCGTTTCCCAGAAGCATGACGACATCACCTTCGCGAAGGTGGACACCGAGAAGGAGCAGGGGCTGGCAGCCGCTGCCGGCATCACCTCCATCCCCACACTGATGGCTTTCCGCGAGAAGGTCCTCGTCTTCTCCCAGCCCGGGGCACTGAACGCCTCCCAGTTCAGCGAACTGGTGGACGCGGTCAAGGGACTGGACATGAAGGCCGTCCACGAGCAGATTGCCGCTTCCGAGAGCGGTCAGGCAGCCGCCGGTTCCGACGGACAGGCCAACTAGCAGTACCAGGCACCGCAATAACGGCACCGTCCGACGACGACGGCGGGCCGTCCGGCCGCGGAGGTTCCCCCCAGGGGAGCCTCCGCGGCTTTTTATTGCGTCTGCGCCACTCTGTTCCCGGACCCATGGGAGTTGTAGGCTCGGACGCACCCTGAGCGGAGCCGCCTGGGCCGGTGCACCATGCCGGCATCCGCGGCTGCCGCGGGGTTCATATCAACGACGATAGGACGAGGCCAAGACCCATGAGCGGAAACCGCGGAGTTGCCTACATCGAACCCGGTGTCGTGGAAGTGCAGGACATCGACTACCCAACATTTGAGCTCCGGGACGGGCCCGGAGTGAATCCCGCCAACGTGGGACGCAAAGTGCCGCACGGCGCCATCCTGAAGGTGGTGACCTCCAACATCTGCGGATCGGACCAGCACATGGTGCGCGGCCGCACCACCGCACCTCCGAACCTGATCCTGGGACACGAAATTACCGGGGAGATCGTGGAAACCGGACCGGACGTGGAATTCCACTCGGTGGGAGACCTGGTATCGGTTCCTTTCAACATTTCCTGCGGCCGCTGCAAGAACTGCAAGGAACGGAAAACCGGAATCTGCCTGAACGTGAATCCGGACCGGCCCGGCAGCGCCTACGGATATGTGGACATGGGCGGCTGGGTGGGCGGCCAGTCCGAGTATGTGCTCGTTCCGTATGCGGACTGGAACCTCCTGCGGTTCCCGGACAAGGATCAGGCCATGGAGAAGATCCTGGACCTGACCATGCTCTCGGACATCTTCCCCACCGGTTACCACGGTGCTGTTACAGCCGGGGTAGGGGTGGGCTCCACCGTCTATATCGCCGGTGCAGGGCCGGTGGGCCTGGCCGCGGCTGCCGGAGCGCAGCTGCTGGGCGCCGCCGTCGTTATCGTCGGTGACCTCAACCAGGAGCGTCTGGCGCAGGCGCGCAGTTTCGGCTGCGAGACGGTGGACGTCTCCCTCGGGGATCCCAAGGATCAGATCGAACAGCTTCTGGGCGTTCCCGAAGTGGACTGCGCCGTGGACGCCGTCGGGTTCGAGGCGCGCGGACACGGCCACGGCTCGGCCACGGAAGCCCCGGCCACGGTGCTGAACTCCCTGATGGACATCACTGCTGCCGGCGGCGCACTGGGCATTCCGGGGCTCTACGTGACCGGCGATCCCGGCGGGGTGGATGAAGCGGCGCAGAAGGGGTCGCTGAGCCTTGATCTGGGCACCGGCTGGGCGAAATCGCTGTCCTTCACCACCGGGCAGTGTCCGGTGATGAAGTACAACCGGGAGCTGATGATGGCCATCCTGCATGACAAGGTACAGATCGCCAAAGCCGTGAATGCCACGGCGATCAGCCTGGACCAGGCCCCGGAGGCCTACCGGGAGTTCGACTCCGGAGTGGCGCGCAAGTATGTGATCGATCCGCACGGAATGGTGGGCGCTTAACCGCGGCAGCACCTCGGGTTTGGCAGTGCCTGCTGCCGGAGAAGTCTGAAGGGCCGAAGCCGAAACGGTTTCGGCCCTTTGGATGCGCCCAGTGCTGAGTTGCCTTCTCCTGGCTTTGCGCCCGGAAGTAAGCTCAATGCGCCGGGACCAGCAGAGCCTGCGGTTCCGGTGCCTCACTCACCTGATGCAGAGCCGGAAACGGGGATGTCATGTCCATTTGCAAGCCCGCCGCTCCACCTCCTCACGATGATCGAGTAATTCGCCGCAGTGCCCGCATGCAGAGTGCATGCAACGGGGCCGCATTTCACCGGGACGGCCGGCCGTGAACGGCGCGGATACCGCCTGGGTCCTCATATGCGCGGGACTTGTCCTGTTCATGACCCCCGGGCTGGCGCTCTTTTACGGCGGCATGGTTCCGGTCCGCAACGTCCTGACCATGATGATGCAGAACATCATTCCGATGGGCATCATCACGATAACCTGGGTGCTCGTGGGCTACACGCTGGCGTTCAGCAACCAGGGGAACTCACTGGTCGGGGAGTTTGACGCGTTCGCCCTGATCGACGTCGACACCCCCCAGTTCCACACCGTGGCCGCAGGTGTCACCATCCCCGCGCTCGCTTTTGTCGCCTATCAGATGATGTTCGCCATTATCACTCCGGCGCTGCTGACCGGGGCGACGGCGGGACGACTGAAGTTCGCGGGGTGGACCGTTTTCCTGGCTGCCTGGTCCATCATCGTCTACCCGCAGGTGGCGCGCTGGCTGTGGAACCCCAAGGGATGGCTAACGCAACTGGGCGCCCAGGACTGGGCCGGCGGAATGGTGGTGCATGCATCTGCCGGTGCCGCCGCCGTCGCCGTGCTGCTGGTCGTGGGCCGCAGGCGGGGCTGGCCGAATCCGAAGACCTCTCCCAACAACCTGCCGATCATGCTCGTTGGTGCAGGAATCCTGTGGTTCGGCTGGTTCGGGTTCAACGCCGGTGACGGGCTGCAGGCCAATGACATCGCGGCCCAGGCCCTGATCAACACGCATGTTGCCGGCGGCGCCGCCATGCTCACCTGGCTGCTCGTGGAACGTCTGAGCAGCGGCCACTCCACCCTGGTGGGAGCAGTGTCCGGAGCGGTTGCTGGGCTGGCCACCATCACTCCGTGCGCGGGTTATGTGGGCACCGGAGCAGCACTTCTGATCGGGCTGATTGCCGGCTGCGTGTGCTGCTTCGCCGTGCGGCTCAAGCACGTGCTGCACTACGACGACGCACTGGATGTCATTGCTGTCCACTTCCTTGGCGGTGTGCTGGGATCACTGCTGCTGGGCTTTTTTGCCGACAGCTCGATCAACTCGGTCAGCGAGGACGGCGTCTTCTCCGGCGGCGGCGGTGTGCTGCTCTGGCACCAGATTGTGGCCGTTGTCTGCGTGGTGCTGTTTTCCTTCGTCCTCAGCTGGATTATCGCCGTGATTATCGACCGCACCATGGGGCTGCGCGAGCCCGGTCCGGAACAGGATGACCTGGACCGCGTCCAGCAGGGCGCTTCCGGCTATGCACTCAGCGGCATAACGTCCCGGCCCAGCACCAGCGGACGGGGCGCGGAAACCGGCCTGCCCGCAGGCACCGGGACGGACGGCGCGCCCAATCCTCCCATCCATCTGATCAGTGCAGCCGTGGACACGGACCGCATCGACGGACTGCGGGATGCGCTGCTGCTCGCCGGCGCCAGATCCATGGAACTGGCCGATGCCGCCGTCTACTCCGGAAAGGTCCGCACGGAGAACTTCCGCGGCGACCAGCGGAAGATGGACTTCGAGGACCGGCTGCGGGTCCAGGTCGCCGTGGACGACGAGCACGAAGAGTCCGTGACGGCAGTGCTCAAACGGTTCGGTGCCGATTCGGCAAGCATGTACCGGGTGGCCATCACGCCGTACTAAACACCGGTTCCATACTTATCGGCCGGGCGGCGGGGCTATTTGCTCGCAAGGCAACTCTTGATAGCGTTCGGGGCACTGATTGCCCCGCAGCCGAAGGAGCCTGCCTTGCCCTCATATGCCTCGTCGCCCTCTCCGGTGCCGCTCCTGCAGGAAACCATAGGAGCGAACCTAAACCAGGTTGCTCTGCGTTATCCGGACTCCCGTGCACTGATTGACGTTCCGTCCGGGCGGACCTGGACCTACGCGGAGTTCAACAGCGACGTCAACAATCTTGCTGCCGGGCTCATCGCGCGCGGAGTCCGCGCCGGAGACCGGGTGGGCATCTGGGCACCCAACTGCCCGGAATGGACCCTCATCCAATACGCCACGGCGAAAGCAGGCGTCATCCTCGTCAATGTGAACCCCGCGTACCGCCAGAGCGAGCTGGACTTCGTGGTGAAACAAAGCGGAATGCGGATGCTCTTCACCGCGCCCAGTGATCCCCGGAACGACTACGAGGCCATGGCAACCAGGACACTGACCGTCGCCGAAGCCCTGACCGAGCTGGTGGTCCTCACCGGGCAGGCCGATGACGGTTTCGATGCACTGGCCGACGACGGTCGCCGCGCCGGAGGCGGGTTCCTGGCGGAACGCATGGCCGGGCTTCGCCCGCAGGACCCGATCAACATCCAGTACACCTCCGGGACCACCGGCTTCCCCAAAGGGGCCACGCTTACGCATTCCAACATCCTGAACAACGGCTACTTCATCGGTGAACTGCTCGGCTACACGGAAGCGGACGCCGTGGTGCTCCCGGTCCCCTTCTACCACTGCTTCGGCATGGTGATCGGAAACCTTGCGGCTCTCTCCCACGGCGCTGCCACGGTCATTCCTTCCCGGACCTTCAACCCGGCTGCCGCACTTGAAGCGGTTCAGGCTGTGCAGGCCACCTCCCTGTACGGGGTTCCCACCATGTTCATTGCCGAGCTGGCCCTGGATGACTTTGCCGATTATGACCTCTCCTCGCTGCGCACCGGCGTCATGGCAGGCTCGCCCTGCCCGGAGGAGATCATGAAGCGGGTCATCCGGGACATGAACATGTCCGAGGTGGCCATTTGCTACGGCATGACTGAAACCTCTCCGGTGTCCACCATGACCCGCCGCGGAGATTCCCTGGAGCGGCAGACACGCACCGTGGGACGCACCATGCCGCACCTGGAGACCCAGGTGGTGGATCCGGGCACCGGCGAGCAGGTTCCCCTGGGTGAGATCGGCGAGTTGTGCACCCGCGGCTACAGCGTGATGTCCGGATACTGGAATGAACCGGAGAAAACCGCCGAAGCAGTCGACGCCGAGGGCTGGATGCACACCGGCGACCTGGCCCGGATGGATGAGGACGGCTACGTCAGCATTGAAGGCCGGATCAAGGACATGGTGATCCGCGGCGGGGAGAACATTTATCCGCGTGAGATAGAGGAGTTCCTCTACTCCCACCCGTCCATTCAGGATGTGCAGGTGATCGGTGTGCCGGATGAGCGGTACGGGGAGGAGCTGATGGCCTGCATTATTGCCGTTCCCGGGGCTCCGGAACCCGATGCCGCAGCCATCGCAGAGTTTTGCCGCGGACGTTTGGCCCATTACAAAATCCCGCGGTACGTGCAGGTGCGCGGCAGTTTCCCCATGACAGTGTCGGGAAAAATCCGCAAAGTGCAGATGCGGGCGGAAGCAACGGAACAACTGGGAACGGGCCCGGCGGAGGCACCGGTGCCGGCACAGCCCTAACGGTTGCGGTGGTCCTCCGGGGTTAGCCGCGGCCCGTAGGCCTGCTTGCGGAAGCCGCTGAGGACCAGCAGCCGCACCACCCGCTGCCGGTGCCCGCGCCAGGGTTCGAGCAGCGCCAGCATCCCGGCGTCGTCGGTCCTGCGCCCGGTCAGCGCGTCGCCCACATACGCGGCCAGATGGAAGTCGCCCACGGACACCGAGTCCGGGGCTCCATGGGTGCGCTGGGTAATTTCCGCAGCGCTCCACGGACCGATTCCGGACACCGAGCACAGGCGGGCCGTCAGGTCCTCGCCGAGCGGAACGGAAGCCAGGCGTTCCAGTCCGGAGGCGACGGCGCAGGCCCGCAGTATGGTTCCGGACCGGTGCAGATCCACCCCGGCGCGGTGCCAGTCCCAGCTCGGGATGCGGCGCCAGACGGAAGCGCCGGGCGGAACCTTGAGCCCGGCCGGTGCCGGACCGGGTGCATCGACACCGTACCTGGCCACCAGATACCGCCACGAATAATAGGCCTCCATGGCCGTGACCTTCTGTTCCAGGATGACGGGAACAATGCTGTCCAGCATCCGGCCGGTCGAGGGAAGCCGCAGTCCGGGGTTCCGGCGCCGGGTCTGTGCCACCCCGGCGGGGAGGGTGGCAGCGAAATCCGGGTCATCGAAGGAAGTCCAGTCGTCGTTTTCCCCGAGCAGGGCCGGAACGCCTGCCAGCGCTGCCTCCGCACCGGGTCCCCAGGCGCGGGCCAGCACACGGGCGCCCGTTGCGGGGGCCGGCTGTTCGGTGAGGGCAAGAGTGGCGTCGCCTTCCGGCGTCGAGAACGCCAGCCACGCAATACCGGGGCCGATCCGTACCGCCGGATCCTTCCGCCCGTGGGCGAGGATGCCCAGCGACTGGGCTAAACGGAACGGCCGGTTCGATTCCCAGAGCAGGGAAAGGGATCCGGCTCCGGTTCCGGAAGCAGCGGACACCGGTACAGACAGGGACATAAGTCCATCGTCGCACGCACCTCCGACAGCTTTCCCCCGGGAGCGGGAACGGCCGGTGTGGTTTTTGCTACGCCGCGTTCCGGGGAAAGCTGGACCGTTCGGGGTGAACAAGTAACGTGTTGCACATGAAGTATGCCAACACAGTCCTGGACCTGATCGGCAAGACCCCGCTGGTGAAGCTGCACCACGTCACGGAGGGCATCGCGGCCACCGTGCTGGTGAAACTGGAATACCTGAATCCGGGCGGATCCATCAAGGACCGCATTGCGGTCCGGATGATCGAGACCGCGGAACGGGAGGGCAAACTTAAGCCCGGCGGAACCATCATCGAGCCCACCAGCGGCAACACCGGCGTCGGCCTGGCCCTGGTGGCCCAGCAGAAGGGCTACCGCTGCATCTTCGTCACCCCGGACAAGGTCGGAGTGGAAAAGCGCGACGTGCTGCGCGCCTACGGTGCGGAGGTAGTGGTCACGCCCACCGCCGTCGCGCCCGAAAGTCCTGACTCCTACTACGGGGTTTCCGACCGTCTGGTGCGCGAAATTCCCGGTGCCTACAAGCCGGACCAGTTCTCCAACCCGTCCGCCCCGGCCAGCCACTATGAATCCACCGGTCCGGAAATCTGGGACGACACCGACGGCACGCTGACCCACTTTGTGGCAGGAACAGGCACCGGCGGCACCATCACGGGCACCGGCCGGTACCTCAAGGATGTTTCAGCGGACCGCCCCTCCGGCCCCGTGCGGATCATCGCGGCTGACCCGGAGGGCTCGGTCTACTCTGGCGGCACCGGACGTCCCTACTTCGTGGAGGGTGTTGGCGAGGATATGTGGCCGGGCAACTATGACCCGTCCGTTCCGGACGAAGTCATTGCCGTGAACGACGCCGAGTCATTCGCCATGACCCGCCGGCTCGCCCGCGAGGAAGGACTGCTGGTGGGCGGCTCCTCAGGCATGGCGGTGGTCGCGGCACTGCGAGCGGCACGCGAGCTGGGCCCGGACGACGTCGTGGTGGTGGTACTGCCGGACAGCGGACGCGGTTATATGGGCAAAATCTTCAACGATGAGTGGATGCGCTCCTACGGTTTCCTGCAGGGGCCCGAGCAGGAGGCAGCCGTGCAGGATGTCCTGGCCACCAAGGACGGATCGCTGCCGGATTTGGTGCACACGCACCCGAATGAAACCGTCCTGGACGCCATCAACATCCTGACCGAATACGGGGTCTCCTGCATTCCCGTCCTCTCCCAGGAACCGCCGGTGCGGATCGGTGAGGTTCTCGGATCAGTCGACGAGCGCTCGCTGACGGAAAAGCTGTTCCGCGGCGAGGCCAAGGCCACGGACAGCATCAGTGAACACATGGGACCGCAGCTGCCGCTGATCGGCGCCGGGGATTCGGTGACGGCCGCCAGGGAGCGGCTGCGGGAGCACGACGCCGTCATGGTCACCTCCGAGGGGGCGCCGGTGGGAATACTCACGCGGCACGACCTGCTGTCCTACATGAGCGTCTAAGCAAAAAGCCAGTTGAGCAAGGAGCAAACCATGAGCGAAGGCTTCAACACCCGCGCCATCCATGCGGGCCAAACCCCTGATCCCACCACCGGTGCGGTAATTCCGCCCCTGTACCAGAGCACCACCTACGCCCAGGACGGCATTGGCGGACTGCGCAACGGATATGAATACGGCCGGGGCACCAACCCGACCCGCGACGCACTGCAGGACCAGCTGGCCGCGCTGGAAGGCGCTGCCCACGCGTATTCGTTCAGCTCCGGGCTGGCCGCGGAAGATGCGCTCATCCGTGCGCTGCTGGCGCCGGGGGACCACATTGTGCTGGGCAACGACGCGTACGGCGGAACGTACCGGCTGATCAACAAGGTCCTCTCCGGCTGGGGCATGACCAACGCCGCGGTGGACATGTCCGACGCCGGCGCCCTCACCGCAGCCATCGCGGCGGGCAACACCAAGATGGTGTGGCTGGAAACGCCGTCGAACCCGATGATGAAGATTTCCGACATCGCCGCCGTCGCCCAGGCCGCGCACGACGCCGGAGCCTGGCTGGTGGTGGACAACACCTTCGCGTCGCCGTATCTGCAGCAGCCGCTGGCCTTCGGCGCGGATATCGTGGTGCACTCCACCACCAAGTACATCGGCGGGCACTCGGACGCGGTGGGCGGGGCGGTCATCCTGAACGACGACGACGCCGCCGAAAAGATCGGTTTCATCCAGTTTGCGGTGGGCGCTGTGTCCGCACCAATGGAAGCATGGCTGACCACGCGCGGGCTGAAGACCCTGGGCGTGCGCATGGACCGGCACTCTTCGAACGCCATGGCCGTTGCCACCTGGCTGCAGGACCAGCCGGCCGTGGAAAACGTGCTCTATCCGGGGCTGGAAAACCACCCCGGCCATGCCCTGGCCAAGGCCCAGATGAAGGACTTCGGCGGAATGGTTTCGGTGACTTTCAAGGGCGGAGAAGCTGCCGCGCGGAAGGTGGCGGAAGCAACGAAGGTGTTCACCCTGGCCGAGTCCCTGGGCGGGGTCGAATCCCTGATGAACTACCCGTCAGAGATGACCCATGCCTCCGTCAAGGGCACTGAGCTGGCGGTGCCGGAGAACCTGCTCCGGCTCTCCGTCGGGATCGAGGACGTCGAGGACCTCATCGCTGACCTCGAGCAGGCGCTGGGCACGCTCTAACCGGGGAAAGCGTGATCCGGGGGCTACCGCCGGCCGAAGAAGCGCCGCCGGACCTTCGGATCACGTTCCTGGAAGAACCTGCTGCTCTGCGGAAGCCAGAGAATCAGCACACACAGCAGCAGCAGGCCTGCCAGGGCGATGAGGGCCGGACCGCGGAACAGCAGCGGCACCCCCACGATCAGGCCCACGGTGGTGAGTGTTTCGCGTGCACTGCGCTTGCCGGTCCGCAGCCGCAGGATGGTGAACGCGATCACCAGTGCCACCGCCAGCACCACGCAGCCCAGCCCGGTCAGCGCTGCGGCGTCCCGGTGCTGGGTGCGGGCAGAGACAATGAAGGAAATTCCGGCTGCGCCCACCAGGAATGCTGCGGCCAGCCAGGCGCCTGACGCGGCACGGATGATCGAGGGCAGGGGAGTGCGCGGGCTGCGCGGCGCCGGCGGACGGATGGCGGATCGGATCACTGGCGGCCGGCCACCACGGGCGTCCGGGTCTCCGTGTCATAGCGGTACACTTCACGGCCGCCAATCCACACCTTCAGGGCCCGCTGCATCACGTCCAGCGGATCTCCGCTCCACAGCACGACGTCGGCGTCCTTGCCCGGTTCCAGCGAACCGATGCGGTCCGCCAGGCCCAGGACCTTGGCCGGATTGATGGTCACCGCGCGCAGCGCCGTCTCCGGGTCCAAGCCTTCCTTCACAGCCAGCGCCGCCTGGTAAATCAGGAAGTTGATGGGCACCACCGGATGGTCGGTGATGATGGAGATTTCCACGCCCGCGTCCGCCAGCTTTCCGGGGTTTTCCATGCTCCGCTGGCGCAGCTCCACCTTGGATCGGGTGGTGAACAGCGGCCCGATCAGCACCGGCACGCCCCGCTCGGCCAGCACATCGGCCAGCAGATGCGCCTCCGTGCCGTGGTCCAGGACCAGGTCATAGCCGAACTCGTCGGCCAGGCGCAGGGCCGTGCCGATGTCGTCCGCGCGGTGGGCGTGCTGGCGCCACGGAATTTCCCGGCGCAACACCATGGCAAGGGCCTCGAGCTGGGGGTCGCGGTCGTCGTCGTCGTTCTTGCCCATGTGGTTCTGCGCATCCATGAACGCCTTGCGGATGACCAGTGCGGTGCCCAGGCGCGTGGATGGTGTCTGCTTCTTGTCGCTGTAGACCCGCTTGGGGTTCTCGCCGAGGGCGGACTTCAGCCCGCTGGGGGAGCGGAGGACCATTTCCTCCACATACCGGCCGTGGGTGTGCAGGGCGACGGCGAGTCCGCCGATCGGGTTGCCGGAGCCGGGGTTGATGTTCACCGCGGTGACTCCGCCGGTCAGCGCGTCATCAAAACCAAGGTCATACGGATTCACGCCGTCAATTGCGCGGACACCGGCCATGACCGGATCCGTCATTTCGTTGGTGTCGTTTCCGGCCCAGCCTTCGCCCTCTTCATGCACGCCCAGATGGGTGTGCGCGTCCACCAGGCCCGGCAGGAGCCACCGGCCGCCGGCATCGAGCACCTCCGCGCCCTCGGGAACCTGCACGTCCGGACCCAGCTCCCGGATTTTGCCCTCACCCAGCACCACGGTGCCGGTGAACGGAGGAGCTGTGACGGGAACAACATGTGCATTGATGATGGCCAGAACCGGTGCGGACATGAGCAACCTTCCAAGGGCGGATTCAGTGCGCCCAGCCTATCCTGCGCCCGGTAAAGTCCGTGGAAGCGCGGCCCGCCGGTAGACTTGCGAACGTAATATCTAGGCTGGCTGTAGTGCAGGGAGAATCATGGGCCTGAAGACCCGATCCGGAACGGCCCGGCTGGCGGTGACCCTGGCGGCGCTCCTCGCAGCAGTTGCCATGGCCGTGGCCGCCTTTGTAATTTCCCCGCGGCACGGACTCGATTTCAGTGTGTACCTGACCGGCGGGCAGAGCGTGCTCGACGCCGGCGGCGCGCTTTATACCAAGGAACTGCAGTACCGCGAAGGCAGCAGCCTGCTCTTCACCTATCCGCCGTTCTCCGCCCTGGTGTTCGCTGTTTTGGCACCCTTCGGGCAAAGCATCGGGCTGAACATCTTCACCGGCATTTCGCTGCTGATCGCTGCAGCCACGGCAGTGCTGGGAGTGCGTTACGCTTTCCGCCAGCCGAGCGTCCGGGCAGTCCTGAAGAACCACCGGCTGCGGCCGCTGGCCCTGGCCGCCATCGGCTTTGTGATCCTGCTCGGCCCGTGGCGGGAAACCCTGGCCTTCGGGCAGATCAATATCTTGCTGTTCGGGCTGATCATGGCGGACTTCCTGATCAAGCGCGAAGGCTGGCCCGCCGGTCTGCTCACCGGCGTTGCCGCGGGCCTGAAGCTGACGCCGCTGGTCTTCGGCCTGTACTACCTGGCGCGCGGTGACTGGCGCGGGCTGCGCAACATGGCCTTTGGCTTCCTGGCCACCTTCGGGCTGGGTTTTTTGATCCTGCCGCGTGAATCCCGCACCTACTGGGCCGAGCTGCTGCCGGACACGTCCCGGATCGGCGGGGCCGGCTATGTGGACAACCTGAGCATCAAGGGCGCCATCCTGCACTTCATGGGACCGGATTTCCCGGTGGACCTGCCCTGGCTGCTGCTGGCGCTGCTGACGGTGGCTGCCTGCACCGTGATCATCCGGCTCGCCGGCAACCGCGGCGACCTGATGACCGCCCTGGCGGCAACGGCACTGCTGATGCTCCTCATCTCCCCGGTCTCCTGGTCCCATCACTGGGTGTGGGTGGCCCTCTTCATTCCCGTGCTCTGGCGCAACATTGCGGATTATTCTCAGAAGGGCAGCGGAGTGCGGCGCTGGGGGATGGTTCTGCTGGTTTCCTCCTTTGTGGTCTTCCTGCTTTCTCCCAAGGCCATCGGCTGGCTGATGGGAGCACCCAACCTTGATTCCCAGGTGCCCACGGCGTGGCTCATGGCCTCCAGCGTCGGGGTGTTCTGGGGCATCGGACTGATGGCCTGGTGGCTGGTGGCGCTGTGGAAGAGCCGTCCGCAGCACTGGTGGACGCAGGCCGTGTCCGAGCAGATCCCCGCGCCCCGGGTGAACGAGGTCCAGTCCTAGCAGAGATGGTGCCGTTCGGCCTGTCGAGTGTCGCGATGGTGCCGTTCGGCCCGTCGAGTGTCGCGATGGTGCCGTTTTCAACGCGCTGTTCGTGAATCTCCTCGACAATCGAAGGGTCTATTCGGCCGGATCTCGTTCCTCGAAATGGAATGAGCCTGCGTCGATTGGCCGCACGTCAGCCGAGCCACCCATTGTCCCGGAGAGCCCTGCGGATCGGAGCAAGGACGGTGGCCTCGGATTGGCGCAGCTGCAACCGGTTGATCTTGATCTGGCGCCATCCTGCCAGTGCCGTCAGCGCATCCCGTTCATTGTCCGAGGCCTGCTGCTCAGGCGTTAGATGATGCAAGCCGTCGTATTCAACGCAAACGCGGTACTGCGGACTGCCTAAATCACTCCAAACTGCTCGGTGGCGGGGTGACACTATTGGGCAATTGACCGTGAATTCCGGCAACCCTCCGCGCAGCATCATCAGCCTAAGACGCGTTTCCGGCGGCGAGTCCACTCCCACCCGCACGAGCGTCAGGGCCTCTTTGATCCGCCGCAGGAAGCGGGCACCGCGAAGAGAAGCAACGTAGGAATACAGCTCTGTCAGAGGAATGTTGGGGATCCGCGGCGGGCCGAAGTCCCGCCGGTGCTCGCTCACCAGCCAATCGGCAGCGGCTACTAAGCTGTCGAAATCCAGACGGCCGGCTATATCGACCCAAGTGCGGGCAAGACCGGTCAGGGGAATCCCTTCGATGTCCTCAACGTCCGACTGAAGAAGGCTGCGGCGATGACCCTGAACCCCCTTTCGGGCTATTGCCGCACTTCCAGCAGGGCGGGTGAAGTGCAACAGGCTCTCGGCCTCCAGATGCGGAGGCAGCGGCATCCCGTGCAACTGCGCGGCGGTCACATCGCTGACGACGGCATCCGGCAGCAGAACAAGATGAGGGCGGATCCGTTGAACCAGCGATAGCTCCACACCAACCGGTACCCGCAAACTACGGCTGACGGTTCTCAGGTCCCGGGCTCGGGTTCGTTTGCGCGGAACACCGCAAGCGTCCGACTCCGGCAGAGCAAATGATCGCCGGGCCAGTGCGGGAGGAAGCTCAGGTGCGGTGCGCATCCCTGAATGCTTCCAGTGCTGGTACTGGCCCAGCGGCCGGCCGGCCGGCCCCGGTGGATTTCCGTTCTCGTGCCGAACCAATTGGATGCCCTGTGCAGGGACGTATGAGGACTACGGGAGCAGCGGGCACGAGCCGAGTGTCGACCTCATGCCGCTTCGGGCCATCGAGAGTGGAGACGATGCCGCTTTGGGGCGGTCATTGCGGCATCTTCCCTACTTTCGGGAGGCGGGCCGTCAGCAGCACCGAAATGCTCCGTCTTGGAGGAGTGCCAATCGGGAAGCCTGCTCGTAGGATGATCCGCATGACCCCGGGAACCCTGCTGGCCGTGTGCCGTGTCCATGAACTGCTGCCCACCACCGACAACACCGGCGTGACCGCGATTGACAAGCGCCCCGTCACGGGCCCGGTGAAGGTGCACGGCCTCGGGTTGAGCGGGGATATCCAGGCCAGCCGCAAGCACCACGGCGGAGAGTCGAAGGCGGTGTACGCCTATTCGCAGGACGACGCCGATTACTGGGCAGCAGAACTAGGCACCGACATCCGCCCCGGGCTCTTCGGAGAAAACCTGCGCATCGGCGGCATGCCGGTATCCGAGGCGGTGATCGGTGAACGCTGGCAGATCGGGGACGGCACCGTCCTGGAGGTGACCTGTCCGCGCACCCCGTGCCGCAACTTCGCTGTGCGCATGAAGCAGCCGCGGTGGGTGCTCCGGTTCGCTCAGGCGGGCCGGACCGGAACCTACCTGCGTGTCATCCGCAACGGCAGCATCACCGCCGGCGATCCGGTCACCGTCATTGCACGGCCCGAGCACGGAATCACCTCGGGAGACGTCTTCCGGGGACTGACACCCGAACAGGCCGACGCCCTCAGCGCTGCCGCAGCCGCCGGGAAGGTCAAGCTCTCGCCGGAAATCCTCAAGGTGCTGCGGACCCTGAAGGTACGGGAAACAGCAGGGATTTCCGCACCGGCACCGGCCCGGTAGGACCCGATGCGGGGTCCCTGTGCCCAAGCTCACCGCCCGGTATGGACGGTCCGGGCCCTGCATGCCGTACACTTGAAACATCCCCCACTCCGGTATTCCCTTATTTTCCTGCGGTTTCTAATCGCAAGGTACGTTGTGTTGGGGCCCGCATTCTCGAATGCGGGCAGATTCATCTTTTGGGAGCGCCGGCAAAGAAATCGTCACACCGGCCACTGATCACAATCCAGTGAAATTGGTCTACAGCTGTGACGGAAAGTCCTGCCATGGGATTGCAATAGCGCCGGACTTACGTCCTGCGGCCGTTATGGCCGCACATCCCAAATGAATGAGGATTATTTCTTTTGCTTGACTCTGTAGAAAACACCGAAACCGCAGAAAACGCCGCTCCCGAGGCTGAAGAGAAGCAGGTTCTCTTCACCGATCTCGGTCTTGATTCCCGCGTTCTGCAGGCCCTGGTTGATGTCGGATACGAAAAGCCGTCCCCCATCCAGGCAGCCACCATCCCCCTCCTGCTTGAAGGCCGCGACGTCGTCGGCCTGGCGCAGACCGGTACCGGCAAGACTGCCGCGTTCGCCGTTCCCGCCCTGTCCCTGATGGCGGCCCTGCCGGCCACCAAGGACACCCAGATCCTAGTGCTGGCACCGACCCGCGAACTGGCCCTTCAGTCCGCTGAAGCCTTCGCTTCCTACGCCAAGTACATGGACAACTTCACCGTCCTGCCCGTCTACGGCGGATCCGCTTACGGCCCCCAGCTGGCCGGCCTGCGCCGCGGTGCACAGGTTGTTGTCGGTACCCCCGGCCGCGTCATCGACCACATCTCCAAGGGCTCCCTGGACCTGTCCAACCTGCAGTACCTGGTCCTGGACGAGGCCGACGAAATGCTCCGCATGGGCTTCGCCGAAGACGTCGAGCAGATCCTGGCGACCACCCCCGCCGACAAGCAGGTGGCACTGTTCTCCGCCACCATGCCCGGCGCGATCCGCAAGATTGCCAAGAAGTACCTGAACAACCCGGCGGAAATCACGGTCAAGTCCAAGACCACCACCGGTGCGAACACCCGCCAGCGCTACGTGCAGGTCATGGGCCCGCACAAGCTGGACGCGATGACCCGCATCCTGGAAAGCGAAGAGTACGACGGCGTTATCGCCTTCGTCCGCACCAAGATGGCTACCGAGGACCTGGCTGACAAGCTGAAGGCCCGCGGCTACCTCGCGGCAGCAATCAACGGTGACATCCCGCAGCAGCAGCGCGAGCGCACCGTCGAGGCCCTGCGCAGCGGCAAGATTGACATCCTGGTTGCCACCGACGTCGCCGCCCGCGGTCTTGACGTTGAGCGCATCAGCCACGTCATCAACTACGACATCCCGCACGACACGGAGTCCTACGTCCACCGCATCGGCCGCACCGGCCGCGCAGGACGCACCGGCGACGCGATCCTCTTCATGACCCCGCGTGAGAAGTACCTGCTGCGGGCCATCGAAAAGGCCACCCGCCAGCCGGTTGAGCACATGCAGCTTCCGAGCATCGACATTGTGAACAACAAGCGCCTGGCGAAGTTCTCCGAGCAGATCACCGAAACCCTGGCATCCGAGGATGTCTCGGTCTTCCGCGACCTGGTCACGACCTACCTGGCCGACCACGACGTCACCGCCGAGGAAGTTGCCGCAGCCCTGGCCGTTATGGCCCAGGGCGGCCGCCCGCTGCTGATGGAAGAAATTCCCCAGGCTCCGGCCCGCCAGCGCGAGCGCTCCGAAGGCCGCAACGACGGCAACGGCTCCCGCGGCCCGACACGCCCGCTGACCGAGGGCAATGCAACGTACCGCATCGCCGTCGGCCGCCGCCAGCGCGTCATGCCCGGCTCCATCGTTGGCGCCATCGCCAACGAAGGCGGACTCTCCTCGGCACAGATCGGCGGCATTGACATCCGCGCCGACCACACGCTCGTCGAGCTCCCGGCCGACCTCAGCCAGGACCAGCTGCGCGCCCTGTCCCGCACCCGGATCGGCGGCGAGCTGATCCATCTCGAGCTGGACAACGGCCGCAAGCCGGCCCGCGAACGCGAAAGCGGCGGCTTCAATGACCGCGGCGACCGCGGCGGTTTCAAGAAGGATTTCAAGAAGCGCGACGGCGAGCGCAGCTTCGGTGACCGCAGCGGCAGCGACCGCGGCGGCTTCAAAAAGCGCGACGGCGACCGCGGCGGCTTCAAGCCGGCCGGTACCCGCGCACCGCGTTTCCGCGACTAATCACTGCATGAGCCGGTGCGGTGCCGAGAGGCGCCGCACTGACACTGCGGACTGACGCAAAAAGGAAGGGCACCTCTTCGGAGGTGCCCTTCCTTTGTCATTTCAAGGTCGTGCAACAGGCGCCCGGCCAGCGGCGCGGTTAGGAAGCGAGGGTGCGCTGACTCTCCAGCCGCAGTTCCAGATCGTTCATCACGATGGCAGCCAGGTCTTCCAGGGTCCGCACGTCTTCGTCGGTGAAGTCACGCGGCTCCCGGTCCAAAATGCACAGCGTGCCCAGATTGTGCCCCTCACGCGTGTGCAGCGGCACGCCGGCGTAGAACTGCAGGCCAAACTCCCCGGCGACCAGGGGGTTGGCCAGCGTCCGGGGATCGGCGCGTGCGTCGGAGACCACCCACGCATCCTCCTGCAGGATTGCCGAGGCGCACAATCCCGGGTCCCGTGCGATCTGTTCCACATCCGTTCCGTGGTGGGACTTGAACCAAATCCGGTCCGTGTCCACCACGCTGACGATGGCCACCGGCACGGCAAATAGCCTCGCGGCCAAGGCAGTGATCCGGTCAAAGGCGCCGTCCGGCGGGGTGTCCAGCAGGTTGTAGCGCCGGACCGCTTCCAGCCGCTCGGCTTCGTTAGCCGGAATCAGCGGCAGACTCTTGCGATGGCGGGCGCGCGGTGCCACGGCCAGCTCGTACAGGGCAAGCGAGACCTCATGGGCCGTGGGCCGCTCCCCGGGCGCCAGGGCTGTCATTTCCCGCAGCAGCACCCGGAACCCCTCCTCGACCCCGTCGGGGATGGCAGGAGGGTCCAGAAGGCGTGCCACAGCACTTTCCAGGGCGGGCCCCGGATATGCGGGCACGCCGGTGAGGCACTGCAGCAGGACCAGGCCCAGCGAGTAGATGTCACACGGCGTGCCCACGGCGTCGCCGCGTGCCTGCTCGGGGCTCATATAAGCGGCGGTGCCGGTGAAGGTTCCGCCATGGGGCTGCGGGTCGCGGGCGATCAGAGCGACGCCGAAGTCGGTGAGCTTGGCCCGCAGCCGTTCGTCGTCTCCCCGGTAGTCGAACAGCATGATGTTGGCCGGCTTCACGTCCCGGTGCACAACGCCGGCTCCGTGCATGTAGTCCAGGCCCACGGCCAGGTCGTAGCCCAGCTGGGCAACCTGGCGGGCGGGCAGCGGCCCGTCCTGCAGCCGCCGCCGCAGGTCGGCTCCCTGAACCAGTTCCATGACCAGGTACACCTGCTGCTCGCCGGCGCTGCTGAGGTGCGTACCGGCGTCGAGCAGCGTGACCAGGCTGTGGTGGTTCAGCCGGGCCAGGATCTTTGCCTCGTCGTCGGCCTGCCGCTGTTCCTCAGGGGTCGCAGCGGCGGAGCGGATCAGTTTGACCGCAACGCTGCGGCCCAGGAACTCATCCCGTGCTCGGTAGACGGTGCCCATGGACCCCGCTCCGATTTTCTCTTCCAAGCAGTACCGGCCGCCCAACAGGGCACCTTCCGGGTGCTGCGGTGAATCTGTCACCTATCCCTACTTTCTCGCTCCCTAAGCATACTGAGTAATGGTTGGTTCTTCTTACCTTTTCCGGCCGTTTGGGGGAGGCAAAATCCAGCCGCCCGGGGGTCCGCAAAGGGGCCGCCAGCCTCTCTGCGGCAGTGAGCCGGATCACTTTATCGGCGCGGATTTTCCTCGATTTCACGTTCTCGAAAAGTGCTGGTAGAGTATTTACTCGTTGCCCCGATAGCTCAGTGGTAGAGCGCCATCTTGGTAAGATGGAGGTCCCGGGATCGATTCCCGGTCGGGGCTCTCAATGGGAGGGCCCGTGTTGCTAAGGCTGTTTGTTTTTGCAGAGGCCATTTAGGGACACGGGCTTCACTCATTTAGTGGCGGTGTAGCTCAGTTGGTTAGAGCGCACGACTCATAATCGTGAGGTCGGGAGATCGAGCCTCCCCACCGCTACCAGCAAAACCCCCGGAATCTTAGGATTCCGGGGGTTTTTTTGTTGCCCGGAACCCTTGGCGGCCAGCCTGGCGTGGCTGCGCGGTCGAACCCCTTGAGAATTTAGTCAGCTTGCTTATTGCGGTCCTCCCTTCCTAGGGTGAAGACACCGAACCATTACGTTCCCGTGCGGACCCCGCCTCAGGAACTCTGCGAAACGGAGGCAACATGTCTGATCATGATATTTCCGGCAAGAAGGTCGCTTTTCTCCTCACCGACGGTGTTGAGCAGATTGAGCTCACCAGCCCCTGGGAGGCCGTGAAAGCGGCCGGAGGCGTACCCACCCTGGTCTCGCCGTCCACTGGAACCATCCAGGGATTCGACGGTATGGACAAGGGTGAGACGTTCACCGTTGACCTGGCAGTGGCGGACGCCAGCGCCGAGGACTTCGACGCACTGGTCCTGCCCGGCGGCGTAGTCAACGCTGACTTCCTGCGCGTGGATAAGGACGCACAGGCCTTCACCCGCGCGTTCTTCGAAGCGCACAAGCCCGTGGCATCCATCTGCCACGGACCGTGGCTGCTGATCGAGGCCGGCGTGGTCAAGGGCCGGGACGTGACCTCGTACTACACACTGGCCACGGACCTGAAGAACGCCGGAGCAAACTGGAGCGACGAGGAAGTGGTGGTGGACCAGGGCCTGGTCACCAGCCGCAATCCGGATGACCTGCCGGCCTTCAACGACAAACTGCTGGAAGAAATCGCCGAGGGCGAGCACGAAGGACAGCACGCCTGAGAACCTTCGGGACACGCGGCGGTTAGCGCTGCGCCCGTCCGGTCCGGGCGGGGATAATGGGGCGGGAACGCGAAAGCGTCTCCCGCCCCATTGCTTTAACGACGTACATCGGAGCTCCGCTTGTGACCACTGCTGCCGGCCGGTATCTGTGCGCTGGTGTTTCCTGGGACGACGGCGGCCCGTACCTTGCGCTGAGCTCTCCCGACGGTGCCTCCCGGCAGCTTCGGCTCGACGCCGGAACACGGTTGTCCTACCGGGTGCTCCCCGGCGCCGGCGGTGCGCTGAGGCACTGCCTGGGCTCGGTGCAGGTGCAGGACCGGCACAGCAGGATTTCCCGGCCCTGCCCGGCGCATTCGCCCGCTGAGCGCGGTTACCAGTGCGGGTCCTGTTTTGCCCGGGACGACTGGCGGCTGGTCCACAACGTCCACCGCTCAGGAATTGCCTCGCCGTGGCTGTTGCTCTATCTGGCTCAGCCGCACTGGCTGTACATCGCCACCTTCGCGGACGGCACCACCAAGGTGGGCACCGCCGCAGAGGGCCGCAAACGCCTGCGCCTGGTCGAACAGGGCGCGGTGGCCGCCCGGTACGTCGCCCGCGCTGACGATGGCCGGGTGGTGCGAATCCTCGAAGACCTGGTCACGGCGGAAGCCGGACTGGTGCAGGCAGTGCGCTCAGGCACAAAGACAGCTGCGCTGACTCAGCCGCTGGCCGGCGCCGTCCTGGACCACACCAACTCCGGTCACGCTGCCGCAGCGCGCGGGCTGCTCGCGGGATCCGGCCTCGACGGGTTCACTGTGGCGGACGAGACCTGGCAGCGTCCAGAGCAGGCCGGCCGGGTGCTGGGTGCAGCCGCGGCCGTTGCCTATCCGCTGGACACGGGCGCCGGGGAGCACGGGCTGGTCATCGAAGCGATGGTGGGTGCCTCGGCCCTGGTCACGGTGGACGGCTCCGACACACCTTTCCTGGCGGATCTGGCCCGTCTCAAGGGCAGGCGGCTGCAGCTTGGCTCCTACCGGAGCCAGCTTCCGGCCCTGCAGTCAGCGCTCTTTTAGCCGTTGCTTTCACCCGCCGCCGGGAGCCGCCGTGCGGCGGAGGTGACGGACGTCCCGTTTCGCGGCCTGAGGCGGCGCCCCTGTATTCTGGGGGCATGCTAAACACCCCGTGGGAGACCGGTTCCGCCCTGTACCGCAAGCTGGTGGTCTCCGCGCTCATTATCTCCGGCGCCGGAGTGTTGATGGTTCTCATCGGCGCCCTGACGGATGCTCCGCTGCTGATGTACATTGCCGCCCCCGTGATTGTGGTGGGCATGTGCCTGCACCTCGGCGGTATGGTGGTTCGAGCCAGGGATACCCGGCGCAGGATGAAGGGAAGCAAATGAGCATCAACCCCGAGCTGCAGGGCCGCAGCTACCCCGCCGGAGAGCCCTACCAGGTGGGCCGCGAGAAAATCCGCGAGTTCGCGCGTGCCGTCAAGGCCGGCCACGCCGCCCACTACGACGTAGCGGAAGCCGAGCGCCTGGGCTACTCGGATTTGGTGGCTCCGCCCACCTTCGCCGTCATCGTGGCCCAGCGGGCCGATGCGCAGCTCATTTCCGATCCGGACGCCGGCATTGATTTCACCCGGGTGGTCCACGCGGACCAGCGCTTCACCCATCACCGCCCCATCGTGGCCGGTGATGAACTGGTCGCCGAACTTCATGTGGATTCTGTCCGGGCCATGGGCGACGGCGCCCTGCTGACCACCCGATCGGAAATATCCACCACGGCGGGCGAGAAGATCACCACCGCCGTGTCATCCATCCTCGTCCGCGGAGAAGGGCAGTAACGCCGTGTCGATTGCATTAAGCGAACTCGCCACCGGACAGGAAATCGGCACAGCCACGCTGGAGATTTCCCGGGCGGACCTGGTCCGCTACGCCGGAGCCTCCGGAGACTTCAACCCCATCCACTGGAACGAGCGCTTCGCCCGCAGCGTGGAGCTGCCCGGCGTCATCGCCCACGGCATGTTCACCATGGGTGCGGCCGTGCAGCTGGTGACGGACTGGATCGGCGATCCGGGTGCCGTCCTTGATTACCAGACCCGCTTTACCCGCCCGGTTCCCGTGCAGGACGTCGACGGAGAGGCAGGCGCCGTCGTCGATATCACCGGAGTGATCGGAGCGCTTAACCCGGACGACTCAACCGCCCGGGTGGATCTCACAGTGACGTTCAACGGCCAGAAGGTCCTGGTCAAGGCACAGGCGGTTGTACGGATCTGGTGAGTGCTCTAACTTCTTTGCCCCTGGCCTCGCTGACTACGTCCCGGGTTGGCGGTCCCGCCCGCCGTTACATCAGCGCCGAAACCGAAGACGAGCTGATCGGGGCGGTACGCGCCGCCGATGAAGCGAAGGAACCGCTGCTGGTGGTGGGCGGCGGCTCCAACCTGCTGATTGCCGATTCCGGGTTCGACGGCGCCGTGGTGCACGTCGCCACCCGCGGCCTGGAGATCACCGAGCATGAGGGCACCGTCACTGTGCGGGCCCAGGCGGGCCACCCCTGGGATGAGCTGGTGGCCCAAACGCTGCGTGAGGGCTGCTCCGGACTTGAAGCGCTCTCCGGCATTCCCGGACTGGCAGGTGCGACGCCGGTCCAGAATGTGGGGGCCTACGGTGCCGATGTCTCGCACAGCATCACCGGTGTCCGGGCCTGGGACCGCGAGACCCGCACCATTGTGAACTTCGCCAATGAAGACCTGCAGTTTGGTTACCGCGACTCAGTGCTCAAGCGGGCCACGGTCAACGGCTCGCCGCGCTACGTGGTCCTGACCGTGGACTTTGCCCTGACCCGGGGTATGGAAAGTGCACCCGTGCGCTACGCAGAGCTGGCCCGCGCCCTGGGCGTGGAGGTGGGGGAGCGTGCCGCTGCCGACGACGTCCGCCGCGAGGTCCTGCGGTTGCGCGCAGGCAAGGGCATGGTGCTGAATCCCGAGGATCCGGACACCTACAGCACCGGGTCCTTCTTCACGAACCCTGTGGTTCCGGAGGCCGACGCCGCCCACCTGCCGCCCGAAGCACCCCGCTATCCGGTGGCGCAGCCGGGCATGGTCAAACTCAGTGCAGCCTGGCTGATCGACCGTTCCGGTTTCCCCAAGGGCTTCGGTCTTCCGGAGACGGGCCAGGGAACGGAACTGGCCGGAGGGCGGGCATCGCTGTCCACCAAGCACACCCTGGCCGTCACCAACCGCGGCAATGCCTCCGCGGAGGATCTGCTGGCCGTGGCGCGGGCTGTGGCGGACGGCGTTGAGGACGCCTTTGGCATCCGGCTGCATCCCGAGCCGCTGCTCATCAACTGCTCACTGTAGGGCCCGGCACCGCACTGCAGGGATGCCCTGCGCACTGCAGGGTCTGGCTGTGCACTGCATGAATCCAGCTGCGCATCGCAGAACCTGCAGCAGCCTGGAACCCGGTGCCGCCTAGGACGGGGTGCCCCGGTTCCGGCGCATGACTTCCGCCGCGGCCAGAACGTCCCGAACCTGCCCGGCATGCCAGGACCGGTCCACCAGCGCCCGGCTGCAGAGCCACTGCACCAGCCGGGAGGTCAGGCTGACCTGGGTGCGGCGGTCCTGCAGCCCCGGGAGCAGCCACTGGGGCCCCAGAAAGCCGTGCAGCGTATACAGCAGGTCCTCGGCATCGAAGAGCCGCACAAAGGCGTTCTCCGGCGCAAAGGCCCGCTCCAGATCCAGCAGGGCGGCACGGTCCGGCGTCAGGTACATCCAGCCGTCCGTTTCCAGGTACAGCCGCAACTGTGCCAGGACCCTGCCGTACCGCGCTGCGGTGGCTGTCTGCCTGCCTTCGGCGCTGAAGGTGAAGAACGTGCGGAGAATCTCTTCCACGGTGAACTTGTCCATAGCCGCACCTTCCCACCTGCCACTGACACTCGATGGGCAGACAAAAGCGGACCCGTTCCTTCAGGAAGGGGTCCGCTTTGTCGGTTGGTTAGGCCTGCAGCTTGGCAGGCTTGAGGCCTGGGGGCCTGGCGGGGCTTAGAGGTTTCCGGTTGCGATCCGCAGCATGCGCCGGAGGGGTTCGGCTGCACCCCAGAGCAGCTGGTCCCCAATGGTGAAGGCGCTGATGTACTGCGGGCCCATCTCCAGCTTGCGGATCCGGCCCACCGGGATGTCCAGGCTACCGCTGACGGCCACGGGGGTCAGCTCAGCCATGGAGGCTTCCTTGGTGTTGGGAACCACCTTGGCCCATTCGTTGTCCGCGTCGATGATGCGCTCAATTTCCGCCACGGAAAGGTCCTCGGTGAGTTTGAGGGTCAGTGCCTGCGAGTGCGAGCGCATGGCGCCGATGCGGATGCACAGCCCGTCAAACGGAATCCGTCCGGCCGTCTCCCGGCCCAGGATCTTGTTGGTCTCGGCGCCGGCCTTCCACTCTTCCTTGGACTGGCCGTTGCCCAGGTCAGCGTCAATCCAGGGGATCACCGAACCTGCCAGCGGCACACCGAACTGCGAGGTGTCCAGATCCGGATTCTTCTGCTGGGCCAGCACCGCGCGGTCAATGTCCAGGATGGCCGAGGCGGGGTCCGCAAGCTGGTCCGCAACCACGGAGTTCAGCGAGCCGAACTGGTTCAGCAGCTCGCGCATGTGCCGGGCTCCGCCGCCGGAGGCTGCCTGATAGGTCATTGACGTGCCCCACTCCACCAGGCCGTTGCGGAACAGTCCGCCCAGGCCCATGAGCATGCAGGACACGGTGCAGTTGCCGCCCACAAAGTTGCGCACGCCCCGGGCCAGCCCGGCGTCGATGACATCCCGGTTCACCGGATCCAGGACGATGATCGAGTCCGACTCCATGCGCAGCGTGGAGGCGGCGTCGATCCACAGACCGTTCCAGCCGGCGTCGCGCAGTTTGGGGTAAACCTCGGACGTGTAGCCGCCGCCCTGGGCCGTGACAATGATCGGCAGCTTGGCCAGCGTCTCAATGTCATAGGCGTTCTGGAGCTCTCCGGCACCTTCGGCGAAGGCCGGCGCGGCGCCGCCTGCGTTGGAGGTGGAGAAGAACACGGGGTTGATCAGGTCAAAGTCGCCCTCATCCTGCATGCGCTGCATCAGGACTGAACCGACCATGCCCCGCCAGCCGATGAAGCCCGCGGTGGGTACAGGGGTAGCTGCGAAAGTCATGCTTCCCAGTTTAGGGCAGGGTTGGCCCGCCGTGCTGATTGGTGACGCCGTCCTCGGCGTCCCGGTCCCGGGTCCAAAGGGCAATCCGGTAGGAGGTGCCGTTGGCCGCCGTGTGCCAGCCCTCGGCGGGGCTGACCGCGGTGAAGCCCCAGTCCGGGCCCAAATGCGGCGCGTAGGTATCACCCTCCGTGCTGGCATCGATGACGGTGACGACGGCGGCGTCCGCCAGCGGGGCGGCGGCCTCGTACAGCTGCGCGCCGCCCACAATCCAGATTTGCTCTCCGCCGGGGCTGTGGCGTGCAGTGTCCAGCGCCTGTTCCAGCGAGGTAACGACGACGGCGCCCGCCGGGGAAATCTCCGCAGCCAGCGTGTCGCTGGAGCTCACCACAATGTTGGTGCGGTTCGGCAGCGGGCGGTAGGCGGCCGGAAAGGACTCCCAGGTGCGCCGGCCCATGATGACGGGATGCCCGGCGGTGGTCCTCTTGAAATGCGCCAGGTCCTCAGGCAGGTGCCACGGCATGCCGCCGTCCCGGCCGATGACGCCGTCGAGCGTCTGGGCCCAGATCATTCCCACCAGCGGCTGCGGTACACCGGACGGACCGGCGGCGGCCAGTGCCTCGTCCAGGTCCATGCCGGCAGGATGCTCCTCGGCGCGGCTGTCGCTGCCCGTGGGGAAATAGCGGATACCCGCGGATTCACTCAAGACGAGGCCTTTCAGACTGCTATCGGAGCTTTGATGCCGGGATGGTGGCGGTAATCCAGCACCTCGAAATCCTCCAGCGCGTAATCGAAGATGGAATCCGGCTTCCGTGCCAGCCGCAGCTGCGGGTAGGGGAAGGGGTCGCGGCTGAGCTGTTCGCGGACCTGATCCACATGGTTGTCGTAGATATGGACGTCACCGCCGGTCCAGACAAATTCGCCGGGCTCCAGGCCGGTCTGCTGGGCGACCATGAGCGTCAGCAGGGCGTAGGAGGCGATGTTGAAGGGGACCCCGAGGAACAGGTCGGCGGAGCGCTGGTACAGCTGGCAGGAGAGCTTGCCGTCGGCCACGTAGAACTGGAACAGTGCGTGGCAGGGCGGCAGGGCCATGTTGTCCACCTCGGCCGGGTTCCAGGCCGTGACGATGTGCCGGCGGGAATCCGGGTTGGTGCGGATGCTTTCGACCACCTTGGCGATCTGGTCGATCTGTCCGCCGTCCGGAGCGGGCCAGGAGCGCCACTGGACGCCGTAGACCGGGCCCAGCTCGCCGTCGTCGTCCGCCCACTCGTTCCAGATGCTGACCC
The DNA here is from genome assembly GCF_058269295.1 of Arthrobacter sp. TJ-58. Lineage (NCBI taxonomy): Bacteria > Bacillati > Actinomycetota > Actinomycetes > Micrococcales > Micrococcaceae > Arthrobacter > Arthrobacter sp. TJ-58. The sequence goes on from NZ_JBZCNM010000002.1 coordinate 425,855, forward strand.
CGCGCTCCTGCAGCCAGCGCACGTTGGAGTCTCCGCGCAGGAACCACAGCAGCTCCAGGGCCACGGACTTGAAGTGCACCCGTTTGGTGGTGATCAGCGGGAAGGATTCGCTGAGGTCAAAGCGCATCTGGCGGCCGAACACGCTGCGCGTTCCGGTGCCGGTACGGTCGGATTTCTGCGTTCCGTTGGCCATGACGTCGCGGAGCAGGTCTTCGTACGGGGTTGGGATAGTCACCGCTCCAGTCTAGCCACCGCCGACGCCGGCAAGGGGGCAGCGGGCCCGGCCGGCAGTGCGATGCGCGCCACGCTGACGCGGGCCGCCGGCTCAGCTGCCGGCCCGTCACGGTCAGTCGTCGAAGGCCCGGAACCGCTCCAACGAAACAATCCGTCCCTCCTCGGCGGAACTGACCTGGCAGATAATCGCTTCACCCGGGGCCAGGTAGGGGTCTTTCCCCGGCAATCCGATGGCCAGGCCCGTCGGCATGTGCCCGGAGAGTACCTCGAAGGTCAGGGGCAGCACCGGCCGGTGGGTGCACAGCACCACGGGCTTGGCCTTGTCGAACAGTGCTTCCACTGCCTTGCGGGCCTTGCCCGGCTTCCGTTTGGCGCTGTGCTCGGTAATGGCGTCCACCGTCTTGAACTTCACAGTCCGGGTTTTCACATACGGGCGCACCGTCTGGACGCACCGCACCCAGGGACTGGAAATGACCCGGTCCGGCAGCCAGGCGCTCAGCAGCCGCGAAACGGCCTGGGCCTGGCGCAGGCCGGTCGCCGCCAGCGGGCGGTCTCCCTCGGCGCGGGTCCAGGAGGAGCGGGGCTTGGCCTTGGCATGCCGGACGATGATCAGCGGCCAGGTCCGCAGCCTGCCGTCGGCATGGGCCTCTTCGAGGGCACGCAGCGGCAGCCGGTCCGAGGGATTGGTCAGCTCGGCATGGGCTTCCGCGGGGGAGCACCAGCGGACTCCGTCCACTTCCTTGCCGTCCGGATGGGGTTTGCCCTCCTGGATGCGGGCAGCCCAGTAGTGGACAATCTTCATGCCCGAGGACACCGGGTACACCGTGGCCGGAAGCGGGATGCCCAGCCGGATCCGCACTCCAACTTCCTCTTCGACTTCACGGACGGCGCACTCGGGTGTGGTCTCGCCGCTGTCGATCTTCCCCTTGGGCCAGGACCAGTCCTTGTAGCGGGGGCGGTGGATCATCAGGACTTCCAGCTCCCCGCCGCGGATACGCCAGCACAGACCTCCGGCAGCAACCACCTTGATGTCTTCGTAGGCGGCGGGGCCCTCCTTGGGGATGGCTTTGCCGCCCGTCTCCTCCGCGCCTTTCGTGCTTCGGACAGAGGAAACCTCGGTGCGCTCACTCATGGAAGTCCGCTGTTCGGTGGACATGGCCATCAGCGGCGGGCGACGGCACGCTGGCGGGACCGGGAGGCGAGCAGCCAGGACTGCACGTCCTGCAGCGGCTCGCCCTCCTCGTCCTTGTGGTGCCGGGTCCAGATGCCGTCACTTTCGAGGTGCCAGCTTGCCGTGGTCGGGTCCATGTAGCGGTCCAGGAGGGAGATGAGGTTGGCGATGTCGTCCCGGGAGGCCAGCTGCACGAGGGCCTCCACCCGGCGGTCCAGGTTGCGGTGCATCATGTCCGCCGAACCGATGAACACCACCGGGTCGCCGGCATTGGCAAAGGCAAACACGCGCGAATGTTCCAGGAACCGGCCCAGGACGGAGCGGACCGTAATGTTTTCGCTGAGCCCGGGGACGCCCGGGCGCACCGAGCAGATGCCGCGCACGATGACGTCCACCCGGACACCGGCCTGCGAGGCGCGGTACAGGGAGTCGATGATCGCCTCGTCCACCATGGAGTTGACCTTGATGATGACGCGGGCACTAAGACCGGCCTTCTTGTTGGCGATTTCCCGCTCAATGCGGTCAATCAGGCCGGACCGCACGGACCGGGGAGCCACAAGCAGGCGCTTGAAGGTGGACTTCGGGGCGTAGCCGGAGAGCTGGTTGAAGAGCTTCGTGAGGTCTTCACCCACCTGCTCGTTGGAAGTCAGCAGTCCCAGGTCCTCGTAGTAGCGGGCGGTGCGCGGGTGATAGTTGCCGGTGCCGATGTGGCAGTAGCGCCGCAGCCCGTCCACTTCCTGACGGACCACCAGGGAGAGCTTGCAGTGGGTTTTCAGGCCCACGATTCCGTACACCACGTGCACGCCGGCCTGTTCCAGCTTGCGGGCCCAGGAAATGTTGGCCTGCTCGTCGAAGCGGGCCTTGATTTCCACCAGGGCCAGCACCTGCTTGCCGGATTCGGCGGCGTCAATCAGCGCATCGACAATGGGGGAGTCGCCCGAGGTGCGGTACAGGGTCTGCTTGATGGCCTGCACGCGCGGATCCGCCGCGGCCTGCTCCAGGAACGCCTGGACGGACGTGGAGAAGGAATCGTACGGGTGGTGCAGCAGGATGTCCCGGCGGCGCATGGCGGCGAACACATCCGCCGGCTTGGAAGTCTCGGATTCCTTCAGGAGCGCGCTGGTGTGAGGAACCTGCTTGGGGTAGTGCAGGTCCGCCCGGTCGATCCGGCTGATGCCGGCCAGCCCCCGGAGGTCCAGCGGCGCGGGCAGCGCATACACCTCGTCCTCTTCAACGCCCAGCTCGCGCACCAGCAGTTCGCGGATGCTGGGGTTGATGTCGGTGGTGACTTCCAGGCGGACGGGCGGGCCGAAGCGGCGTCGCAGCAGTTCCTTTTCCAGTGCCTGCAGCAGGTTCTCGGCGTCGTCCTCTTCCACCTCCAGGTCCTCGTTGCGCGTGACGCGGAAGGCGTGGTGTTCCATGACGTCCATGCCGGGGAAGAGCTGGTCCAGGTGCTCGGCAATGACGTCTTCAAGCGGAATGAAGCGGGCCACCCGCCCGGCGACGTTTCCGGCGCGCGGGCCGTCCACGGAGAGCAGGCGGGGCAGCTGGTCCGGGACCTTGACGCGGGCAAAGAACTCCTTGCCGCTGACCGGATTGCGGACCACCACGGCCAGGTTCAGGGAGAGCCCGGAAATGTAGGGGAACGGGTGCGCGGGGTCCACGGCCAGGGGTGTGAGGATCGGGAAGACCTTGGCCGCGAACTGCCGGTGCAGGTAGGCCTTGGACGTGTCGTCAAGCTCGTCCCAGCCCACCAGGAAAATCTGTTCCTCCGCGAGCGCGGGACGGATCTGCTTGGCGAAGACCTCCGCGTGGCGCTGCTGGAGGCGGTAGCCGGCCTCCACGATGTGCTCCAGCTGCTCAACCGGGCTCAGGCCTGCGGCGGAGGGAACCGCCAGCCCGGTGGCAATGCGGCGCTTGAGGCCGGCCACGCGGACCATGAAAAATTCATCCAGGTTGGACGCAAAGATGGACAGGAAGCTGACCCGCTCCAGAAGGTACAGGTCCGGATCTTCCGCCAGTTCGAGGACACGGGCGTTGAAGTGGAGCCAGCTGATTTCGCGGTCCAGGAAACGTTCCGGGCTGATATCTCCCTCGGGGACCAGGGCCGGACCAAAATCCGGGATATCAATCCGGTCCTCCGTGGCACGGGGTGCCGACATGGACTCCGCGGACCCGAAAGTGTAGTGCGGCTCAGCGGCGGTATCGGATCCCATGGTCTCTCCCTGCAGTATGGCGGCGGTTCGGACATACCCCGGGCTCGTGCCCGGGGTGATATCCGTCAAATCAACATTACAAGCTGTTTAGGCCTTGCCGGCCGCGTACATCACATCAGCATCCCAGCGGACAAATCCCAGCCGTTTGTACAGCGCCATGGCAGGGGCGTTGTCGGCGTCCACGTAAAGCATGATCGCCTGGAGTCCGGCGTCCTGCAGGTGCCTGATGCCGGCAACGGTGAGGGTGCGTCCCAGCCCCATGCCCTGTGCTTCCGGGAGCACGCCCACCACGTAGACCTCTCCCATGGACGGATGCCCGCCGGCGCCGGGATGGACCTTGGTCCAGTGGAAGCCGAGGATGGCGTCGTCGTCGTCCCGGACCGCCAGCAGGAAACCTTCGGGATCAAACCAGTCCTCTGCCATCCGGGCGTCCAGGTCGGCACGCGTCATGCCGCCCTGTTCGGGGTGATGGGCAAAGGCTGCAGCGTTGGCCGCCAGCCAAGCGTCCTCATCAGCGCCGGGCCGGAAAGCGCGCAGGGAGACGCCCTCGGGCAGGGAGGCAGCCGGCAGTTCAGCGGTGTCCGCACCCCGGGTGAGGCGCAGGCGCAGGAGTTCACGCACGGGACGGTAGCCGAAAATCCGGGCCAGTTCGACGGCGGCCTCATGATTTCCGTGCGACCACGCCTGGGGTGCCGGGACGGAACCGGCATTCACCTGCTCCTGGACAGAGGACGCAAGCGCGGTGCCCACGCCCTTCTCACGGTACGAAGGGTGCACCACCAGTTCCAGGACTCCCGCTTCTTCCGCGGTGCCGCCGGTCAGGACGGCGACGCCGGCCAGCGCCTGGGCGGCTGAATGATCAGCGGACTCATCATTGGCGCAGGTGGCAAAAACCAGCAGTGCGTTCGGGCCGGTTTCGGCCGAGCGCAAGTCAACGAGGGTCTGCTCGGAGAGCGGAGGATTGCCGTCGGCCTCGGCGGCGGCAGCCGCCAGCTCACGGATTTGGGCAAGCAGATCCGGTTCGGGGGTCCCCTTGGTCAGGGCTACGGTCCAGGGCATCACACGTTCGTCTTTCATTGAAGAAGCGTAGCGCCCGGACGGCGGCGGGCAAGGCGGCAACAGCGAAAGCGGGTGCCGGATACCACGCCCTGTCCTGCATGCAGAGTTCAGGCGTCCTGGCTTGCGGCCTGCGCCGATTCGCCGGCAAGGCGGGAGCGGGTGAAACGGTATCCGACATTGCGTACGGTGCCGATCAGGTTCTCGTGGTCCGGGCCCAGCTTGGCCCGCAGGCGCCGCACATGCACGTCCACCGTCCGGGTGCCCCCGTAATAGTCATAGCCCCAGACCTCGTGCAGCAGCTGGTCCCGGGTGAAGACGCGCCCGGGATGTTGCGCCAGGTATTTCAGGAGCTCAAATTCCTTGTACGTCAGGTTCAGGGCGGTGCCGTTGACGCGGGCGGTGTAGCTGGCCTCATCAATGACGACGCCGGACGCGCGGATCTCCGATGCCGCCGTGTCGGATCCCGAATGGAGCCGGGCTGACATCAGGCGCAGCCGGGCTTCCAGCTCCGCCGGGCCCGCGGAGTCGAGGATGACGTCGTCGGCGAGCCAATTGGCAGCCACGGCGGCCATGCCGCCCTCAGTCAGGATGAGGATCAGCGGCGTGTCCAGACCCGTTGCCTTGAGCAGCTGCGTGAGGGAGCGGGCGCCAACCAAATCCCTGCGGGCGTCAATAAGCACCACGTCGCTGGGTTCGGTGTCCAGCAGGGCGGTGGGCTCGGCGGGAACCACCTGGACCTTGTGGTTCAGCAGGCCCAGCGCCGGCAGGACCTCCACAGAAGGTCCCGGGCTGTTGGTCAGCAGCAGTATGTGCGACATGGATCCTCCGAGAGTTTGGGCGCACATCATCGGGCACAAGCTTGGCCACATCCGCAGGGGGCGAAGTGTTGAAAGTATACCCACGGCGCTCCGGCGGACCTGTAGCTTTCATCTGCACCGCGTAATAAGGCAGGATGGCTTAAGTGAAACTTTGGAGCGTAGCGGTGCTGGCGGCAGCAGCCCTCATTGGCATCGTAGGTGCTTCGTACTGGTCAGTGGCGGCAGTCGCCGTCGTAACCGGCCTGCTTGCGGTGCTGGTGGGAATCGGCTGGCCGCATCTGCTGGATGTCCCTGCCAAGAAAACCCAGGGTGCAATCCTGGCGCTCGCCGGCGCAGCCGCGTGTGCCGCAGCCTTTGTTGCCCCGGCCACCGCCCTGCTTGTCTGGCTGCCGGCCGTAGCGGCGGTGGGAGTCGGCGCCATCTTCCTGATCCAGCTGCTCCGGGGAACCGGTCAGGCCCAGCGCCTGGAGTCGACCATTGGCAACATTGCCGGTGTCCTGCTGACGGTGTTCGGATCCGGCTGGGTGGCAGCGGACCGGCTCGCCGCTGCCGACGGCAGCCCGGCCGGTCTCACCATCTCCGCGGCGGGCATCCTCGTTGCCCTGGCTGTCTCGCTCATCCCCCTGCCGGACCGGATTGCCGCACCGTTGGGTGTTGTTGCAGGCGCGCTGGCCGGTGCACTGGCAGGCGTAGTGCAGTCCGAAGCCGGCGTTCATCCCGCGGCCGCAGCGTTGATGGGCGCGGTCGGTGCTGCGGTAATCATGGCCGTGCGCCGGCTGGTGCTCTCCCGTGAAGACATCCCCACCCGCCGCGGACAGCTGGCGCTGGCACTGGCGCCCGTCGTCGCGCTGGGCTCCGTGGTCTACTTCATGGCCGCCCTGCTGATTCCCTGAATTATCCCCAAAGCAGCACTGCGGGCCCAAGATTCCATCCGGGCAGGCGCAGCGGCACGTCATGTGGGGAAACGTCTGCGGCTCCGGTTAGGATGTAGCTATGGATTCGCTTGTAGCTATTGAAATCTTTTTCATCGTCCTGCTGGGCCTCTCCAGCGTTGCCATGGCCGGCTTTGCCGGTCTGGTCATCAGTCGCCTGTACAAAGGGCAGAAGTAACCCACCCGCAGCAACCTAAGGAGCAGGTGAGCGCCATGCCCATGGAGATCCCCACAGATCTAACCCCTGAACTGGTGCCGCTGTCCTGGCTCCTTGGTGTCTGGGAAGGTTCCGGCAGGCTGGGAGAAGGTGAGGCTGAGTCCGAGCACTTCACCCAGCGCGTCACCTTCAGCCAAAACGGACTGCCGTACCTGAAATATGAGGCAGAAAGCTGGCTCACGGATGAGGAGGGCACCGTCCTGCGCCCGCTCGCCGTCGAGACGGGCTTCTGGGCGCTCGACCGTCCCCTTAATGAAGCCGACGGCGGCCCCGGGCTGACGCCTGCGGATATCGTTCCGGCGCTGCGCAGCGCGGACGAAGTGGAGAAGCTCCGCAATGACAGCGGGGGCTTCGACATCACTGCCACCATTGTTCATCCCGGCGGGATTGCCGAACTGTACTACGGGCAGATCAAGGGCCCGCAGATTCAGCTGAGCACCGACCTCGTCATGCGGGGCGTCAACTCCAAGGAATACACCGCGGCCACCCGGATCTTCGGCCTGGTCAACGGTGACCTGTTCTGGCGCTGGGACGTGGCCGACGGCGGCAACGCCCTGAAGGCGCACGCCTCCGCCATCCTCAAGAAAAAATCCTGATTCCTGTACCGCAGCTGCCGGGCGGAATAGCCGCCCCTGCAAGGACGTTGCACGCTTTATGACTTATGTGAGCCCTCTCCTGTCCCGCCACGGCGCGGTGGAAGCCGGCGGCCTTGATGCCGGTGTCGCCGCCCACTACGGTGACCCCTTGCGAGAACAGCGCGAACTGGCGCGGGGCAACGCCGTGACCGACCTGTCGCACCGCGGCGTGGTCACGGTCAGCGGCCCCGACCGGCTGAGCTGGCTGAACACCCTCTCCTCCCAGAACGTGACCAACCTGCAGCCCGGGGAGAGCTCGGAGCTGCTGCTGCTGAGCGTCCAGGGCCGGATCGAGCACGACGCACGGCTTATCGACGACGGCGCCGCCGCCTGGCTGATCGTCGAAGCAGCCGAAGCGCCGGCTCTTGCCGAGTTCCTGCAGCGCATGAAATTCATGCTCCGGGTGGAAGTGGCCGACGTCAGTGCCGACTGGGCCGTAGCCGGAACCACCTCGCCCGTTCCGGAATGGTCCGGGTACCGCTCCTGGACCGATCCGTGGCCCAACGTCGGCCCCGGCGGATTTGCCTACTCAGTGGTGCCGGAGGACTCCCATCCCGGACGTGACAGACCCTGGCAGGAGTACCTCATTCCGGCGTCGGAACTGGAACAGGCAGTGGAGGCCTCCGGCCGCTCGCTGGCCGGCACCATGGCCTCCGAAGCCCTGCGCATTGCCGCCTGGCGTCCCCGGCTGGGTGCGGAAACCGATGAGAAGACCATTCCGCACGAACTGGACCTGATCCGTACCGCGGTTCACCTGGCCAAGGGTTGCTACAAGGGCCAGGAAACCATCGCCCGCGTGCACAACCTGGGCCATCCGCCCCGCCGGCTCGTTTTCCTGCAGCTGGACGGGTCCCAGCACACCCTTCCCGCCCCGGGGAGCACGGTTCTGCTGGGTGAACGCAAGATCGGCACCGTCACGTCCGTGGCACAGCACTATGAAATGGGCGCGGTTGCCTTGGCCGTCATCAAACGGTCAGCGGATCCCAGCGTCCAGCTGGTGGTCGACGACGACGGCGAGCCCTACGCGGCTGCCCAGGAAACCATCGTGGCTCCCGACGCCGGCGCCGTCGTGGGACGCGCCACGGGCTTCCTGCGGACACCGCGGCCCTAGCAGCACCCGGCAAAAAGACGTCAGACCCGGATACACCCCCCAGAGGAGATCTATGAGCACCCCGGAACCCCGTCCCGAGATCGACGACGACATCATTGAGCTTGCGGGCCTGGTGTTTGACGCCGCGCGGGCCGGAGACACCGAAGGAATCCGCGGCTACCTGGACGCCGGGGTCCCGGTGAACCTGACCAACGGATCCGGGGACACCCTGGTGATGCTCGCGTCCTACCACGGGCATGCGGACCTCACCGCTTTGCTGGTGGAACGGGGCGCCCACGTGGATACGCAGAATGACCGGGGCCAGACGCCGCTGGCAGGCGCCGTATTCAAGGGCTACCCGGAGATAGTGAAGATCCTTGCCGCGGCCGGAGCGGATCCGGACGCCGGTACGCCTTCCGCGCGGGCAACCGCAGAGTATTTCTCCCGGCAGGAACTGCTGGAACTGCTCTAGCCGGCGCTAAGAAGACAGCCGGACTTCCGAGCGGATGCCAGCCGCGACGAAGCCTGCTCCTGCTGCGGTCCGGGCGGCGCCAACGTTGTCCAGTGGAACCCTGTACTGCGGGATCAGCCCGGCAGCCATGGACTCCTCGACGGCCACGGACGTGATGTGGCGTCCCAGCCCCCGCCTGCGGTACGCCGGAGGGGTCAGTGAGACGATGTCCGCCAGGATCCCGTCGCGGATGCTGTAGCCCGCTCCGGCCAGGGGAACAACAGCGTCCGTACTGTCATCCACCACTATGAACAGCTGTTCCTGGTGTGCCAGGCCCGCCTCAGCCACGTCATCGGGCGGGCACAGGCGTTCCAGCTGAACAGCTAAGCCACGGTCCTCGCTGACGGCAAGTTCGTCCTCCGGCTCCACCGGCGGCGGAAACGAATCGGCAAAACACAGGTGTTCGGAACTGACCGTCCGCCCGCCGTACTCCTGTGAGAGGCCGGCGAGGGCAGTGTGCCGGCTCAGCTCGTCCGCTGACTTGCCGCGTGCGCGCCGAATGGCCCATTGGGGTCCGCAGAAAACTTCGCGCCCAAACAGCCGGGTAAAGGACACGCTGGGTGACTGGTCCTGGACGCTGTAAATGCGGGTGCCGTCTGGGGCACCGGCCAGTGCATCGTCTGCCAGACCGAGGCGCCGGGACCAGGCGAGCTGAATGATCGCAATCGTTCCGGGGTCCAAATTCATACGTTTCAAATTACACCGGTCTGCACATAGCACCGTTCACCATTGCACGAGGCCGCTGCCAAGGTGCCTGCCGGTTTAGCCAAACAGAATGGCTGCTTCGTCGTACCGGCGCTGGGGGACCGTCTTGAGGTTGTCCAGCGCCTTCTCGAAGCCCACGTGTGCGATGTCCGTGCCGTGCAGGGCGACCATGGTGCCCCACAGGCCGTCGATGACCGAGTCCACGGCCGCCATGCCCAGGCGGGTTGCCAATACGCGGTCATAGGCGGTGGGAACGCCGCCGCGCTGGATATGGCCCAGGACCGTGGCGCGGGTTTCGATGCCGGTGCGGGCCTCAATCTCCGGGGCCAGCAGTTCTCCGATTCCACCGAGCCGGGGCCGGCCAAAGGCATCCAGCCCGCGTTCGGAGTGGGGGGACTCCATATCGGTGGTGACGAAGCCTTCAGCGACGACGACAAGAGGCGCACGGCCGCGGTCCCGGGCCTGGGTGACCCACTCCGCGATCTGGTCCAGGCTCTGCGGGTTCTCCGGGATCAGGATGGCGTGTGCTCCGGCAGCCATGCCCGAGTGCAGGGCAATCCAGCCAACGTGGCGGCCCATGACCTCGGCAACCATGCAGCGGTGGTGGGATTCGCCGGTGGTCCGCAGCCGGTCAATGGCCTCGGTCGCGATCTGCACCGCTGTGTCAAAGCCGAAGGTGTAGTCGGTCGCATCCAGATCGTTGTCCACGGTCTTGGGGACGCCCACGATGTTCAGCCCGGCGTCGGTGAGCCGCTGCGCAGCTGCCAGCGTGCCCTCGCCGCCAATCGCGATGATGGCATCGACCCCCAGCCGGTCCATCGTGGCCTTGATGTTTGCGGGTCCGCCGTTGGGTCCGTCGAAAGGATTGGTGCGGGAGGTTCCCAGAATGGTTCCGCCCTGCTTCGAGATGCCGCGCACACTGCTGCGGGGCAGGTCGATGATGTCGCCGTCCACCACTCCGCGCCATCCGTCCAGGAAGCCCACGAATTCCACATCATGAACCTTGATCCCCTTCAAAACCGCTCCGCGGATCACTGCGTTGAGTCCGGGGCAGTCGCCTCCGCTGGTCAGGATGCCGATCTTCATGGTTGAAACCTCTGGTTCGGTTGTGCGCGGCTGGTGGATCTTCAGCCTCGATTCTAGCCACCGCCGGGCCGGCAGCCATCGCAGCGGGACTCAACCGGCGTCATACGGGGCAAATGAGATGCCCCCGGGCCAGGTGAGCCGCCGGACTAGCGGTTTCCGAGCAGGCGTTCCAGGACAATGGTGCCGTCGGTTTTGGGCAGCAGGAGCCAAGCGGCGAGGTACGTCCAAACGCCTACGAACGGGAGCAGGAAGCTGAGCAGGACGGCGATCCGCACCGCCGATACATCCCAGCCGTACCGGTCGGCAATTCCTGCACAGACGCCTCCTGCCCAGCCGCGGGTCCTGCGGACGGGGGAGGAACGCAACATATTAAAGAAACGGTTCATAATCTACAGACTGCCTGTTCTGGAAGTGGTTGGAAGGCGTTTCCGCCCGGGGTGAAACAGCATCGCGTTCGGCGCCCGATTGTCAGGGGCGTTCCCGGTTGCGGCCGCCCATAGCGGCAATGGCGCCGCCGATCAGCAGGGCGGCTCCTGTGCCAAGGGTCAGACCGAGCAGGACGGCCAGCGGATCGAGCCTGACGGCGGTCAGTTGCCAGGCCAGCAGAAGCGCGCCGACGGCGGTGATGAGCAGCCCCCACACAATGGTCGATGTGCGGGGTGGGCGCCTGCCGGGAACCGGGTCAGAGGAGCTGTCGAAGGAAATATTGGAGGGGGAGGTCGTCATCGGTTCAAGTCGCTTTCGTTCACGGTCACCAGCACGGTGCTGGCGGCTCCCTTGATGCGCAGCACGAGGGCCTCGCCCTCCGGGTCATTCAGCCGCTGGTCGGATGACTTCCACAATCCGCTGGAATCGGTGAGGCTGACACCGTCGTCGATCATTACACTGCCGGCAAACATGTCTGCACGGACCACCACGGGGATGTTGTCCGGCACCAGGATGGTGAGGTCGCTCGCAGCGAGGCCCACCGGTACCTCCACTGGAAAGTCTGTTTCGTTGGAAAGGTAGCGCAGGTCCAGCTGCCCATCGACGCCTGCGAGCGTATAGCCGGCCGCGGCAGGCTGCGATGTGGTGGGCACCCAGTCGGCCTGGTTGGCCACGACGACGGTGCCGTAAGTACCGAGGTTGGTGCCGGCAACGCCGGCCGCAACCAAGGCGGCGATGGCTGTCAGCCCCAGGATTCCGGAGGACCTGCCCAGCGCACCGAGGACGACTATTCCGAGCCCGTTGGCTACGGCAGCGGCTGCAAGGGCCACGGCCACGGGATGTTCAATGCTGACGTAACCGGCATAGTCCAAGGTCAGGACCGTGCCGATAACCAGCAGCACGGCTCCCAGGACCAGCGCCGCTTCGGCCGCGGCCGGAGAGGTCCGGGTCCGGCCGCGGTCAATTTTTGCCGCTTTGGCCCCTCGGGGTTCGGGGAAGTCCGGCGGATTCGGAGTCGGCGTGCCGGGTGCATACCGATACGACGCCGGCGGAGCGTCCGACGCCGGCCCGGCGGCGCCTCCCGCTGAAGAGGGGCTGGTGCGGAGCTTTTCCGGGCTGCGGCGGGAACGGGTGAAGACCCAGTAGGCCACCAGAGCCAGCCCAACAATCCAGAAGAGCGTCCAGAAGAATCCACCCAGAAGGCCGTCGCCCGCCCAGAAGATGCTGGGGCTGCCCGCACCCAGGAGGCAGGCCACCAGGGCTCCGGTGGTTCCGGACGTCCAGGAACCGCGCAGTGCTTCCTCGGTGTGGATGCGTCCGTCCGGTTCCGGCAGCAGGGCCCAGGCCAGACCGTAGAGCAGCAGACCGCCCCCGAACAGTCCCAGCACGATGAACAGGCCCCGGACCAGCACAGGATCCAGACCTGTCCGCGCCGCGATGCCCGAGCAGACTCCGCCCAGCCACCGGTCTTCTTCTCCGCGGACAATGCCCAGGGACCGGAGCCAGGTGAAGAATCCGTTTGGGCGGGGAGCAGTGTCGGTTCCGGTTCCGGCGCCGGAACCGAATCCTGCCCCGGGGACCCGGTGCGAGCCCGGTGCCGAAAACGGCGGAAGCGGCAGGGTGGGGTTGTCCGCTGGGGTGAAAGGCGGCAGCGGTTCAGTGGGGGAGCCGGACGAATCCGGATCTGCTGGGTGCGGGTTCATAAGACCATCTTTGTTTGCGCAGCAGCCGGAGCGCATCGGGGACTTCCCTGAGCGGACCCTGAAAACGGCCTGAACATCAGCTGGAGACCCGTAATCGTCCCCGGATGCGGGCGAGGACGTGCTTGGATGAGGATATGTTCGCTCCGCTGCTCCGTCCGGATCACCGCCTGATGGCAGGCGTCTGCTCCGGCGTTGCTGCGCATCTGGGCTGGTCCGTAACCTTGGTCCGCGTGCTGATGGCGGTGCTCGCGCTGGCCGGAGGGGCCGGGGTGGTTCTGTATGCGTGGCTGTGGGTTCTGGTGCCCACAGCCGAGGAAGCGGCTGCCGGCGCCGAGGCGGACCGCAGCCCGCGCAGTGTGGCAAGGAACTTCGCGGAGTACCTCAGCCGACAAGATCCTGCAGCTTCCGGATCCGATCCGGAGGCTGCCCGCGCCGCCCGTTCCGGCTGGGTTGCGGCGGCGGCCAGCAGAGAGGTTCTGGGCGGCCTGGCGCTGCTGTTTGTCGGGGGCGCATTCATTGCCCAGCGGTTCGGCGCACAGGTGAACTGGCCGGTTCTGCTCCCAGTGGGGACAATCGCCGTCGGAGCCGTCCTGGCCTGGTCCCAGCTTGATGAAACCCGGCGGGCAGGACTCATCAGCAGTGCGGGCGCGGACCGCCGGTCCGGGGTCCTTCGGCTGGCGGCAGGGTTGCTGCTGGTTATTGTCGGAGTGCTGCTCATGGTTTCCGACGCCTTCGCCTGGGACATCCTGCTCGCCGGGCTGCTGGCCGCCGCCGCTGTCCTGGGCGGCGTGGGGCTGGTCCTCGCGCCCTGGGCCGTCAAGTACTGGCGTGACTTGGAAGCAGAGCGGGCAGGGCGTATCCGGGAACGTGAACGGGCCGAAATTGCCGCCCACCTGCACGACTCGGTGCTGCAGACCCTTGCCCTTATCCAGAACCGGGCCGGTTCGGAGCAGGACGTTCTGCGTCTTGCCCGCGCACAGGAGCGCGAGCTGCGCCGCTGGCTCTATCTCGACGATCCGCGAACGGCCGGTCAGCTGTCCGAGGCCATCACCGCCGCCGCAGCGCATGTCGAGGACGAATACGGGTATCCCGTGGAAGTGGTGGCCGTTGGCGATGCATCGCTGAGCTCCGCAACGGAAGCCATGGTGCTGGCCGCACGGGCGGCGCTGATCAATGCGGCCCAGCACGCACCGGGCCCGGTGTCCGTCTATGTTGAATGCACCCCGGACCGGGCGGAAGTGTTTATCCGCGACCGGGGGGAAGGATTCAATCCGCAGCAGGTTCCCGCTGACCGCCTCGGTGTCCGCGAATCCATTGTGGGTCGAATGAAGCGCCATGGGGGCACCGCCGTTATCCGCAGCGGGCCGGACGGAACAGAAATACGCCTGGCGCTTCCGCTCACCCGCACGCCCCCGGAAAACACGGAGAACCACCCCGCATCAGACACTCTCCACCCATCAGACACTCCCCCCGTATCGGAGCAACCATGATTACCGCCCCCATCGACGTTGTGGTCGTGGACGACCACGCAATTTTCCGCTCAGGCCTCAAGGCTGACCTGGACGCCCGGCTGCGCGTGACGGCTGAGGCGGACACGGTGGAGTCGGCCGTTGCCGCGATCCGCACGCACCGCCCCGCCGTCGTCCTCCTTGATGTCCATCTGCCCGGCGGGGTGGGCGGCGGCGGAGCGGAGGTGATCGCCGGCTGCCGGGACCTGCTCGGAACAACGCGCTTTCTGGCCCTGAGTGTTTCGGATGCGGCTGAGGACGTGGTGACCGTGATCCGCGCCGGAGCCCGCGGCTACGTCACCAAAACGATTTCCGGCGCAGAAATCTCCGACGCCGTCGTCCGGGTGGCCGGCGGCGACGCGGTGTTTTCACCGCGGCTTGCAGGATTCGTGCTGGATGCCTTCGGGACGGCGGCGGTGGCGGCGGTCGACGACGAACTCGACCGCCTTTCCACCCGGGAGCTGGAGGTTATGCGGCTGATCGCGCGGGGCTACAGCTACAAGGAGGTGGCCCGGGAACTGTTCATCTCCGTCAAGACGGTGGAAACCCATGTTTCGGCCGTCCTGAGGAAGCTGCAGCTCTCCAACCGGCACGAGCTCAGCCGGTGGGCCGCCGACCGGCGCCTGCTCTAGGCGGCGCCGCCGAGGAATTCCGTCAGGCGGGACATGCCCTCGGCAAGGTCCTCATCGCCCAGCGCGTAGGACAGACGAAGGTAACCGGAGGGGCCGAACGCCTCGCCCGGAACCACTGCCACCTCCACCGTCTCCAGGATCAGGGCGGCCAGCTCAGCGGAGGTCTGCGGGCGGACCGGACCGTTCACACCCGGGAACTCCTTGCCGAGCAGCCCGCGCACATCCGCATAGGCATAGAAGGCGCCTTCGGGCATGGGGCATTCGACGCCGTCAACGGAGTTAAGCGCCGCAACCATGGCCTTGCGGCGGCGGTCGAAGGCCTGCTTCATTTCCTCGACGGCGGTCAGCGGACCGGAGACGGCGGCCAGGGCCGCCATCTGGGACACGTTGGCAACGTTTGAGGACAGGTGTGACTGCAGATTGGTGGCAGCCTTGATGACGTCGGGGGCGGCGATCATCCATCCCACCCGCCACCCTGTCATCGCGTAGGTCTTGGCTACACCGTTGAGCACAACCACCTTGTCGCCCAGCTCCGGCGCCGCCGTCGCAATGGACGTGAACTCCACGCCGTCGTACGTCAGGTGCTCGTAGATCTCATCGGTGACCACCCACAGCCCGCGGGCAGCAGCCCACCGGCCGATTTCGGCAACCTGCTCGGCGGGATAAACGGCGCCGGTGGGGTTGGAGGGAGAGCAGAACAGCAGCAGCTTGGTCTTATCGGTGCAGGCAGCTTCCAGCTGCTCAACGGTAACCATGTAGCCCTGCTCGGGGCCCGCGAAGACCTCCACCGGAATGCCTCCGGCCAAACGGATGGCCTCGGGATACGTCGTCCAGTAGGGGGCCGGCAGCAGGACTTCATCGCCGGGATTCAGGAGGGTGGCAAACGCTTCATACACGGCCTGCTTGCCGCCGTTGGTGACCAGTACCTGGGACGGCTCCACGGCATAACCGGAATCCCGCAGGGTCTTGTCCGCAATGGCCTGCTTCAGCTCCGGGAGCCCGCCGGCGGGGGAGTAGCGGTGGAAGCGCGGGTTGCGGGCGGCCTCCACTGCTGCGTCGACAATGTAGCCGGGGGTCGGGAAGTCGGGCTCACCGGCACCGAAACCGATAACCGGGCGGCCTGCGGCTTTGAGGGCTTTCGCCTTGGCGTCTACGGCAAGGGTCGCGGACTCCGCGATGGAGGCGATGCGCTCTGAAATTCGGCCGGTGGAAGGCATGGCGTTCCCGTCTGTGGTTGCAGTGTGATTCCCAATGGGACCTGTGGCGTGCAGGGCCGCCGACTTCCCGGCGGCCACTTCCAGTTTAGGTGCAGCAGCGTGCGGCCGCCGTTTCTTTCGTCGGCATCTGGTGGAAGAAACGGCCGGTGAGCCGCTTTTGCCTGCCCCGAAGGCGCTCCCGGAACGCTTTCCGTAACGTATCCCGCAACCCATTCCGCAACCCTCGGCGCGATGGTACCGGGGCACTGCTGGGACACTGCCTGGGCACCGTCCGGAGCGCCGGTTCGACGGGAGGCGAATCTTTGAGTAGACTTGATCTTCGTGTTGAAGTCATGACACTGGTCTGTGCCTGTCGCCGGTTCGCTGACGAGGGGTATTACCGGTACAGTGGGTTCTTCCATAGGGTAGTGGCGCAATTGGTAGCGCAGCGGTCTCCAAAACCGCAGGTTGCAGGTTCGAGTCCTGTCTGCCCTGCGCACGGCTGTCATCACGGCAGCTCAGCAGAAGTCCTTCATGAAGCAGCAGTCCCAGCACATGCTGCGGCTGTGAACCGAACAGATGAGTGAGGCGATGGTGACCGAGACAGCTGCCAGCAGCTCCAAGGGACACCCCTCCAGCGGGCCCAAGAAGCGCGGCTTCTTCGCGGCAATTGCGCTCTTCCTGCGTCAGGTTATTGCGGAACTGAAAAAGGTGGTCACTCCCACCCGCAAGGAACTGCTGAGATACACCATTGTGGTTCTGGCCTTCGTGGTCGTGATGATGATTATCGTGACAGTTCTGGATTTTGTCTTTGGTGCAGGCGCGCTGGCGATCTTCGGCTCGGGCAGCGGCGAAAGCTGACTCCGGGCCTGCGTTTCGCCCCAAGGGCAGGAACCTCAGGCCTTTGAGCTAGAGCCAGTGACAAACCCCATAGAGCTCTGAAGAAGAAAGCAGGAATCTACGTGTCCGAGCAAGAACTCGAATCACAGATCAATGACGAAACCGCTGATCTGGATGCCGAGGATGAAACAACCGCAGCAGACGCCGTTGAGGCGCCCGCCGAGGCTGACGTTCCGGCAGAGGATGCCGACGCCGCCGACGAGGTTGTGAACTCTGATTCCGCAGACTCCGAAGACTCAGAAGAAGAGCCCGAGGAAGATCCCGCAGAAGCCTTCAAGGCCAAACTGCGCCGCCAGGAGGGTGACTGGTACGTCATCCACTCCTACGCCGGTTATGAAAACCGCGTGAAGGTCAATCTTGAGACCCGCATCCAGACCATGGACATGGAAGATAACATCTTCGAGATCCAGGTTCCGATGGAAGAAGTCGTCGAGATCAAGAACACCACCCGGAAGATCGTCAACCGGGTCCGTATTCCCGGCTACGTTCTGGTCCGCATGGAACTGACCGACGCCTCCTGGGGCGTTGTGCGTCACACTCCCGGTGTTACCGGCTTCGTGGGCAACGCCCACAACCCGGTGCCGCTGAGCCTCAAAGAGGTTTACTCCATGCTGGAGCACACCGTGGTGTCCCCGAAGATCGAAGCCGGCAAGCCCGCGCAGGAATCTTCGAACTACGCAGTGGACTTCGAGGTTGGCGAGCCCGTCACGGTCAACGAAGGACCGTTCGAGACGCTCCAGGCCACGATCTCCGAGATCAAGCCCGAGTCGCAGCAGCTGGTGGTCCTCGTGACCATCTTCGAGCGCGAGACTCCGGTGACGCTTGGCTTCGGCCAGGTCACCAAACTGCAGTAGTACCAAAGACTTCGTTGTCTGCAGGTCCGCTTTACCCTGCCGGCAGCGTCCGGCCGCCACGCCATGGCGGCCACCAACCCGGACGGACGCTCCTGTTCCCCGGGAACATAATTTAGAGAAGGACCCTTTCATGGCCCCCAAGAAAAAGGTCACCGGCCTCATCAAGCTGCAGATCAACGCAGGTGCCGCCAACCCGGCTCCTCCGATCGGTCCGGCACTTGGCCAGCACGGTGTCAACATCATGGAATTCTGCAAGGCGTACAACGCTGCAACGGAATCCCAGCGCGGCAACGTTATCCCGGTTGAAATCACCGTTTACGAAGACCGTTCGTTCACCTTCATCACGAAGACCCCGCCGGCTGCACAGCTGATCAAGAAGGCTGCCGGTGTTGCCAAGGGTTCCGCAACCCCGCACACCGCCAAGGTTGCCAACCTGACCCAGGCGCAGGTCGAAGAGATCGCCACCATGAAGATGGAAGACCTCAACGCCAACGACGTCAAGGCTGCTGCCAAGATCATCGCCGGCACCGCCCGCTCCATGGGCATCACCGTAGAAGGCTAATTAGCCTTTTTCGTGAGGCGGGTCCGCCCGCCGAGCAAACATTTACACTTTCAAAAAGCTGTTCGTGCCACAGGGCACGACGGCGCGTGGCAGGGCCGAGCGCGGTCCGACAGACCACAACTGCACAAGGAGAAAAAGCAGATGGCAAAGCGCAGCAAAGCATATGAAGCAGCTGTAGCCAAGATCGATGCGGACAAGCTGTACGCACCGGTTGAGGCTGTAGAGCTGGCAAAGGAATCCAACCCCTCCAAGTTTGATGCGACCGTTGAGGTTGCTTTCCGACTGGGCGTTGACCCCCGCAAGGCCGACCAGATGGTCCGCGGCACGGTTAACCTGCCGCACGGTACGGGTAAGACCGCCCGCGTCCTGGTTTTCGCAACGGGCGAGAAGGCAGAGCAGGCTATTGCAGCCGGCGCTGACTTCGTCGGTTCCGATGACATGATCGAAAAGGTTGCAGCAGGCTGGGTCGACTTCGACGCCGCCGTTGCCACCCCGGACATGATGGGCAAGGTTGGCCGCCTGGGCCGCGTGCTCGGCCCGCGTAACCTGATGCCGAACCCGAAGACCGGCACGGTTACCCCGAACGTCGCCAAGGCTGTTAGCGACATCAAGGGCGGAAAGATCGACTTCCGCGTTGACAAGCACTCCAACCTTCACTTCATCATCGGCAAGGTGTCCTTCGATCAGCAGAAGCTGGCCGAGAACTACGCCGCAGCCCTTGAAGAAGTTCTGCGCCTGAAGCCGTCCGCGGCCAAGGGACGCTACATCCAGAAGGCAACCGTTTCCACCACCTTCGGCCCGGGCATCTCCGTTGACCCGAACGTCACCAAGGTTCTTGCCGACGCATAGTCCGGCTTAGGGGCGCCCGCGTCCCGGATCTGTCTTAGAGGCGGCCGCAGCATTTCGCTGCGGCCGCTTTTTTGTGCTCTGGCTCCAGGTCGGGCAGGATGTGGGCCATGACACTTCCAGTTGCAGAGATAGCACTGATGTCCATTCCTGCGAGCTTGGATTCAGCTGATCCTGCCGCGGCGGGCTTCACTGCCGCGGTCGAGCTCCTGAATGCGAATCTGCGGGAGATCTGGGGCAACGACGACTTTCGGGACGCGCCTGCGACGCAGCTGGCTGGCTTCCACCCTTCACCGATGCGGCGGCGGCTCCTGCTCGGGGCATGGGTCGGTGATGAGCTGGCGGGGGTGGCCACGCTGAAACTGCCGCTGATGGATAACACCCACTCTGCCTGGGTGCATGTGAGCGTGGCTCCGGCTTTCCGCCGTTGCGGCCTGGGCTACCGGTTGTATGCAGCAGCTGAACAGGCGGCGGCAGCCGACGGGCGAACGACCCTTTTGGCGGAAACCGACCATCCGGTGTTCGCCGGCGTTGTTGCCTCTTCCATGCTGGCCCCGAAGAGCGGGACCGGGGCTATTCCCAGGGACGGCGCCGCATGCTTCGCCGCGGACCGGAACTTTGACCTGGAGCAAGTGGAACGCGTGAGCCGTCTGGACCTGACAGGCACCACTGACTGGCAGGAACTGCTGGACTCGGCTGCGACTGCCAGCTCAGAGGAGTACGCCCTGGAATTCTGGCAGGGGGCCTGCCCTGAACACCTTGTGGATGCCTATGCGCTGCTGCGGCAGAAAATGAGTACCGATGCACCGATGGCAGGCCTGGACCTCGAGGAGGAACAGTGGGACGCCGCGCGTCTGCGCGAGGGGGAGCGGAAGGTGCGTGAAATGGACGCCGAGGAGCTGGTAACTGCTGTCCGCCACGTTCCCACCGGACAATTGGCCGGACACACGGTGCTCATGGTTTTCAACAGCAACCCTGAGGTGGCCTTCCAGGATGACACCCTGGTTCTGGAAGAGCACCGGGGACACAGGCTGGGCATGCTGCTCAAGGCTGCAAACCTGGTGCGGCTGCGCGAGGCACTTCCCGGCGCCTCGCGTATCTGGACCTGGAACGCGGCCGAGAACGGATACATGCTGTCCATCAATGAGATGCTCGGTTTCGCTGCGGTGGGATACTCCGGGGAGTGGCAGAAGGTAGTTCCCCAAGCCTGACCGGACCGGATTTGTCCCGCCGGGAAATCTCCCGTACGCTGGATATACCAAAGACCGTCGGTCGATGTGCTTTCAATCCCACTCTCATCCTGGATCTCCGGGACCGCGGGTGGACTCCGGTTGATCGGACATCCGAAAGTCCCTTCAGAGGGCGGCCTGCGCAGGTGAACGAACTCAGCCACATGGTGCGCCTCAACGCGTGCCTGCTGCTAAGCCCCGTGCATCTGCCCGGGGCGTTTTTTATGTTCGGGACCCGATCCACCGGCACTATTCCCCGGAAGGAGGGTTATGGCAACGCCAACAAAGGTAACGGCAGTTGAAGAAATCACCACCGATTTCAAGGAATCAACCGCTGCTGTCCTAACCGAATACCGCGGGCTCACCGTTGCACAGCTCAAGGAGCTGCGTCGTTCGCTCGGCCAGGACACCAAGTACTCGGTCGTCAAGAACACCCTGACTGGCATTGCAGCCAAGGAAGCCGGCATCGACGCGTTCGACGGCCAGCTTGCCGGCCCTACTGCAATCGCCTTCATCAAGGGTGACGCAGTTGCAGCTGCAAAGAGCCTGACGGATTTTGCCAAGACCAACCCGCAGCTGATCATCAAGACCGGTGTCTTCGAGGGCAATGCCCTGGACGCTTCCGGTGTTGCCGCTCTGGCTGCCCTTGAATCCCGTGAGCTCCAGCTTGCACGCGTCGCCGGTGTCCTCAAGGCACCGATGTCCATGCTGGCACGCTCGGTCGACGCTCTGCGCGTGAAGCTTGAAGAGGGAAGCGATTCTGCTCCCGCCGCGGAAGAGGCTCCGGCCGCCGCAGAAGAAGCTCCGGCCGCAGAAGCAGCCACCGAAGAGTAATCGCTCTTCCAATCCACACTCCGGTGCCGACGCACCAATAAGGTGCCCGCGCACCACTTATAGGAAGGACGCCACACCATGGCGAAGCTGACCAACGAAGAGCTCATTGAAGCCTTCAAGGAACTGTCCATCATCGAGCTCTCCGACTTCGTGAAGCTCTTCGAAGAGACCTTCGACGTTACCGCTGCTGCTGTTGCAGTTGCCGGTCCCGCCGCCGGTGCTGCCGACGCCGAGGAAGAGAAGACCGAATTCGACGTCATCCTCGAAGCTGCCGGTGACAAGAAGATCGCAGTGATCAAGGAAGTTCGTGCCCTGACTTCCCTGGGCCTGAAGGAAGCCAAGGACGTTGTAGACAGCGCCCCGAAGGCTGTCCTGGAAGGCGCTACGAAGGAAGCCGCAGAGAAGGCAAAGGAAGCCCTCGAGGCTGCCGGCGCCACGGTTACCGTCAAGTAGTAGATTTTCCTCCGCAGCTTCGGCTGCCGGATTCATCAAGGCCGCGTTCCGCAAGGAACGCGGCCTTTTTGCATGTCCGGGCTTTCTGCCGTGAAGCCGCCGGTCCGGAGGATGCACACTGCGCTGGCGCAGGCTACTACTGTGGACCCGGTTGATGCGGATCTGACGGCGTGCTTCGGAGAATCTGCCGGGGGAGGGAACAGGGTCTATGGCACGGATGGTGCTGCTGTGGGTTCTGGCTGCCAGCGCGGCTGCCTGTATTCTGACGGGCGCGCTGCCGCTGTCAGAGGCCCGGGAGCTGCTGGACCGGATAGGGCCGGTCCTGCTGTTCGTTACGGCAGCGACCGTCGTCAGCTGCCTCGCAGATGCAGCCGGCCTGTTCCGGGTGGCCACCCGCTTCATTTCGAGGGCCGGCCGCGGCCGCAACTTTGTCCTGTGGCTGCTGGTGCTTACGCTGACTGTTCTTTCCAGTGTTTTTCTGTCGCTGGACACGGCCGTTGTGCTCGTTGCTCCGCTGGTAATTTCCCTGGCCTGGTCCGCGCGGATTCCGCCCATCATCTTTGCGGTGAGTACAGTGTGGCTGGCTAACACCGCCTCCCTGCTGCTCCCCGTTTCCAATCTGACGAATCTCCTGGCCCAGCAGCGGGCGGACCTCCATCCTGTCGCCTACGCCGGACTTGTCTGGGCTCCCGCGCTGGCCGGGATCCTGGTTCCTGCCCTGTTGCTGTGGCTGGTCTTCCGCCGGCAGCTGCGGGGACGCTATCTGCCGCCGCAGGACCCGGTGCCGGTGCCGGACCGCGGTCTGCTCGTGCTGAGCACGGTGGTGGTGGGCCTGCTGCTGCCCGCGCTGGTCAGCGGCATCGACGTATGGATCCCCGCCGGCCTGGCGGCACTGGTGCTCGCCGGAGGATTCCTGGCCAAGCAGCGCACTGCCCTGAGGCTGGACATTCTGCCGGTGCAGCCGGTTATTCTCTCTGTCAGCCTGTTCGTCCTGGTCCAGACCGCCCACGCGCAGGGACTAACCGGGTTCCTTGCTCAGGCAGTGGGGTCCGGAGAGGACTTCGGCGCCCTCCTGCAGCTGGCGGGCGCAGGTGCAGTCGCTTCGAATGCTGTGAACAACCTGCCTGCTTATCTTGCCCTGGAGCCGTGGGCTGAGAGTCCCGTCCGGCTGGCATCCCTGCTGGTCGGCGTGAACCTTGGCGCTATTGTGACGCCCTGGGGCTCGCTTGCGACGCTGCTCTGGTATGACCGCATGCGTTCGCTCGGCGTGAGAGTCCGCGGGGGACGGTTTATTGCTGCCGGCCTGGCTGCCGCCGTCGTTACCGTGGTGGCGGCGACGGCAGCCCTTACGCTGGCCACTTGATGCGGGGTTAGGCTTCGTCGCGGAACAGCAGCAGCGCTTCACCCTGTCCGCCGCCTCCGCAGAGGGCAACGGCAGCCTTCCCGGAGCCGCGGCGCTGCAGCTCGAGGGCCGCGGTCAGTGCCAGCCTGGCTCCGGAGGCACCGATGGGATGGCCGAGGGCAATTGCTCCGCCGTAGAGGTTGCACTGCTCCAGATCCATGCCGAGCTCGTTGAGGGACTGCACGGCAACCGCTCCGAAAGCTTCGTTAATCTCGATGAAGTCCAGATCCGACGTGCTCCAGCCGGCCCGCTCAAGGGCGGCAAAAACAGCGTTGGAGGGCTGGGAATGCAGGCTGTTGTCGGGGCCGGCCACCTGTCCCGGCGCGCCGACGACGGCGAGCACCTCCAGGCCGTTCTCCTCTGCGTAGGTGCGGGTGGTGAGGATCAGCGCGGCAGCGCCGTCGGACAGGGGGGAGGAGTTTCCGGCTGTGATGGTGCCTTCGGCGT
Organism: Arthrobacter sp. TJ-58; assembly: GCF_058269295.1. Lineage (NCBI taxonomy): Bacteria > Bacillati > Actinomycetota > Actinomycetes > Micrococcales > Micrococcaceae > Arthrobacter > Arthrobacter sp. TJ-58. The sequence goes on from NZ_JBZCNM010000002.1 coordinate 449,521, forward strand.
CGAAGGCCGGGCGCAGGCCCGCCAGTGTTTCAGTGGTCGTATTGGGCCGGATGCCCTCATCCGAGGAAAGGACAAGGGGTTCCCCGCGGCGCTGGGGAACTGTCACCGGCACAATCTCGGCGTCGAAAATGCCTGCTGCGACGGCGGCTGCGGCCCTCCGGTGCGAGGCGGCGGCGACTTCATCCTGCTCGATCCGCTTGATCGCCAGCTTGGTGTTGCCGCGTTCCGTGGAGACACCCATGGAGTCATTGTCGAAGGCGTCGGTGAGGCCGTCGTGTGCCACCGCATCAAGGGCTGCGATGTTGCCGTAGTTCCAGCCCTGGCGGGATCCGGGCAGCAGGTGCGGCCCGCGTGTCATGGATTCCTGCCCGCCGGCCACCACCACGGTGGCTTCCCCGGCCCGGATGAGCCGGGCGGCATCGATCACTGCGGCCAAGCCCGAGAGGCAGACCTTGTTTACCGTGACTGTGGGTACGTCCCAGCCGATGCCCGCCTTGATGGAGGACTGGCGCGCAGGGTTCTGCCCGCAGCCTGCCTGGACCACGTGGCCCATGATCACGGCGGAGACGTCTTCTGCCCGGACGCGGGCCCTTTCCAGTGCGCCCGTGATGGCAAAGGCGCCAAGTTCAACGGCTGTGAACGGTGCCAGCTGGCCGTTCAGCCGGCCCTGGGGGGTGCGGGCACCGCCGACAATGACCACGTCGGTTCCGGCTGCGGCATCTTGGAATGGGCGGTTGCTCATGGCTGGGAATTCACTTTCGTCGTTGAAATCTATAGTTGAAATCTCGGGTTTTCCGGCGATTGTTCCCGCAGGGCGAACCCGAAGCACGCCGGTCCCGCAAGGGGGAGTGGCACCGGGCACACACTCCGCGCTGGAACAAGGGTACGCCAAGCAATCGGGCCCGTGGAGAGCAGGGTCACAGCGCGGTGATGCACAGGGCACCCCCGACGCACGGAATCGGGTCATCGTGCGGTAAGGTATCTGTATCCGATGCGTCAGCGGTGCGCCGGTGTAGCCTGTAGTTCCCCGCAAGAACGGTGTTCCGGAGATCCAATCCAGAGCAGACCGGCGGGTTGAGCATGACGCAGGGTAAGGGACCGGGTAGACTTGTCTGCCCACAATGCCCTATAGTGGATATTTGCTTCCCTCTCTTAACCTTCAGCCTTCATATAGCGGTGGGCTTTGTCCTGTGCCAGGCAGCGTTTCGCGCGCCCGGCAGGACGCAAGGACGCACACGGACCAGGTCCGTTAGTGCAGAGAAGGAGGCGCGAAACACGCCTGAAGGTCTGTGGAAGGATCCCTCTTGGTCGCCTCGAGCACCTCTAATAATGCAACCGCTAACATCCCGGAGAACATCGCTCCCCGGATTTCATTCGCAAAGATTCACGAACCGCTTGACGTTCCCAATCTTCTTGCCCTGCAGACCGACAGCTTTGACTGGCTTGTCGGCAACGAGCGCTGGAAAGCGCGCGTAGAAAAGGCAAAGCAGACCGGGGAGCAGGGCATTGCCACTACTTCCGGTCTGGCTGACATCTTCGAGGAAATCTCCCCGATCGAAGACTTCCAGGGCACCATGTCCCTGAGCTTCTCCGAGCCGGAGTTCGCCGACCCGAAGTACACCATGGCGGAGTGCAAGGACCGGGACGCCACGTACTCGGCCCCTCTGTACGTTAAAGCCGAATTCATGAACAACAACACGGGTGAAATCAAGCAGCAGACCGTGTTCATGGGCGACTTCCCCCTCATGACAGACAAGGGAACGTTCGTCATCAACGGCACCGAGCGTGTTGTTGTTTCCCAGCTGGTCCGTTCGCCGGGCGCCTACTTCGAGCGCACCGCCGACAAGACCAGTGACAAGGACATCTACACCGCGAAGATCATTCCTTCCCGCGGTGCATGGTTCGAACTGGAGATCGACAAGCGCGACCAGGTGGGCGTCCGCCTGGACCGCAAGCGCAAGCAGTCCGTCACCGTGCTGCTGAAGGCACTGGGCTGGACCGAAGGCCAGATCCTGGAAACCTTCGGTGAATACGACTCCATTCGCGCCACCCTGGAAAAGGACCCGACGGAAACCCGCGAGGATGCCCTGCTGGACATCTACCGCAAGCTCCGTCCGGGCGAGCCGCCCACGGTTGAAGCTGCCCAGACTCTGCTGGACAACCTGTACTTCAACCCCAAGCGCTACGACCTGGCCAAGGTTGGCCGCTACAAGATCAACCGCAAGCTGGGCATCGACAAGCCGCTGACGGATTCCGATGCTTCGGTCCTGAACAATGACGACATCGTCGCCATGATCAAGTTCCTGGTTGCCCTGCACGCCGGTGAAAAGACCGTTCCGGGCAAGCGCAACGGCGAAGATGTCGACATCCGCGTTGAGGTCGATGACATCGACCACTTCGGCAACCGCCGCATCCGCGCCGTGGGCGAGCTCATCGAGAACCAGATCCGCACGGGCCTGTCCCGCATGGAGCGCGTTGTCCGTGAGCGCATGACCACCCAGGACGTCGAGGCCATTACGCCGCAGACGCTGATCAACATCCGCCCCGTCGTGGCAGCGATCAAGGAGTTCTTCGGAACCTCCCAGCTCTCGCAGTTCATGGACCAGAACAACCCGCTCGCCGGACTGACGCACAAGCGCCGCCTGTCCGCGCTGGGCCCGGGTGGTCTGTCCCGTGACCGCGCAGGCATGGAAGTCCGAGACGTCCACCCCTCGCACTACGGCCGCATGTGCCCCATCGAAACCCCTGAAGGCCCGAACATTGGTCTGATCGGTTCGCTGGCGTCCTACGCCCGGATCAACGCGTTCGGCTTCATCGAGACCCCGTACCGCAAGGTCATCGACGGCGTTGTCACCGACCAGGTTGATTACCTGACCGCTGATGACGAAGTTGAGCGCACCATTGCCCAGGCAAACGCTCCGCTGCGCGAAGACCAGCACTTTGCCGAGGACCTCGTCCTCGTCCGTGCCCGCGGCGGTTCCGGCGAGCCCGTTCTCGTTGAGCCCGAAGGCGTCGAGTACATGGACGTCTCCCCGCGCCAGATGGTGTCGGTGGCTACGGCCCTGATTCCGTTCCTGGAACACGATGACGCCAACCGCGCCCTCATGGGTGCGAACATGCAGCGCCAGGCTGTGCCGCTGCTCCGTTCCGAGCGCCCCGTTGTGGGTACCGGCATGGAGAAGTACGCCGCCGTTGACGCCGGTGACTCCGTTACCGCCGTCAAGCCCGGTGTTGTCACCGAGGTCTCCGCTGAGCTCGTTACCGTCATGAACGACGACGGCACCGAGTCCAACTACCCGATCATGAAGTTCGCACGCTCCAACCAGGGCAACGCGTACAACCAGCGGGTACTGGTTTCCGAAGGCGCACGCGTCGAGGTCAACAGCATCATCGCCGACGGTCCCTCCACGGACCAGGGTGAACTGGCTCTGGGTAAGAACCTGCTCGTGGCATTCATGTCATGGGAAGGCCACAACTACGAAGATGCCATCATCCTCTCGCAGCGCATGGTCTCCGACGATGTCCTGACCTCCATCCACATCGAGGAGCACGAAGTTGATGCCCGCGACACCAAGCTTGGTGCCGAGGAAATCACCCGTGACATCCCGAACGTGTCCGAGGAAGTGCTCTCCCAGCTGGACGAGCGCGGCATCATCCACATCGGTGCCGAGGTTGAAGCCGGCGACATCCTGGTTGGCCGCGTCACCCCCAAGGGTGAAACGGAACTGACTCCGGAAGAGCGCCTGCTGCGCGCCATCTTCGGCGAGAAGAGCCGCGAAGTCCGCGACACTTCCCTGAAGGTTCCCCACGGCGAGTCCGGCACGGTCATCGGTGTCCGCATCTTCGACCGCGACAACGACGACGAGCTGCCCCCGGGCGTGAACCAGCTGGTGCGCGTCTACGTGGCGCACAAGCGCAAGATCACGGACGGCGACAAGCTGGCCGGCCGCCACGGCAACAAGGGCGTCATCTCCAAGATCCTTCCGATCGAAGACATGCCGTTCATGGAAGACGGAACCCCCGTTGACATCGTCCTGAACCCCCTGGGTGTTCCGGGTCGTATGAACGTGGGCCAGGTTCTGGAAATCCACCTGGGCTGGGCTGCCAAGCAGGGCTGGAAGATCGACGGCAATCCGGAATGGGTCAAGAACCTGCCGGCACTGCCGCGCGAGTCCGGTCCCACCACGGTTGCCACCCCGGTGTTCGACGGTGCCAGCGAGGACGAGATCACCGGCCTGCTGGATTCCACCAACGTGACCCGTGACGGCAACCGCCTGATCGGTGCTTCCGGTAAGGCCAAGATGTTCGACGGCCGCTCCGGCCAGCCGTTCCCGGAACCCATCTCCGTGGGTTACATGTACATCCTGAAGCTGCACCACCTTGTTGATGACAAGATCCATGCACGCTCCACCGGCCCGTACTCCATGATCACGCAGCAGCCGCTGGGTGGTAAGGCACAGTTCGGTGGCCAGCGCTTCGGTGAAATGGAAGTTTGGGCCCTGGAAGCGTACGGCGCCGCCTACACGCTGCAGGAACTGCTCACGATCAAGTCCGATGACATCCATGGCCGCGTGAAGGTTTACGAAGCCATCGTCAAGGGCGAGAACATCCCGGAGCCGGGCGTTCCCGAGTCCTTCAAGGTGCTCATCAAGGAAATGCAGTCGCTCTGCCTGAATGTGGAAGTACTCTCCACCGAGGGCAACACGATTGAAATGCGTGACTCGGATGAAGAAGTCTTCCGGGCCGCGGAAGAACTGGGTATCGATCTGTCCCGCGCAGAGCCCAGCTCCGTAGAAGAGGTTTAGCCGAGCCGGCCGGTCCGCGTCAGCGGATCGGCCTCCGGCAGCCCCTTCCCGTACCCGAGACATTCAGATTTAGAGAACAAGAGAGAACAGGGACCCATGTCCAACGATTCCACGTTCGGCCTCATGCGAATCGGCCTTGCCACTGCGGATGAAATCCGCGGCTGGTCTTACGGCGAAGTCAAGAAGCCGGAAACCATCAACTACCGAACCCTGAAGCCGGAGAAGGACGGTCTTTTCTGCGAAAAGATCTTCGGTCCTTCCCGCGACTGGGAATGCTACTGCGGTAAGTACAAGCGAGTGCGCTTCAAGGGCATCATCTGTGAGCGCTGCGGCGTCGAGGTTACCCGTGCCAAGGTGCGCCGCGAGCGCATGGGCCACATTGAGCTTGCAGCTCCCGTAACCCACATCTGGTACTTCAAGGGTGTCCCGTCCCGTCTGGGCTACCTGCTGGACCTGGCTCCGAAGGACCTCGAAAAGGTCATCTATTTCGCCGCCTACATGATCACCTCGGTGGACGAAGAAAACCGCCACGCGGAACTTCCGAACCTGCAGGCCGAGCACGACCTGGAGCGCAAGCACCTCGTCGACCAGCGCGACGCTGACATTGCTGCCATTGCCAAGGACCTTGAGGGCGAAATTGCTCGCCTTGAGGGTGAAGGCGCCAAGGCAGCAGACAAGAAGAAGGCCCGCGACTCCGCCGACCGCCAGATGGCCAAGGTCCGCCGCGACGCCGACAACAACATTGAGCGCCTCGAGCAGGTTTGGGAGCGCTTCAAGAACCTCAAGGTCGGCGACCTGGAGGGCGACGAAGGCCTGTACCGCGAACTGCGGGACCGCTACGGCCTGTACTTCGAGGGCTCCATGGGTGCCGAAGCCATCAAGCAGCGCCTTGAGGACTTCGACATGCAGGCTGAGTCCGAGCTGCTGCGCGACATCATCCAGAACGGCAAGGGCCAGCGCAAGACGCGTGCCCTGAAGCGCCTGAAGGTTGTCAACGCATTCCTGACCACCACCAACAGCCCGCTGGGCATGGTCCTGGACGCTGTCCCGGTCATCCCGCCGGAACTGCGCCCGATGGTTCAGCTCGACGGTGGCCGTTTCGCGACGTCCGACCTCAACGACCTGTACCGCCGCGTCATCAACCGCAACAACCGCCTGAAGCGCCTGCTGGATCTCGGTGCCCCCGAGATCATCGTGAACAACGAAAAGCGCATGCTCCAAGAAGCTGTTGACTCCCTGTTCGACAACGGCCGCCGCGGCCGTCCGGTCACCGGACCGGGCAACCGCCCGCTGAAGTCGCTCTCTGACATGCTCAAGGGCAAGCAGGGTCGTTTCCGCCAGAACCTTCTGGGTAAGCGCGTTGACTACTCCGGCCGTTCCGTCATCGTTGTTGGCCCGCAGCTGAAGCTGCACCAGTGCGGTCTGCCCAAGCAGATGGCCCTGGAGCTCTTCAAGCCGTTCGTGATGAAGCGCCTGGTTGACCTCAACCACGCACAGAACATCAAGAGCGCCAAGCGCATGGTCGAGCGTTTCCGCCCGCAGGTGTGGGATGTCCTGGAAGAGATCATCACCGAACACCCGGTGCTGCTCAACCGTGCACCCACCCTGCACCGCCTGGGTATCCAGGCATTCGAGCCGCAGCTGGTGGAGGGCAAGGCCCTTCAGCTGCACCCGCTCGTCTGCGGTGCGTTCAACGCTGACTTCGACGGTGACCAGATGGCAGTACACCTGCCGCTGAGCCCGGAGGCCCAGGCCGAGGCCCGCATCCTGATGCTGTCCTCGAACAACATCCTGAAGCCCTCGGACGGCCGTCCGGTGACCCTGCCTTCGCAGGATATGATCATCGGCCTGCACCACCTCACCACCAAGAAGGAAGGCGCAGCAGGCGAGGGCCGGTTCTTCTCCACCGTGTCCGAAGCCCTGATGGCGTTCGACCTCGGCGAGCTGGACCTGAATGCCCAGGTCAGCATCCGTCTGGACGGTTTTGTCCCCTCCTCGGACCGGCCGGCTCCGGAAGGCTGGGAAGAAGGCACTCCCGCCCTCATCCAGACCTCCCTCGGCCAGGTCATCTTCAACCAGACCCTGCCGGCGGATTACCCGTGGGTTGAGAAGGTTGCAGACAAGGGCCAGCTGTCCACCATCGTGAACGACCTGGCAGAGCGCTACCCGAAGGTCATGACGGCGGCAACGCTGGATAACCTGAAGGACGCCGGTTTCTACTGGGCCACCCGCTCGGGCGTTACCGTTGCCATCTCGGACATCTCTGCGCCGATCGATAAGCCCGCCATCATGGAGGTTTACGAAGCACAGGCCGCCAAGGTTGAAAGCCAGTACGGCAAGGGCCTGATCGCCGAAGACGAGCGCCGCCAGGAGCTCATCGACATTTGGAACAAGGCAACGAACGAAGTTGCTGCGGCCATGCGTGCGAACATGCCCAAGGAAAACAACATCAACCGCATGGTGTCTTCCGGTGCCCGTGGTAACTGGCTGCAGGTTCGCCAGATTGCCGGTATCCGTGGCCTGGTGGCCAACCCTAAGGGTGAGATCATCCCCCGCCCGATCAAGTCCTCGTACCGCGAGGGCCTGTCGGTGCTGGAGTACTTCATCGCCACCCACGGTGCCCGTAAGGGTCTTGCCGATACCGCTCTGCGTACCGCCAACTCGGGTTACCTGACCCGTCGTCTGGTGGACGTTTCCCAGGACGTTATTGTCCGCGAGGAAGACTGCGGCACCGAGCGCGGCCTGAACGTGACCATCGCGGTTCCGGACTCCAACGGTGAGCTGCAGCTGCACGAAGAGGTCGAGAACTCGGCGTACGCCCGTACGCTGGCCACCGACGTCGTCGACCCCCAGGGCAATGTCCTGGCCAAGGGCGGCGACGACGTGGGCGACGTCCTCATCGCAAAGCTGTTCGAAGCCGGTGTCACAGACATCAAGGTCCGCTCCGTACTCACCTGTGAGTCCGCCGTCGGTACCTGCGCACTGTGCTACGGCCGCTCCCTGGCCACGGGTAAGACCGTGGACATCGGCGAGGCCGTGGGCATCATCGCCGCACAGTCCATTGGTGAGCCGGGTACCCAGCTGACCATGCGTACCTTCCACACCGGTGGTGTTGCTTCCGCGGAAGATATCACCCAGGGTCTGCCCCGTATCCAGGAGCTCTTCGAAGCACGTACCCCTAAGGGTGTTGCTCCGATCTCCGAGACCGCGGGCCGGGTCACCATCGAAGAGTCCGACCGCCAGATGCGTCTGGTTGTCACTCCCGATGACGGCTCGGAAGAAATTGCGTACCCGGTCCTGCGCCGTGCCCGCCTGCTGGTTGCCGACGGCGATCACGTTGAGGTTGGCCAGCAGCTGGTCTTCGGTGCGGTGGATCCCAAGCAGATCCTCCGTATCCTCGGCCCGCGCAAGGCACAGGAATTCCTGGTGGACGAAGTCCAGCGCGTGTACCGCAGCCAGGGTGTAGGCATCCACGACAAGCACGTGGAAGTCATCGTCCGGCAGATGCTGCGCCGCGTAACCGTGATCGAGTCCGGCGATTCGGACCTGCTCCCGGGTGAGCTGGCCGAGCGCCGCCGCTTCGAGAACGAGAACCGCCGCGTGGTTTCCGAGGGCAAGCGACCGGCTTCCGGCCGTCCCGAGCTCATGGGTATCACCAAGGCGTCGCTGGCAACCGAGTCCTGGCTGTCCGCTGCTTCCTTCCAGGAAACCACCCGCGTCCTGACGCAGGCGGCCATGGAAGGCAAGAGCGATCCGCTGCTCGGCCTCAAGGAAAACGTCATCATCGGTAAGCTGATCCCGGCCGGAACGGGCCTGCCCCGTTACACCGAGGTCACTGTCGAGCCGACCGAAGAAGCAAAGGCCAATCTGTTCACCGGCCCCAGCGCCTTCAGCGACTTCGACTACGCCGGAGTGGACGGCGGCCTGAGCCCCGAGTTCCACGCCATCCCGCTGGATGACTACGACATGGGCAGCGACTTCCGCTAACCCGCAACGCTGCCGCCGGCTTCCCTGCCTGCTGCAGTAAGGAAAGGTCCCGCACCGTTTGGTGCGGGACCTTTTGCGTTCCGGGAGTTCCTCCCGTGCCACATCCTGTTCGGATAGTGAACATCTGTACACATGGCGAACAAGTGGGTAGGGTGATCTCAACCACGCAATGCCGGGCGGCGGCGCAGCAGGGCAGGGATCACCAGCAAGGGAGAACCATGGAAATGGATGAAGGCCTGTTCCAGGACAGCCGCGTTATCGAGGGGCCGGATGCCGCCCAGGCTTCCCAAGATGAAATTTCGTCGGAAATCCGTGAGATTCACTCCGCCTACCGCAAGGGCCTGGAAGACGGGTTGCCGCCGGAGACCCAGCCGCGGCGGGACTTTGCCCCGTACCGCAGCTCGATCCTTCGCCACCCCACCAAGGACCTGCACCATGCCGATCCCGAGTCCGTTGAACTGTGGTCCCCTGCATTCGGCCACCAGGACGTCCATCCCCTGGAAAGCGACCTCACCGTCGCACACAACGGAGAACCGCTGGGGGAGCGCATCATCGTGAAGGGCCGCGTCCTCGACGGCGCCGGGCGCCCCGTGCGCAACCAGCTGGTGGAGATCTGGCAGGCCAACTCAGCCGGCCGGTACATTCACAAACGGGATCAGCACCCCGCACCGATCGACCCTAACTTCACCGGCGTCGGGCGCTGCCTCACCGGCGAGGACGGCAGCTATGAGTTCACCACCATCAAGCCCGGACCGTATCCCTGGAAGAACCACTACAACGCCTGGCGGCCGGCCCACATCCATTTTTCGCTCTTCGGCACGGATTTCACGCAGCGCCTGGTGACCCAGATGTACTTCCCCGGCGATCCTCTCTTTGCACTGGATCCGATTTATCAGACGATCACCGATGCCAGGGCCCGGGAGGCACTCATTGCGACCTACGACCACAACGTGACAGCCCATGAATGGGCCACCGGCTACACCTGGGACATTGTGCTCAGCGGCAGCAACCGCACCTGGATGGAAGACGAGGACGCAGAGTGACGCCCGAGCAGAAACTCCAGCCGACCCCGGCCCAGACCGTCGGTCCGTTCTACGGGTACGCGCTGCCCTTTGACCGGGACAACCAGCTGCTGGCCCCCGGCCTGCCCGGGTCCATCCGCCTGCACGGCACGGTGCGCGACGGCGCCGGGGAACCAATTCCGGACGTCCTCCTGGAGATCTGGCAGGCGGACTCCGCCGGCACTGTTTCCCGGGAAGCCGGTTCCCTGGTGCGCGACGGCTACACCTTCACCGGATGGGGACGCACCGCCGTCGACGGAGCAGGAAACTACACCTTTACCACCGTGAATCCCGGTGCCGTTGAGGAAGGGGCGGCACCCTTTATTTCGCTGCTGGTCTTTGGCCGCGGGTTAACCAACAAGCTGCACACCCGCATTTACCTCCCGGAGGACGAGCAGGCGCTGGCGGGGGACCGGCTGCTCTCATCCCTGCCCCGGGAGCGCCGCAACAGCCTTATTGCCGAACGGGAAACCGACGGCGGGCTGCGGTTCGACATCTTCCTGCAGGGCGAAAACGAAACCGTTTTCCTTACCTTCCCCGGAGCCTAGACGATGGCCGCATCAGCAGACGTGACGGACGCCGCAGACTATGGGCTGCTGTCACCGGTGTGGGCAGGTACCGCCGGCGCAGCTCAAACCGGTGACCGCCGGATCATCCAGGCAGCGCTGGATGTAGAACTGGAATGGCTGCGGGTCCTGGCCGGCGCAGGTGTGATTGAGCCGCGGCTGCCCGACGACGCGGCCCCCTCCTGCCGCGCGGAACTGTACGACCCCGCATCCCTGGCCGCCCGGTCCGCCGGCGGAGGCAACCCGGTGATCCCCCTTCTCGCAGATCTTCGAGCTCAGGTGCGGCAAACCTCCCCGGCAGCGGCGGAGGCAGTGCACACTGCTGCCACCAGCCAGGACATCCTGGACACTGCGCTGATGCTGATCACAGCGGAGTCACTGGACGGCATCCTCGGTGATGCGCGGCGAGCCATGTCCGCTCTGGCCGGACTCGCCGCGGAGCACCGCAGCACCCTTTGCGTGGCCCGCACGCTCACCCAGCATTCGCTGCCAACTACCTTCGGCCTCCGCGCCGCCCAGTGGCTGCAGGGGATGGGACAGGCGGCCGAAGCCCTCGAAGCCGCAGCCGCCCGCCTGCCGCTGCAGTGGGGAGGCGCGTCCGGCACACTCGCCGCCCTGCGCACTGCTGTGGACGCCGGCGGATCAGCAGCCGCACCGCTGGAGCTTGCCGACGAGCTTGCCGTCCGGCTGGGACTGGCTGCGCCACCCGCGCCCTGGCAGGGAAACCGGCTGCCCGTCACCGCAGTCGGTGCCGCCCTGCAGGACCTGCTGGCGGCTGCCGGCAAGATCGCCAATGACGTCCTGCTGATGAGCAGGCCCGAGGTGGGAGAGGTGTCCGAGCCCCGGGCGGCCGGCCGCGGGGGGTCCTCGGCCATGCCGCAAAAACGGAACCCGGTGTTGTCCGTGCTCATCCGCAGTGCCGCGCTGGCGGGGCCGGGCTTCGGCGTGCAGCTCCAGACAGCAGCCGGAGCGGCCGACGACGAGCGTCCCGGCGGCTCCTGGCACGCGGAGTGGCAGGCGCTGCGTTCCCTGCTGCGGCTGGCCTCGGGGGCAGCCGGGAAGCTGGCGGAATTGACGGAAGGCCTCACTGTAAACACCGACGCACTGCGGGAGAACCTGGCCGCGGCCGGGCCGCTGGTGGTCAGCGAACGGCTCATGGCCACAGTCGCGCCGCTGCTGGAAGAAGCCGGACCAGGCAGCGGCAAGGCCCGTATGCAAGCCTTCGTCACCGCCTCCCAGACCACCGGCGATTCACTGGCTGCACTGCTCAGGAAGGCAGTGCCGGCCGAGATGCTGTCCGATGCCGAGCTTGCCGCACAGTTGAATCCCGCCAACTACGTCGGTGAGGCCGCAGCCCTGATTGACCGAATTCTCGCCGCCTACCCCGTCGCCGCCCCTGTAAGGAGCTCCCGGTGAGTCAGCCCGTCCTCAAGGCCCGCCTGCTCAGCACCGCCGGCCCGCTTGCTCCGGTCCTGATCGCCGGTCCCTCACTGGGCACCTCCGCCGCGGCACTGTGGTCAGCGGCCGCAACTGCGCTGGAACCATTCACTGTGATTGCCTGGGACCTTCCCGGACACGGCCTCAGCCCCGCGGCAGCCGAACCGTTCAGCGTGGCCGACCTGTCCGACAGTGTTGCCGTGCTGGTTGCCGGAGCACGTGCCGGCGGTGACATCACTGAACAGCAAAGCGTGTACTACGCCGGAGTCTCTCTGGGCGGGGCCGTGGGACTGCAGCTGGGGCTGGACCACTCCGCCGACTTCGAGGGGCTGGCGATCCTGTGCTCCGGCGCCAAGATCGGCGATGCTGACGGCTGGGCCGGGCGCGCCGAAACGGTCCGAAACCAGGGCACCCCAGCGGTCCTGACGGGTTCCGCCGAGCGGTGGTTCGCCCCCGGTTTCATCGATCGGGAGCCAGCCGCCTCCGCTGCGCTTTTGCACTCCCTCCAGGACGCAGACCGGTTCTCCTATGCCTTTTGCTGCGAAGCCCTGGCCGAATTCGATGTCCGCGGCAGGCTCGGCGACATCACCCTGCCCCTGCTCGCACTGGCGGGCGGGCAGGATGCGGTCACCCCGCCGTCGTTCGCGGAGTTCATTGCCGAGCGCACCCCCAACGGTGCCAGCGCCGTCGTCGGGGATGCCGCCCATCTGCTCCCCGCCGAAAAGCCGGCGGAAACCGCCGAACTGCTGCGCCGCTTTTTTGGTGCCGCGAACCAGGAAGGACAGTAGGACGCCGTGATTGAAGATGCAGGCAAGACTCAGCAGGACGTGTACAACGAGGGCATGGCGGTTCGGCGCGAGGTGCTCGGCGCAGCCCACGTGGACCGGGCGAACGCTGCCACGGATGAGTTCACCGAAGATTTCCAGGAACTGATCACCAAGTACGCGTGGGGGAGTATCTGGACCCGGCCGGGCCTGCCCCGGACCATGCGCAGCGCGATTACTCTCACTGCACTGATTGCCCACGGGCACAGTGAGGAATTCGCGATGCATGTCCGCTCGGCGCTGACCAACGGACTGACCCGGAATGAAATCAAGGAAATCATCCTGCAGTCGGCCATCTACTGCGGTGTTCCGGCCGCAAACTCCGCGTTCAAAACGGCGCAGCAGGTATTCGCAGAGCTCGACGTCCAGGACTCAACCACTACGGGAATCTAGGGGAAATCGTGCTGAGGATTGTGCAGGACGTGGATGAAGCCGTTGCGCCCATTACCGACGGCGCGACCGTCATGATCGGCGGATTCGGCAAGGCCGGGCAACCCGTGGAGCTGATTGAGGCGCTGCTGAGGCAGGGGGCCGCTAACCTGACGGTGGTGAACAACAACGCGGGCAACGGCGAGCACGGCCTGGCAGCGCTCATTGGAGCCGGCCGGGTGAAGAAAATCATCTGCTCCTTTCCGCGGCAGTCCGACTCGCAGATTTTCGATGCGAAGTTCCGGGCCCGAGAAATCGAACTCGAGCTGGTGCCGCAGGGCAACCTGGCCGAGCGGATCCGTGCCGCGGGTGCCGGCATCGGCGGCTTCTTCACGCCCACCGGGTATGGAACCATGCTGGCCGAAGGCAAGGAGACCCGGATGATCGACGGCCGGGGCTACGTCTTTGAATCCCCGCTCGCTGCGGACTTCGCCTTGGTCAAAGCCCTGCGTGCCGACCGCAGCGGAAACCTCGTCTACCGCAAGACCGCCCGCAACTTCGGTCCCATCATGGCCGCGGCCGCTGCGAACGCCATCGTCCAGGTCCGCGATGTAGTGGATACCGGGGAAATCGACCCGGAGAACGTGATCACTCCGGGCATCTACGTGAACACCCTGGTGCGCGTGGCACAGGATAAGGAGCCGGCAGCAGCATGAACACTTCACTCTCAGGCACAGCCGCCGGAACGGACCCCGGAGCGCGCCTGGACAAGTTTCAGCTCGCGGAACTGGTGGCGCGGGATATCGCTCCGGGCTCTTACGTCAACCTGGGCATCGGCCAGCCGACCCTGGTGTCCAACTACCTTGCGCCGGAACAAGGCATCACCCTGCACACTGAGAACGGGATGCTGGGGATGGGCCCGGAAGCGCAGGGAAATGAAATCGACGGCGACCTGATCAATGCCGGAAAGATCCCGGTTACTGAGCTGCCGGGAGCGGCGTACTTCCATCACGCTGATTCCTTTGCCGTCATGCGCGGGGGGCACCTGGACGTCTGCGTGCTGGGGGCTTTCCAGGTCTCCGCCTCGGGTGACCTGGCCAACTGGCACACCGGTGCCGCCGATGCCATCCCGGCGGTCGGGGGAGCCATGGACCTGGCAACCGGCGCAAAAGACGTCTACGTCATGATGTCCCTCTTCACCCGCGAGGGAATGAGCAAACTCGTCCGCCAGTGCAGCTACCCCCTGACGGGGGTGGCCTGCGTGACCCGCGTCTACACTAATGAAGCGGTCTTCCTGCTGAAGGACGGCGGCGTGCACGTGCGCGAAACCCACGGAATCAGCTTCGAGGAGCTGAGTGCCGCAATGGACGTTCCGCTGATCCGCGATCCGGCCGGCACCTGAGACAGGACCGGCACCGTTATCCATAAGGGAGACATGAGCGAGAACTCCGCTGCCAGCGGCCAGCACGTCCAGTCGCTGGCCCGCGGCCTGAGCGTGATCCGGGCGTTCGACGCCGACCACGTCAGCATGACCCTCAGCGAAGTTTCCCGCCGAACCGGACTTACCCGCGCCACCGCCCGGCGGTTCCTGCTGACTCTGGCGGACTTGGGCTACATGCGCACCGACGGCCGCAAGTTTGAGCTGACTGCCCAGGTGCTGAACCTGGGATATTCCTACCTCTCGGGGCAGACGTTCCCGCAGCTGGCGCAGCCTTTGCTGGAAGACCTCTCCCGCACCGTCTTGGAGTCAACGTCCGCGTCCATCCTGGACGGTCAGGAGATCGTTTACGTAGCCCGTATCCACACGCGCCGGCTGATGCGGGTCGGCATCGCCGTCGGTACCCGGTTCCCGGCATACGCCACCTCTATGGGACGGGTGCTGCTGGCCGGCCTGCCGGATGCGGATCTGGAGCAGTACCTGGCCCACGTACAGCCGGAGCCTCTCACGGAGCGGACCATTTCCTCCGTTCCTGCTCTCCGTAAACAGATCAACCGGGTTCGCCGGGCTGGCTGGGCCGTGGTGGACCAGGAGCTCGAGGCGGGGCTGCGGTCTGTTGCCGTTCCGGTCCGCGGTCCCGGCGGCGATGTGATTGCAGCCATCAATACGTCCATGCAGGCAACTCTGGGCGCCGGCGGGAGTACGCTGGAAGAAGCTGTGGCGGCGGTGCTGCCGCATTTGCAGCAGACGTCGGCGAAGATTACCGCCGCACTGGTGGCCGGGAGCTAGCTTGTGGAATGTGATTCCTCCCATAACGGCGGGCGGCGGAGCTTAAGTCTGTTAGACTGGTAATCAATTGTTTGTGTGGCAGTGGATGAAGGACGCTCAGCGTAGCGGGCCTGTTTCCGGGTTGCAGGGTTCCTGTGCAACGAATGCCACACTTTTGCACGCCTACGGTCGCTTTCGGTGAGAGCTTCTGAGCTTTCATGGCATTGCGGCAACGACGACTTAACGCGCATCGCCTCGGCTGTTTCGACAGCTGACAGCGGGGCGGAGCAACCAAGAGAATTTATCTCGAGAAAAAACGGAGAACACGAAAGTGCCTACGATTCAGCAGCTGGTCCGCAAGGGCCGGTCACCCAAGGTCTCTAAGACCAAGGCTCCTGCCCTCCAGGGCAGCCCGATGCGCCGTGGTGTCTGCACCCGCGTTTACACCACCACCCCGAAGAAGCCGAACTCTGCGCTCCGTAAGGTTGCCCGCGTGCGCCTGAACGGCGGCATCGAAGTTACTGCCTACATCCCCGGTGTTGGCCACAACCTGCAGGAACACTCCATCGTCCTCGTTCGCGGTGGTCGTGTGAAGGACCTGCCCGGTGTTCGTTACAAGATCGTTCGCGGCGCACTTGACACCCAGGGTGTTAAGAACCGCAAGCAGGCTCGCAGCCGTTACGGCGCGAAGATGGAGAAGAAGTAATATGCCCCGCAAGGGTCCGGCCCCCAAGCGGCCGCTCGTACTGGATCCCGTTTACGGCTCCCCGCTGGTCACTCAGCTGATCAACAAGGTTCTCGTAGACGGCAAGAAGTCCACCGCTGAGCGCATTGTTTACGGTGCACTCGCAGGCGCTCAGGAGAAGACCGGGGGAGACCCCGTTGCAGCCCTGAAGAAGGCTATGGACAACATCAAGCCGAGCCTTGAGGTCAAGTCCCGCCGCGTCGGCGGCGCCACCTACCAGGTTCCGGTTGAGGTCAAGCCGGGCCGTGCAACTGCACTGGCCCTGCGCTGGCTGGTTGGCTACTCCAAGGCCCGCCGCGAGAAGACCATGACCGAGCGTCTGCGCAACGAAATCCTGGACGCTTCCAACGGTCTTGGTGCAGCTGTGAAGCGCCGCGAGGACACCCACAAGATGGCTGAGTCCAACAAGGCCTTCGCCCACTACCGCTGGTAAAAAGCCTGGCCGACGGCGGCCACTCCTGAAGGCCCTGCATCCCGCTTTGGCGGGGTGCGGGGCCCAAAGCAGATAAACGCAGTCGAACCGGCGAACACCAAATATAGGGAGAAACCGTGGCACTTGACGTGCTTACCGACCTGAACAAGGTCCGCAACATCGGCATCATGGCCCACATTGATGCTGGCAAGACCACCACCACCGAGCGCATCCTGTTCTACACCGGTGTCAACCACAAGATCGGTGAGACGCACGATGGTGCGTCCACCATGGACTGGATGGCACAGGAGCAGGAGCGGGGTATCACCATTACCTCCGCAGCAACCACCTGCTACTGGGACAACAACCAGATCAACATCATCGACACGCCGGGTCACGTTGACTTCACTGTCGAGGTTGAGCGGTCCCTGCGCGTGCTTGACGGCGCCGTAGCCGTATTCGACGGCAAGGAAGGCGTGGAGCCGCAGTCTGAGACTGTTTGGCGCCAGGCTGACAAGTACAACGTTCCGCGTATCTGCTTCGTCAACAAGATGGACAAGCTCGGCGCTGACTTCTACTTCACCGTCGACACGATCATCAACCGTCTTGGTGCCAAGCCGCTGGTTCTCCAGCTGCCCATCGGTGCCGAGAGCGAATTTGAGGGCGTCGTTGACCTCCTCGAAATGCGCGCCCTGACCTGGCGCGGCGACTCCAAGGGTGATGTCACCATGGGAGCCAAGTACGAAATCGAGCCGATCCCCGCAGACCTGCAGGAAAAGGCCGAAGAGTACCGCGCCGCACTGATCGAGACCGTTGCCGAAGCCAGCGACGAACTGATGAACAAGTACCTCGAGGGTGAAGAAATCTCCATCGAGGAACTCAAGGCCGGCATCCGCCACCTGACCATCAACTCGCTGGTCTACCCGGTTCTCTGCGGCTCCGCATTCAAGAACCGCGGCGTTCAGCCGATGCTTGACGCCGTCGTCGACTTCCTGCCCAGCCCGCTTGACGTCCCGAACATCAAGGGCCACGACATCCGCGACGAAGAGGTCATCCTCGAACGCGCCGCTGATGCCACCGCTCCGTTCTCGGCTCTGGCATTCAAGGTTGTGACGCACCCGTTCTTCGGCCGTCTGACCTACATCCGCGTGTACTCCGGTCACGCTGCTTCCGGCGCCCAGGTCATGAACGCGACCAAGCAGAAGAAGGAGCGCATCGGAAAGCTCTTCCAGATGCACGCCAACAAGGAAAACCCGGTTGACGAGATCACGACGGGTCACATCTACGCTGCAATCGGCCTGAAGGACACCACCACGGGTGACACCCTGTGCGACCTTCAGAACCCGATCGTGCTGGAATCCATGAGCTTCCCGGAGCCCGTGATTTCCGTGGCCATCGAGCCGAAGACCAAGGGTGACCAGGAGAAGCTCTCCACGGCCATCCAGAAGCTCTCCGAAGAGGACCCGACCTTCCAGGTCTCCCTCGACGAAGACACAGGCCAGACCATCATCGCCGGTATGGGCGAGCTGCACCTGGACATCCTGGTTGACCGCATGCGCCGCGAATTCCGCGTCGAAGCCAACGTGGGCAAGCCCCAGGTTGCTTACCGCGAAACCATCAAGCGCGCTGTGGCCAAGCATGACTACACGCACAAGAAGCAGACCGGTGGTTCGGGTCAGTTCGCAAAGGTCCAGATCGCCATCGAGCCGCTGGACACTTCAGACGGCACGTTCTACGAGTTCGAGAACAAGGTCACCGGTGGCCGTATTCCTCGCGAATACATCCCCAGCGTTGACCAGGGTATCCAGAGCGCGCTCACCGATGGTGTGCTCGCCGGCTACCCGGTTGTCGGTATCAAGGCAAGCCTGCTTGACGGTGCTTACCACGATGTTGACTCCTCGGAAATGGCGTTCAAGATCGCCGGGCGTCAGGCTTTCAAGGAAGCCGCACGCATGGCGAACCCTGTGCTGCTCGAACCGCTGATGGATGTTGAAGTCCGCACCCCTGAGGAATACATGGGTGAAGTTATCGGTGACATCAACTCCCGCCGCGGACAGATGCAGTCCATGGAAGACGCCGCAGGCGTGAAGGTCATCCGCGCTCACGTGCCGCTGTCCGGCATGTTCGGGTACATCGGCGACCTGCGTTCCAAGACGCAGGGCCGCGCTGTGTACTCCATGTCGTTCAACAGCTACGCCGAGGTCCCGAAGGCAGTTGCCGACGAGATCATTCAGAAGACGCGCGGAGAGTAAAACCCTGGTTGGTGTTCCGGGGGAAACTTCGGAACACCAGCCGTGTGCAGCGGGCCAGGGCTTCGGCCGGAAGCCCGCTGCATAGCCAGACTGAGCGGCCTCGCCAGGCTGCTGCGGATAAACGGCAATTTCATCAAATAAACAGCCCCCAGTAGACTTACATCAGTTTCAGCAGCGAGAAGCGCTGTTGGAGATTGAGTCTTCAACCTTTCTAGGAGGAACCCGTGGCGAAGGCAAAGTTCGAGCGGACTAAGCCGCACGTCAACATCGGCACCATTGGTCACGTTGACCATGGAAAGACGACGTTGACCGCTGCCATTTCGAAGGTGCTTGCTGACAAGTACCCTGATCTGAATGAAAAGCGCGATTTCGCTGCTATCGACTCTGCACCTGAAGAGCGCCAGCGCGGCATCACCATCAACATCTCGCACATCGAGTACCAGACCGAGAAGCGCCACTACGCACACGTAGACGCCCCCGGTCACGCTGACTACATCAAGAACATGATTACTGGTGCAGCTCAGATGGACGGCGCAATCCTCGTGGTTGCCGCTACCGACGGTCCGATGGCTCAGACCCGCGAGCACGTTCTGCTCGCCCGCCAGGTTGGTGTTCCCTACCTGCTGGTCGCACTGAACAAGTCCGACATGGTCGACGATGAGGAACTGCTGGACCTCGTTGAAATGGAAGTTCGCGAACTGCTGAGCTCCCAGGAATTCGACGGAGACAACGCTCCCGTCGTACGTGTCTCCGGCCTCAAGGCTCTGGAAGGCGACCCGAAGTGGGTTGCTTCCGTTGAAGAGCTGATGGACGCCGTTGACAACAACGTGCCGGACCCGATCCGCGACAAGGACAAGCCGTTCCTGATGCCGATCGAGGACGTCTTCACGATCACCGGTCGTGGAACTGTTGTCACGGGCCGCGCCGAGCGCGGTACCCTTGCCATCAACTCCGAGGTCGAGATCGTCGGTATCCGTCCGGTCCAGAAGACCACGGTTACCGGTATCGAGATGTTCCACAAGCAGCTTGACGAAGCATGGGCAGGCGAGAACTGTGGTCTCCTGCTCCGCGGCATCAAGCGCGAAGACGTAGAGCGCGGCCAGGTCATCGTGAAGCCGGGTTCCATTACCCCGCACACCGACTTCGAGGCCAACGTCTACATCCTGTCCAAGGATGAAGGCGGACGCCACAACCCGTTCTACTCGAACTACCGCCCGCAGTTCTACTTCCGTACCACGGACGTAACCGGCGTTATCACCCTGCCTGAGGGCACGGAAATGGTTATGCCCGGCGATAACACTGAGATGACCGTTGAGCTCATCCAGCCCATCGCCATGGAAGAAGGCCTCGGCTTCGCTATCCGTGAAGGTGGCCGCACCGTTGGTTCAGGCCGCGTCACCAAGATCATCAAGTAATTTCATTTACTTGCTGAATCTTCGGTAAGGATCCGGCCTTCGGGCCTGGAAACAAACCGATGAACGTCCCCGTTGCGCAAGCAGCGGGGACGTTCTTGCGTTAACGCGGCTTCAGCTCGGCGGTTCCCGGGCATGCCGTTATCCCCAGATACTGACCAAGTGCCCGCGCGTTCATACGGCGCCACTATGCTGTGAAGCAGTTTCGGTCTCGCCTACCGGGGGTTTCGCAATGGGGATAGTGGTCATGCTGGTGCTGGTGCTGGTGCTGGTGCTGGTGCTGGGCTTTGGCATCGGCTGGTTCGTTCGGGGCAGCAGACCGGCCGCCGGTGCGGTGGCCGGGCAGGCCGAGGGACTTGGGGAGCCGGACCAGGCGGAACTTCTTGCCCGGGCATACGGCGACGGGTATGACGTTGGCTACCGGACAGCGTCCGGTGCCGTTCGCGCAGGCGTGCTCACAGTGAGCGCGAAAGCGCCCGCCGAAAGGGCTGCTGCGCCTTCACCCTCGTCACCCGCTGCAGCTGATTTGCCCGCCACTCCCGGCGCCCGGAAACTGCCGCAGCCGGCCGGTCCGCCAACGACGCCGCGTCTGGCTGGTCCTCCGCCGGCAACCCCTCGGGTGGCGGGCCCTGCCCGGCCGCCTGCGGCCGCTCCTCCGCCTGTCCCGCTTCCGGATCCCGCACAAGCTGCAGCAGCGGCTGCTGTGGAAGAAGCCCGTAAACAACAGCGCGACCTGCGCAACATCAACATCACGCTCTATGCTGCCTGTCTGCTGCTGGTCGCGGCGGCGTCACTGTTTATCGGGCTGGCGATCCCCGAGTCCGCACGCTTTGCCGGTGTCACGGCAGTGGCAGTGTTTTTCTACGGGGGCGGGTTGACCGTGCACACCCGCAGCCGCCGGCTCCGCCCGGCCGGCGTGGCATTTACCGGAACCGGGCTGGCGCTGATTCCGGTGGTGGGCCTGGCCCTGAATAACCTTGTGCTGCACGATGCCCCGCTGGCATGGCTGGCCACATCGGGTATCGGGACTGCAGCGTTCGCCTACGCGGCAGCGAAGCTGGACAGCCGCGTCGTCGCTTACCTGTCCATGACTTTCCTGCTTTCCACCGCGCTGGCCTCCGGCGCCGCCATGCGATCCGGAATCGTCTGGTACTTCCTGTTCACGGTCCTGCTGGCCACGGCAATCTCCCTGTTGGCCATGCATCGTCCGGCATGGCTCAGGAATATCTACCTCGATGCCTTTGTCCATTCCCACCGTTACCTGGTCCCGGCGACGGCGGGTGTTGCGGTGCTGACTGCAAAGGAGCTGGGAGGGTGGCAGTTCTCCTTCCTTTTCCTCTCATTTGCCGGCTATTACGCCGTGGTCCTCCTGCAGAGCAGGCGTCGGGAACGTCTCTTCAACAGCTACGGATTCCGGATTTCCGTCACCGCCGGCCTGAGCGTGCTGGCTTATAAACTCACCGGGGACGCCGGCCAGGCCCTCCTGGTTCTTGCCCTTCTCCTGTCCCTGCAGGTTGCCGGCTTGTTTGCCTGGCGCCGGTATTACAACGCCGCCGGGGGCAGGAAGTTCTTCGGCGCGGACCTCGCTGTCCTGCTGGGAGTTCAGGCACTGACGGTCCTGGCCTCGGGGTTCTACGGCATGGACCACACCGGCGGCAGCATCCCTGTGTTCACGGCCACGGCGGTTCTGGTGCTGCTGACGTTCATGACAGCCGAGGCGAAACTGACTGCAGGACCCACCGCGGCCCCGGCAGCCGCAGCGATAATCCTCGGATTCATTCCGCGAATCTTCCATGCTGACGGAGGAACGCTGTGGCCCGCTGTCCTGCTGGGCGGGATCCTGCTTGCATACCTGTGCGTCCGGGCTGTGCGCGCGACCGGCCCCTGCCGCCAGAGCTTTGCCCTGGCGGCACGGGCCGCGGCCACCGCCCTGGTGCCCGTCCTGGCGGTTGCTTCCCTGGAAACAGGGGGAGCCGGAGCAACGGACGTCTGGATCTGGTCTTTGACGCTGACGACGTCAGCGGTGCTGCTGAACCAGGCCATGTCCGTGTATCTGGAAGCCGCGGGGAAGCCGAAGCTGTTTGCTGATGCAACTCTGGGCATCGCAGCGGCGCTGGTGCCGTTGCTGACCGTATGGCTGCGCTTTGTGGAGGATCCGCGCAGCTCAGTGACGCTGGCAGTCCTCGTGTCGGCACTGGTGATTAATACCCTGACGTCGTTGTTCCTGCGCAGGTTCTTTGCGGACAGGGGATGGCTTGAGTGGGTGGCTCCGGCAGGATTTGCCGCTGCGGCCGTGGTGGGTGCGGGACTTCTTGGCGTGCGCGGGTATGAGGTGCTGGCCGGTGCGGGGCTGGCATACTGCGCTTTGATGGCGATGTGCTGGGCCAGGGAACAGGCCAGAGGCGTGTATCTGCTGGCAGGCCAGGTGCTGCTGACAGTGCTGGCGGCGCTGGCCGCGGCTGATCTGGAAGTCAGCGTTCACGGGTTGTTTATTGTCGTTGCGGTGTCTGTGGCGGCGCAGCAAATGCTGCGTACGGTGCTCCAGGACCGGTTCGCCGGCATTGGCATGGGACAGCTGGCGCTGGTCGCCCAGTGGGGGAGCGTCGCGGTGCTGGTGCTGCTGCCGCTTGCCTACACCCTCATAGCTGCACGGCCTCAAACCCGGACATATCTGCTGTTGCTGTCTATTGCGGCCGGACTGACACTCTTTGCGCAGGCGGCTGCGGTCGCCCGGACAATTGCCGGCCGGCCGGTGCGGGAGGCTGTTGCAACGCTCGGCGTGGCAATGGTGCTGGTGCCGGTGCTGACGGTGTGGCTGCGCGTCGTGGAGGATCCCCGCAGCGCGGTGACGCTGGGCGTTCTGGCAGCGGCACTGGTGGTTAGCATCCTCACATCGGTGTTGCTGCACAGGTTCTTTGACGTCAGGGCATGGCTTGAGTGGGTGGCTCCGGCAGGCTTTGCTGCCGCGGCCGCGGCGGGTGCGGGAATCCTTGGCGTGCGCGGGTATGAAGTACTGGCCGCTGCGGGCCTGCTGTACTGCGGGTTCCTGGCCATGCGCTGGGCGCGGGCGGAGGTGCGGGGCGTGTATCTGCTGGCGGGCCAGGTGCTTCTGACGGTGCTGTCAGCCTTGGTGGCAGCGGATCTGGAGGTCAGTGTCCACGGATTGTTCGTTGCCGTTGCAGTCTCGGTGGCAGTGCAGCAAATGCTGCGAACGGTGCTGCAGGACCGGATTGTCCAGAGTGGCTTGGGACAACTGGCCTTGGCCGCCCGGTGGGGGAGCACCGCGGTGCTGGTGTTGCTCCCCTTTGCTTACTTCTTCATCACCGGTGCGCAGCCCAGACGGCATGTGCTGGCCCTGTCGCTGATACTGCTCCTCGGCGTGTGCCTCACGGCCGTAGTGAAGAGCCGAACCGGAAATGACCTCTACCCCGGGGCGTATGCGCTGGGAATGCTGCCGCTGGTGCTTTCACCCGTTTTTGGCTTCGCCGGCGGCGGCACTCCGGGGGAACCCGGCTCGTCCGGCTCGCCTCTTTCCATTGCCGCAGCGTCGGGAATGTTGCTGGCGCTGGGGGCGGCAGCCCTCTTCGGTGAGACTCGGCGGGGTGCCGGGCCCGGCATCCGCAATCCCCTGCTCGCCGCTGCCGTTGCTTATCCGGTTCTGGTGCTGCCGCTTGCCGAGGTGGACAACAACAGCCTGCTTGCCGGGTTGGGGGCCCTGCTGCTGGCCGGTGTCTGCTTCTGTGTTTCCTTCACCAGGAAAATGCCGTGGCTCGCTGCGGCGACTCCTCTCGGGATCCTGGCCGCGGCCTTTCTGATCCACGCTTGGCTGGTCCAAGACATTCTCGGAGTCCGGCCGCTGCCAGGTGCAGCCCAGCTGTGGCCGGGCTTCACCTCTGCCCTGTGCCTGTATGCCGTTCGCTTCGTATGCTCTGTGCTGCCCCAGGATCCCGGAACGGTGCTGCGCCAGCGCATTCTTGGTACCGGTGCCAGCGTGATTGCCGCGGGAGCGGCTGCCGCAGCAATGTCCACCTCCAATGTCTCCGCGGTATACGGATCAGTGGTCCTCGTCTGCGCTGCAGCTGCCGCAGCCGCTCAATTTCCGCCTGCCCGCAGGGAAATCGCAGCCGAAGCAGCGGCACTCGTGGCCGCCGTGGCGGTACAGCGCATCATTTGGTACTTCACCGAGGACATGGGATGGTTTTGGGCTCTTCAATTCTGGGTTCTCTCCCTGGCCGTGCTTGCCTGCTACGAGTTTCTGCGGAACCGCGGACAACGCGCAACTGTCGTCCTGTCGGTATCAGCGGCACTGCTTTCCGGCACAGGATTGACCACAGTGGCGAGTGCCGATGCCGGTGAACAGGTGTGGGCGTTGCTGGCCCATGCCGGGCTGCTGGTCTTCGGAGTCCTGACCAGCAGGAGGGTTTTTACGGTGTGGGGAGCGGCCGGAGTCGCCTTTGCCGTCCTCTGGTACCTGCGCGGTTACACCTTTCTGCTGCTGGCGCTGCTGGCCGCGGCACTGATTGCCCTCGCCGTCTGGCGGTTGAACCGGGTGCGGACAGACGCTGCCGCGGAGTCCGGTCCCTAACCTCCGTTCGCCGCACTGTCTGTGGACCGGACAGCGGTTGGTCTAGGATCGTCTGATGGAACTGTTGATCATTCTTGCCGTTATTGTGGCTGTGGCCGGAGCCGTTGTCTGGGGACGGCGCACTTTTCGCCGTGAAATTGACCGGACAAAGCGGATTCGCCGATCAAACCGCCGGCCCTAGGCGCAAGGGGCTGCGCTGTCCGCGGTTTTCCGCGGCCATTGCCCTGCGCTAAACTGGGGAACGTTGGCTTAGCGGACAAGGGCCGGCCACGGCAGCCGCATACGCGGAGGCCAATGGCGCAGGGGTGCTCGCACCCAGAGTCCGGACAAAGCAATACAGGGCCAAACAGCTGCGGATGACCGCGGCGGGCCCGACGGCAGCGATGCCGCCGATTGGCGCTATCGCCGCCGTTCTGGCAGACTAGAGAAGTTGTTCAAGCGCTTTTGTGCCCACATGTCTCCGGTTGATCTGAACAGATCGGCAAAAGGAACGTGATGAGATTGCGTCCCGGTCAGGATAATGCCTGATGCAGGGTCGAATCCTTCAGGGGAAAAGCCCATATATAACCCGCCCCCAATCTTGCCCAGGGCGTCGCAGATACAGCATCCGCGACACGCCCGAGCGCGGGGGTCGGAGCCTCGGCAGGGTGAGGAACCCGGATTTATCCGGATTCAGTCTGTTGGAGGAGTGCCAGGCCGTAAAGGCAGCTAGGTACAAAAACTGTACAGAGAGCAATACTCGAAGAAAGAGGCACGACGCCATGGCGGGACAAAAAATCCGCATCCGGCTGAAGTCGTATGACCACGAGGTCATCGACGTATCAGCACGGAAGATCGTTGAGACGGTCACGCGTGCAGGCGCAACGGTAGTAGGCCCCGTGCCGCTGCCCACGGAAAAGAACGTGTACTGCGTTATCCGTTCGCCGCACAAGTACAAGGACAGCCGCGAGCACTTTGAAATGCGCACGCACAAGCGTCTGATCGACATCATTGACCCCACGCCTAAGGCCGTTGACTCGCTGATGCGTCTTGACCTGCCTGCAGACGTGAACATCGAAATCAAGCTGTAGGGGGGGAGCGGATACTTATGTCTACTTCACTTACACGCCAGGTCAAGGGCCTTCTGGGCACCAAGCTGGGCATGACCCAGGTCTGGGACGAGAACAACAAGCTCATCCCCGTCACGGTTGTCCAGGCTGACTCCAACGTCATTACTCAGCTGCGCAACGCGGAAAAGGACGGCTACACCGCCGTTCAGATCGGCTACGGCCAGATCGACCCGCGCAAGGTGACCAAGCCGCTGGCCGGCCACTTTGAAAAGGCAGGCGTTACGCCTCGCCGCCACGTTGTTGAACTGCGCACCGCAGACGCCGACACCTACGAGCTGGGCCAGGAACTCTCCGTTGAGATTTTCGAAGCCGGCCAGAAGGTCGACGTCACCGGAACCTCCAAGGGCAAGGGCTTTGCCGGTGTCATGAAGCGTCACGGCTTCCACGGCGTCGGTGCCTCCCACGGTGCACACAAGAACCACCGTAAGCCCGGTTCCATCGGTGGCGCATCCACCCCGGGCCGCGTCTTCAAGGGCGTTCGGATGGCTGGCCGTATGGGCGCCGTCCGCCACACCACGATGAACCTCACGGTTCACGGTGTGGACGCTGAGAAGTCGCTGCTTCTGATCAAGGGTGCCGTTCCCGGCGCCCGCGGCCAGGTCGTCCTCGTACGCACCGCCGTGAAGGGAGCTTAGTCTCATGGCTAACGAAACCACTGTTGAATTCCCCGCAGCGCTCTTCGACGTTCAGACGAACGTTCCGCTTCTGCACCAGGTAGTAGTTGCTCAGCTTGCAGCTGCCCGCCAGGGTACGCACAAGACGAAGACCCGCGCAGAGGTCTCCGGTGCAGGCCGCAAGCCGTTCAAGCAGAAGGGTACCGGCCGCGCCCGTCAGGGTTCCATCCGTGCTCCTCACATGACCGGTGGTGGCGTGGTTCACGGACCGACGCCCCGCGACTACAGCCAGCGCACCCCCAAGAAGATGATTGCCGCCGCACTTCGCGGAGCACTCTCCGACCGGGCACGCAACGGCCGCATCCACGTGCTGGAAACCCTGGTAGCCGGCGAAACGCCGTCCACCAAGGCTGCACGCGAGTCCCTGCGTTCACTTACCGAGCGCAAGAACATGCTCGTTGTCATCGAGCGCGCCAACGACGTTGCTGCACTGTCCGTGCGTAACCTCACCGCTGTTCACGTGATCTACGTAGATCAGCTGAACACGTACGACGTGCTGGTTGCCGACGACGTGGTCTTCACCAAGGCTGCCTACGACGAGTTCGTCGGCAAGAACACTGTCAAGGAGGACGCCAAGTGAGCGCGACCACCGCTAAGGACCCTCGCGACGTAGTGCTTGCACCCGTCGTTTCGGAAAAGAGCTACGGCCTGATCGACGAAGGTAAGTACACCTTCCTGGTCGACCCCCGCTCCAACAAGACCGAGATCAAGCTGGCCGTGGAGAAAATCTTCTCCGTCAAGGTCGACTCGATCAACACCATCAACCGTGCCGGTAAGCGCAAGCGGACCAAGTTCGGATGGGGACAGCGCAAGAACACCAAGCGCGCCATTGTCACCCTGAAGGACGGCACAATCGACATCTTCGGCGGTCCGCTCAGCTAGGGCGGAGACCACTTTAACGAGGAATAAATAATGGGAATCCGTAAATACAAGCCGACTACCCCGGGCCGTCGCGGCTCGAGCGTAGCCGACTTCACCGAAATCACGCGGTCGACGCCGGAAAAGTCGTTGGTACGCCCGTTGCCCAAAAAGGGCGGCCGTAACAACACCGGTAAGATCACGACCAGGCACAAGGGTGGTGGACACAAGCGTCAGTACCGTCTGATCGACTTCCGCCGCCACGACAAGGACGGCGTCGACGCTCGCGTTGCCGAGATCGAATACGATCCGAACCGTACCGCTCGCATTGCGCTGCTGCACTACGTTGATGGCACCAAGCGTTACATCATCGCTCCGAACAAGCTCAAGCAGGGCGACCACGTAGAGGCCGGAGCCGGCGCTGATATCAAGCCCGGCAACAACCTGCCCCTGCGCAACATCCCCGTGGGTACCACCATCCACGCAGTTGAGCTGCGTCCGGGCGGCGGCGCCAAGATGGCCCGCTCCGCCGGTGCATCGGTTCAGCTTGTTGCCAAGGAAGGCCGCTTCGCCCAGCTGCGACTGCCTTCCGGCGAAATCCGCAACGTTGACGCACGCTGCCGCGCAACCATCGGCGAGGTCGGCAATGCCGAGCAGTCGAACATCAACTGGGGTAAGGCCGGCCGTATGCGCTGGAAGGGCGTACGCCCGACCGTCCGCGGTGTCGCCATGAACCCGGTCGACCACCCGCACGGTGGTGGTGAAGGTAAGACCTCCGGTGGACGCCACCCGGTCAACCCGAACGGTAAGCGCGAAGGCCGCACACGCCGCCCCAATAAAGAGAGCGACAACCTCATTGTGCGTCGCCGTCGTTCCGGCAAGAACAAGCGATAGGAGCCTGGAAACATGCCACGCAGCCTGAAGAAAGGCCCCTTCGTCGACCAGCACCTGTTCCTTAAGGTAGCGGCCGAAAACGAAAAGGGCACCAAGAACGTCATCAAGACGTGGTCCCGTCGTTCGATGATCATCCCCGACATGCTCGGGCACACGATCGCCGTTCATGACGGACGTAAGCACATTCCGGTGTTTGTCACCGAGTCGATGGTCGGGCACAAGCTCGGCGAATTCGCTCTGACGCGGACATTCCGCGGCCATGTGAAGGACGACCGCAAGGGCAAGCGCCGCTAGGCGCTGCTCTTTCGGCAGAAGACGAGAGAAGGAAAGCAATGGAAGCCAAGGCAATTGCGCGTCATATCCGCGTAACGCCTATGAAGGCCCGGCGCGTCGTCAACCTTGTTCGTGGCAAGCAAGCGAATGAGGCTCTGGCAATTCTGAAGTTTGCCCCCCAGGCAGCATCGGAGCCGGTACTTAAGGTAGTTCAGTCGGCCATGGCCAACGCACGAGTCCTCGCGGACCGTGACGGCGTGGCCTTCGACGAGGGTGACCTCTTCATCAGCGAAGCATTCGTTGACGAAGGGCCCACCATGAAGCGGTTCCAGCCCCGTGCACAGGGCCGCGCGTACCGCATCAACAAGCGGACCAGCCACGTCACTGTGGTTGTCGCAACCCCCAAAATCGAGGAGGAACGCTAAGTGGGACAGAAGGTAAACCCGCACGGGTTCCGACTCGGCATCACCACTGACCACGTATCGCACTGGTTTGCTGACAGCAACAAGCCGGGCCAGCGTTACAAGGACTTTGTCCGCGAGGACATCAAGATCCGTCAGCTCATGTCCACCGGCATGGACCGTGCCGGCATCGCCAAGGTTGAGATCGAGCGCACCCGTGACCGTGTCCGCGTGGATATCCACACGGCCCGCCCGGGTATCGTTATCGGCCGCCGCGGCGCTGAAGCAGACCGCATCCGCGGCGAGCTGGAGAAGCTCACGGGCAAGCAGGTTCAGCTGAACATCCTCGAGGTCAAGAACCCCGAGATGGAAGCACAGCTTGTTGCCCAGGGCGTTGCTGAGCAGCTCTCTTCCCGCGTGGCTTTCCGCCGTGCGATGAAGAAGGCCATCCAGTCCGCACAGCGTGCCGGCGCCAAGGGTATCCGTATCCAGTGCTCCGGCCGTCTGGGCGGCGCTGAAATGAGCCGTTCGGAGTTCTACCGCGAAGGCCGTGTGCCCCTGCACACCCTCCGCGCGCAGATCGACTACGGTTTCTTCGAAGCCAAGACCACCTTCGGCCGCATTGGCGTGAAGGTCTGGATCTACAAGGGCGACGTCACCGCTAAGGAACTGGCTGCACAGCAGGCTGCTGCACCGTCCCGCGGCCGCTCCAGCGACCGTCCGGGCCGTGGCCCGGCTGACCGCGGAGACCGTGGNCATCGCTAAGGAACTGGCTGCACAGCAGGCTGCTGCACCGTCCCGCGGCCGCTCCAGCGACCGTCCGGGCCGTGGCCCGGCTGACCGCGGAGACCGTGGCGGCGACCGTCGTCGTCGTCCCGAGCGCGGCGACAAGGCTGCCGCTCCTGCTGCTGCAGAGGCTCCGGCCGCTGAGGCAGCTGCCCCCGCAGCAGAAGGAGGACAGGCTTAAATGCTTATCCCACGTCGAGTCAAGTTCCGTAAGCAGCACCACCCGGGTCGTTCCGGCGCTGCAACCGGCGGCACCGCAGTCAGCTTCGGCGAGTGGGGCATCCAGGCTTTGACGCCTGCGTATGTCACCAACCGCCAGATCGAAGCTGCACGTATTGCCATGACGCGCCACATCAAGCGCGGCGGTAAGGTCTGGATCAACATCTACCCTGACCGTCCGTTGACGAAGAAGCCGGCCGAAACCCGCATGGGTTCCGGTAAGGGTTCTCCGGAGTGGTGGGTTGCAAACGTCAAGCCGGGTCGCGTTCTCTTCGAGATCTCCGGTGTTAATGAAGAGGTAGCTCGCGAGGCCCTGCGCCTGGCGATCCATAAGCTGCCGTTGAAGGCACGCATTGTGCGTCGCGAGGGTGGTGAATAGAAATGGCAATTGGTTCAAAGGAACTGGCACCGAAGCAGCTTGACGGCTTCGATAAGGACCGTCTCGTTGAGGAACTTCGCAAGGCCAAGGAAGAGCTGTTCAACCTGCGCTTCCAGTCCGCAACCGGTCAGCTGGAAAGCCACGGCCGTCTGCGCGTAGTAAAGCGCGACATCGCACGTATCTACACCGTGCTGCGTGAGCGCGAGCTGGGGATTCGTCCCGAGGTTGTTGCTCCCGTTGAGGAAGCAGCTCCTGAAAAGGCAGCGAAGAAGTCCAAGAAGAAGGCTACTGAGTCTGAAGCTGAAGCCAAGGTCGCTGAGGATGATGCCAAATGAGTGAAAACAAGAATGAGGCAGCAGTGACAACTGACGCAAACGGAGCCGAGCCCCGCGGGGACCGGAAGACCGCACGCGGCTACGTGGTTTCTGACAAGATGGATAAGACCGTCGTTGTTCAGGTTGAAGACCGCGTCAAGCACGCCCTGTACGGCAAGGTGCTTCGCCGCACTTCGAAGCTCAAGGCCCACGACGAGCAGAATGCTGCCGGCGTTGGAGACCTCGTGCTGATCGCCGAAACCCGGCCGCTCTCCGCTACGAAGCGGTGGCGCCTGGTCGAGATCCTCGAAAAGGCTAAGTAACCAGCAGTACATCCGGCCGGGCGCCGGCGGGCTGATCCCCTTGGGATGAGCCCGCCGGCAACCGCCAACCGGCGACAGGGCCCCGGCCGCGTTATCATCCGATTTCGCTTCCGGGGCCCTTTCGCGATAAACTTGAAATCTTGTCTGTGCGGTGCGGAAGTGTGTCCAGTTTTGAACTGCTCTTCCTCACCGCCGTATGAGACAAAAGCCCGATAATCTTGTTCGGCACTTTGCCGCGGTCCGCCGCGGTGCACCCCTGGCGGGGAGGTGCTGAGTACCAGTATTACGGGGTCCACCCATATCCGTTCCGCAAGGCTCATATTGAGAACCGGCGCGACGACAGGAGTAATAAGTGATTCAGCAGGAGTCGCGACTGAAGGTCGCCGACAACACGGGTGCCAAGGAAATCTTGACCATCCGCGTTCTCGGTGGATCCGGCCGTCGCTACGCAGGCATTGGCGACACCATCGTTGCCACCGTCAAGGATGCAATTCCCGGCGGCAACGTCAAAAAGGGCGACGTGGTCAAGGCCGTCATCGTCCGTACCAAGAAGGAACGCCGCCGCCAGGACGGTTCCTACATCAAGTTCGATGAGAACGCTGCAGTGATCTTGAAGAATGACGGAGACCCCCGCGGTACCCGCATCTTCGGCCCGGTCGGCCGCGAACTTCGCGACAAGAAGTTCATGAAGATCATTTCGCTGGCTCCGGAGGTGCTGTAGTCCATGGCAAAAATCAAAAAGGGTGACCTGGTTCAGGTCATCACCGGTGCAAAGGCTGACCGCGGCGGCGACCGCGGCA
Organism: Arthrobacter sp. TJ-58; assembly: GCF_058269295.1. Taxonomy (NCBI): domain Bacteria; kingdom Bacillati; phylum Actinomycetota; class Actinomycetes; order Micrococcales; family Micrococcaceae; genus Arthrobacter; species Arthrobacter sp. TJ-58. Next base: position 481,212 of record NZ_JBZCNM010000002.1, read on the forward strand.
AGCAGGGCAAGGTTCTGAAGGTTTACACCGACACCAACCGCGTTCTGGTTGAAGGCGTCAACACGGTTAAGAAGCACACCAAGGTCGGACAGTCCTCCAAGGGCTCCAAGACCGGTGGCATCGAGACCGTCGAAGCCCCCATCCACGTTTCCAACGTTGCAGTGGTTGACCCGGAAACGAAGAAGCCGACCCGTGTTGGCTACCGCCAGGAAATCGTCGAAAAAGACGGCCGTGAGCGCACTGTGCGTATCCGCGTCGCCAAGGGCTCTGGGAAGGACCTCTAATGACTGAGACCGTCACCAAGACCGTCCCCCGTCTGAAGACCCGCTACGCAGCGGAAATCAAGCAGACCCTGCAGGACGAATTCAACTACTCGAACGTCAACCAGGTTCCCCGCCTTGTCAAGGTGGTTGTGAACATGGGTGTTGGAGATGCCGCTAAGGACTCCAAGCTCATTGACGGTGCAGTCAAGGACCTGACCCAGATCACGGGTCAGAAGCCGCAGGTCACGAAGGCCCGCAAGTCGATCGCACAGTTCAAGCTGCGCGAAGGCATGCCCATCGGTTGCCACGCAACTCTGCGTGGAGACCGCATGTGGGAATTCGTCGACCGCTTGGTCACCCTGGCTCTGCCGCGTATCCGCGACTTCCGCGGCCTGAACGGCAAGCAGTTCGACGGCAACGGCAACTACACGTTCGGTCTGACCGAGCAGTCGATGTTCCACGAAATCGATCAGGACAAGATCGACCGCGTACGCGGCATGGACATCACCGTGGTTACCACCGCAAAGACCGATGACGAGGGACGCGCGCTGCTGAAGGCGCTCGGCTTCCCGTTCAAATCCGAAGATTAATTACTACGTAACAGGTCCGACGGACTCCCGGCCAGGTGCGCCTGAGCCGGATATCCGCAGGAAACCGTTACGAGGGAGGGCAAGAGCCCAATGACAATGACAGATCCTGTCGCAGATATGCTCACGCGTCTGCGCAATGCAAACTCGGCATATCACGATTCCGTGTCCATGCCTTACAGCAAGCTCAAGGCGCGCGTTGCTGACATCCTGAAGGCCGAGGGCTACATCGCCGGCTGGAAGGAAGAAGAAGCCGTGGTTGGCAAGAAGCTGACCCTTGATCTCAAATTCGGTCCGAACCGCGAGCGTTCCATCGCCGGCGTGCGTCGTATCTCCAAGCCCGGTCTGCGCGTTTACGCGAAGTCCACTAACCTGCCGCGTGTTCTCGGTGGTCTGGGTATCGCAATCCTGTCGACGTCGTCAGGTCTCCTGACCGACCGCCAGGCCGCCAAGAAGGGTGTAGGTGGGGAAGTCCTCGCCTACGTCTGGTAGCAGGGAAGGGAAAGAAAAATGTCACGTATTGGACGTCTGCCCATCCCGGTTCCTGCCGGAGTAGATATCGCGATCAACGGCAACGTTGTATCCGTCAAGGGTGCCAAGGGAGAGCTGAGCCACACTGTGCCCAGCCCGATCACCGTCACCATTGACGACAACACCATCACCGTTGCCCGTCCGAACGACGAGCGCGAATCCCGTGCCCTTCACGGCCTGACCCGCACCCTGATCAGCAACATGATCACTGGTGTGACCGAGGGTTACAAGAAGGACCTGGAAATCGTTGGTACCGGTTACCGCGTAGTGGCCAAGGGCTCGGACCTCGAGTTTGCCCTGGGCTACAGCCATCCGGTTCCGGTCTCGGCACCCGAGGGCATCACGCTCACCGTCGTGGGCCCCACGAAGGTCACAGTGTCCGGCATCGACAAGCAGCAGGTGGGCGAGGTTTCGGCCAACATCCGCAAGCTGCGCAAGCCCGATCCCTACAAGGGCAAGGGTATTCGTTATGCCGGCGAGATTGTCCGCCGCAAGGTCGGAAAGGCTGGTAAGTAACCATGGCCATCAGCATTAATAAGAAGCGCAATTCCAAGAGCAAGTCGGCTGCGCGTAACCGCCGCCAGCTTCGTATCCGCAAGCGTATCTCCGGTTCCGCGGCTCGCCCGCGTCTGGTGGTAAACCGCTCGGCCCGCCACGTATTCGTCCAGGTTGTCGATGACACCCGCGGCGTAACCGTGGCATCGGCTTCCACCATGGAAGCTGACCTGCGCGCACTGGAAGGCGACAAGACCGCCAAGTCCAAGCGCGTTGGCGAGCTCGTTGCAGAGCGCGCCAAGGCTGCCGGCGTCGAAGCCGTTGTCTTTGACCGCGGTGGTAACCGCTACCACGGCCGCATTGCTGCAGTTGCAGACGGCGCACGTGAAGGTGGGCTGGCACTGTGACCGAGGTAAACAAGGAAAAGGAAAATCAGGTGACTGAAGCTACAGCTGCTGAGGCAACTGAGACCAAGGACGCCGCCGCTCCCGCCACTGACGACCGCCGCGGCGGACGCAAGGGCGAGCAGCGCTCCGACCGTGGAGGCCGCGGCGAACGCGGTGGCCGCGGTGGCCGCGATGGCGGACGCAACGATGAGAAGGACAAGTTCATTGAACGCGTCGTGACCATCAACCGCGTTGCCAAGGTTGTCAAGGGTGGTCGTCGCTTCAGCTTCACCGCTCTGGTAGTTGTCGGTGACGGCAACGGCATGGTCGGCGTTGGTTACGGCAAGGCCAAGGAAGTTCCCTCCGCAATTGCGAAGGCCGTTGAAGAAGCCAAGAAGACTTTCTTCCGCGTCCCGCGCATCGGTGGAACCATCCCGCACCTGGTCCAGGGTGAAGCTGCTGCAGGCGTCGTCCTGCTGCGTCCGGCTTCCCCGGGTACCGGTGTTATTGCCGGTGGTCCGGTCCGCGCCATTCTCGAATGCGCCGGCATCCACGACGTACTGTCCAAGTCGCTCGGGTCCTCCAACGCCATCAACATCGTGCACGCCACGGTTGATGCGCTGAAGCGCCTCGAAGAGCCTCAGGCAGTGGCTGCACGCCGCGGCCTGCCGCTGGACGAGGTTGTGCCTGCTGCGATGCTCCGCAACATGCAGAAGGCAGGTGCCTGATGACTACTCCGAAGAACGTTGCCGTCAGCACGGCAACCCTGAAGATTACTCAGATTAAGTCCACCATCGGTGGTAAGCAGAATCAGAAGGACACGCTGCGCTCACTGGGCCTGCGACACATCGGTGCTACCACCGTTCGTACCGCAGACGCCGTGACCGTTGGCATGATCAACACGGTTCCGCACCTCGTGAAGGTTGAGGAGGCGAATTAACATGGCCGAAGAAAACAACAACGAGCACGCGCTCAAGGTCCACCACCTGCGTCCGGCACCCGGTGCCAAGACGGCCAAAACCCGTGTTGGCCGCGGTGAAGGTTCCAAGGGTAAGACTGCAGGCCGCGGTACCAAGGGTACGGCTGCGCGTTACCAGGTCAAGGCCGGTTTTGCCGGCGGCCAGCTGCCGCTGCACATGCGCCTGCCGAAGCTTCGCGGCTTCAAGAACCCGTTCCGCGTCGAGTTCCAGGTTGTAAACCTGGACAAGATCTCGGAGCTGTTCCCCGAAGGCGGCGACGTCACGGTTGCCGATCTGGTTGCCAAGGGTGCCGTTCGCAAGAACCAGCCCGTCAAGGTCCTCGGAACCGGCGACATCACCGTCAAGGTGAATGTCACCGCCGATGCCTTCTCCGCCAGTGCGGCAGAGAAGATCACCGCAGCAGGCGGAACGACCACGGCGCTCTAAGCACCGTGTCCGTTTCGTGCAGCGACGTCGGGCGGCCGGGAAACCGGCCCCCGACGTCGCCTGCGCGGCAAGCAGGACGTGAACTAAACTCTTGGCGGGTCGCAATGCGGCCCGCCGGGGGTTTAGTTTTGTTTTAAGGCACTACCACGCCGCGGGCTCCGTTAACGTTGTACGGAGCTTGAGCGGATAGACTCTGTTTTTGTTACCAGTCCAATCGGACTTCATATACTTCAGATCTCATTCAGGAGGACGCTTGCTTAGCGCTATTGGCCGGGCTTTCCGGACGCCAGACCTGCGACGCAAGCTGTTGTTTACGCTGGGAATCATCACTATCTTCCGCATGGGTGCTTTTATCCCGGCCCCGGGTGTTGACTACGGCAATGTACAGCAGTGCTTAGCTCTGGGTGCCACTTCGGGTGGCCTCTACGAATTCGTTAACCTATTTAGCGGCGGCGCCCTGCTGCAGGTCTCCATCTTTGCCCTGGGCATCATGCCGTACATCACCGCCAGCATCATCGTTCAGCTGCTGCGCGTTGTGATCCCGCACTTCCAGGCATTGTATGAGGAAGGCGCGCAGGGCCAGTCAAAGCTGACGCAGTACACGCGTTACCTGACCATTGCCCTGGGCCTGCTCAATGCCACCACGGTGGTCTCCCTGGCCCGCACCGGTGCGCTGTTCAACAACGCCTGCTCCGTGCCGATCATCCCGGACGACAGCATCATCACGATCCTGCTCCTGATCATCACGCTGACCGCCGGCACCGGCCTCATCATGTGGATGGGTGAACTGGTCACGGAAAAGGGCGTCGGCAACGGCATGTCCCTGCTGATCTTCACGTCCATTGCCGCCGGTTTCCCGAGCTCCCTCGGTGCGATCCTCAGCGCCCAGGGCTGGACGGTCTTCCTGGGCGTCCTGGCCCTTGGTGTGCTGGTGGTGGCCCTCGTGATCTTCGTCGAACAGTCCCAGCGGCGCATCCCGGTCCAGTACGCCAAGCGGATGGTCGGACGCCGTACCGTCGGCGGCACCAACACCTACATCCCGATCAAGGTCAACATGGCCGGCGTGATTCCTGTGATCTTCGCGTCCTCCATGCTTTACCTGCCGTCGCTGATCGCCCAGTTCAACACTCCCTCCGAAGGCACTCCGCCGGGATGGGTGGTCTGGATCAACAACTACCTGACCAAGGGCGATCACCCGGTCTACATGGCGGTCTACCTTCTGCTGATCGTGTTCTTCACGTACTTCTACGTGTCGATCACGTTCAACCCGGAGGAAGTCTCCGAAAACATGAAGAAGTACGGCGGCTTCATCCCCGGCATCCGGGCCGGCCGCCCCACCGCCGAGTACCTGCAGTACGTGCTTTCCCGCATCACTCTGCCCGGCGCCATCTACTTGGGCATTGTCGCCCTGATTCCGCTGATCGCCCTGGTGGCGATCGGAGCCAACCAGAACTTCCCGTTCGGCGGAACCTCGATCCTCATCATGGTTGGCGTGGGGCTCGAAACAGTCAAACAGATTGATGCACAACTGCAGCAACGTCACTATGAAGGGTTATTGCGATGACAAGAATGCTCATTATCGGGCCTCCCGGCGCCGGTAAAGGTACCCAGGCCGCCCGAATTTCGGAGCGGCTGGGAGTCACGGCAATCTCCACCGGTGACATCTTCCGGACCAACGTAAAGAACGAAACACCGCTGGGCGTCGAGGCCAAGAAGTACATCGACGCCGGAAACTTTGTTCCGGACTCCGTCACCAACAAGATGGTGCGCGCCCGGCTGACGGAAGACGACGTCAAGGACGGCTTCCTCCTGGACGGTTACCCGCGCACCGCTGCGCAGGTTGAGGAACTGGACGACATCCTGGCCAGCAAGGGCCAGAAGCTCGACGTCGTCCTGCAGCTGACCGCCGATGACGAAGAGCTCGTGCAGCGGCTGCTCAAGCGTGCCGAGATCGAAGGACGCGCCGACGACAACGAGGAAGTCATCCGCCACCGCCTGGAGCTCTACAAAGCCCAGACCGCCGACGTCGTCGCCAGCTATGACAGCCGCGGCATCGTGGCTCGGGTGGACGGGCTGGGCGGCATCGACGATGTCACCGAGCGCGTGATGGAAGCCCTCAAGGATATTCACTAAAGAGTTAGAAGAGATATGTTCGGCCAGCCTCGAATCCAATACAAAACCAACTCGCAGATGCGCACCATGCGCGAAGCGGGCCTCGTGCTGATCCGGGCGCTTGATGCGGCTGTCGAGTCCGCGGTGGTGGGGGCAACCACCGCGGACATTGACGCAGCATTCGCAGCAGTGCTCAAGGAGGCCGGCGCAACCTCGAACTTCCTCGGCTACCACGACTACCCGGCAACGGTGTGCGTGTCGGTCAATGAAGAGGTTGTGCACGGCATCCCGGGGGAGCGTGTGCTGGAGGACGGGGACATCCTCTCGATCGACGGCGGCGCCGTGGTCCGCGGATGGCATTCGGACTCTGCCCGCACGGTCATTGTCGGAACTGCGGATCCGGAGGACCAGCGGCTGTCGGACGTCACGGAGGAAGCCATGTGGCACGGTATCGCCGCTGCCGCCAAGGGCCGCTTCGTGGGGGACATCGGTGCGGCCATCGACGATTATGTTTCGGGCGTTCCGGGCAAGCCGCTGGGAATCCTCGAGGACTACGTCGGCCACGGCATCGGAACGGAAATGCATCAGGCCCCGGATGTGCTGAACTACCGGACCTCGCACAACGGACCCAAGTTGCGCCCCGGTCTCTGCCTGGCGATCGAACCGATGCTGGTCCGGGGCAAGATTGAGACTGTCACGCTGGAGGATGACTGGACCGTGGTGACCACGGACAAGTCGCGTGCCTCCCAGTGGGAGCATTCAGTTGCCATCCATGACAAGGGAATCTGGGTTCTTTCGTCCCCTGACGGAGGAGCTTCACGGCTTGCCCCGCTGGGCGTGACGCCGGTGCCGATTCCCGAAGACTAGGCCCCGCCCGCGTGCCGCGCAGCCCGTTCCGGATTCCCGGGGCGGGCTGCTGCCTTTTGCGGCTTGCGGACCGGCGCCGGCGGGATTTAACTTAATGGCCGGTGTCGAGTAGTGTTATCTGTTGGTTGTCTCTACATTCGTGCCCAATTCCAACGTCACGGGCCGCTTCAAAACGGCCTGCCGCGCGGGAAGTGCGGCGGAAGCACCGAGGGAACCAAAGACATAAACCGTCCTGCGCGCATGCGCACGGACACAGACGTTAGCGGAGGATATGGCCAAGAAAGACGGCGTCATTGAGATTGAGGGCTCGGTCAACGAAGCCCTGCCCAACGCGATGTTCCGCGTTGAGCTGGCCAACGGCCACATTGTGCTCGCACACATCTCGGGAAAGATGCGTCAACACTACATTCGCATCCTCCCCGGAGACCGCGTTGTGGTGGAACTTAGCCCGTACGACCTCACTCGGGGCCGTATCGTCTACCGCTACAAATAAAGACCCGCACCAGCCAGCGTCCCGGACATTTGGGACGACGGCTGCCTGCGGTACAACCCTGCAACCACGCAAAGGATAACCATGAAGGTCCAGCCGAGCGTCAAGCAGATCTGCGATAAGTGCAAGGTGATTCGCCGTAACGGTCGAGTCATGGTGATCTGCGAGAACCCGCGCCACAAGCAGCGCCAGGGCTAATTTCCTGCTCTCAGGGACGGCCCACGCGTAGTAGTAATTCAATATGGCAGTGCAGCGCTGATACGCGTAGCGCATACCCCCGGCACGGAGGCCGGGGACCTGGCAACAGGGACGCACTGCTTCAGACCTCCGGTGACACAAGAGGAGAACCGCCAATATGGCACGTCTCGCTGGCGTTGACATTCCCCGCGAAAAGCGGGTAGTGATTGCGCTTACCTATATCTACGGCGTGGGCAAGACCCGTGCAGACCAGACCCTGGCAGAGACCGGCATCAGCCCGGACACTCGCGTCAAGGACCTCACGGATGCTGAACTCGTTCAGCTGCGTGACTACATCGAGGGCAACTTCAAGGTTGAGGGTGACCTCCGCCGCGAGGTAGCCGCTGACATCCGCCGCAAGGTTGAAATCGGCAGCTACCAGGGTATCCGCCACCGTCGTGGCATGCCCGTTCACGGCCAGCGCACGAAGACCAACGCTCGTACCCGCAAGGGCCCGAAGCGTACGGTTGCCGGTAAGAAGAAGGCCGCCCGCTAAACCTAGCGGTGTGAGGCTACGGCCCCTTTAGCGGGCCACCAAAACCAAACTCTTTGTAGGAGAAGTAATGCCCCCCAAGACTCGTGGAGCGGTCCGCAAACCGCGTCGCAAGGATAAGAAGAATATCGCGCTGGGCCAGGCGCATATCAAGAGCACCTTTAACAACACCATCGTGTCCATCACGGACCCGTCCGGTGCTGTTATCTCATGGGCTTCCGCCGGTGAGGTTGGCTTCAAGGGCTCGCGTAAGTCCACCCCGTTCGCTGCGCAGATGGCTGCTGAAGCCGCTGCAAAGCGTGCCCAGGAGCACGGCGTCCGCAAGGTCGACGTCTTCGTGAAGGGTCCGGGATCCGGCCGCGAAACCGCTATCCGCTCGCTCCAGGCCACCGGCCTGGAGGTTGGCTCCATTTCGGACGTCACCCCGAGCGCGCACAACGGCTGCCGTCCCCCGAAGCGCCGCCGCGTCTAAGCAGCACTTGCGGTTCCGGTAATATCCGGCGGGCGGTCCACCCTTTTGGGGCGGGCCGCCCATCGGACGCCTCCGGCTCCGGGCACGTGGCTGTTAAGCCGTCCAAGACGCCCGCGGAAAGACCCGTCGTCGTCGTTTCCACCATTTGTGTTGCGTCATATAGCGGACGCTCGCTGAAAGGAAATGCAAGTGCTCATTGCACAGCGCCCCACCCTCACTGAAGAAGTCGTAGCTGACAACCGTTCACGGTTCATCATCGAACCGCTGGAACCCGGTTTCGGCTACACCCTTGGCAACTCCCTCCGCCGTACGCTCCTGTCCTCGATCCCGGGTGCTGCAGTAACCAGCATTCGCATCGACGGCGTGCTGCACGAGTTCACCACGGTTCCGGGCGTGAAGGAAGATGTCACCGAGATCATCCTGAACGTCAAGAACCTGTCGGTCTCCTCGGAGCACGACGAGCCCGTGGTCGCCTACCTGCGCAAGCAGGGTCCCGGCGTCGTCACGGCTGCGGACATTGCTCCGCCGGCCGGCGTGGAGTTCCACAACCCGGATCTGCACATTGCCACCCTGAATTCGAAGGGCAAGTTCGAACTCGAGCTGACCATCGAACGCGGGCGCGGCTACGTTTCCGCCAGCCAGAACAAGTCCGGTGACCAGGAGATCGGCCGCATTCCGGTTGACTCCATCTACTCACCGGTCCTGAAGGTGACCTTCCGCGTGGAAGCCACCCGTGTTGAACAGCGCACCGACTTCGATCGCCTGATCGTTGACGTTGAGACCAAGGATGCCATTGCACCGCGCGACGCCGTCGCCTCTGCCGGGACCACCCTGGTTGAACTGTTCGGCCTGGCCCGTGAACTGAACAGCGCTGCTGAAGGTATTGAAATTGGCCCGAGCCCCACGGATGCCGCACTGGCCGCCGACATGGCACTGCCGATCGAAGACCTTGAGCTGACCGTGCGTTCCTACAACTGCCTCAAGCGTGAAGGCATCCACACTGTGGGTGAACTCGTTGCCCGCTCCGAGGCTGACCTGATGGACATTCGCAACTTCGGTGCAAAGTCCATTGATGAGGTAAAGGCAAAGCTGGTCGAGCTGGGTCTGTCCCTGAAGGATTCCCCTCCCGGGTTTGATCTGGCCGCCCGTGCCGCAGCTATTGAAGAGGACGAGTCCGAATACTCGGACGACGAGCTCTAACACACGCAAAATATTGCCGTGCGGACGCTAACGTCGCGTGCGGCACCGTTTGAGGAGAAAAAGTAATGCCTACACCCACCAAGGGTAAGCGCCTCGGAGGCAGCCCGGCCCACCAGCGCCTGATGCTGGCGAACCTGGCAGCCCAGCTGTTCGAGCACAAGCAGATCACCACCACGGTGACGAAGGCCAAGCGCCTGCGTCCCTACGCCGAGCGTCTGATCACGTTCGCAAAGCGCGGAGACCTGTCTTCCCGCCGTCGCGTCCTGGGCCTGATCTCGGACAAGGGTATTGTCCACGAGCTCTTCACCGACATTGCTCCGGCAGTCGAGAAGCGCGACGGCGGCTACACCCGCATCACCAAGATCGGCAACCGCAAGGGCGACAACGCTCCCATGGCTGTCATCGAACTGGTTCTGGAGCCTCTCTCGGCCAAGCAGGCCGTAGTGGCCGAGGCCGAAACCGCAGCTGCTGTGTCAGCTCCGGTTGAGTCTGCTGACTCGGTTGATTCCGCTGAGTCTGCCGACTCGGTTGATTCCGCCGATGAGGCAGTCGTCGTGTCCGAAGAGGCACCCGAAGCAGTCGTAGAAACCGAAGAGAAGAAGTAATTTTTCCTCTCGCACTCCGTCCCTTAATATTGAGGGCATGAGTATCGAAAGGCCCGCCGTACCTGTAGAGGACGGCGGGCTTTTTCGTGTCCGGATGGACCTGTCCTACGACGGCGCCTCCTTTTACGGGTGGGCCGCCCAGGATGACCTGCCCACCGTCCAGGGCAGCCTCGAGGCAGCCCTCGAAGTCCTGATCCGCAGGCCCGTGCGGGTAACCGTGGCCGGCCGGACGGACTCCGGTGTCCATGCCCGCGGACAGGTGGTCCATTTCGACCTCACCGGCGCGGAATGGAACGGTCTGACCCGCGGAGCGGCGCTCACCCCGGAAGAGGCACTGCTTCGGCGCATGCGGGGAATCCTGAACAAGGACCTCACCATGCCCCTGCGCAAAGCCAAGGCTGCCAAGCGGGTCATACATGCCATGGAGGGGGCCATTACCGTCCACTCCGCGGCTCTGGCTCCCGAGGGGTTCGACGCCCGCTTTTCCGCCCTGTGGCGCCGGTACAGCTACCGGATAGCGGACCGCGAAGCCAGCCGGGACCCGCTGACCCGCTCCGTGACCCTGTGGCATGACTTCGCCCTGGACGAGCACCGCATGAACCGGGCTGCGGAAGAGGTCCTGGGCGTTCGGGATTTCCTGTCCTTCTGTAAACCGCGCACCGGCTCCACCACTATCCGGGAGCTCCAGGAGTTCTCCTTCCTCCGGCGGCCTGACGGCGTGATCGAGGCCCATCTGCAGGCGGACGCTTTCTGCCACAACATGGTCCGCTCGCTGGTTGGCGGAGCAGTCCTCGTGGGAGCGGGGGAGCGGAGCCCGGAATGGCTGGGGCACAGGCTCCAGGCCCGCATCAGGGACTCGGACTCCATGCTGGCCCCGCCGCACCCTTTGATCCTCGAAGAGGTGAGGTATCCACCCGAGGAAGAGATGCGGCGCCGGGCGGAGAGCACGCGCGCGATGCGGGCCCTGCCGGGTTTTTGACCTGGCCCGGGAAGCAGGCTATTGTTTATAGTCGTTGTGCGTGTCCTACCTCGATAGGTCTATGCCCACGGGAGCGGCTCAGTTGCAGAGCCACCTGGCCCCGGGGAAATAGCCGAGTACATCAGGACCACTGGTTACATCAGTCCTCACCTGACCATCCGGTAAACGCATAGAGAAGCTGCGGAACATGTGGCATCCATATGGTCCGCGCCACCTAAGAAGAAGAAACGAAGGCAAAAACCGTGCGTACGTACACCCCGAAGCCCGGCGACATCAACCGCCAGTGGCACGTCATTGACGCCACCGACGTTGTCCTAGGCCGTCTTGCCAGCCAGACCGCAACACTGCTGCGCGGAAAGCACAAGCCGACCTTCGCTCCCCACATGGATATGGGCGATTTCGTCATCATCATCAACGCTGAGAAGGTTGCCCTCACAGGCGCCAAGCTCGAACAGAAGCGTGCCTACCGCCACTCGGGTTACCCGGGCGGCCTGTCCTCCGTCAACTACGCAGAGCTGCTGGAATCAAACCCGGTACGTGCAGTTGAGAAGGCCATCCGCGGCATGCTGCCCAAGAACTCCCTGGCTGCCCAGCAGATCAGCAAGCTCAAGGTCTACCGCGGTGCAGAGCACCCGCATGGAGCCCAGCAGCCCAAGACCTTCGAAATCACCCAGGTCGCCCAGTAGTTCTGGCCCGCCAACTAAAGAATTAATTCAAGGAGAATCGTGGCTCAGAACACTGAAGAGCTCAATGAAACAACCGAGGAGCTTTCCAGCTACACCTCGGAAACCCCTGATGCAGCTGAGGCTGCTGTCAAGGAACGTCCGGCACTGACCGTCGCCGGTTCGGCTGTTGGCCGTCGCAAGCAGGCAATTGCCCGCGTGCGCGTTGTTCCGGGCAGCGGCAAGTGGCTGGTGAACGGCCGTGACCTGGCCGCTTACTTCCCGAACAAGCTGCACCAGCAGGACGTCAACGAACCGTTCAAGATCCTTGATCTCGACGGCGCCTACGACGTTATCGCACGCATCCACGGTGGCGGCCCCTCCGGTCAGGCCGGCGCTCTGCGCCTGGGCGTGGCTCGGTCGCTGAACGAGATCGACCGCGACAACAACCGCGCGACCCTGAAGAAGGCCGGCTTCCTGACTCGTGACGCACGCGTCATCGAGCGCAAGAAGGCTGGTCTCAAGAAGGCACGCAAGGCACCTCAGTACTCCAAGCGCTAAAAAAGCGCCTACCCTGGCTGCTGCCGCTGCGCGTCAGCAGCCAGGGGCCCTCGGCGTTTTTTGGCGTTTAGCTTCACAAGCGCCAATTCGTCGCTGTTCAAAAGGCCGTCCGTTTCTGCGGGCGGCCTTTTGGCGTATCCGGGAGCGTTTTGCCCCTGGGCGGGTGCTTCGGGGAAGGACCAAGATAACCGGAAAGGTACCTCTTTAGCGGTCTGCCAGCGGTCCGGGAGGGTGACGTTGGCCGCTGAACCGCTCCAAAAAACCCGCCGCTTACCGGCATTCGCTTAGTAGCCTGCTCCGATAGGGTGGCACAATAGCCCAGTGGGCTGTCGGTTAGGCGGCCTCCGGCCCTGCCCCCTGTTTGAGGATTATGTGCGATGACTAGATTGTTTGGAACCGACGGCGTGCGTGGACTGGCCAATGGCCTGATCACCGCTGAAGTGGCCCTTGGCCTGGCACAGGCGGCCGCCGTCGTTCTGGGGCACAGGCGCGTGGAAGGCGGCCGGCGTCCCGTCGCGGTTGTCGCCCGCGATCCCCGCATCAGCGGTGACTTCATCTCAGCTGCAGTGGAAGCAGGACTGGCGAGCTCCGGAGTGGACGTTTACGACGCCGGTGTGCTCCCCACACCCGCTGCGGCCTTCCTGATCGCCGACCTCGATGCAGACTTCGGTGTCATGATTTCCGCTTCTCACAACGCGGCCCCCGACAACGGCATCAAATTCCTGGCCCGCGGCGGCCAAAAGCTCGACGACGCCGCTGAAGACGACATTGAACTAGAAATGAGCAAGCCCAATCTGCGGCCCACCGGTGCCGAGGTGGGACGCATCCACCGCTTCGCTGATGCTGAAGACCGCTACGTGATCCATTTGCTCCAGACTCTTCCCAATCGGCTGGACGGACTCAAGGTTGTCCTTGACTGCGCCCACGGTGCGGCCAGCGGCTGCTCGCCGCAGGTCTTTGCGGACGCCGGCGCGGAAGTGGTTGTCATCGGTGCCGACCCCGACGGCATCAACATCAACGACGGCTACGGTTCAACCCACCTTGAAAATCTGCAGGCCTCGGTGCTGGCGCACGGCGCGGACCTGGGCATCGCCCACGACGGCGACGCCGACCGCTGCCTGGCCGTGGACCATGAAGGCACCGTGGTTGACGGGGACCAGATCATGGCCATCATGGCCGTTGCCATGAAGGACGCGGGCAAACTCAAGGACAATGCCCTGGTGGCCACCGTGATGAGCAACCTTGGCCTGAAGCTCGCGCTGCGCGACGCCGGTATCTCCGTCATCGAAACCGGTGTGGGTGACCGCTACGTGCTGGAGGGCATGCGCGCAGGCGGGTACAGCCTGGGCGGCGAGCAGTCCGGACACGTTATCTTCTCCGAGTTCGCCACCACGGGGGACGGCGTGCTCACCGGTCTTCAGCTCGCAGCGCAGGTCAAGCGGACCGGACGCACGCTCAAGGAACTTACCGAAGTCATGACCAAGCTTCCCCAGGTCCTGATCAACGTCAAGGGCGTGGACAAAGCAGCCGTCAACAGCAACGAAGCAGTCCGACAGGCGGTCCTCGACGCCGCGGAAACCCTTGGCGAGACCGGCCGCGTACTGCTCCGCCCGTCCGGCACCGAACCCCTCGTGCGGGTGATGGTGGAAGCGGCAGACATGGAGACCGCAGCTTCGGTGGCCGCGAAGCTGGCCGAAACCGTTGAAAGCAACCTGGCACTGGAGCCCTTCGCCCGCGCCTGACCGGTGCTGCTGCGCCCTGACCGGCGCCTGCCCCAGGTGCTGCTGCGCCCTACGTCTTGCGCAGCAGCATCCGGGTCACCGCATGATCCGCATTCTTGGTCAGCACCAGCTGGGCCCGGCCGCGGGTCGGGAGCACATTGGTGACCAGGTTCGGTTCGTTGATGCGCTTCCAGATATCCAGCGCGGTGGAGCGGGCCTCCTCATCGGTGAGGGCTGCGTACCGGTGGAAATACGATTCCGGATCCGCGAAAGCCCCGTCGCGCAGCGACAGGAAACGCCGGACATACCATTCCTCGATGTAGGAGGTACGGGCATCCACATAGATGGAGAAATCGAAGAAGTCACTCAGCGCCAGGCCGGCGCGCCCGTCAGCGCGTGTCCGGGCCGGAGCGAGGACGTTCAGGCCCTCGACAATCAGCACATCGGGGCGCCGGACCACGATCTCCTGATCCGGAACAATGTCATAGGTCAGGTGTGAGTACCGCGGCGCCCGAACTTCCTCTGCACCGCTTTTCACGGCGCTGACAAACCGCAGCAGCGCCCGGCGGTCGTAAGACTCCGGGAAGCCCTTCCGCTCCATCAGCCCGCGCCGCTTGAGCTCGGCGTTCGGATAGAGGAAACCGTCGGTGGTGACCAGTTCCACGTTCGGCGTTTCCGGCCAGCGGCGCAGCATCTCCCGCAGCACGCGGGCGGTAGTGGACTTGCCCACAGCCACCGAGCCGGCAACTCCGATGACAAAGGGCGTCCGGGTGGTCTTCTCGCCCAGGAATGTGGTGGTGGCGCTGTGCAGGCGTCCCGCAGCCGCAACATAGAGGTTCAGCAGACGGGACAGCGGCAGGTAGACCTCGCGCACTTCATCGAGGTTCAGTTTTTCCCCGACGCCCCGCAGTCTCTGGATATCGTCCTGGTTAAGCGGGGACTTGATCTCGTTGGAGAGCCGGGACCATGTTTGCCGGTCCAGCTCCACAAACGGCGTATTGCCGTTCTCGGCTCCGTTGCCGGAGCCCTTGGCCGCCGGATATGAGCCTGGGTGTGATGTTCGGTCTGCCACTTTATGATTCTGCCCTGCCAAGCAGTCAAACCAAAACGCCGTCTCCCGGGCACAGAGCGGTGCCTGAGGGCGCGCGCCCGCTTGGCGCGGCTGCCGCTCTTCCCGGTACTCTTACGGGTATGTGTGGAATTGTTGGATATGCAGGCCGCCGCCCCAGTGCCGCCGCCGCAGCGCAGCTGAACAGTCATGAGCATGGAGCCCTTGACGTGGTCATGGAAGGCCTGCGCCGGCTCGAGTACCGCGGCTATGACTCCGCGGGTGTAGCAGTACTGACCGAGGCCGGGATTGAGTCCCGCAAGAAGTCGGGCAAGCTTGCCAACCTGGTCGCCGAGCTGGAGGCCGCACCGCTGCCCGAAGCAACCACCGGGATCGGCCACACCCGCTGGGCAACGCACGGCGGACCCACGGATGAGAATGCCCATCCGCATCTGGCCGACGAAGGACGCCTGGCCCTGATTCACAACGGCATCATCGAAAACTTCGCGGAGCTCAAGGCCGAACTGCTTGAAGCCGGAGCGGAATTCATCTCCGAAACTGATACTGAGGTAGCCGCAGCCCTGCTGGCCACCATTTACCGCGGCGAAGGCGGAGGGGATCTGGCCCGCTCCATGCAGCTGGCCTGCCGCCGGCTGGAAGGCGCCTTCACCCTCCTGGCCATTCACGCGGACTCGCCCGACGTCGTCGTCGCCGCCCGCCGCAACTCCCCGCTCGTCGTCGGGCTCGGAGACGGTGAGAACTTCCTGGGCTCCGATGTCTCCGGCTTTATCGACTTCACCCGCCGGGCGGTTGAACTGGGCCAGGACCAGATTGTCACCATCACCCCGGAGGCAGTGGAAATCACTGACTTCTACGGAAACCCGGCCTCCGGCACCGAGTTCGAGGTCAACTGGGACGCAGCCGCTGCCGAAAAGGGCGGCTACCCCTCCTTCATGGAGAAGGAAATCAATGACCAGCCGCAGGCCGTGGGGGACACCCTGCTGGGCCGTTCCGACGTCGACGGCCGGCTGACCCTGGACGAGCTGCGCATCGATCCCGAGGAACTCAAGGCAGTCAACAAGATCATGGTCCTGGCCTGCGGCACGTCCGCCTACGCCGGACAGGTTGCCAAGTACGCCATTGAGCACTGGTGCCGGATCCCCGTTGAGGTGGAGCTGAGCCACGAATTCCGTTACCGCGATCCGATCGTGGACGGCAACACGCTGATCGTTGCGATCTCGCAGTCCGGCGAGACCATGGATACCCTGATGGCCGTACGCTACGCCAAGGAACAGGGTGCCAAGGTGCTGGCGATCTGCAACACCAACGGCTCCACCATTCCGCGTGAATCCGATGCCGTGCTGTACACGCACGCCGGTCCGGAAATCGCGGTGGCCTCCACCAAGGCGTTCCTGGCGCAGATCACCGCCGCCTACCTGCTGGGCCTGTACCTCGCCCAGCTGCGCGGCGACAAGTTCCAGGGCGAGATCAAGGACCTGCTGGCTGATCTGGGCAAGGTTCCCGCCAAGATCCAGCAGGTGCTGGACAACTCGGGGCAGATCAAGGAACTGGCCGAACTCATGGCCGACACCAAGTCCGTGCTGTTTCTGGGCCGCCACGTTGGCTTCCCGGTGGCCATGGAAGGCGCCCTGAAGCTGAAGGAACTGGCTTACATCCACGCCGAAGGCTTTGCCGCCGGCGAGCTGAAGCACGGTCCGATTGCCCTGATCGAAGAAGGCCAGCCGGTGTTCGTAGTGGTTCCTTCGCCGCGCGGCCGGGACTCGCTGCACGCCAAGGTGGTTTCCAACATCCAGGAAATCCGTGCCCGCGGAGCCAAGACCATCGTGATTGCCGAAGAGGGCGACGACGCCGTGAAGGCCTACGCCGAGCACGTGTTCTATGTGCCGGAAACGCCCACCCTGCTGGCGCCGCTGCTGACCACGGTTCCGCTGCAGATCTTCGCCTGCGCACTGGCCACGGCCAAGGGATTTGACGTTGACCAGCCGCGCAACCTCGCCAAGTCCGTCACGGTTGAATAACCGATGATCATTGGCATTGGCGTTGACGTTGTTGACATGCCCCGGTTCGGACGCCAGCTGGAGCGGACGCCGGGCCTGCGGGCCCGGCTGTTCGTGCCGGCTGAACGGGAGCTGAACCTGCGTTCACTCGCAGCCCGTTTCGCAGCGAAGGAAGCGGTCGCGAAGGCGCTTGGAGCTCCGGCCGGCATGAACTGGCAGGACTGCCAGGTGGATCTTGACGCTGCCGGCGCGCCCAGCGTGAGCGTGCGGGGCACGGTCGCTGCGGCCGCCGAGGCAAAGGGCGTGCGCACCTGGCACCTTTCCCTGAGCCATGACGGCGATGTAGCCACTGCCATGGTGGTAGCCGAGGGTTAGTCTGTAGGCATGATCAGCGCCTATTCGGGCACCGCTGTGCGGGCCGCCGAAAAACCGTTGCTCGACGCCGGGGACGGTCCGGAACTGATGCAGCGGGCCGCGTACGGGCTGTACGCAGTCTGCGCGCGGGAGCTGCTTCGCCGGCGCGGTTCGCTGTACGGGTCCCGGGTCACCGTCCTCGCCGGTGCCGGTAACAACGGCGGCGACGCCCTCTATGCGGGGGCACGGCTGGCCGGCCGCGGCACGGCGACGACGGCGGTCCTGACCACGGACTCCGCCCATCCCCAAGCCCTGGCCGCCTTCCGGGCACAGGGCGGGAGAATCGTGTCCCTTGCTTCAGCAGGGGAGGAGTCTCTCCGGATCTGCGCCGCTGCCGACTTGGTCATCGACGGAGTCCTGGGAACCGGAGGCAGGGGCGGGCTGCGGGGACCTGCCGCACGCCTCGCGCAGGAGCTGACTGCGCGCACCCCTCTCACCGGCCGCGGGCCGCTGATGATCGCCTGCGACCTGCCCAGCGGCGTGGACGCAGACACCGGCCAGGCCGTCGGCGAACACTTCACGGCGGACGTCACCGTTACCTTCGGTGCGGTTAAGACAGGCCTGATGACCGGACCGGGGGCGTTGGCCGCCGGCCGGATTGAGCCGATTGACATAGGCCTGGGAACACCGCCGGGTCCGCGGCTGCAGCGGCTCGAGACAGCTGATGTGGCACAGCTGCTGTCCGTTCCCCGCAAGAGTGACCACAAGTACACCCGAGGCGTGCTGGGCATTGCGGCCGGGTCGGCAACGTACCCGGGAGCCGCAGTCCTGGCGACCGGAGCGGCCCTGGCCGCCGGCGTCGGCATGATCCGCTACCTGGGCCCGGAACCGGTGTGCCGGCTGATCAACGCCGCCCATCCGGAGGCGGTCTGCGCCACCGGAACGGTTCCGCCCGCCCACGTGCAGGCCTGGCTGGCCGGTCCCGGGGCGGGAACGGATGAGGAGCAGCGCCGCCGGGCCGTGGATGCCATGGCCTCCGGGCTTCCCGCGGTCATTGACGCCGATGCCATCAGCAGCGTGGAACGCGGACTCGGCCCGCAGGTGATCCTGACCCCGCATGCCGGAGAGCTCGCCGCACTCCTGCACAGGCTCGGCGATACTGTCAGCCGCGACCTGATCGAAGGCGACCCGCTGCGGTACGCCCGGCGCGCAGCTGAACTTACCGGGGCCACGGTGCTGCTCAAGGGCTGGGCCACCATTACCGCCGCTCCCACCGGGGAAACCTACAGCCAGGCCGACGCCACACCCTGGCTCGCCGCCGCCGGATCCGGGGACACCCTTTCCGGAATCCTGGGTGCCCTGCTGGCCACGGACCGGGGCAGCCGGGACGCGCAGCGGCCGCCCCCGCCCGGGCATTACGCCGCTCTCGCCGCCGCTGCCGCCAGTATCCACGGCCGGGCCGGGAGCTTGGCAGCGCAGGCGGGACCGGTCTCGCCGTCGGCCCTGCCGGCCTCAGTGCGTGCCGTGATCGCGGAGCTGCTGACGGCTCGAGTCGGCGCTGAACGGGGCTGAACGGCCGGGAATACGCCGCCGGGGCAGGGGTTAAATAGGGAGTAGTAATTCCATCCGTTTAATGCTTGGCCCCATCTGGGGTAAAAACATAAGTAGACATACTATTTTTGTGTTGTCATCTGGAACTAGTCAGGAGCTCTACATGGAAGTTTGGCCGGGAGAAGCCTATCCGCTGGGCGCAACGTACGACGGAAACGGCACCAACTTTGCGCTGTACAGCGAAGTTGCGGATTCCGTCATGCTTTGCCTGTTCGACGAGGACGGCAACGAGGAACAGGTCAAGCTGACCGAGGTCGACGGATACGTCTGGCACTGCTACCTGCCGCAGGTTCTGCCGGGGCAGAAGTACGGCTTCCGCGTGGACGGACCTAACGATCCCGCGAACGGTAACCGCTGCAATCCGAACAAGCTGCTGCTGGACCCCTACGCCAAGGCTGTTGCCGGCGAGATCGACTGGGATCAGTCGCTGTTCGGCTACAACTTCGGTGACGAGCATTCCCGCAATGACGAGGATTCCGCTGCGCACATGATGATGGGCGTGGTGATCAACCCGTTCTTCGACTGGGACGGCGACCGCAAGCCCAAGGTGCCGTACCACCAGTCGGTGATTTACGAGGCGCACGTCAAGGGCCTGACCCAGCTGCACCCGGACGTCCCCGAGGAACAGCGCGGCACCTACGCCGGCGTGGCACACCCGTCGGTTATTGCGCATCTGCAGAAGCTGGGCATCACCGCCATCGAACTGATGCCGGTGCACCAGTTCGTCAATGACTCCACGCTGCAGGACAAGGGACTGTCCAACTACTGGGGCTACAACACCATTGGCTTCTTTGCCCCGCACAACGCCTACAGCGCCACCGGCGACAAGGGCCAGCAGGTGCAGGAATTCAAGGCCATGGTGCGCGCACTGCACCTGGCCGGGATCGAAGTGATCCTCGATGTGGTCTACAACCACACGGCCGAGGGCAACCACATGGGCCCCACGCTGTCCTTCCGCGGCATCGACAACGCGTCCTACTACCGGCTGGTGGAGGATGACAAGCAGTACTACATGGACTACACCGGCACGGGTAACTCGCTGAACGTGGGCAACCCGCACTCCCTGCAGCTGCTGATGGATTCGCTGCGCTACTGGGTGACGGAAATGCACGTGGACGGCTTCCGCTTTGACCTCGCCTCCACGCTGGCCCGTGAGTTCTACGACGTCGACCGCCTGTCAGCCTTCTTCGAACTCGTGCAGCAGGACCCGGTAGTTTCCCAGGTCAAGCTGATCGCCGAGCCGTGGGATGTTGGCCCCGGCGGCTACCAGGTGGGCAACTTCCCGCCCCAGTGGACCGAATGGAACGGCAAGTACCGCGACACGGTCCGTGATTTCTGGCGCGGAGAGCCTTCCACCCTGGGTGAGTTCGCCTCCCGCATCACCGGCTCCGCCGATCTCTACGAGTCCTCGGCCCGCCGTCCGGTGGCTTCCATCAACTTTGTCACCGCCCACGACGGCTTCACGCTGCATGACCTGGTGTCCTACAACGAAAAGCACAACGACGCCAACGGCGAGGACAACAACGACGGCGAATCCCACAACCGGTCCTGGAACTCGGGAGTGGAGGGGCCCACCGATGATCCGGAGATCCTGTCCCTGCGTGCCCGGCAGCAGCGCAACTTCCTGGCCACCCTGCTCCTGTCCCAGGGCGTTCCCATGATCGCCCACGGTGATGAGCTCGGCCGCACCCAGCAGGGCAACAACAACACGTACGCGCAGGACTCCGAGCTGAGCTGGATCAACTGGGAGAGCATGGATACCCCGCTGATGGAGTTCACCGCCGCGGTCAACACGCTGCGCGCCGAGCACCCCACCTTCCGCCGCCGCCGGTTCTTCGACGGCCGTCCCGTGCGTCGCGGTGAAGGCGAGGCACTGCCGGACATCGTTTGGCTCAACGAAGACGGAAGCCCGATGACCCAGGACGATTGGGACACCCCGGTGTCCCGGTCCCTGGGGGTCTTCCTCAACGGGCAGGGCATCTCGGGCCGTGACGCCCGCGGAGAGCGGATCACGGACCTGAACTTCCTGCTGTACTTCAACGCCCATGAGGAAGCGGTCAAAGTAACCCTCCCGTCGAGCGAATATGCCCCCATGTGGGACGAAGTCATTGACACTGCGGGTGAGTTTGCCGACTCGGGCTCCATTCCCGCCGAGGCCAAAATAACCATCGCTGCCAAGTCCATGGTGGTTCTGCGGGCGCACGAAGAGGAAGAGGAGCACGACCACTCGGTTGCGGCTTCCCTGGCGGCACTGGCCGGTTCAAAGCAGCACAGCGGTGAGGCTGCGGTATGAGGACTCCGCTGTCCACGTACCGCCTCCAGATCCGTCCCTCGTTCACGCTGTTCGATGCCGCAGAGCTGGTGCCGTACCTCGCGGACCTTGGGGTGGACTGGGTCTACCTCTCGCCTATCCTGACGGCCGAAGAAGGGTCTGACCACGGCTACGACGTGGTGGACCCCTTCTCGGTTGACCCCGCCCGGGGCGGCGCGGAGGGGCTCAAAGCCCTCTCCGACGCCGCCCATGCGGCGGGCATGGGCGTGCTGGTGGACATTGTTCCCAACCACATGGGTGTTGCCACTCCGGCTGCCAACAAGTGGTGGTGGTCCGTCCTGGAACAGGGCCGCGGCTCCCGCTACGCCGAAGCCTTCGACATTGACTGGGACGCCGCTGACGGAAAGCTGCGCCTGCCGGTCCTGGGCGACGGTGACGACGAACTGTCCGCCCTGAAGCTGGTGGACGGCGAGCTGCACTACTACGACAACCGGTACCCGGTGGCACCGGGCACGGCATCCGAGGGCGACTCTCCCCGGGACGTCCATGCCCGCCAGCACTATGAACTGGTCAACTGGCGCCGCGCGGACAATGAGCTGAACTACCGCCGGTTCTTCGGGGTCAACACCCTGGCCGGCATCCGGGTGGAAGAGCCCTGGGTCTTTGACGAAGCCCACGCCGAAGTGAAGCGCTGGTTCGACGAGAGCCTGGTCGACGGGCTCCGCATTGACCATCCGGACGGGCTGGCTGACCCCAAGGCCTACCTGTCCCGGCTGCGGGAGCTCACCAACGGTTCCTACATCCTGGTCGAAAAGATCCTGGAACCGGGGGAGAAGCTCCCCGCGGACTGGGAAACGGAAGGCACCACGGGCTATGACGCCCTGGCTGACGTTGACCGGTTGTTCGTGGACCCGGCCGGCGAGGACCAGCTCACTGCACTGGTGCCCACCGAGCCGTACCCGGACATGATCCACGGCACCAAGCGCGGCATAGCGGACCACCTGCTGAACTCGGAAGTCCAGCGCCTGGTGCGCCTGTTGCCGGCGGACTCGGGACTGGATACCCGGACAGCCGCAGATGCCATTGCTGAACTGCTGGCCTGCTTCCCGGTCTACCGCAGCTACCTGCCCGTTGGGGCGCAGTATCTGACGGAGGCCGTCATTGCGGCTACGGTCCGCCGTCCGGACCTTGCCGCTGCTCTGCGGGTTCTGCACGGGCTGCTGAACCCGCTGAAGGCCGGCAGCACGGAACCCGTCTCGCTCTCCGACCTGGGCGAACTGGCTGCGCGTTTCCAGCAGACCTCGGGCATGGTCATGGCCAAGGGGGTGGAGGACACCGCCTTTTACCGGTATTCCCGCCTCACGTCGCTGAACGAGGTGGGCGCAGACCCGGCCCACTTTGCCGTGGAACCCGCTGAGCTGCACGCCCGGCTGCTGCGCCGGCAGCTGGAGCAGCCGGCTGCCATGACCGCGCTGACCACCCATGACACCAAGCGGAGCGAAGACACCCGTGCCCGGATTTCGGTCCTCGCGGAAATTCCCGAGGAATGGGCCAAAACCTTCGCTGCGCTGGAGGACCTGGCGCCCATGGGTGACGGAGCCATGGCCAACCTGCTGTGGCAGGCCGTCATTGGCGCGTGGCCGCTGAGCCGCGACCGCGCCCATGCCTACGCCGAGAAAGCTTCGCGGGAGGCAGGGGCCAGCACCACGTGGACGGCCCCCAACTCCGAGTTCGAGGACCGGATGCATGCCGCCGTCGACGCCGCTTTCGATAACCCTGAGGTGAACGCCCTGGTGGTCTCGCTGGTGGAGCGGATCCGCAGCGCGGGGTACTCGAACTCCCTCGCGGCCAAGCTCCTGCAGCTGACCATGCCCGGCGTGCCGGATGTGTACCAGGGCACGGAGTTCTGGGACCGCTCCCTGGTGGATCCGGACAACCGGCGCGAGGTCGACTTTGAACGCCGGCGGCAGGTGGCGGCGTCATTTACCGACGGCGCCGCCCCCGCAGCGGACGAGGACGCAGCGGCAAAGCTGCTTCTCACCACTCGTGCCCTGCAGCTCAAGCGGGAACGCCCGGAGCTGTTCAGCTCCTACGTTCCGGTGTCGGTTGAAGGACCCGCCGCGCAGCACCTGTTCGGGTTCAACCGCGGCGGTGCGATTGCCCTGGTAACCCGTCTTCCGCTGAACCTGTTGCAGCGCGGCGGTTGGCAGGACACCGCCGTCGTACTGGAAAGCGGCACCTACCGTGACGTGCTCACGGGCACGTCCCATGAAAGCAGCGGCCAGCTGGCGGCTGCCGATCTGTTTGGTATTTATCCGGTGGCACTGCTGGTTCGGGAGGACGGCGAATGAGGACCAATTTTGATGTGTGGGCACCCAAAGCCACCACAATGACCCTGGTGGCCGACGGGCGGAAGCTGTCGATGAGCCGCGGCGAAAACGGCTGGTGGCACGCCCAGCACGCTGAGCTGACCGGAGACGTTGACTACGGCTATCTCATTGACGACGCCGAGACACCGGTTCCGGACCCCCGGTCCCGGCGCCAGCCGCACGGCGTCCATGGCCTCTCGCGCACCTTTGACCCCGATCAGTACCGCTGGAACGACGCCGGCTGGGTCTCTCCCGGGCTCGACGGCGAAGCGATCTACGAGATGCATATCGGCACCTTCACCCCCGAAGGGACGCTGGACGCTGCCATCGGCAAGCTGGATTACCTGGTGGACCTGGGTGTCCGCTACGTGGAGCTGCTGCCCGTCAACGCCTTTAACGGAACCCACAACTGGGGTTACGACGGCGTGCTTTGGTACGCCGTCCAGGAGACCTACGGCGGCCCCGAGGCGTACCAGCGCTTTGTCGACGCCGCGCACCAGGCCGGCCTGGGAGTCATCCAGGACGTGGTGTACAACCACCTTGGCCCCAGCGGGAACTACCTGCCGATGTTCGGCCCGTACCTCACCGAGGGCAAGTCCAACACCTGGGGAGATTCGCTGAATCTGGACGGTCCGCTGTCCGACACCGTCCGCCAGTACATTGTGGACAACGTCCTCATGTGGTTCCGCGACTACCACGTGGACGGACTGCGCCTGGACGCGGTGCACGCCCTGCATGACGAGCGGGCCGTCCACATCCTCGAGGAGATCGCCGTTGAAACGGAAAAGTGCGCACTGGAACTGGGCAAGCCCCTGTTCCTGATTGCTGAATCCGATCTCAACGATCCCCGCCTCATCATGCCCCGCGACGCCTGCGGCTACGGGTTGGACGGCCAGTGGTCCGATGACTTCCACCACGCCGCGCACACCAACCTCACCGGTGAAAACGGGGGCTACTACGAGGACTTCGATTCCGTGGGCGCCCTCGCCAAGGTGCTGACCGAGGGGTTCTTCCACAACGGAACGTTTTCCTCCTTCCGGGGCCGCTGCCACGGAAGGCCCCTGGATAAGAGCGCCGTGACGAGCCGGCAGCTGGTGGTGGCAACCCAGAACCACGACCAGATCGGCAACCGTGCGGCAGGGGACCGGCTGAGCGCAAGCCTGGGCTACCCGCAGCTGGCTCTCGCATCCGTGCTGAACCTGACGTCCCCGTTCACGCCCATGCTCTTCATGGGCGAGGAATTCGGTGCGTCCACGCCGTGGCAGTTCTTCACATCGCACCCCGAACCCGAGCTGGGCAAGGCAACCGCGGAGGGACGCCTGCTGGAATTCGAGCGGATGGGCTGGGATCCGGACACCGTGCCCAACCCCCAGGACCCTTCAACGTTCAGCAATTCCAAGCTGGACTGGTCGGAAGTAGACCAGGGCGACCACGCGAAGCTGCATGACCTGTACCGTCAGCTGCTGGCCCTCCGGCGGAACCGGCCGGACCTGACGAATCCGGATCTCGGCAGCGTGGAAGTGGAGTATGACGAGGTGGGCCGGTGGCTGGTGCTGCAGCGCGGGGAAACCGCCGTTGCGCTCAATTTCTCCGATGCTCCCCGCGAGGTTCCGGTTCCCTTCTCCGGGTCCAAGGTACTGCTCCAGACCGAACCCGCCGAGCTGTACGGGGATGCCCTGCAGCTTCCCGGCTACGGCGCTGCAGTCCTCGCGGCAACGAATGGCAGGATGTAAGCCATGACATATATTGCCGCGGATAACCGCTACGATTCCATGCCCTATCGACGGGTCGGCCGCAGCGGGCTGCACCTTCCCGCCGTGTCCCTCGGACTGTGGCACAACTTCGGTGACGACAAGAAGTTTGAAACCCAGCGCGAGATCCTCCGCAGGGCCTTTGACCTGGGCGTGACCCATTTCGACCTGGCCAACAACTACGGTCCGCCCTACGGTGCTGCTGAAACAAACTTCGGCCGCCACTTCAAGGACGACTTCCGGCCGTACCGGGACGAGCTCGTCATCTCCTCCAAGGCCGGTTACGACATGTGGCCTGGGCCCTACGGCAACTGGGGATCCCGCAAGTACCTGCTCGCCAGCCTGGACCAGTCGCTGGAGCGCATGGGCCTTGACTATGTGGACATCTTCTACAGCCACCGCCCCGATCCGGAAACCCCGCTGGAAGAGACCATGGGCGCCCTGGACACGGCCGTACGCTCCGGCCGTGCCCTCTACGCCGGCATCTCCTCCTACTCTCCGGAGAAGACGATTGAAGCTGCACGGATCCTGCGGGAAATGGGAACTCCGCTGCTGATCCACCAGCCCTCCTATTCCATGCTGAACCGCTGGGTGGAGCATGGAGATCCGAACCTGTTTGCCGCATTGGAAACGGCAGGGGCCGGTTCAATCGCGTTCTCGCCGCTGGCCCAGGGGCTGCTCACCAACAAGTACCTCAACGGGGTGCCTGAAGACTCGCGGGCTGCTGCCGGCAAGTCGCTGGATCAGTCCCAGCTCTCCGAAGACAACCTCCGGCGGGTGCGGGCGCTCAATGACCTGGCCGAATCCCGCGGCCAGACGCTGGCCCAGATGGCCATCGCCTGGGTGCTGCGCCCGCAGGCCGGCGGCGGAGCCATTACCTCCGCTCTGGTGGGTGCCTCGAGCGTGAAGCAGCTGGAGGACAGCCTGGCGGCGGTGAACAATCTCGACTTCACGGCCGAGGAACTGGAAACCATCGACAAGCATGCCGTTGATTCCGACATCAATTTGTGGGCCGCCGCGCTGGAAGCCTAATCCGTGCGGCTGCAACCGCCTCCTGGCGCTGCAGCCGGCGGCCTTTCCCGCAGGGTTTCCCCTGCACAGGATTTTCCTGTGCAGGGGAGCCCTCGTCGAAAATGAAATAATGGTCGAGTGAATGACCAACAAGCTGCTCCCGCCGCCGAACGCCAGGCCCTCATTGACCTGGCCGCCGTGCGGCACAACGTCCGTCACCTCGTTCGGCTGGTAAGCCCCGCCCGGGTGATGGCAATCGTCAAGGCCGATGCCTACGGCCACGGTGCCGAGCAGGTGGCACGCACCGCTCTGGAAGCCGGAGCCTCCTGGCTCGGCGTCGCCCACATCACGGAGGCCCTGGCGCTGCGAAGCGCCGGAATGGCTGCGCCGGTCCTGGCCTGGCTGCATACCGTGGACAGCCCCTTCACTGAAGCCGTAGCCGCCAACGTTGACCTCGGCATTTCCGGATGGGAACTGGAATCCGTGGTGGCAGCCGCCCGGAAACTGCAGATCCCGGCACGCGTGCACCTGAAGATCGACACCGGGCTGGGCCGCAACGGCTGTCCGCCGGACAAATGGGAGGCCCTTGTCAGCCGGGCGCTGGCCTATCAGGAGGAGGGGCTCCTGCGCGTGGTGGGCATCTTCTCTCACTTCTCCGTGGCCGATGAACCGGACCGCCCGGAAACCGACGAGCAGCTGGAACGGTTCCGCACCGCCGTCGCCGTCGCCGAAGATGCCGGAGTGGACCACGAAGTCCGGCACATCGCCAATACCCCGGCGGCGCTGTCCCGCCCGGATTCACACTTTGACATGGTTCGGGTGGGCCTGGGACTCTACGGCCTCTCGCCGTTTCCCGGCCAGACGCCGGACGAGCTGGGCCTGCGCCCGGCCATGACGCTGAAGACCACCATTGCCAACTGCAAGGAAGTTCCGGCCGGCCAGGGAGTTTCCTACGGGCTGCGCTACTCCACCACCGAGCCCACCACCCTTGCCCTGGTGCCGATGGGCTACGCCGACGGCGTTCCGCGGGTGGGCACCGGCGGTCCGGTCTGGGTGGACGGAAACGTCTATCCGGTGGTGGGCCGCATTGCCATGGACCAGATGGTCATTGACCTGCAGACCACCGGGATCGCGGGAACCGGCAAGGACTTGGTGGGCCGGGAAGCCGTGCTGTTCGGCGGAGTCGGCCTGCCCTCGGTGGATGAATGGGCCGAAGCCAGCGGCAGCATCAACTACGAAATCATCACCCGCATCAGCCCCCGCGTTCAGCGGAAATACATCGACTCCGAGGCAGCCCAGGCATGAGCGAAGAATTCAGCACCAGCGCATCGGCGCCGGTATGGGAAGAAGAAATCCGCACCACGGACGCACTGCAGACACAGGCAGCGGCTGAAGGGTTGGGCCGGCAGCTGGCGGCGGGGGACCTGCTGCTGCTGACCGGGGAACTGGGAGCGGGCAAAACCACGTTCACGCAGGGCCTTGGCCGCGGACTTGGAGTCCGCCCTGGAATTATTTCCCCGACATTCGTGCTGGTGCGCATCCATCCCAGCCTTGGCCAGGGCCCGGATCTGGTGCATGTTGACGCCTACCGCCTCGGTTCCAGCGGTGAGATTGACGACATCGACCTGGAAAATACGATGGACACCTCGGTCACCGTCGTGGAGTGGGGCCGCGGCCTCGTGGAGCACCTTTCCGACAGCCGGCTCGACATCACGATCATCCGTCCCACCGGCGGCGGGTCCGCGCCGGTACAGGGAACCGCCGGCCTCAGCTTCGACTACGACGACGATCCCGACGAAGAACGTGTCATCCGCATCGCCGCCTACGGCCCGCGGTGGAAGGACACCCGGCTCTCCTAAGCAATTGCTTTCCCCGGCCGGCCGCGGAAAGCGGGCACCCAAAGGAGACGTAAAATAGGCACCGTGCTTATTCTCTCCATTGATACCTCCGCTATTGCCAGTGCGGCACTGCTGACCGGGGAAGGGGAGATCCTGGCCGAGTTCGCCACGGAGGACACCCGTTCCCACGCCGAAGTGCTGGCACCGGGCATCTCCGACCTGATGGAAACCGCCGGCGTCAGCGCCGCGGAAATCGATGCAGTTGTGGTCGGGGTGGGGCCCGGGCCCTTCACCGGGCTGCGCTCCGGCATTGTCACCGCACGCACGCTCGGCTTCGCCTGGAACAAGCCCGTGCACGGGGTCATGAGCCTTGATGCCATCGCCGTGGATGCAGCCCTGGACGCCTGGCGGCTGGGCGTCGACGAATTTGTGGTCACCACCGACGCCCGGCGCAAGGAAGTGTACTGGGCGCATTACCGCAGCACCGGAGGAACAGCGCAGCTCCTGGCCGGACCGTTCGTCACTGACCCCGCAGAGGTTCCGGACCTGCCGGCCTACGGTGCGGGCGCCGGACTGTACCCGGAGGTGCTGCGCGGCGTCGCGGACTTCGCCGGCACCCAGCCCACGGCCGCCGCCCTCGGCCGCACCGCCGTCGTGCGCCTGGTCCGCGGCCTGCCGCTGCTGGACACCACGCCGCTATACCTGCGCGAGTCCGACGCCAAGGTTCCCGGACCGCGGAAGCGCGCCCTGTGAGCCGCGAAGCCGGAACCGCCGGAACCGCAATCCGGGCCATGACCTTTGATGACATAGCAGCAGTGGACACCCTGGAGCGGGCACTGTTCCCGGTGGACGCCTGGCCGCTGCAGATGTTCTATGACGAGCTCAACCAGGCCGATACGCGCTCCTACTACGTGGCCTGCGACGCCGCCGGCACAGTGATCGGCTATGCCGGGCTGATGTGCGTCCTGCCGATCGCCGACGTGCAGACCATCGCCGTGGCGCCGGAGGCCGAAGGAGCCGGAATCGGCTCAGCTCTTCTGGCCACGCTCATTGACGAAGCCAAGTCCCGCGGTGCCGAAGACGTGCTGCTGGAAGTGCGGGCGGACAACCCCCGGGCGCAGCGGCTCTACCGCTGGTTCGGGTTTGAACAGATCCACATCCGGCCGCGCTACTACCGCGACGGCACGGACGCACTGATTATGCGGCTGGCCCTTTCCGCCTGGGACGGGTCGCCGCGCGCAACAATGAAGGACGGGAAATGAACCGCACCGAGCCCCTGGTGCTTGGCATCGAATCATCGTGTGACGAAACCGGCGTCGGCATTGTCCGCGGCAGTGCCCTGCTGACCAACACGGTGTCCTCTTCCATGGATGAACACGTCCGCTTCGGCGGCGTCATCCCTGAGATTGCCTCCCGCGCCCATCTGGATGCTTTTGTGCCCACGCTGCAGCAGGCCCTGGACGAGGCGGGGGTGACGCTGGCGGACATTGATGCCATTGCCGTGACCTCCGGACCCGGGCTGGCAGGGGCGCTGATGGTGGGCGTGTGCGCCGCCAAGGCGCTGGCCGTTGCCACCGGCAAGCCGCTGTACGCGATCAACCACCTGGTGGCGCACGTGGGCGTGGGCGTGCTCGACGGCGGTGAACTGCCGGACAATCTCGGTGCGCTGCTGGTTTCCGGCGGCCACACCGAAATCCTCAGCGTGAAGTCGCTGACCGGTGACGTGCAGCTGCTCGGGTCCACCATCGATGACGCCGCCGGTGAAGCCTATGACAAGGTGGCCCGTATCCTCGGGCTGGGTTATCCCGGAGGGCCGGCCATCGACAAACTGGCCCGGCAGGGAAATCCCAAGGCCATTCGCTTTCCGCGCGGCCTGACCCAGGCCAAGTACATGGGTTCCGCGGAGGAGCCCGGCCCGCACCGCTACGACTGGTCCTTCTCCGGTCTGAAGACTGCGGTGGCCCGCTGCGTGGAAGCATACGAAGCCGCCGGCGAAGAACTGCCGGTGGCGGATATTGCGGCTTCCTTCCAGGAAGCGGTGGTGGATGTCATTACGGCCAAGGCGGTCCTGGCCTGCACCGAACACGGGATCACGAACCTGCTCTTGGGCGGGGGCGTGGCGGCCAACTCCCGGCTCCGCGAGCTGACCCGGCAGCGGTGCGAGGCCAAGGGCATTTCCCTGCGGGTGCCGCCCATTTCCCTGTGCACCGATAACGGGGCCATGGTGGCCGCGCTGGGAGCCCAGGTGGTGATGGCAGGTGCCGAGCCGTCCGGCATCGGGTTTGCGCCGGATCCGTCCATGCCGGTCACGAGCGTCCACCTCTGACCCGCAGCACCCGGGCACCGGATATTGCCGCCGCCTCTTCGGCGGGGCGGCGGCCGAAGCTATATTGGCGTTTATGTGGCAATTGCCTAACGAAGGAACGTCATGCCTGATGCGATGGTGCCCGGCGCCAAGACGAAGTTTCTGGAAACCAGTGCTCCCCTGACCGAGTCGGTCGGGGAGCTCACTGCTGAGCAGTGGGCGGCCGAGTCGGCCTGCTCGGGCTGGAGCCGGGAGGATGTGGTGTTGCACCTCATCGATACCCAGCGCGAGTTTTTCGCCGGCCACGGAATACGGCTCGGGCCGCCGCCGGAGACCGGTGATCCCGCGGCCGCATGGCGCACCCACCGGCAGGACGTGGCTGATCTTCTCTCGGACCCCGATGTTGCCGGACACCGGTTTGAGGGCTGGTCCGGAGAGACCACGGTGGGCAGGACCCTGAACGATTTCTACGGCTTTGACATGCTGGTGCACGGCTGGGATGTCCTCGCAGGAACCGGAGCTGACCGGGTGTTCTCCGACGCCGAGATGGACGATCTGGAAACCGCCATCGCGGGGTTTGGCGACCAGCTGTACGCGGAGGGAATCTGCCGGGGCCCGCTGGCCGCTCCGGAGGATGCGGACCGGCAGACCCGCATCCTGGCCCGGCTGGGCCGCCGGGGCTAGCCGGCCCGGGTCCTGCTTAGGCCTCGCCGCGCAGCTGCCGGATTCCGTCCTGAACGACGGCGCGCAAATCGCCGTCGTTCTCTGCCGCGATCCTCCGCTGGCGCTGGTAGCCGGCGCCGCGCTCAATGATTGCGGCTACGTCCGCCAGTTCGGCAGAGCAGCCGAGCTTCTCAGCCACGGGAGCCAGGCGGGGGAGGACATCCTCCAGGAGATGGTCCGTCACGAGCTTTTCGTTGCCGGCGGCATCGAGGATGATGATGGCGTCCAGTCCGTAACGGGCGGCGCGCCACTTGTTTTCCTGAACATGCCAGGGCGGCATGGTGGGAATGGTTCCGCCGTTTTCCAGGATGGTGGAGAACTCGTCCACCAGGCACTGGGTCAGGGCTGCCAGGGCGCCGACGTCCTCAATGGTGGCCATGCCGTCGCAGATGCGCATTTCGATGGTGCCCAGGCCCGGAACCGGGCGGATGTCCCAGCGGATTTCACTGATGGAGTCGATGACCCCGGTGGTGAACATGTCCTGCACATAGGACTCGTACTCTTCCCAGGAGCCAAACTGGAAGGGCAGGCCCGCTGTGGGCAGCTGCTGGAACATCAGGGCCCGCTGGGAGGCGTAACCGGTGTCCTCGCCGGACCAGAACGGGGAGGAAGCGGACAGGGCCTGGAAGTGCGGGAAGTAATTCACCAGCCCGTCCAGGACCGGCAGCACCTTGTCCCGGCTGTCCAGGCCCACGTGGACGTGCACTCCGTAGATGAGCATCTGCTGGCCCCACCACTGCGTGCGGTCAATCAGCTTGGCGTAGCGTTCCTTGTCCGTGACCGGCTGCGAGCGCGGTGCACTGAACGGATGGGAACCGGAGCAGAACAGCTCAACGCCCATCGGGTCGGTGACCCGGCGCAGCACTTCCAGGGAGCGGGTCAGATCCGCCTTGGCATCCGCAACGGTGGTGCAGATGCCGGTGACCAGCTCAACGGTGTTTTCGAGCAGTTCCTGCTTGATGTGCGGATGCTCGTCGCCTTCGTTAATGTCCGGGTGGGCGGCGCTGACGCCGCGCAGGACCTCATCGGCTACTGACATCAGCTCGCCGGTTTTCCGGTCAACAAGTGCCAGCTCCCATTCAACGCCGAGGGTTGACTGTGCCGACTGGGCGAAACCGATGTGCAAACTGTCTCCTGCTGTATACGTAACCGTTGGAGGAACTCGGTCCCGCATCAAAGCGCGTGAGAACCTCATTCAATCCTAGCGGCGGGAAACCGGGATGCCGTCCACTCCCCGAAGCCCGTCCGCTCGCCGAAGCCCTGCCCCTTCGCGCGAGTGCCCGGACATAATGGGAGCATGCCCATCCTGAATAAAGACATGACGCTGTGCATTTCCCTCGCGGCGAGGCCGTCAAACATCGGAACGCGTTTCCACAACTACCTGTATGACCTGCTGGACCTGAATTATGTCTACAAGGCGTTTGCCCCCGCGGACCTTGCCCAGGCCATCGCGGGCGTCCGCGGCCTGCCGATCCGCGGCTGCGCGGTCTCCATGCCGTACAAGGAAGACGTCATGGCGCTGGTGGACCGGATGGATCCCTCGGCGCAGGCAATCAGGTCGGTAAACACCATAGTGAACGACGACGGCGTCCTCACCGCCTACAACACCGATTACCTCGCCATCGCGCGGCTGCTCCGTGACCACCATGTCCCGGTCTCCTGGTCGGTGCTGCTCCAGGGATCGGGCGGCATGGCCAAGGCTGTGGCGGCGGCACTGCGGGATGCGGGATTCTCGGACGTCACCATCGCGGCCCGCAACGAGGCGACCGGCCGGGCGCTCGCTGATCTCTATGACTTCAACTGGCGGCCGGAGACCGGTGAAAGCACCGCGGACCTGATCATCAACGTGACGCCGCTGGGTATGGCCGGAGAACACGAAAATGTCCAAGCCTTCTCCGAGACCACGCTGGCTGCCGCGCGCACGGTGTTCGACGTCGTCGCGCTGCCCGCCGAGACGCCGCTGATCACGGCAGCCCGGGCCGCCGGCAAAGCCGTGATCACCGGTGCCGAAGTGATAGCAATCCAGGCGGAAGAACAGTTTGTGCTGTACACCGGGGTGCGCCCGACCCCGGAACAGGTCCGGGCTGCCAGCGAGTTCTCCCGCGCCTAGGCCGGGGCAGGCGCGGGTACCGGCTCCACCACAACCGCCACCCGGTCTTCCCCCAGACGGGTCAGGATCAGGGTGGCCTTGTTGCGGCCCTTGCCGGAGCCGGTCAGCAGCTGCTTGCGCACTTCTTCGGGCGTGACGGACATGCCGCGCTTTTTGATGTCCAGGACACCGATTCCGTTGGCCTTGACCCAGGCCTTGAGCGCCTTGACGTTGTACGGCCGGACTTCCAGCACCTTGTAGGCGCGGGCAAAGGGGGTTTCCAGCAGTTCGGGAGCCCCGATGTAGGCGATGTGCGGATCCAGCAGATGCCCGCCGAGGGAACGCGCGATGTCGGCGACCAGGCCCGCACGGATCACCGCGCCGTCGGGCTCATACAGGTAGGCATCAACGGGGCCGACTGAAACATCCTCCTCGCCGGGGGCATAGTCCAGGGGCGAGGTCAGCTCGGCCGCACCGTTGGGCCCGATCACCAGGGCCGCCCGGCGGACCCCTTCACGGCGCAGGGCGTTGAACCACAGCGTGGCCTCGGTGACGTCGCCGTCCACGGATACCCACTGCACCTCACAGTTTTCCGGCAGCGCCTCGTGCGGGATGCCGGGGCCCATCTTCACGCCCACCGGCAGGCCGCGCCCGGCCAGCGCTTCCACGAAGGACAGGGGCGGGGAGAAGGCCTCGGGATCAAAAATACGGGTGGTGCCCGAGGTGGAGGTGGTGCGGCGGGCAGGATCCAGCCAGACGCCGTCGAACCCGCTCAGGTCAAAGTCCTCGGCCGCGCCCTGCACCACCGACGCGTTGGGCCAGGGCATGAGGTTGATGGTTGCGGCAGCGGCGGTGATCTCGTCCAGCTCCACGGCTGTGACCTTCCGGTCCAGGGTGGCCAGGGCCAGGGAGTCGGCACCGATGCCGCAACCCAGGTCCGCAATCTTCTCCAGCCCGGCCTGGACATAGCGCTGGGCGTGCAGGGCCGCGACGTTCAGGCGGGTGGCCTGCTCCAGCCCCGGTGCCGTGAACAGCATGTGCTCAGCAAACGGCCCGAATTTGGTCCGCGCCTTCATCCGCAGCTTCGCCTGGGTGAGGACGGCGGCGACGACGTCGGGGGAGTGGCCGGCCTTGCGCAGGTCAGTGTTCAGCTTGAAGGACTCGGACTCCAGATACGGGCCCAGGGAGTTCAGCAGCTCCCAGCCTTCGGAGGTCAGAACATGGGCAAGGGAGGTATCGGGCATGCTTACCAGCGTAGTAGTTCTGCCGCCGCGCACGTTAGCTGTAGGTTGGGCGGCATGACGAAGATTGCCGCCGAACCGCTGTCCGTGCTGCGTGCGCGCACCAGTTACAAATGGCAGACCTATCCGGCTGACGTCCTCCCGCTGTTCGTGGCGGAAATGGACTATCCGCTGGCCGAACCCGTGCAGCAGGCGATCATCGGCAGGGTCCTTGCCTCGGACACAGGCTACGTTGCCGGACCCGATCCCGTTGCCGCAGCCTTTACCCGGTACGCCGGACGGACCTGGGACTGGAATCCGGACCCCGGGGACGTACGGACCACCACCGATGTCAGCGTGGCCATCGTGGAATGCCTGCGCCAAACCGTGCCCGTGGACGGCTCGGTGGTCATTACCCCGCCGGTCTACCCGCCGTTCTACGAACTGCCGCTTGAAGCAGAGGCTTCAGTGGTTGAGGTTCCCCTGCTGCTCACCGGCAGGGGCTGGCAGCTGGACCTGCCGGCAGTGGAACGGGCCTTTGCCCGCGGTGCCGATGCCCTGCTGCTGTGCAATCCGCACAACCCGCTGGGCATGGTGCACTCCGCGGAAACCCTGCACGCGCTCGCGGACCTGTCCGCCAAGTACGGGGTTGCCGTGATCAGCGATGAGATCCACGCACCGCTGACCTACGCGCCCAACACGTTTACCCCCTACCTTTCGGTCTCGGACAATGCCCGCGAATTCGGCATCTGCGTCACGGCCGCCAGCAAGGGTTGGAACATCGCCGGAACCAAGTGTGCGGTGATGGTTGCCTCCAGTGCCCGCACCCGCCTGCAGCTGGACTCGATGCCGGCGGAGGTGTCCGCGCGGACCTCCATCCTGGGACTGCACGCCGCGGTGGCCGCGTACGACGACGGCGGACCGTGGCTGGCGGGCGTCCTCGCCTCCCTGACGGACAACCGGCGGCTGCTTGGCGAGCTGCTGGCAGCCGAGCTGCCCGAAGTTACCTACCGTCCGCCGTCGGCCGGCTACCTGGCCTGGCTGGACTTCCGCGGCCTCGGCTGGGGTGCGGACCCCGCCGCAGTGGCCCTGGAACAGGGACGGGTGGCCCTGGAACCGGGCCTGAAGTTCGGCCGGCTGGGGGCAGGCTTTGCCCGGCTGAACTTTGCCTGCTCACCGGAGGTACTGACCGAGGCCGTGGCGCGCCTGGCCCGGGTGCGGGAGACTTCAGCGGGCGGCGACCAGCCCTGAGGACCGGCAGGCTGGAAGGGTGCTGCCCACCTTCTCCAGCTGCCTGCTCAGGTTCATTTACGGGGGGATCTACTGGGCGGCCCGGCTGCCACACCGGGCGGAGTTAGGCCGCCGGGGCCAGGATGCTCAGCTGCCGCGGCGCAAGAGCCGCCGGCCCGCGCCCGCCCAAAAGGGGCAGCGCCCCGGTTTCGGACGTACGGCGCAGCTCCGAGAGAGCCTCGGGGGTACTCGTGGCCTGATGGAGGTCCAGCACCACGTTCAACCCGGGGAGCGTGGCATTGGCGCGGCGGGCCAGCACATACAGGACCCTGCTGTTCTGTTCCGTGACCCTGCCCCGCACCACCAGCCGTATCTGGCTCAGATCGATGTCGAGCTGGATGACGACGCGCAGCTTGGGCTCCATGGACGGCCTTCCTCAGTGTGCCCGGCCCTTTGGCCGGATCCCCACGCTAAAAGGCGCCCGTGGCGCGCCGCAACGGTGGAGCCCGATACTCCGTCAGACGGAGCCCACTTTGGGCGGGGCGGGGTCAACGGACTAGGCGAAGTAAACGCCGATCCGGTTGCCGTCGATTTCTTCAATCCTGATATCGATGTCATAAATGTCGCGCAGCACCGCCGGCTGCATGATCTGCGCCGGGGGTCCCTGGTGGATCAGCCGGCCCTCGCGCATGGCAATGATGTCGTCGGAGTAGCAGGAGGCAAAGTTGATGTCGTGGATGACCAGGACCACAGTTTTCCCGAAGTCGTCCGTGAGCCGGCGCAGCAGGCGCATCATTTCCACCGAGTGCTTCATATCCAGGTTGTTCAGCGGCTCGTCGAGCAACAGGTAATCGGTGCCCTGGGCCAGCACCATGGCAATGAAGGCCCGCTGGCGCTGGCCGCCGGAGAGCTCATCCACAAACCGGTCCGCCAATGCCGTGAGGTCCAGGTAGGCCATGGCTTCGTCGATAAACGCCTTGTCGGCGGCGGTGGGCCGTCCGCCGTTGTACGGGTAGCGGCCAAAGCCCACCAGGTCCCGCACGGTGAGGCGGACCGTCAGTGTGTTGTCCTGGCGGAGGATGGCCATTTTGCGGGCCAGATCCTTGCCCGGGGTTGCCGTGACATCCAAGCCATCCACTTCCACGGTTCCGCTGTCCATCCGCAGCAGCCGGGAAACCATGGACAGCAGGGTGGATTTTCCGGCGCCGTTGGGCCCGATGATGGAGGTGATGCCGCCTTCCTTGATCTCGCAGCTGACGGAGTCGACCACCATCTGGCCGTTGTAGGACTTGGAGACGCCGGTTACGGAGATCATTTGACGTTGCCTCTCAGCAGCAGGATAAGGAAGACAATGCCGCCTACGAACTCAATGACGATGCTCAGCGCGGTGTCGAACGCGAAGATCCGTTCCAGGACCAGCTGTCCGCCCACCAGGGCAATGATCCCGAGCAGGACGGCGATGGGAAGCACCGCCGTATGGCGGAAGTGGGAGCACAGCTGGTAGGCAAGCGAGGCAACGAGCAGGCCGAAGAACGTCACCGGACCCACCAGGGCGGTGGAGACTGCCACCAGCACGGAGCAGATCACCAGCGTGGCGGTAACAGCGCGGGTATGGTTCACGCCGAGGTTGACGGCGGTGTCCCGGCCCAGTGCCAGCACATCGAAGGACCGGCGCATCCGCCAGGCCGGGATGCTGACCAGCACCACGGCAGCGGCGGAGTACCCCAGCAGCGCGCCGTCCACGTTGTTGAAGGATGCAAAGAACAGATCCTGCAGGATGATGAATTCGCTGGGGTCGATCAGCCGCTGCAGCAGGGAGGAAAAGCCGCGGAACATGGTGCCGAAAATGATGCCCACCAGCAGCATGAGGTGCAGGGACTTGCCGCCGCCGGTAAACAGCCAGCGGTAGAGCAGGAACGAGAAACCCACCATGAGCACGATTTCGATGACAAAGCGCAGCGGTTCGGACATGGTGAGGACAAACTGCCCGCCGAGGACAAAGACCAGAACGGTCTGCAGCAGCACATACAGGGCGTCAAAGCCCATGATCGAGGGTGTCAGGATGCGGTTGCAGGTCACCGTCTGGAAGAGCACGGTGGACACGCCCACGGCATAGGCCACCAGGATCATGGAGGCAACCTTGACGGCGCGGCGGGGAAGGATGTATCCGAGGTTGCCGCGCAGTTCGATGGTCATGAAGAGGGCCACGAGGGCGGCGGCGGCAATTCCGAGCGTAATGATCCAGAACTTGGGCGGCAGGGACCGCACCGGATGCCGGCGGTGCGAGACAAGGGCGGTGGGAAGCGGGCTGGTGGGGGCTTCAGCGCCGGATGTGGTGCCGGATTCAGCCACGGGAGGCACGCTTTCGCAGGAGCAGGTACAGGAACAGGACGCTGCCGATGGCGGAAACGATCACGCCCACCGGAATCTCATACGGGTAGCGGATGGTGCGCCCGATGATGTCGCAGGCGAGCACAAACCCGGCGCCGAAGACCGCCACCCAGGGCACGGCCCGCCGGACGTTGTCACCGATCAGCAGGGACACCAGGTTGGGAACTATCAGGCCCAGGAACGGAATGGAGCCCACGCTGACAACGACGACGGCGCTGATCAGGGACACGATGACCAGGCCCAGGGCCATCACCCGGTTGTAGTTCAGGCCCAGATTGGTGGTGAAATCCGCGCCCATGCCGGCAACCGTGAAGCGGTCCGCCGCCAGGTAACCGATGACGGTGAGGATTCCAACGATCCACAGCAGCTCATAGCGGCCGCGCAGGACACCGGAGAAGTCCCCGACCATCCAGCTGTTCAGGGTTTGCAGCAGATCCGTGCGGTAGGCGAAAAAAGTGGTGACAGCGGAAATGACGCCGCCGAGCATGATGCCCACCAGGGGAACAAGGAGGGTGTTGCGCAGCGGAAGGCGGCGCAGGATGAGCAGGAACAAGGCGGTCCCGGCCATGGCAAACACCGTGGCCGTGGACATTTTCATCATCAGGGACGCGCCGGGCAGCAGGACGGTGACCACCAAGATACCCAGCGACGCCGATTCCACGGTGCCCACCGTGCCCGGTTCCACGAACTTGTTGCGGGCCATCAGCTGCATGATCAGCCCGGCGACGCTCAGCGCCGTGCCCGCGAGGATGACGCTGAGGGTGCGGGGAACCCGGCTGACCCAGAACACCTGCCAGGCAACCGGGTCGCCGGACAGCAGCGAGGACAGGGAGACGTCGCTGACCCCCACGAACATGCTGGCCACGGCCAGCACCAGGACCGCAGCGG
Source organism: Arthrobacter sp. TJ-58 (assembly GCF_058269295.1). NCBI lineage: Bacteria > Bacillati > Actinomycetota > Actinomycetes > Micrococcales > Micrococcaceae > Arthrobacter > Arthrobacter sp. TJ-58. The sequence goes on from NZ_JBZCNM010000002.1 coordinate 520,397, forward strand.
CACCCAGGGCAAGGCTTGCAGCGGTACGCGGAAGCCGCCGTCGTCGGGGGGGTACGGCGGCGGAGGGTGGAAGCGGTGCCGGGGGAGGAACCTGGCTGGGGGCGGGCACGGCGGCGGCGCTCATAATTCTGTCCGGTCTCGTTTGGGTTCCGGCTCCGGCGCCGGAACCCAAACGGTGAGAGAGGGTTAGGAGACGGCGTCCTGAACGGTGGAAACCATGCTGTCCACGTTGTTCAGCCCGTATCCGACGAGGTACCAGCTGGAGGCATCCAGCATCGTGATGTTGCCGTTCTTCGCGGCCTTGGTGCCGTCCACGAGCTCATTGCTCATCACGGCGGAAGCGGCCTCGCCGCTCTGGCCCACGGCGACGTCGCGGTCAATCACAAACAGGTGGTCGGGATTCTGGCTGGCAATGAATTCCGCGGTGATGGACTCGCCGTGGGAGCCCTCGTGCTTGATGTCGGCCACCGGTGTTACACCGAGGACGTCGTGGATGATGCCGAAGCGGGAACCGGCGCCGTAGGCGGTCATTTCACCGCCGCTGGTCATGACGATCAGGCCGGTGCCGGCCTCCGCTGCAACGGGTTTGGTTTCCTCGATGCGCTTGTCGATCGCGGCGAGCTTTTCCTCAACCGTGTCTTCCTTCTCGAAGATGCGGCCCAGGGTGCCTGCCGCTTCCTTGAAGGAATTGATGGAATCCGCAGCGTCCACGCTGAGGTCGATGGTGGGGGCAATCTTGCTGAGTTCCTCATAGGAGCCCGCAACACGGCCGGAGATGATGATCAGGTCGGGGTCGCCTTCGCTGATGGCTTCGAAGTCCGGCTCCTTCATGCTGCCGATCTTCGCGTACTCGTCTCCGGCGTACTTGGAGAGGCTTTCGGGATACGTGGCGGCAGGGACACCGTCGACATCGACGTCGAGGGCATCCATGGTGTCCAGCGCACCCAGGTCAAAGGTGTACACGGTTTCAGGATTGACCGGAACCTCGGTGCTGCCCTGGGCGTGCTCCACGGTGATCATGGACGGCTCGGCCGAGGCATCCGCCGAGGCTTCGGTTTCCGATCCGCAGGCGCTCAGCGCAAGAAGGGAAGCAAATACGGTCCCGGCAACAAGGCGGGACTTGGTGGGAGTTTTCACGGTAGGGCTCCAACTGCTTGGGTCGATCGTCCGGCCCGGTGGGGAACCCCACCAATAGGACAGATATTTTCATTAGGACACAAAAACATTTGCTAATTCTGCGCGCCTTTGAAAACTACCTTGTTAGGACAGCCTAAGCAACTTTGGCATCTCATGAGGTAACGCATATTCTCCCCGCGGCACTGAATGCCGCGAAAATTGGCACTCGCCTTGACCGAGTGCCAGCCCTTGCATAAAGTCGGACCTAGCACTCTCCTAGGGAGGGTGCTAATTCCCGAGGGAAGCGCCAACCGGCACCGCGACGACGGCCAGCGCCCACCGACGGTCCCCATCCGTTAGTAACTACGCAAAGGAGAGCCCGAGTGTCGGTCTCGATTAAGCCCCTTGAGGATCGCATTGTTGTCCGCCCCCTCGAAGCCGAGCAGACCACTGCTTCCGGCCTCGTCATCCCGGACACTGCAAAGGAAAAGCCCCAGGAGGGCGAAGTTGTTGCAGTAGGCCCCGGCCGCGTTGATGACAACGGCAACCGCGTCCCCGTGGATGTTTCCGAAGGTGACGTTGTCATCTACTCCAAGTACGGCGGAACTGAAGTCAAGCACGGCGGCCAGGAGTACCTGGTGCTGTCCGCCCGCGACGTGCTGGCCATCGTCGTTAAGTAGTTGAAAAAGGGAAGCCCCGGCCAATCTGGCCGGGGTTTTCTGATGCAGGTGCAGATGTAGCTGTCGGAAAGGACACACACATGGCAAAGCAATTGGAGTTCAACGACTCCGCCCGCCGCTCGCTGGAGGCCGGCGTCGACAAGCTGGCCAACACCGTCAAGGTGACCCTCGGCCCGCGCGGCCGCAACGTAGTGCTCGCCAAGACCTGGGGCGCTCCCACCATCACGAACGACGGCGTGACCATTGCCCGTGAAGTTGAGCTGGATGATCCGTACGAGAACCTCGGCGCCCAGCTGGCCAAGGAAGTCGCCACCAAGACCAACGATGTTGCCGGCGACGGCACCACCACGGCCACCGTCCTGGCCCAGGCCCTGGTCAAGGAAGGCCTGCGCAACGTTGCTGCAGGCGCAGCTCCGGGCCAGCTCAAGCGCGGCATGGAGACCGCTGTGGAAGCAGTGGCCGCACGCCTGCTGGAAAACGCCAAGGAAGTTGAAGGCAACCAGGTTGCGCACGTCGCTGCCATCTCCGCGCAGAGCATGGAGATCGGCGAGCTGCTGGCCAAGGCTTTTGACACCGTCGGCAAGGACGGCGTCATCACCATCGAGGAATCCTCCTCGACGCAGACCGAACTGGTCATCACCGAGGGCATGCAGTTCGACAAGGGTTACCTGTCCCCGTACTTCGTGACCGATCCGGAACGCCAGGAAGCCGTCCTCGAAGACGCGCTGATCCTGATCAACTCCGGCAAGATTTCCTCCGTGGCCGAATTCCTGCCGCTGCTGGAAAAGGCGCTGCAGGCCTCCAAGCCGCTGTTCATCATTGCCGAAGACATCGAAGGCGAAGCCCTGTCGACCCTGGTGGTCAACAAGATCCGCGGCACCCTGAACGTGGTTGCCGTCAAGGCTCCCGGTTTCGGTGACCGCCGCAAGGCCATGATGCAGGACATCGCCACCCTCACGGGTGCGCAGGTTGTCTCCCCGGACCTGGGCCTGAAGCTGGACCAGGTTGGCCTGGAGGTGCTGGGCTCCGCCCGCCGCATCACGGTCACCAAGGACAGCACCACCATTGTTGACGGAACCGGCTCGGAATCCGACGTCGCGGACCGCGTCGCCCAGATCCGTGCCGAAATCGAACGCACGGACTCCGATTGGGACCGCGAAAAGCTGCAGGAACGCCTGGCCAAGCTTTCCGGCGGCATCGGCGTAATCAAGGTTGGCGCAGCCACCGAGGTTGAGCTGAAGGAAAAGAAGCACCGCATCGAAGACGCTGTGTCCTCGACGCGTGCTGCCCTGGAAGAGGGCATTGTGGCCGGCGGCGGTTCCGCGCTGGTCCACGCTGCCAAGGCCCTGGACACCGATCCCGAGGTCCTCAAGCTTGAGGGCGACGCCGCCACTGCAGTGGGCCTGGTGCGCCGCGCCCTGGCACAGCCGCTGCGCTGGATCGCCGAAAATGCCGGTGCCGAAGGCATGGTTGTTGTCGCCAAGGTCACCGACCTCGAGGTCAACAACGGCTTCAACGCCGCCACCGGCGTGTACGAGAACCTGATCGAGGCCGGCATCATTGACCCGGTCAAGGTCACCCGTTCCGCCCTGCGCAACGCTGCGTCCATCGCCGCGCTGGTCCTCACCACCGAAGCTCTTGTGGTGGAGAAGCCGGCCGACGACGACGATGAAAGCAACGGCCACCAGCACTAGGTGACCTGTTAGCCCCGGTGCCCGCGGAAAACCCGTGCGGCACCGGGGCTTTCGCGTGTCCGGGGATCTGCCCCTCCGCAGCAGGGGGCGGAACCGCTGTGATGGATGCCACCAGTAAGGATTTGGAATAGGGACCGGCCGTCTTTCGTTTTAGGATGGTAAGAAGCCCGCCGGTCCGTTCTCCGGCTTTTTCTTCCATTTCTCCATCCCTCCGGTCCTTCGCGAAAGAGGCGCAGTTTTGAGCCAGCAGTCCCCAGAGCATGACCCGTTCGGCTTCATCGGCCTGACCTACGACGACGTCCTGCTGCTGCCCGGCCCTACGGACGTCATTCCGTCCGAGGCGGACACCTCCTCACGGCTGTCCAAGCGGATCACCGTGCACACGCCGCTGCTTTCCGCTGCCATGGACACGGTCACGGAATCCCGCATGGCCATCGCCATGGCCCGCCAGGGCGGCCTCGGCGTTATCCACCGCAACCTGTCCATTCCGGACCAGGCTGAGCATGTGGACCGCGTCAAGCGCAGCGAATCCGGGATGATCACCAACCCGGTCACCATTTCCCCGGACGCCACCCTGCAGGAACTCGATGACCTGTGTGCGCATTTCCGCGTGTCCGGCCTGCCGGTCGTAGACGCGGAGAACAAGCTCCTGGGCATTGTGACCAACCGCGACACCCGCTTCATTCCGCGGGCAGACTACCCGCGCCGCAAGGTCAACGAAGTCATGACCCGCATGCCCCTGATTACCGGGCGCGTGGGCATCAGCGCCGAAGAGACCATGGAACTGCTGGGCAAGCACCGCATCGAGAAGCTGCCGCTGGTCGACGACGCCGGCCGCCTGCAGGGACTCATCACGGTCAAGGACTTCGACAAGGCCGAGCAGTACCCGCTGGCCACCAAGGACGAGGAAGGCCGCCTCCGGGTCGGTGCCGCCATCGGCTTCTTCGGTGACGGCTACGAGCGCGCAATGACCCTGGTTGAAGCCGGGGTGGACATCCTCGTGGTGGACACCGCCAACGGCCACAGTGCAGGCGTGCTGGACATGATCGCCCGCCTGAAAAAGGACCCCGCGGTTGCGCACGTGGACATCATCGGTGGACAGGCGGCCACCCGCGAGGGCGCGCAGGCCCTGATCGACGCCGGTGCTGACGCCATTAAGGTCGGCGTCGGACCCGGCTCCATCTGCACCACCCGTGTAGTGGCCGGTGTGGGCGTTCCCCAGATCACCGCCATCTATGAGGCCTCCAAGGCAGCCATCCCGGCCGGAGTGCCGCTGATCGCCGACGGCGGCCTGCAGTATTCGGGCGACATCGGCAAGGCCATCGTTGCCGGCGCCGACACCGTCATGCTGGGCGGCCTGCTCGCCGGTTCGGCTGAAAGCCCGGGCGACCTCGTATTCGTCAACGGCAAGCAGTTCAAGTCCTACCGGGGCATGGGTTCCCTGGGCGCCATGCAGAGCCGCGGCAAGAACACCTCCTACTCGAAGGACCGCTACTTCCAGGCGGACGTTCCCTCGGATGAGAAGCTGATCCCCGAAGGCATCGAAGGCCAGGTTCCCTACCGCGGACCGCTGTCCGCCGTGGCCCACCAGCTCGTGGGCGGCCTGCGTCAGACCATGTTCTACACCGGTGCACGCACCATCGAGGAGCTGAAGCAGAAGGGCAAGTTTGTCCGGATCACTCCGGCAGGCCTGAAGGAATCGCACCCGCACGACATCATGATGACTGCCGAGGCACCGAATTACGGCACCCGCCGCTAAGCCGCCAAGACCGGCGAAACAGCAGCAGCCGCGTCCCGTCCCGCACCGGGAAGGACGCGGCTGCTGCTGTTTTAAGCTCCGGGCGCGTGCCTGGGATAACCTAGGGGTGTGAGTAATGAGATTGAAATTGGCCGTGGCAAGCGTGGGCGCCGAGCCTACTCCCTCGATGATGTGGCAATTGTGCCGTCCCGGCGCACGCGGGACCCGCAGGACGTTTCAATCAACTGGCAGATAGACGCCTACCAGTTTGAGATGCCGGTCATGGGTGCTCCCATGGACTCGGTGATGTCCCCGGCTACGGCAATTGCCATGGGCAAGCTGGGCGGACTGGGCGTGCTGAACCTGGAGGGCCTGTGGACCCGCTACGAGGATCCGCAGCCCCTGCTGGATGAAATCGCCGTCCTGAGCCAGGAGAACTACAACCCCGCAGCCACCCGCCGGCTGCAGGAAATCTATGACGCACCCATCCAGGCGGAACTGATCACCTCCCGGCTCGCCGAAGTGCGCGACGCCGGTGTGACCGTTGCCGGGTCCCTGACCCCGCAGCGCACCCAGGAGTTCTACAAGACCGTATTGGCCGCCGGCGTGGACATCTTTGTCATCCGCGGCACCACCGTCTCCGCCGAGCACGTCTCCAAGACCGTTGAACCGCTGAACCTCAAGCAGTTCATCTACGAACTGGACGTTCCCGTCATCGTGGGCGGCGCCGCGGGCTACACCCCGGCCCTGCACCTGATGCGCACCGGCGCAGCAGGCGTCCTCGTCGGCTTCGGCGGGGGAGCAACCACCACCACCCGCCGCGCGCTGGGCATCCACGCCCCCATGGCCACCGCCATTGCCGATATCGCCGAGGCACGGCGCGATTACATGGATGAATCCGGCGGACGGTACGTCCACGTGATCGCCGACGGCGGCATGGGCACCAGCGGCGACATCGTCAAGGCCATCGCCATGGGCGCCGACGCCGTCATGCTCGGCTCCGCGCTGGCCCGCGCCGAGGAAGCTCCCGGCCAGGGATGGCACTGGGGCCAGGAGGCACACCACAGCGAACTTCCCCGCGGGGACCGGGTCCGGCTGGACACGGTTGGCCCGCTGCAGGAAGTCCTCTGGGGACCTTCGCACCACACCAACGGCACGTCCAACCTCATGGGCGCACTGCGGCGTGCCATGGCCACCACCGGTTACTCGGACGTGAAAGCGTTCCAGCGCATCGAGGTGCTTGTCGCGCCCTACCTATCCAGCATGTAGTTCCCTAGAGTGGCTGCAGCGGACGCAGCGCCGGCGGGTCCCAGAGAGGAATCTGTTCCATGAGCAAAGATGCACTCAGCCCGGAATACCGGGAAGACGCCCTGGCCGCGCTGCGGTCCACTGCAGAGCCAGGCCAGGAACTGGACATCCTGATTGTGGGCGGCGGCGTGGTGGGCGCCGGAGCAGCCCTGGACGCGGTGACCCGCGGGCTCAAGGTGGGCATGGTGGAGGCCCGGGACTGGGCCTCGGGCACGTCGTCGCGCTCCTCCAAGCTCATCCACGGCGGACTGCGGTACCTGGAGATGCTGGACTTCGCGCTGGTGGCGGAGGCACTCAAGGAACGCGGGCTCCTGATCCAGCGGATCGCTCCGCACCTGGTCAAGCCCGTACCGTTCCTGTACCCCCTGACACACCGCTTCTATGAGCGGCCCTATGTGGGTGCGGGCATCATGCTGTACGACACCATGGGACTGACCTCGGGCAACTCCCGCGGCGTGCCCATGCATAAGCACCTCAGCAAGAAATCCACGCTCCGGGCCGCGCCCAGCCTCAAGGATGACGCCATGATCGGCTCCATCCGCTACTACGATGCCCAGGTGGATGACGCCCGGTACGTGGCGAACATGGTCCGGACCGCGGCGCACTACGGCGCCACCGTGGCCAACCGGCTCTCCGTGGTGGATTTCCTGCGCGAAGGCGAACGCGTGGTGGGCGCCCGGGTCAAGGACTCCGAGTCCGGACGGGAATTCGACATCTTCGCCCGCCAGGTGGTCAACGCCACCGGGGTATGGACCGATGAAACACAGGCCATGGTCACCGACCGCGGGCAGCTGAAGGTCCGGGCCTCCAAGGGCGTGCACCTGGTGGTGCCGCGGGACCGGATCCAGTCCACCGTCGGCATGATCCTGCGTACGGAAAAGTCCGTCCTCTTTGTGATTCCCTGGGGCAGGCACTGGATTGTGGGCACCACGGACACGGACTGGAACCTGGACAAGGCACATCCCGCGGCCACCTCAGCGGACATCGACTACATCCTCGAGCACGTGAACCGGGTCCTCAAAACCCCGCTGACGCGCGAAGACGTTGAGGGCGTGTACGCCGGGCTGCGGCCGCTGCTCGCCGGCGAGAATGATTCCACGGCCAAACTGTCCCGCGAACACGTGGTGGCGCATCCGGTGCCGGGACTGGTGGTGGTGGCCGGCGGCAAGTGGACCACCTACCGCGTGATGGCTAAGGACGCCGTGGACGAGGCGGCCCGCGCCCTGGATGAGAAGGTGCCCGAAAGCTGCACCTCCACCATCCCGCTGTTGGGTGCGGTGGGCTACAAGGCCGCCTGGAACCGCCGGCACCGCACCGCAGAGCACTACGGGGTGCACGTGGCACGGGTGGAGCACCTGCTGAACCGCTACGGTTCCCTGGCTACCGAGGTCCTGGAACTGATCCGCCAGAACCCTGAGCTGGGGGAGCCCCTGCCGGGAGCCGACGACTACCTGCGCGCGGAAGTCGTGTACGCCACCACCGCCGAGGGGGCCCGCCATGTGGAAGACGTGCTGGCCCGCCGCACCCGCATCTCCATTGAGTCCTGGGACCGCGGAGTGTCCGCAGCTCCCGTCGTGGCGGAGCTGATGGCTCCTATCCTGAACTGGGGGCCCGAGCGGGTGCAGCAGGAAGTGGCCCATTACGAGGCACGGGTGGAAGCCGAACGGCTCAGCCAGGAACAGCCGGACGACATCTCGGCGGACGCCGCCCGGTTGAAGGCCCACGATATTGCGCCGCTCAGCTGAGGTGGAACCAGAGCTCTCCCTGCAGGAAAGGGACGCAGTGCTGACGGTGCCTGAAATGGTGATCCTGGAGATGGAGGCGGCCGACCGCACGGACGCCGCCGCGCAGCTTGCCCAGAAGATGTATGAGCAGGGGCGGATCGATGAGCTGGATGCCTTCCTCAAACAGGTAAACGCCCGGGAACATCAAATGGCCACCGGGCTGCCCGGCGGAATCGGCGTGCCGCATGCACGCAGTGAACATGTGCTGCAGACCTCGATTGCCGTGGGGATCACCCGCTACGGACACAGCATCGATTTTGGCGCGTCCGACGGCCCGGCCACCGTGATACTGCTCATAGCAACGCCCGCGGGTGCGTTCTCTGAACATCTGGAAGTCCTGGCCACCCTGGCGCGGTCTTTGTTCCGCCCGGCCTTTCGGGATTCACTCCGCCGGGCCAATGATCCCGAAGTCATTGCCGAACTGATTAACTCCTCGCTGGTCTTCTTTGACCACTGAGGGCTGCGGAGGCCAAGGCGCCGGCATTGGGTTTTCCGCACGTTTACGACGTACGGTTAAAGCGTGCTGAAAACTGCCCTGCAACCCCGCTGGATCCTCGCGCTGCTCTTTGCCCTCGCGCTGTCCGCGGTATTTGTCCTTCTGAGCCAGTGGCAGTTTTCAACCGCCGAGAGCGAGCCGCCTCCCGCAGCCTCCACCACCGAGGAAGTCCGGCCCCTGACCGATGTCTTCACCCCCGGGGTGGAAATGATGGGCAGTGCAGCTGACCAGGTGGTGTCCATGAACGGATCCTTCAACGACGAAGACACGGTGCTGATCAGCGAGCGGCTGTACGACGGTGAGACCGGCTACTGGGTGGTGACGGCTTTCGCCGTCGACGGAGCGCCTCAGGACGCCGTCATGCCGGTGGTCCGCGGCTGGGTTGCCGATCCGGACGACGTTGAGCCGGCCCCCTCCGGTGCCGCCGCCGTCGTCGGACGCCTTCTCCCGCCCGAAGGCCCGGTTCCGCAGGCTCCGGACGAGGACGGCATCCTGCCCAGCCTCGCCAGCGCCGAACTGATCAATGTCTGGGACACCCCGGGCTATGCCGGCTTTGTGTCCGCGAACGAGATCACCGTTGGCGGCGAGGCTGTCCCGACCGGCAGCATGCGCACCGTGGACGTGGCGGCCCAGCCCCAGGAAACCTCGGTAAACTGGATGAACATTTTTTATGCCGTCGAGTGGTTTGTCTTTGCCGGGTTCGCTGTTTTCCTGTGGTGGCGCCTCGTGGCGGATGCCTACCGGAGCTCCCTCGAGGACGACGACGAGTACTACGAAGACGACGACGAAGACGACGATGAGGGCCCCGCGCCCGTGCGTCCGGCCCCAACCAGTGAGGTACAAAAGTGAGTGATCCCACAACTGCAGCAGCCCGGAAACCGCGCCGGAAGAAGCGCCGTTTCGGCGGCACCCACGCGCAGATCCGTTCTGCCCTGACGTTTTACAAGGTGTTCGCCTACGTCACGGGTGTTTTCCTGCTGCTGCTGTGCGTGGAGATGATCCTCAAGTACGGCCTCAAAATCGAAGAAATCACCGTAGGCCCGCTGAACCTGTTCACCGGCGTCCTGATTGCGCACGGCTGGCTGTACGTGGTGTACCTGCTGTCCGACTTCCGCCTGTGGCAGCTTATGCGCTGGCCCTTCTCCAAGTTCATCCTGATTGCCCTGGGCGGTGTCGTCCCCTTCCTGTCCTTCATTGTGGAAGCCCGGACGCACAAGCAGGTCCTCGCCGAGCTGGCTGCACACCCCGAAGCCGCTAAGCGCTACTGAAAAACCGGGAGTGCTGCGCGCCACAGCCCGCCGGCGGATGTGCGGCTTGCAAGCTCCGGAGACTATCCTTGTAGGGTGACTAATTCCGCGACCCCTCCCATAGAAGAGCGCCCTGTCCTAGTTGTGGACTTCGGCGCCCAGTACGCACAGCTCATTGCCCGCCGGGTACGCGATGCAGATGTCTATTCCGAGGTGGTGCCCCACACCTGGACCACGGAACAGATCATGGCCAAGAACCCGGCAGCCATCATTCTTTCCGGCGGCCCCTCCAGCGTGTACGCGGAAGGTGCACCTGCTGTCAGCGAAGGCCTGTTCGACGCAGGTGTCCCCGTTCTGGGGATCTGCTACGGCTTCCAGGCCATGGCCAGCGTCCTCGGCGGCAAAGTCGCCGAGACAGGCCTGCGCGAGTACGGCTCCACCGACGCCACAGTGGTGGGCGGCGCCCGCTCCATCCTCGAAGGCACCCCCGAGCACCAGAACACCTGGATGAGCCACGGTGACAGCGTCCAGGAAGCCCCTCCCGGATTCGACGTCCTGGCCACCACCGCCGGCGCTCCGGTTGCCGCAATTGCAAACGAAGAGAAGCGTCTCTACGGCGTCCAGTGGCACCCCGAGGTTAAGCACTCCGTGCACGGCCAGTCCGTCCTGGAGAACTTCCTCTTCAAGGGTGCAGGACTGGACCGCAGCTGGACCACGGGGAACATTGTCGAAGAGCAGGTCGAAAAGATCCGCGAGCAGGTGGGCAGCGCCCGGGTGATCTGCGGACTCTCCGGCGGCGTCGACTCCGCCGTGGCAGCAGCACTGGTACAGCGCGCCGTCGGCGACCAGCTGACCTGCGTCTTCGTGGACCACGGCCTGCTGCGCGAAGGCGAAGCCGAGCAGGTGGAACGCGACTTCGTGGCATCCACCGGTGTCAACCTCTACGTCGCCAATGAGCAGCAGCGCTTCCTGGAAGCCCTGGCCGGCGTCACGGACCCCGAAACCAAGCGCAAGATTATTGGCCGTGAGTTCATCCGTGCGTTCGAAGAAGCTGAACGCGCCATTATGGCCGAGGCAGAAGCAACCGGTGAACCCATCCGCTTCCTGGTCCAGGGCACCCTGTACCCGGACGTCGTCGAATCCGGCGGCGGCGAGGGTGCAGCCAACATCAAGAGCCACCACAACGTGGGCGGCCTGCCCGAAGACCTGAAGTTCGAGCTGGTGGAACCGCTGCGCGCCCTGTTCAAGGACGAGGTCCGCGCCGTGGGCCGCGAGTTGGGCCTGCCGGCGGAAATCGTCGGACGTCAGCCCTTCCCCGGCCCGGGCCTGGGTATCCGCATCATCGGCGAGGTCAACCAGGAACGCCTGGATCTGCTGCGCCGCGCCGACGCCATCGCCCGCGCCGAGCTCACCGCAGCCGGCCTGGACAATGACGTGTGGCAGATGCCCGTTGTCCTGCTGGCAGATGTCCGCAGCGTGGGCGTCCAGGGTGACGGCCGGACCTACGGCCATCCGATCGTCCTGCGTCCGGTGTCCAGCGAGGACGCGATGACCGCTGACTGGTCACGCCTGCCGTACGACCTGCTGGCACGCATCTCCAACCGCATCACCAATGAAGTCGACGGGATCAACCGAGTGGTTCTGGACGTCACCTCCAAGCCGCCGGGAACCATCGAGTGGGAGTAGATTGACCGCGGGGGACAGCCGAACAGGCTGTCCCCCGCGTTGCTATGTCGGGCAAACCCGGCAAAAAGCGATAGTTTGGAAGGTATGCCAATTTGGTCAAGATCGTCGCGCGGAAGTGCAGAAAAGAGGGCATCAGTGTCTGAGCAGAATCCCGGGGACAACGCCTCGGACTTCCTGCTGCCGTGGCTGGGACAACTGGGACAGCATGCCGGATCGGACACGTTGCTTCACTTCACCCCGTCAGCGTCCAACAGCATCGACCTGACTCATGCGCATCCCTCAGGGCTGGCCCAGCTGCTGGCAGGACGCCGCACGCGGCTGTCCACCCTGCTGCGTGACTCGGAGCAGTACGGAGCGGCCATGAAGGCCGGGCGCCTCCTGCGCGCAAAAATCTACGAACTCGGCACGGACCGGGGGATCGACGTCGGCTATCTGGCTGCAGGTACGGCCTCCTGGCGCTACGCCGCGGACGACGCCGTCCGCCCCGAGTCGCTCACTGCTCCGGTGCTGCTGACTCCGATTTCACTGACCGTACACCCGTCCCAGGACGACTATGAGCTTCAGCTGACGGACAAGGCAGCCCTGAACCCGGCATTTGTCCGCCACCTGCAGTACGAGCAGAACCTGGACCTCGATGCGGAAGCCCTGGCCCGCCTGGCCTACGGCACCGCGCGCCTTGATCCGCATCCCGTGCTGGAGAAACTGCGGGCTGTCACGGAGGGTGTCCGGGGCATCAACATTGAACACCAGCTGCTGGTGTCCACCTTCGCCGACCTCTCGGATTTGGCCGAGGACAGCGCCCTGGATCCGGCGCACCCCATCCTGCGCGCGCTCATGGATGCTGCCCGCGGCAAGACTCCCTCCATCCCGGAAATGACGGACCCCGGACTCCCGCCCCTTGACGACCGGCTTCCCGCGGATGAGCTGCTGATCCTGGACGCTGACAGCGAGCAGCAGGACGTCCTGGACCTGATCCTGGACGGCCAGTCCATGGTGGTCTCATCGCCTCCCGGGACGGGCCAGACGCAGACTGCCCTCAACGCCGCTGCCGCGCTGATGCATGCCGGCAAGTCCGTGCTTGTGGTTGCCGAACGCCGGGGAACACTGAACCAGTTTGTCTCCGAGCTTGATTCCCTCCACCTGGGATCCGCGGTCCTGCAGCTCAACGCCGGTTTGACCGAGCAGCAGATCAAGGACCAGCTGGTGAGGGCCATTGTCCGGAACGAGAAGTCCACAGCTCCCGAGCTGGAGAGCCTGCACCGGGTCCTGGTCTCCAACCGGCATCAGCTGCGCGACCATGTGAAGTCCCTTCACAACGTCCGCGACCGCTGGGGCTGCTCGCCCTACCAGGCCATGCAGTCCCTGGCGGAGCTCACCTCCATGTCCCCGGCACCGGCCACGCCTGTCCGGCTGAAGCGGAGTGTGCTGGACAGCATCACTGACCGCACCGAGCTGACCGGCCGGCTCCGCCGGGCCGCCGAGCTGGGAAGCTTCAGCCGTGCAGCCACCAGCAGCCCCTGGTTCGGCGCCAAACTGCTCAACCGCAAGGAAACCGAAGAAGCCTTCGAGTTGACCCAGAGCCTGGCCAAGGACCTTCCCGAGCTCCGCGCGCAGGTGCTGGCTGTTGCCGAGCACTCACAGATCCGGCTGGGGGAAACCTTTTCCCAGTGGGGCGAGCAGCTTGAACTGATGGTCGCCGTGCGTGAAAGCCTGGACAAGTTCACCCCGGATATCTTTGACCGCCCGGTGAGCGACCTGATTTCCGCCACAGCTTCTTCATCCTGGCGCCGCGAACGCGCCGTGGACATGAGCTCCATGACCCGCTCCCGGCTCCGGCGCGTGGCCAAGGAATACATCCGTCCCGGCGTGCACATTTCGGACCTGCATTCCTCCCTCGTTGAGGTCCAGCAGCAGCGCGCGGTATGGGCACGGTACGCCACTACCCAGCGCCATCCGTCAGTGCCTACAGGACTGGCGGACATCAACCGGTCCTACATCACCGTCAAGGACCAGCTGGACACCCTCACCGGCATCCTCGAGGGAACCCCGAACAAGCCGGACCTCGCGGAGCTGCCCCTGGATGAGCTGGAGAAGCAGCTCGATGCTTTGGCCGGGGACCGCGAGACACTGGAAACGCTGCCGGAACGCACCCTGCTGCTGGACGAAATGCGGGACCAGGGCCTGGGCGAACTGCTTGACGACCTTGAAGCCCGTGAAGTAGAGGCCCGCCAGGTGGGTTATGAGCTGGAACTGGCCTGGTGGCAGTCTGCCCTTGAAGCCATGATCAGCGGCGACGACTACCTCGCCATGTCCGATGGTGACAGCCTGCGCCGTCTGGAAGCCGAATACCGGCTGGCAGACAACGCCCATATTGCCTCCGGCAGTTCACGGGTCCGGTCTTCCCTGGCTGACCGCTGGCGCCGCGGCGTCAAGGCATCGGAATCCGATGCCACGATCCTGCGTGACGCCATCAAGAACGGTCCGCTGACGCTGGCGGACCTGTGCACGCAGTCCCCGGAACTGGTTTCTTCGCTGCTGCCGGTCTGGACCGCCAGCCCGCTGGTCCTGCCGATGGTCCTGCCCGGCAACTGGTCCTTTGACGCAGTCCTGGTGCTCGACGCCGAGTCCACCTCCCTGCAGGCCGCTGTTCCCGCCCTGGCGCGTGCCGCGCAGGTGGTGGCGTTCGGCGACGGACAGCTTGGCGGCCCGCGTCCTTTCACGATCGGCGTGGAGCCCGTACCGGCAGCCGCGGTGCAGCAGGACATGGTGAGTATTTTTGAAGCCCTGACCAAGATCCTTCCCACCCGCACCCTGTCCACTGTCTACCGCGGTACGGACCGTGCGCTGCTGAACCAGCTGAGCCGCAGTTTTTACGACGGCCGGCTGACCACTGTTCCGCGCGGCTCCGACATTTCCTCCAACGAACGCTCGCTGGTTGTCGAATATCTTGCGGACGGCACCGGCATGCCCAGTTCGGAGCATGAAGGCGTGGAAAGCGTCGCGGCCGAAGTGAACCGAGTGGTTGACCTGGTGTTCGAGCACATCCGCCGCCGCCCCCACGAGTCACTTGCCGTGGTTACGGCAAGCCCGCGGCACGCCGTACGGGTTGCCGAAGCAATCCGAGTCCAAATGGCCAACTTCCCGTGGGCCTCGGACTTCTTCACCCCGGGCAAGGAATCCTTCCGTGTGGTTCCGGTGGACCGGGCAGCGGGGCTGGTTCGGGACAGCGTGATCTTCTCGCTTGGTTTCGGCCGCACCCCGCACGGCCGCGCGCTGCACACTTTCGGTCCTCTCTCCTCGTCCCACGGGCGTGGAAAGTTCCTCACCGCCATGACCCGCGCACGCAGCAGGATGCACGTCCTGACCTGCTTCCGGCCTGAGGATCTGGACAAAACACGGTTGGGCTACGGTGCTCTGGACTTCTACGAGCTCATCAGCCGTGAACTGGATTCATCCGCAGCAAACACCGCCCGGCGCAGCAGCGCGGCAGCGGATTCCGCTTCCCGCAGGTCCGACGGCGCGGGCGGAATCATGGATGAAGATGCCCTGGTGGCAGATCTGGTGGAGCGGCTGCGCGCCCGCGGCGCCAAAGTCTGGGACCACTATCAGGGAACCATCGACATTGTGGCCACGGTTGACCGCAGCAACGCTGACGGTGAACCGACCGTGCCCATGGCCATTGAGTCTGACGGCACGGAGCATTACCGGACCATGAGTGTGCGTGAACGCAGCCGGCTGCGGCCGCAGCTGCTGGAACGGATGGGGTGGCGCTACATGCCGCTGTGGACCATAGAGGTCTTCAGCGACCCGTCCGCCTGCGCCGACCTGGTGGGACGCTATCTGAACCTGCCCGCTCCCCGTGAAAATGACGGAAGGTCCGCCCGAACCGGGGGCACCTCGGTGAGCGGCTCACTTGCGCGCCGCGGCAGCCTTCGCTCAGCTCCTCACGGCAGCACCCGGGCGAAGGCAAGGACTGCGGATTCAGCCCAGCCCGCGCAGGCTAACGGTTCGGAAGGCCCTGCACAGGAGGCGCACCGGCCGTGACGCCGAGGAAGCCGCACCGCCGCGCCAGCGGAGGAACCGTCAGCGAGAAGGCAAACCGGGAGACGCCTCCGGCGGCTGCCGGCAAGCCTTCCGCTGAACGGGCGGTCCCGAAGGTGAAGGCGGCCGAAGATGATCCCCGCGTATGGGGGGACGCACCGGAAGATCGGGATTCCTGGCTTCTGGAACAGCGTCCCCCGCACTGGGGCTAAGCCAGGGAACTAGCCGCCGGTCAGTATGAGATGGACCTGGCCGGTCCCCGATGCCGCCGCCAGGGCGGCAGCCTGCGCGGGGGCTGCTGCCAGCACCACCAGGGCACCGGTTTCAGCAGATCCCGGCCAGGCCGAAGCGCCGTCGGCCGCAGTCCACAGCACCGGCACAGCGGAGGCCAAAAGAACGGGATCTGCGGATACTTGGCCGTCCGAACTGCCCGCCACCACGTCCACCAGCTGCCCCGGAGAGAGCAACCGCGCCATGGCCGGATCTGCGGGGCGGACGGACACCGCAACTGTCCCGGGCGGAGCTCCGGTCAGGAGTCCGGTTCCCACCAGGGATGTCTGCATCAGCGGACTGCCGCGGGTTAGGGGAGTGGCCAGCCGCCGGCCGGCAGCCTGATCGGGCGAGGTAAAGGAATCCGGCGGGACGGCTGCCTCGGGCACCGCGACCGTGCGGAGGTCCCCGGCGGTGAGCACTGCACCCGCGGGCAGATCCGCGGCGGAGACCACCAACGCATGGCCGCCGGACTCCGGAGGCAGCAGCGACTGGACGGCAACTCCGGCTGCAGCGCAGCACGTCAGGGCGACAAGCAGACGCCGCCTACGCAGCATGAACCGCCGCAGACGGAGCATAAGGCTGGAAGCAGAGCGGGAAGTTACCGCTGGATATGGATGCACCCTCCGACCGTAGGTCGGATGCACGCCGGGCGAAGACTGCCCCGGGGAATTGTGGATGGCCCCTCCCCGGACGTCCGGTGGGGAGGAGGGCTATCGATCGAGGTACCTAGGAGGCGGAGGAACCGGCCCCGGCCGATGCGCCTGCTGCAGAGGAGGAAGCTGAAGAGTCCGAACCTGAAGATGCCTTGGCAGGGGCGGAGGCGGGAGATGAGTCCGTCTTGGAAGGGGCCGCGGGAACCGAGTTCTTCGCGTCGCGCGAATCGGTGCGGTAGAAACCGGACCCCTTGAAGACCACGCCTACGCTGTTGAATTTCTTGCGCAGGTTGCCGCTGCAGGCAGGGCACACCGTCAGGGTGTCATCGGTAAAGGACTGCTGGATGTCAAAAGCGTGACCGCAGTCCTTGCAGGCATAGGCATACGTAGGCACTGTTACTTACTCCTCCTGAGAACCAAGATGTCAGGCCCCCGGCCGGGCTGGCCCGTCGGAAACGGCAGCTGGCACTCGGTGGCCTTGAGTGCTAACTATACACCGGGGGTGCCGGGAGCTCCGTCCACTGTGAGGGGGTCAACACGCCGGTGACGGGCTGATCCAGGGAATCGGAGATCCAGGACCCTGCGGGAGCAAATTCGGAGTCATAGACCACAGCCACCGCGGGAATCGAATTGCCGGCCGACCGCAGTTCCGCCAGGAAACGGTCGTAGTAGCCGCCGCCCTTCCCCAGCCGCACTCCGTCCCGGTCGACGGCCAGGGCGGGAACGAGGAGAAGTCTCAGGTCTGGAAGATCCTCCACCGGCAGGCGCGGTCCGGCAGGTTCGGGAACGGATGGGAACAACCCCGGCACAAGAGGCACCCCGGGTGTCCACCGGCACCAGGAGAGCATCCGGTCCGGCTCGCAGACGGGCACGACGACGTCGTATCCGCGCTCATGCAGCCCTGTCAGCAGCGGCGCAGTGTCCGGTTCCCGTCCCGCCGAGAGATACGCGGCAACGGTGGCCGAAGAAGGAACAATATCCGCCATGGCGCTGAACGCCCGGGCGGCAAGTGCGCGGCCGGCAGCCGGCGGGACGTCAGCGGGAAGCTCCCGGCGGCGCCTGCGGTAGGCGGTCCGGGCAACGTCCTTGGGAACAGCAGAGCCAATCATGTGTCCATTGTCGCAAATGGCCCTTGCCAAATGACGGGCATTTGGGAAAAAGGGGCCGTGCTTATGTACTCTTACGGACATGACTTCTCGCGCCACCGTAACCAAAGCCGTAATTCCCGCAGCCGGGTTGGGTACCCGTTTTCTGCCGGCAACTAAAGCCATGCCGAAGGAAATGCTGCCGGTAGTTGATAAACCCGCCATCCAGTATGTGGTGGAAGAAGCGGTAAATTCCGGTATGTCGGACATCCTGATGATCACCGGCCGCAACAAGCGTTCGCTGGAAGATCATTTTGACCGCGTTCCCTTCATCGAAAAAACGCTGGAAGACAAGGGCGACCTTGAAAAGCTGGCCATGGTCCGGGCGGCTTCCGAACTGGGAGAAATCCACTACCTGCGCCAGGGCGACCCCAAGGGTCTGGGCCACGCAGTGCTGCGTGCCAAGCTTCACGTGGGCAACGAACCATTTGCCGTACTGCTCGGTGATGACCTGATCGACGCCCGTGACGAACTTCTGACGAAAATGGTGGAGGTCCAGGCCAAGACCGGCGGCTCGGTCATCGCACTGATCGAAGTTGAGCCCTCCCAGATCAGCGCCTACGGCTGCGCCGACATCTCCGTGGTCGAGGGTGAAGATTACGTCCGCGTGAACAAGCTGGTGGAAAAGCCCGATGTTGACGAGGCGCCCTCCAACCTTGCGGTCATCGGCCGCTACGTCCTGCATCCGTCAGTCTTTGAAGTGCTGGAGAACACCGGCCCCGGCCGCGGCGGAGAAATCCAGCTGACCGATGCGCTGCAGACCCTCGCCGCCCGCGAAGAGGGCGAAGGCGCCGGAGTTTACGGCGTCGTGTTCCGCGGCCGCCGCTACGACACCGGTGACAAGCTCAGCTACCTGAAGGCAGTTGTGTCGCTGGCCTCCGAGCGCGAGGACCTTGGCCCGGACCTGCGCGAGTGGCTCAAGGAATTCACCGGGACTCTCGAAAGCTGATGCTGTGTGGGGGTCGGCCATCTGGCCGGTAACGCTGGAATGCGGTGACGTGGGGCTGCGCCCCATCCGCTACCGCGACCAGCGTGAATGGACCGGCCTCCGCAGCCGCAATGCCGCCTGGATGGCACCCTGGGAAGCGAGCAACCCCCTTCCCGGCGGAGACCTGCCGTCCTACGCGGGCATGGTGCGCAGCCTGAATCAGCAGGCCCGTCAGGATTCCGCGCTTCCGTTCGTCATCACCGAACGCGACGATCTGCGTTCGGTGCCGGCGATTGCCGGCCAGCTGACCGTCTCGACCATCGTCTGGGGATCTGCCCGCATGGCAACCCTGGGCTACTGGGTGGACGAGGCAAGAGCCGGCCGCGGGATCGCACCGACGGCAGTCGCACTGGCCACCGACCATTGTTTTCAGTCGCTCGGACTGCACCGCATGGAAATCAACATCAGGCCGGAAAACGCAGCCAGCCTTCGCGTTGTTGAAAAGCTGGGTTTCCGTGACGAGGGACTGCGGAAACGGTACCTGCATATCGCGGGGCAGTGGGCGGACCACCGAAGTTTTGCGCTGACAACCGAAGACGTGCCCGACGGCCTGCTGAAACGATGGCTGGCGTCCCGATAAGGGAAAATGGATCTTTTTTGCCGGTGAAGCCCGACACACCGGCAGTAATGCGCTGTCCGATGTGGACTTTCTCATACCGTCATAGGTGTGGACTTCCCTCTTAACAGCTCCCTGATCCTGGCCGTCACCGTTGGTCTCTGGCTGCTGTGGGTTGCCCCCTATTTTTTCCGCCGATCCAAGACCGCTGGCACGCCTGCCGCTACGGCACCCGCAGCTGCCGCACCCGCGGTCCTGCCGGCTCCCTCGTCAACAGCCATCCGCTCTTCCATCTCCGCCGATGGACTGTCCCAGCAGGGGAACACCATGCATAACGACTCTTTCCAGCAGCCCGGACACCCCGCAACAGGAACCGGCTCCGCCCCCGCTGCCCGGGGCGCCGCGGGCACGCCGGAAACAGCTCAGCCGCACTCCGATTTCTCGATCCGCTACGGCCGGACCGCCCTGGCCCTCGCCGGCGCCCTGGCCCTCGCCGTCGTCGTCATTGGGCTGCCGCTGGCCGTTTTCGGTGCTGCCTCATGGTGGCTGCCGGTGAACTCCCTGCTCGTGGCTGCAGGGGCGGTCGCCTCGTTGCGCGCCCTGGCCGTGCGGGACCGGCGGCTTCGCGTGGAGGCAGCGTTCCGTGACGCCATGAGCGTGGGCCGGCAGCTGCCGCCCGCGCCGCAGCCCGATCCGGAGCCCCTGCCTGTTCCCGAGAAACCCGTGCAGCGGCGGGAAACGGTCCTGTTCGACCGAGAGAACTCGGGCGCAAAAGCCGCCGCGGGCAAGGGCGCGTCCGCCGAAGCGAAGATCATTACGGCACCGGGATCTTCGGACCGCCCGCTGACTCCGGCGGAACTTCGCACCGCCGCTCTTGAGAGTGCAGCCGCTTCGGCGAAGAAGTCTTCGGACCGTCCCGCAGGCCCGCCCAAAACCTCCACCACGCCTTGGGAACCCGTAGCTGTTCCCAAGCCCATCTATGTTGAAGCACCCGTGGCACAGCGTCCCGTTCCGGCACCCCTGGTCCCGCCGCAGACGCCCAAGTCCACCGCCCGGACCCCCCTGCGCCCCGGTGCAGCCCCGGTGACCGGCAAGATCAACCTGGATGATGTCCTGCAGCGCCGCCGCGCCTAGAACACCGCGTCGACGCCGAACCGGCAGGAACCGCACAGCATGAACCGCAGCATGAACCGCAGCGCCCGGACCGTCGTGACCGGCGCGGAAGCTGTGCATAAAGCCAGGCTGGAGGGCCCGGACATGTCCGGGCCCCTGACAGCGGCACTGCGCCCCCTGGGGCTGGTGCCGCTTTCCTTTACCCACCTGCGCTCCCATCACCGGCCGGGTGCCGGCGTCAGCGCCCTCTACCGGGTGCAGGCCGTGCCCCGCCGCCGGGGCTCCGCCGGCCAGGCGGCAGGCGGACCGGTGCGCCTTCAGATCGGTGCCACCACGGCGTCTCTTACCCCGGAACAAAGCAGGAACACGGTGCGGGGTGCAGTGGGCAACACGGACATGCGGCTCTGGGTACACCCGCGCGACCCTGTCCTGACGGGGCTGCCCTGGGCCACCAATGCCGCCGCCGTCGCGCGCGGTCTGTTCGGCGGAGAAACGGACGGCGAGCACGCCGTGCTGGAGCTGGCCGCTTACCGCCCCCTGCGCCGGGCGGTAATCCGGGCGACCTTCAAAGAATCCACCGTGTATCTGAAAGTCCCGCAGCCGGATCTGGCCGCGGGTCTGCGTCGCCGTGTGGAAGTGGCAGCTGCCGCCGGCCTGCCGGTTCCGCCGTTGCTGGCCATCGCACCGGGAGAAAATCCCGCATCGACGTCGGTCCTGGCGCTGGGCGCGCTGCCCGGCCAGTCCCTCCACCGCCGGCTCAGCTCCGTCCATGATGCGGATTTTGATCCGGACGCCCTGACGGATCTTCTGGCCGGGCTCCCCGCCGCGGCCCTTGAATTTCCGCGCAGACCGTCCTGGTCCGAGCGGGTACTGGATTATGCAGCGGCTTCGGCTGCAGTGCTTCCGGCCTGCGCAGAGCGGATCATGAACGGTGCCAGGGAAGCCGACGCCGCCGTCCGTGCCGCGGATGCCGGACCGGTGGTGCCGGTCCACGGCGACTTTCACGGTGGAAACCTGCTGGCCCTTTCCGGCAGCGGCGGTCCTGAACTCAGCGGACTGCTGGATCTGGACGGGCTCGGACCCGGACACCGGGTGGATGACTTGGCGTGTTTCCTCGGGCATCTGTTCGTTTTTGCCGCGTTGAATCCCAGTGTCCATGCACTGCGCAGCACCGCCGAACGGTGCGCTGCAGCGTTCGCAGCGCAGACGGACCCGGCGGCACTCTACTCGCGGTCCGGCGCCGTCGCACTGACACTGGTTGCCGGAGCCGCCGGCCGGGGACGCCTGGGTGCAGAACAAACGCTCGCCGCGGCAGAAGAACTCCTGGGCCGCTGCCGCAGCAGTTCCTGATAAGCGGCCGCCCTAGAAGGTCGGCGCCAGCTTTTCCAGCAACGGCTCGGTCCGGTACGGGATGTGTTCGTGCAGCGCCAGCACCGTTTCGCTGCGGATGACCCCCTTGATCCGCAGCACAGAGCGCAGGGCCTGCTGCAGGTGCTGGGTGTCCGTGGCGGTGAGGCGGCACCAGACGTCGCCGCGGCCGGAGATCTCATGCACCTCAAGGATCTGCGGAAGGGTCCGCAGTCCCGCAATGACCGTATCCAGTTCCCGGTGGGAGACCTCGAGGGTCACGAAGGCGAGGACGTCATATCCCAGGCGGGCCAGGTCGACGTCGCGTCCGCCCGAGCGGATCAGCCCGGCCCGGTCCAGGTGCTTTAAGTGGCTTTGGGTGGTGTTGCGGGCAATGCCCAGCGTTTCACTGAGCTCGCCAATCTGCGCGCGGGGATCCCGAACCAGTTCCAGCAGCAGCTTCAGGTCAAGGGCGTCGAGGTTGCCCATAGCGCTCATCTCCTCTCAACGAAAACGGAGATATTGATCAAAACCGTCAAAATCGGGCACATTTGGCTCGGATCGGGTGCAGCAGGCTCCATCCTAAAGGGAATTCCATCAGAACCGTTCACGCGGTGACAAATGGATGGGCCATCGGCACCGAGCAAAAAGGGTAGGAAAAGCGCGTTGACAGTCCTTAGTGAACTGCGGATGCAGCCGGCTCCGGCCGGACGCCGCGAATGGGACGCTGCCCGCCGGCCGCGGCTGCTCCTGACCCTCGCGGTCATGACCATGCTGCTGGTGGGCGCCAATATCGCCACCCCGCTCTATCCACTGCTGGGAGACCGCCTGGGGCTGACCTCCTTTGGTGTCACCGTGGCCTTCGCCTCCTATGTCATTGTCCTGGTGGCGGGACTGCTGCTGGTGGGGCACTGGTCCGACTTCATCGGCCGCCGGGCAGCCCTGGTGCTCGCCGGCGTCGTGAGCCTTGTGGGCGGCGTGCTGTTTGGAACCGCAACAGGCATGGGCGCCCTAATTGTCGGGCGTGCCCTGCAGGGAGCATCGGTGGCGCTGGCCACGGGTGCCAGCTCCGCGGCGCTGCGGGAACTGCTGCCGCACCGTCCGGAATGGGCCACCCGCTTCACACTGATGGTTTCTGCCGGGGGAGTGGCAGCGGGACCGGTGATCGGCGGCCTGCTCTCGCTGCTTCCCGCGCCCACGCTCACGCCGTTCCTGATCCATTCCGCCGTCCTGGCGGGGCTGTTGATTCCCCTGTGCCGGATCAAGGCCCGTCCCGCCATTGCCGCTCCGCCGCCCGGCCGTGCGCTGAAGGCACTGCGGCCCCGGCGGCTGGCCGTTTCCCACCGGGCCCGGGCCCAGTTCTGGATGGCTTCGGTCACCGGATTCCTGAGCTTCGCCGTCTTCGGCTTCTACCTGTCCCTGGCGCCGACGTACTTCGCCGGCATTGCCGGGACATCCTCACGGCCCGTCATCGGACTGCTGGCCGCCCTGGCCCTGGCCGCCTCCGCCGTCAGCCAGCTCACCGGCATCCGCGGCCGCTGGGTGGTTCCGGGCGGCCTGGCCCTGATGGCCACGGGCGTTGCCCTCATCCCGGCCGCCGGCGCCCTGGGCAGCGTGCCCCTCCTGGTGGTTGCGTCCCTGGCAGCAGGATTCGGCCAGGGCATGGCGTTCCGTGCCGTCTTCAATGACGTTGCGGCGAGCGTTGAGGCCGCCCAGCACGCGCAGATCATCAGCACGGTGTACGTCATTACCTACCTGGGCAGCGCGATTCCCGTCCTGGGCCTGGGTGCTGCCGGTGCAGCCTGGGGTTTGTCGGTGTCGGTCATCTGGTTTGCCGCGGCTATTGCCGTGAGCTGCATGGTCCTGTGCATTTTCGCCCTGGTCCGGACCGTCCGCGCCGCCCGGCGCGGAGCCTGACCGCTTTGGCTCCGGATCCTGCGGAAGGACCGGGCGGCCCCTGACCGCTGCCTAAGACGTGCCGATCGGTGCCGACGGAAAGTAGGCTGGGCAAATGGATATTTTGCGGGGCGAACCAGCCGCGGGTTCCGGCACCCGAGTCATCGGGCTGGACATCGGCGGAACCAAGACCCACGGGCTGCTCCTGGTGGACGGCGTCCCCGCGGCCGAGGCCATGGCCGGCAGCGCCAATGTTCAGAACGTGAGCCCGGCGCAGGCAGCGGCCAACCTGGCGGAAATCTTTGCCTCCCTGGGAGCCGGAACGGTGCACCGCGTCATTGCCGGCTCCGGCGGCATTGACACCGACGACGACGCCGCCGCCCTCCGCACGCTGATCAGCCCGCATGTGCCGGGCGCGGTGGTGGACGTCATCCACGACACGCGGCTCATTCTGGCGGCGGGTGAAAGCCCGGCAGGCATTGCCCTGATCGCCGGCACCGGATCGGTGGCTTGGGGACTGAGCCCCTCAGGCGAAGAGGCACGCTCGGGCGGCTGGGGCTATCTCCTGGGGGACGAGGGCAGCGGCTACTGGGTGGGCCGGGAAGCCGTGCGCCACACCCTGCGCCGCTTCAACCTCGGACAGGAACCCGATGAGCTGTCCGTCCTGCTGCTTGCCGCCTGCTCGGTTGACGAACCGGAGGAGCTGATTTCCCTGTTTCACTCCGCCGAAACCGGCAGGCGGTACTGGGCGTCCAAATCATCCGTCGTCTTTGCTGCTGCCGTGCAGGGCAGCGCCGCCGCACTGGAAATTGTGGCGGCCGCGGCACGCCACCTGGCCGGGCTGGCTGCGGATACCGCGCGCCTGCTCGGCATCGACGGACCGGTGGTGGTTGGCGGCGGGCTTGGAATGAACCAGCCGCTGCTGCAGGAGCGCCTGCGGCAGGATCTGGAGCGGTCCGGACTGACCGGCATCCGGTTCCTGGCACAGGACCCCGTCCACGGCGTACGGTACCTGGCCGGACAGGACATCCAGCGTGGCTGATTTCGACACGCGCGTCGGCGCCTATGCCGTCATCATCCGCGACGGCAGCATCCTCCTGTCCCACTGGAGGGACCACGGCTATTCGAGCTGGACCCTGCCCGGCGGGGGACTGGAAATGCGCGAAGACGCTCCCGCCGCCGTCATCCGGGAGGTCCGCGAGGAAACCGGTTACGACGTGGAGCTGGAAGAGCTGCTCGGGGTGGACAGCATCTTCATCCCGCCCGAACACCGGTTCCCCGGTGAACATCCCCGGCTCCTCCACGCGCTGCGGATTATTTACCGGGCACGGGTAACCTCGGGGGTGCTGACCCACGAACTCGGCGGCAGCACGGACCAGGCGGCCTGGGTGCCGCTGGAGCAGGTTGCCGAGCTGGGCGAAGCCGCCCTGATACAGGTGGGGCTGGAGATGGCCATCCGGACGCCCGCCGGTTCCGAATGAACTCAGAACGAACTGCTGGACTGCGTCCACCGTGTGTCCTACCGTGAACACACGGCAGGACACTCGCTCCGCAGGACTCCCCGCAACCCAACGGAAGGTATCCCCATGACCCCGCCGGACCCCGCACCGCGGGCCGCCCAGCCCATGATCAGTTTCCGCGGTGTCACCAAATCCTTTGCCGGGTCTGCGGCAGCTGCCGTCGAAAACCTCAGCATGGACATTGAACGCGGGGCCATCACGGTCTTCGTGGGGCCTTCGGGATGCGGGAAGACCACCTCGCTGCGCATGATCAACCGCATGGTCGAGCCCACGGCCGGCTCCATCACCGTGGACGGCACGGATGTCAGCGGCGTCAAGGCCCCTGCATTGCGGCGCTCCATGGGATACGTCATGCAGTCCGCCGGCCTGATGCCGCACCGAACGGTTCTGGACAACATCGCCACGATTCCCCGGCTGAACGGGCAGTCCAAGGCCAGCGCCCGGGCGCGCGCGGCGGAACTGCTCGACGTCGTCGGGCTGGCCTCCTCGATGGGCGGGCGGTACCCGGCCCAGCTCTCCGGCGGACAGCAGCAGCGCGTGGGAGTGGCACGCGCACTGGCGGCCGATCCGCCGGTGCTGCTGATGGATGAACCCTTCAGCGCGGTGGACCCGGTGGTCCGGGCGGAGCTGCAGCAGGAATTGCTGCGGCTGCAGCGGGACCTGGCCAAGACCATCGTCTTTGTCACCCACGACATTGATGAAGCGACCATTCTGGGAGACAAGGTGGCCGTTTTTGCCGTGGGCGGACGGCTGGCCCAGTACGCGGCCCCTGAGGAAATCCTGCGCGCCCCCGTGGACGACTTCGTGGCGGGCTTTGTCGGCCGTGACCGGGGCTTCCGGCATCTCTCCTTCCAGACGGGGCAGGGAGTGCCGCTGCATCCCATCCAGCTGCTGGATCCCGCCCGGCTGGCCGATCCCTCCGTGGCTGTGGAGGGGGACTGGGCGCTCGCAGTGGACGACGGCGGGCGGCCGCTGGGCTGGGTACCCGCCTCCCGCCGGGCGCAAATCACCACACCGGCGCAGCTGGTCCCGGGCGGATCGCTGTACCGGGAAGGCCGAAACCTGCGCCAGGCCCTTGACGCCGCCCTGTCCTCGCCCGCGGGCCTGGGTGTCGCCGTGGACGGTGACAACCGGGTAATCGGTGCCATCCGTCCCGCTGAGGTGCTGGCCCGGATCGAGGCGGCCCGGCTGCAGCGGAGCGCGGGCTGAGATGGAGTGGTTTCTCGCCCACACTGACCAGGTGTTCCGGCTGACCGGGCTGCACCTGTACCAGTCGATCGTTCCGCTGGTCCTGGGCATCATCATCGCTGTGCCCCTCGCCGCCCTGGTCCGCAGAAACAAACGCCTGCGCGGGGCCGTGCTCGCCACCGGATCGCTGCTCTACACCATTCCGTCCCTGGCGCTCTTCGTCACCCTGCCGGCCATCCTGGGCACCCGCATCCTGGACATCAGCAACATCATCATTGCCCTGACCATCTACGCCGTGGCGCTGATGCTGCGGGTGGCGGTGGATGCCTTCGACTCAGTGGACGACGGCGTGCGGCAGGCCGCCGTGGCCATGGGCTACCGGCCGCTGCGGCGTTTCCTGACCGTGGACCTGCCGCTGTCGGTGCCGGTGCTGATTGCCGGCCTGCGTGTGGTCTCCGTCAGCAACATCTCCATGGTCAGCGTGGGGGCACTGATCGGAGTGGAAAACCTGGGCTTCTTCTTCCGGGACGGACTGCGGCGCTACTTCATCACCGAGATCATGGTGGGCATCATTGCCACCCTGGTCCTGGCTTTCCTCATGGACCTGGTCTTTGTCCTGCTCCAGCGGGCGCTGACCCCCTGGCTGCGCGCGGGAA
The DNA here is from genome assembly GCF_058269295.1 of Arthrobacter sp. TJ-58. Lineage (NCBI taxonomy): Bacteria > Bacillati > Actinomycetota > Actinomycetes > Micrococcales > Micrococcaceae > Arthrobacter > Arthrobacter sp. TJ-58. Next base: position 547,522 of record NZ_JBZCNM010000002.1, read on the forward strand.
ACACCGGCGGCAGCGCGGCGGGCGGACGGGGCAAGCGGAAGAACCGCCGCTCGGCGGCCGCGGACACCGACGGCAGCACCGGAACCGCCGCGGCACACGGCACGCCGGCCGCCCCGGACGCCGCACTGAAGGGGGCATAACCCGTGGCCCTGAACATTCCCCGCACCCAATACACCTCCACCAACGCCCTGGGCCAGGGCTGGGAGTGGCTGACCGACCCCGCCAACTGGACCGGCGCGGCCGGCATCCCGATGCGCACCCTGGAACATCTGGGGTACACCGGCCTGACCCTGCTGATCGCTGTGGTGATCTCCGTGCCGATCGGCCTGTACATCGGCCACACCGGCCGCGGCCAGCTCGCCGTCGTGACGGCGTCCGGACTGCTGCGTGCCCTGCCAACCCTGGGCATGCTGACCCTTTTTGTCCTCTTGGCCGGTCTGGGCCTGATGCCGCCCATCTGGGCTCTGGTCCTGCTGGCCGTTCCGCCGCTGCTTGCGGGAACCTATTCCGGCATTGCCTCCGTGGACCGCAGCATTGTGGACTCGGCCCGCAGCATGGGCATGACCGAGCTGCAGGTCCTGTTCAAGGTGGAAATCCCCAACGGACTGAAAGTGCTCTTCGGCGGGCTGCGCGGAGCCACCCTCCAGGTGGTGGCCACAGTGGCCGTGGTGGCAACCATCAACCTCGGCGGGCTGGGACGGTACCTGATTGACGGCGTCGCACTGGCCGATTACGGACGCGTTTTTGGCGGAGCGGTCATCATCGCTGCACTGGCGCTTGCCGTGGACGGCGTGATTGCGTTGGCCGCACGCCTTTTGATTTCGCCCGGACTGCAGGAAGGCCGCGTCTCCGCGGCGGATGCAGCCGCCGGGACAGCAACCATACCGACCGGCGGCGGATCTGCCGCCGCCGGCTCACAAGGAGGAAAACAATGATGCAGCACAAGCGCCGGAACTCCCGGCCCAAGGGCCTGACGGTCCTGGCCGGAGGCTTCACTCTGACCGCCCTCGCCCTGGCCGGCTGCAGCGGCGGAGGCGGGGACCCCCTGGCCTCGGAATCGCCGTCGGAGAGCGCAGCATCCGGTGCCGCCGCCGCCACCATTGTGGTGGGCTCCGCCGACTTCCCCGAGTCCGAGACCCTCGCCGAAATTTATGCAGGTGCCCTGAACGGCGCCGGCATCCCCGCGGAGACCAAGCTCAGCATCGGTTCGCGCGAGGTATACCTGCCGGCACTGCAGGACGGGTCCATCAACCTGATTCCGGAGTACACGGGCGCGCTGCTGGTCGGCGTGGACCCGGACACCGAACTTGTGGACGCCGGTGAGATTGTTGACGCCCTGCCGGCGGCTCTGCCCGAGGGGCTGGAGATCCTGGAACCCTCCGATGCGGAGGACAAGGACGCAATGGTGGTCACCAAGGCCACGGCGGAGAAATACGATCTGGAGAGCATCGAGGACCTGGCCAAGGTGTGCGACCAGCTCACCCTCGCCGCACCGGCGGAATTCGCGGAGCGCGCCCAGGGGCTGGCCGGGCTCAAGGACAAGTACGGCTGCGAGTTCAAGGAGTTCACGCCCATCGGCGACGGCGGGGGACCGCTGACCGTCGATGCCCTGCTCAAGGACGATGTGCAGGTGGCGGACATCTTCACCACCACACCGGCGATTGCGGAGAATGATCTGGTGGTCCTGGAAGATCCCAAGCAGAACTGGCCTGCCCAGCAGGTGGTTCCGCTCGGCTCTTCCGCGGTGATCACTGATGAAGCCGCCGAGGTGCTCAATAAGGTGTCAGCACAGCTGACCACCGAGGACCTCATCCAGCTGAACCAGGAAGTCAGCGGTGACCAGAAGCTGGATCCCAGCGAAGCGGCCCAGATGTGGCTGGTAGAGAAGGGCTTCGTCCAGTCCTAGACGGACCGTAGGCAGCCCGGGCCGCCGCAGTAACCGGTTTCGGATAACCGAGTCGCAGGGACCCCTTTCCGCTTCACACGTGCGGGGAGGGGTCCCTGCCTGTGGCACCATGTTTTCATGGCCGAATTCAAGCAGTCCCACAAGCTCCATAACGTTCTCTATGACATCCGTGGGCCGCTGCTGGAGCATGCACAGCGTATGGAAGCGGCCGGGCAGCGGATCCTGAAGCTGAATATCGGCAACCCGGCGCCCTTCGGTTTCGAGGCGCCCGAAGCGATCTTGGTGGACATGATGCGCCACCTCCCCAAGGCCCAGGGCTACAGCGACTCCCGCGGCATCTTCTCCGCCCGCACCGCCGTCGTGCAGTACTACCAGAGCCGCGGCATCCAGAATATCGACGTCGACGACGTTTACCTCGGCAACGGGGTCAGCGAACTCATCACGCTCTCACTGCAGGCCCTGCTGAACAACGGCGACGAGATCCTGGTGCCCGCACCTGACTATCCGCTGTGGACCGCGTCGGTTTCCCTGGCCGGCGGCACCGCCGTGCACTACCTCTGCGACGAAGACCAGCACTGGTGGCCGGACGTCGAGGACCTTGAGTCCAAGATCACCGACCGCACCAAGGGCATTGTGCTCATCAACCCCAACAACCCCACCGGAGCGGTGTATCCGGAACACATTATCAAGGCCATCGTTGACCTTGCCCGCAAGCACGGGCTGATCATCTTCTCGGACGAAATCTACGAAAAGATCCTGTACGACGACGCCGTGCACGTGAACTCAGCCACGATCACCGGCGAAGAGGTCCTGTGCCTGACCTTCAGCGGCCTGTCCAAGGCCTACCGGATTGCCGGCTACCGCAGCGGCTGGATGGCCATCTCCGGACCCAAGCATGAGGCGCTGGACTACATTGAGGGCATCAACCTGCTCGCCAACATGCGGCTGTGCGCCAACGTTCCCGCGCAGCACGCCATCCAGACCGCATTGGGCGGCTACCAGAGCATCAACGATTTGATCCTGCCCGGCGGCAGGCTCAAGGCGCAGCGCGACCTGGCCCACAAGATGCTCAATGAGATCCCCGGTGTGAGCTGCGAACTGTCCATGGGCGCCCTGTACCTGTTCCCGAAGCTGGACCCTGAGGTCTATCCGATCGCCAGCGACGAGCAGTTTGCGCTGGACCTGCTCAAGCAGCAGAAAATCCTGATCTCCGTGGGCACAGCCTTCAACTGGGTGCGGCCGGACCACTTCCGGATGGTGACCCTGCCCAACGTGGACGACATCGAGGACGCCATGGTCCGGCTCGCGGAGTTCCTTAGCACCTACAAGCAGTAGGTCTACTCCCCGTTGGCCTGCTCCCGGGCGGCGTCCAGGCGGCGGCGGGCGCCTTCCAGCCAGGACTCGCAGCGGGTGGCCAGCTGCTCGCCGCGCTCCCACAGGGCCAGGGATTCCTCCAGCGACGCGCCGCCTGTTTCCAGCCGGCCCACCACTGACACGAGTTCGTCCCGGGCCTGTTCATAGCTCATGGCTTCGATGTCCGCGGGGATTGCTGCTGCTTCGTTTGCTGCGGGGCTCATGGGGTGTTTCCTTCTGTTGGCGTGGTGTTCGTTGAGGGTTCCGGCGCTGAGGATGCGGGAGCTGCGGCGGTGGCCGCCAGCTCGCCTACGGCAACCCGGATGCGCAGGTGCGCTGCTTCCGGTACGGCTGCCGCTTCCCGGACCACGGCGCCGTCTGCCAGCTGCACGACGGCGTAGCCGCGGTCCAGGGTGTTCTGCGGCGACAGGGCGCGCACCTGGGCGCGGAGATAGGAAATGCGGTCGGTGTCCCGCCGCACTTCGGAGCTCATGAAGGACAGGGCGCGCTCCCGGAGCCGGGAGACTTCCTGGGCGCGCACATCGATCATGGTTTGGGGAGCAGCCATCACCGGCCGGGAACGGATGTGGTTCAAACGTTCCGTTTCACGGCCGACTGTCAGTTCCACGATGCGGCGCAGCTGGGCGCGGGCTGCGCCGATGCGCTGCAGTTCCTCGCCGACATCGGGAACAATCCGCTTGGCCGCATCAGTGGGTGTGGAAGCCCGAAGGTCCGCAACCTCGTCCAGCAGCGGGCGGTCCGCTTCGTGTCCAATGGCGCTGACCACCGGCGTGCCTGCGGCCGAAACGGCACGGACCAGATCCTCATGGCTGAACGGCAGCAGATCCTCCAGGGAGCCGCCGCCTCGGGCAATGACAATGACGTCAACTTCCGGCATGGCGTCCAGCTGTGCCAGCGCCCGGGTAACTTCCGCCACCGCGTTGACGCCCTGCACTGCCACTTCACGCACTTCGAAGGCCACGGCGGGCCAGCGGAGCGCAGCATTGCGCATGACGTCCTTCATGGCGTCGGAGTTGCGGCCGGTGATGAGCCCGATGCGTCCGGGCAGCAGCGGCAGCGGCAGCTTCCGGTCTTCGCGGAACAGTCCCTCCGCGGCCAGTGACTGGCGCAGCCGTTCAATCCGGGCCAGGAGATCGCCGACGCCCACCGGACGGATGTCCCGGGTCTGCATGGAGAGCCGCCCGGTCTTGACCCAGAAATCCGGTTTGACCTGGGCTACCACCCGGGCGCCGCGTTCCAGCGGCAGCTCCAGCCGGTTCATGACCGTGCTCCAAACGGTCAGGGACAGCGAGATCTCTGCATCGACGTCGCGCAGCGTGATGTAGGAGGCATTGGCGCGCTTGTTCAGCTCGATAATCTGCCCCTCCACCCAGGTGGCGGGGGCGCGGTCGATGTAGCTTTTGAGGTTCCGTGAGAGCAGCTGCAGCGGCCACGGATTCTCGGGACTGGTTTCCGCGGCAGTCTTCGGCAGGCTCGTCGGAACGGCGGGCTCGTCGGGACCGGGTCGGTCTATGGGGTCTTGCATAAGTTAATGTCTATCAGGTGCCGCCCCCATCGGTGGTTCCGGAACTCGAGTGAGGAAACAACAGATGCGCACATTCGGCTCGGCCATCCTGGGTTTGGTTGCCATCCTGCTGGCAGCGGCGGCGCTGTGTTCGGCCTGGCTGGCGGACAGCGTCGTGTCTGAAGACGGGTTTGTTGCCCTGGGCCAGCCGCTGGGCACGGACGCAGCCTTTCAGCAGGACCTCTCGGAGGAGATCGGCTCGCAGGTGGCGCAGAGCATCCAGCTGCCCGACGCCGTCGCTTCCTTTGTGGAGCCCCTGATCACCAGCGCGGTGCAGGGAGTGCAGTCGATGCCCGGCTACCCCGAGGCCTGGGATGAGACGCTGCGGCGCTCGCAGGCCCAGACGTTCGACGGCGACGGCGGAGTCACGCTGGACCTCGCCCCGGTGGTCGGGCTCGTGTCGCAGGAGCTCGGCGGCGGAACCGGGATTGATATTCCGGCGCCGGAGCAGTCCCTGATTGAACTGGGCGGAGCGGACCAGCGCGATGATATTCAGCTGGCGGTCAATGCCGCCAAGGCCTGGCCCTATCTGGCTTTGGGAGCCGGCGTGGCCGCGGTGCTGTCGCTCCTGGCAGCCCGGCGCCGCGGTTCGGCCCTGGCCTGGATGGGAACGGGTGCACTGCTCGCGGGGGGAGCGCTCTGGTTTGCCGCCGGCAGTCTTCCGTCGCTGGCCGAGCGCCCGGCCTACGCCAGTGCGCTCGCCGAAACATTCGCCGCCGGTTTTGCGTCCGAAGCTTCGGGCAGCCTGCAGGCGTGGACCATTCCCTTCATGCTCGGCTCCGCAGTGCTGCTGGTGCTGGGGCTGCTCCTGGGTGCCGTGGGCGGGCGACGGCGGCGCTGACTCCGGCGGTGCAGGCCCGCGGCCGGTCCGGTTCCGCTCCGGGTATCGCCCTGGTCACAGCTCCTGCGCCCTCAGCGGACGAAAGTGCGGGACGGACTTTCGGTGCCGGGGCACCCGATACCATGGAGGCATGACCAGCACTGCCGTTTCCGTGCCTATGCCCACCGTGCCGCGCAGGCGCCGCAGTCCGCAGGAGGTAGCCGCCGCCGCACCCGTTTCCGGGGCGCGCCGCGTCCTGCTGGCTGCACCGCGCGGCTACTGCGCCGGCGTCGACCGCGCAGTGATTGCCGTGGAAAAGGCGCTGGAAGCCTACGGCCCGCCCGTGTACGTCCGCAAGCAGATTGTCCACAACCTCCACGTGGTCCAGACGCTTGAGGAAAAGGGAGCTATCTTCGTTGATGAAACCGACGAGGTCCCGGAAGGCGCACGGCTGATCTTCTCCGCGCACGGCGTCTCTCCCGCCGTCGTGCAGTCCGCAAAGGACCGGAACCTGCAGACTATCGACGCCACCTGCCCGCTGGTGACCAAGGTCCACAAGGAAGCTGTGCGGTTTGCCCGCGACGACTTTGACATCCTGCTGATCGGCCACGCCGGCCACGAGGAAGTGGAAGGCACCTACGGCGAGGCCCCCGAACACACGCAGATCGTCAACGGTCCCGAAGACGTGGACAAGGTTGTGGTCCGGGATCCGGATAAGGTGATCTGGCTGTCCCAGACCACCCTGAGCGTGGACGAAGCCATGCACACGGTAAACCTGCTGCGCAAGCGGTTCCCCACCCTGCAGGACCCGCCCAGCGACGACATTTGCTATGCCACCTCCAACCGGCAGGCTGCCATCAAGAAGATCGCCCCCGAGGCGGATCTGGTGCTGGTGGTGGGGTCCGCCAACTCCTCGAACTCCGTCCGTCTGGTGGAAGTTGCGCTGGAATACGGCGCCAAGTCCTCGCACCGCGTGGACTTCGCCAACGAAATTGACGAGAGCTGGTTTGAGGGCGTTGCCACCGTTGGTGTGACGTCCGGAGCCTCCGTGCCGGAAAACCTGGTTCAGGATGTGCTGCACCTGCTGGCTGAGTACGGCTACGGCGACGTCGAGGAAGTGGTCACCGCGCAGGAGGACATCATCTTCTCCCTGCCCAAGGAAATCCGCGCCACGCTCAAGGCCATGGGGGACACCTCCCGCGGTCTGGGCGGGCGGCGCGCCGGAGCCTGACGGCCACCGGTATGATTGGTTAACGTGGCTCTTACTATTGGCATCGTCGGCCTGCCCAACGTCGGCAAATCAACCCTGTTCAATGCGCTGACCCGCAACAACGTTCTGGCGGCGAACTATCCGTTCGCCACCATCGAACCGAATGTCGGCGTCGTGTCCCTTCCGGACCCCCGCCTGGCCAAGCTGGCCGAGATTCACGGTTCCGCGCGCATCCTCCCGGCAACGGTGTCCTTCGTGGACATTGCCGGCATCGTGAAGGGCGCGTCGGAAGGCGAAGGGCTGGGCAACCAGTTCCTGGCGAACATCCGTGAGGCCGAGGCTATCGCCCAGGTCATCCGCGTGTTCGATGACCCCGACGTCATCCACGTGGACGGCAAGGTGGATCCGCGCTCCGATATGGAGACCATCAACACCGAACTGATCCTGGCCGACCTGCAGACGCTGGAAAAGGCGATCCCGCGGGTCGAAAAGGAAGTCAAGATCAAGAAGCGCGACCCCGCGCAGCTTGCGGCCATGCAGGCCGCGCAGACCGTGCTGGAGCGCGGCGACACCATCTTCTCCTCCGTGGAGAAGGACAAGCTGGACATGGAACACCTGCGCGAGCTGAGCCTTCTCACCGCCAAGCCCTTCATCTACGTGTTCAACGTGGACGACGCCGTGCTGGGCAACCCGGAGCGCCAGGAGGAACTGCGCGCCCTGGTAGCCCCTGCGGATGCCATCTTCCTGGACGCCAAGCTCGAAGCCGACCTGGTGGAGCTGGACGAAGAAGAAGCCCGCGAAATGCTCGAGATGAGCGGCCAGGAAGAGTCCGGCCTGGACAAGCTGGCGCGTGTTGGCTTCCACACCCTGGGCCTGCAGACCTACCTGACGGCCGGTCCCAAGGAAACCCGTGCATGGACCATCCGCAAGGGCGACACGGCCCCGCAGGCTGCCGGTGTCATCCACTCCGACTTCCAGCGCGGCTTCATCAAGGCCGAAGTTGTGTCCTTCGACGACCTGGTGGAAGCGGGTTCCATGGCTGAGGCCAAGTCCCGCGGCAAGGTCCGCATTGAAGGCAAGGACTACGTCATGGCCGACGGCGATGTGGTGGAGTTCCGCTTCAACGTCTAGTCGACGCTGAAAAACAGCCGGCAGCCCCTTTCCTCCAGCCGAGGAAAGGGGCTGCCTCTGTATGGTGTTGTTCTTCTGTCGTTCTTCCGGTCCCGTGCTGTGTTTCCCGTCTGAGGTCTTGCGTCAGTGCCCGACGGTGAACCGCTGGCTTGGATGCGCGCGGTTCTCGATCTCGTCGACGAAGGCCAGCGCGAAGTCGGTACCCGAGATTTCCGAAGATCCGTCGTCCTTGGATACCAGGACGTCGCCGCCGGTCCGGTAGGCGCCGGTGGTCTCGCCCGGAGCGAAGGAACCGAAGAGGGCCGCCGGACTCACATAGAACCAGTCGAGATCCTCGGGGGCCCGCCGCAGTGCCTCGAGAACCTCCGCGTGTGCCAGGGCCTCAGGCTTCCAGTCGTCGTGGAAGTCCGGGGTGTCGACCAGGCGCGGGCCGTCCGTAGCTACCAGCGACGAACCCGCACCGCCAACGAAGGAGAGGCGTACGCCGTTGGTGCGCGCGGCGTCGACCAACTGTGGCACGTAGGTGGTGAGCGGGGCGCCGTCGACGTTGGCTCCGTGCACGGCCACGACAAGGTCGTCGGTGTTCTCCACGGCTGCCGCGAGGACCTCCGGCGAGGCCAGTGAACCGGTGCGGTATTGGACTCCGTCCAGCGGCTGGTCCGGGGCATTGCGGGAGTAGGAGACGACCTGGTGTCCGCGGGAAACCGCTTCGCGGGCGATGTTTCCGCCGGCGTATCCGGTTCCGCCGAAGATGACTACTCGTGACATGTCTGTTCTCTCCTCGCAGTTATTCGCCGGCCGTTGCCGGCGAAAGGGGAACTTCCGGTGCGAGCAGCGTATTCCCGGTCCGGAGATTGGGGGAGGAATGTGTGCCCATCCGCGGTGGCCGAGATTCCTTTGGAAGCTGCGTCGGTGGAGCATTGCGCGTGGACCGGGGGCGACCGAGAATCGCCCTATGGGCCAGCTCACTTTCAGTTTCAACGTCACGTTGGACGGCTGCATCGACCACCAGGAGGGGATTGCGGACGACGAGACGCATGCCCATTACACGCGGCTTCTGGATGAAAGCGGGGCAATGCTCTGGGGTCGGACCACATACGAGCTAATGGAAAGCTACTGGCCCCTGGTCGCCCGCGGGGACGTCGAAGCGCCGACGGCGATGCGCGACTGGGCGCTCAAGTTGGAGGCCAAACCCAAATACGTCGTGTCCGCGACACGCAGCGATTTCCCGTGGAACAACAGCCACCGGATCGAGGGCGACCTGCGCACCGCAGTGCAGGAACTCAAAGACCGGACTCCCGACGGCGTTCTCCTCGGCAGCGGCAGGCTTGCCGCAGCGCTGGACCGGCTGGACCTGATTGATGAGTACAGGTTCCTCGTCCACCCGATGATCACGGGGCATGGGCCAACCCTGTATCAGGATCTTCTGTCCAGCACGCGCCGCCTGGAGCTAATCTCTACCGAACCGATGCGCAACGGTGCGATCTCTGTGCACTACAGGCGGGCTGACTAACACGGCGCTGGCTATCATTTGACGTCTGTCGCCGGTCCGGGCAAGGATCAGGGGATGGGGAAACAACCGGCACCGGCGCCATGAGCCTTTACTCGTTCCACCTCGCCGCCCTGCCGCCGCTCACCGCCGTCGGCGCCATGCTGCGGCCACTGAGAGCGCCCGGCCTGGTTCACGCCGAAGTGTTCGCCGGAATGGCGCTGGGTGCGCCGATCGTTTCCCCTCGCCGGATGCAGCTAAAGCGCACGGCGGTTTTCGCTCAGTGGGAGGACGAGCAGGCGCTGTCGTCCTTTCTTTCCAGCGATCCCTTGGGACGCAAACTGGACCAGGGGTGGCACGTCCGGCTGCGGTACCTGCGCCGCTGGGGCGAGGTTTCCGAGTTCAGCGGGTTGGAGGAAACGGCGGAGCCCTCGAGGCCGGATGAGCCGGTCGTCGCCGTGACACTTGCGCGGCTCCGCCTCCCGGAACTGCCGCGGTTCATCCAATGGGGCCGCCCGGTGGAGAGCCAGATTCGGGACCACCCCGACGCAACACTGGCCTTGGCAGGGCTCCGGCTCCCTCGGACAGTCTCAACGTTCTCCATCTGGACCAGTACCCGCGCGATGACCGGGATGGTGTCCGGCCGCGACGACGGGGAAGCAGCCCGCCGCCACGCGAAGGCAATGGTTGAACGCGAACGCCGGGACTTCCACCACGAATTCACCACGCTGCGCTTTCGACCGTTGTCAGAGCATGGTTCCTGGGAAGGCCGGTCTCAGTACGTTCCCTGGCGCGAATAGGGGAGTGGCTACCCGGGGCGGCGTCACCATTGCCGTCATCGATTGGACGCATTGGCCCGCTGCGTCTCCTGCTCCACGGCCCTACGCGGCACGGCTCCACAGCAGGTAAGCCTGAGCCAGCTGCGTCTGGACATCCGGGGCAGCATTGCGGATGGCAGCGACCTGCGGGCGCGTGATCGTCGCAACCGCAACAATAACCTCCAGCGCCGTAAGCGGCTGCCGGACCGCCCCATTTGCCTTCAGGCCAGCCAGCACCTCATCCAACGCCTCTACGGCAGGGCGTTGCACCTGCGCCAGGGGAGTTGCTTCCAGATCGGAGGCGCTGCCTGCCTGCAAGGCGAGACCGTCGGTCAGCGCACCCAGTTCCATCGACATCAATTGCGACAAAAGCTGTTCCCAGGATGCGGCAGCATCTGTCCCAAGTCCCGCCTGAGCTTCGCGGGCGGCGTCAAGGATGCCCTCGACGGTGTCCTGGACGACGGCCCTGACCAGATCATCGCGGGACGGGAAATTGCGGTAGAGGGTGGCTATACCCACGCCGCTCGCCGCTGCCACGGCCTCCAGTGCAACATCCCCGCCCCGCTGGGCAAAGATGTGCCTCGCATGGCTAATGATCGCTTCTCTCCGACGTGCGGCGTCAGCCCTCATTCCGGCTCCCTTCAAGTTGACTTCCAGTCTAAACCGGAGGAATATCATCCGTTAGTTACGGAGGAAATTCCTCCAGATAGGAACTTTGAAGGACCATGACAGCTCAAGCGCCGGCATCCGGCTCCCATCGCAAGCACGCAGCCATTTGGGCGGGCCTGACCGTCGGACTCTCGGTCATCCTGCTTGCCCTGCTGATGCTTTTTATCTCACCCTCCCTCCATTCCGGACCGCGGGACCTGGGCCTGGGCGTAGTCGGATCGCAGGAGAAAGCCGAGGCGGTCTCGGAAACGCTGGAGTCGCAGTCACCGGGCGCCTTCGCCGTCCACGCCTACGAAAGTGCCGACGCGCTGGAGCAGGGAATCCGGGACCGGGAAATCGTCGGCGGCGTCGACTTCTCGGATCCGGAAGACATGCAGGTGTACGTGGCGAGCGCCGGCTCAACCGCAGTGTCCGGGACGGTCAGCAATGTCGGTGCCACGATGGCCGGCAGCATGGGGCAAACGGCCGAGATTGTGGACGTGGTTCCGCTTCCCTCCGGAGACCCGACGGGCGTGGGCATCGGCGGCCTGGCGTTCCCCCTGGTCTTCGGCGGCATTGTCCCTGCGGTAGCGTTCCGCTCCATGCTGTCCGGGAAACGCTGGTGGATCTTTGCCGGCCTCACCGGTTTTTCAGTCGCGGGCGGATTCGTGGTGGCCGCCGTGTTGAAGTACCTCTTCGGCAGCATCGAGGGGCCCCTGGTTCCAGTTGCCGCAAGCGTGGCCCTTGGCATCGCAGCGCTGGCCCTGCCCCTGGCCGGCCTCAACGAGTGCTTCGGCACCAAAGGATTCACCATTGCTGCCATGTCCATGATGTTTGTGGGCAATCCTTTCGCCGGCATTTCCACCAGCGCACAGTGGCTTCCCGCCGGGGTGGCCATGATCGGCCAGCTCCTGCCGCCCGGTGCTGCCGGCACCCTGGTCCGTTCCGTGGCGTACTTCGACGGCGTCGGCGGGGGCGCTGCGGCCCTGACCCTGAGCATCTGGGTGTTGGCGGGGATCGTGCTGTGGTTTAGCGGCCCGCGCATCGCGGCTGCCAAGGACCGGAAAAAGGCAGCACTCGCGACGGTCTGAGCTGCGCGGGTACGGAAGACGGCGGAGTCCCGCTCCTCTGTCCGGAGATCCTGATTGAAAGGGCCGGCCTGGCATGCGTCATTGCCGGACCGGCCCTTTTTCTTGGCGGGGAACAGCTACGATCAGCTCGGCGATATGGACGCACCAATCGCCGGAACGGGGTGCGCTGTGGAGGACGGAACCAGGGGACCGGAGGAGAGATACCCAAGGTGGAGGGCAGCCAGGGACCGCCAGGTGCCCGACGACGTCGCCCGCCTGCTGGCGAGCGTGCCGGAGTGGTTCGGGCAGCCGGAGTCGAATGCCGGGTACATCGAGGCCGCCCGAAGCAAGGAAACGTGGACCGTGCGCGACGACGCCGGCAGCGTCGTCGGAGTCACGCTGGTTGACCGGCACTTTCCCCACACGGCCGAAATCCACCTCACGGTGGTGGACCGCGCCGTCCACGGCACCGGTGTCGGAACCGCGATGCTCACCGCCGTCGAGGCAGATGCGATCACGCGGGGCGTCCGTCTGCTGGAGGTCAAGACTCTCGGTCCGTCGCATCCGGACGCAGGATACGCGCTGACCCGGCACTTCTACGAGAAGTCGGGATTCCTTGCTCTGGAGGAAACGGACCTGTGGGGTGCTGGAACGCCCTGCCTGATTATGGTGAAGCCGCTGGTTTCGAAATCCTCGTCCGGCCACTCTCACCGGCGTACCGTGCAGAAGGCTGTCGGCTACGTTCTTCACGAGGAGCGCCTCCTGGTGTTCACGCACAATCACGTACCGATGGAAATCACCGGCGTGCAGGTACCCGCGGGAACCATCGAGCCGGGAGAACCGCCGGCCGAAGCGGTGGTCCGTGAAGTGTACGAAGAGACCGGGCTGCGAACGCGCGTCGTCCAGGCGCTCGGCGTTGAGCAATACGACGTGTGGCCCTCGAAGCCCGAGGTTCATGAGCGGCATTTCTTTCAGCTGGAGCTTGTCGATGAGGCATTAGAGGAGCGCTGGACCGCAGGAGAGGGTCACCCGTCCGACGGCGGTGAACCTCAGTCCTGGACGTGCTGGTGGATGCCGTTGCAGGACGCACACGTCCTGTGTGCCGGCTTTGGTGCGCGGCTGGCCGGGGTTGAGAAAACTACGCACTGTGCAGTGACGGATGGTTCCGGTAGCGTGACCGACCACTGACTGAGGCTGACGGGGGAGGAACCAGGCATGGTGGACGCGGTGCAGGTGGCAGATTATTTTTCGCGGGTGCTCAGGCGCGGACGGTTGGAGGAGATCACCTTTCAGGACTCCTCCGTCTACGTGGTCACGGGACGCGAGCAGCTTGCCACGGGAGCCTTGAGTGCGGAGGACACCGCAACACTGTTCTCCGATCCTGACAAGGAGAAGGCCGGACGCCGCGCTCAGCAGAACGCATCAGGCTCGCCGCGGCCCACCGAGGCTGAGTCGAACGAAGCCACACCGATTTCCGTGGTGGTGTCCCTCGTTTCACTGAACCAACTCACCAATAGCGGCCCGGCAGCTCACAGCGGTCTGCTGCTCCTAGCCGCAAACCTGTTTCCGGACGGCCGGCTGGTGCCCGTGCTGGAGACGGCTTCCTCTCCATGGATACCGTCCGAACGTCTGGAATCACCCTCGGTCAGCGGCAAAAAGGTCATGGTCGGGTCGCTGAGCGATTTCTGGCAGTATGCACGGTCCGTGCTCGGTTCAGATGTCTCCCAGAACGAGTCCTTCGCTGACGCGATGAAGGTGGCCGACCGGTTATTCGAGGACGTCGCAAAGCAAACCATCGAGGAGTACGTGTCCACGCAGAAGCAGCGCGGTGAAACGGTTGAGCATGAGCTGTGCTTTGTCCAGAAGACAGACCGGATCTACGCGGTGGCTGCCCTCCTGGACCTTTATGACTTTCTCGGCACGGCGAAGAAGATGCCAGCCCTGGTGGAGCGGATGACGGCCGGATGGTCAGGCGAAAGACCTCATCAGATGGGGATCCACGACGGCGGCGGGCTGTACGGGGCTGCCCTCATGTCATGCGGATCAATGGGAGACCGAAACCCGTTGGCGGATTCGCAGCGACGTGCTGTGCATGCGTTCCTCGACGGGGCGGGCAGTGAGGTCACCGCCGTCAGCGGTCCTCCCGGCACCGGCAAGACGACGATGCTGCAGGCGGTCGTAGCTAACCTCGTGACTCGCCGTGCCCTGGAAAAGGGATCTCCGCCTGTCATCGTGGGCACTTCCACCAACAACCAGGCGGTCACCAACATCATCTCCTCGTTCGCCTCGGTAGCGAAGGACGAGCCCGGCCCGCTGGAGTTCCGCTGGCTGCCGCAGGAGCGGAACGGGGAGGCATCCGCCGATGAAGCGCTGCGCTCGCTGGCGGTCTACTGTCCGTCAACAGGGAAGCTGGCCGAAGCCAGGACGAAGTTCCTGGTCGAACAAAAGGACAAGGGCCAGACGTATTCCGCGTACAGCAGCCAAGCCTACATAGCCGGGGCGAAGGACCGCTTTGCACTCAGCGCCCATGCCTTTTTCGGCAGCATCACCGATATTCCCCAGCTGCAGCAGTGGATTCACGACGCTCTGACGGAATTGGACGGGTACCGCGTCGAACTGGTGACCACCATGAGGTCGCAGGGGCGCTCTAACCGTTACGTCAGCCTTTGCGAAGAAGTGGAGGCGTCGCCGCATCTGCGGACCCTCGGTCGGGTGCGGGAGTTGAAGGAGTGCGATTCCCTGGAGCTGCTCGATCAGAAGCTCGATGTGACGCTCCGGTATGCCGAATTCTGGCTGGCCGTGCACTATTTCGAGGCCCAGTGGCTTCTCACCAAGGACTTCATCGAGCCCGAAGAACGGTTCAAACAAACCTCAGGCGTCATGGAGCGGTACTGGCGGCAGGCCGCTGCGCTGACACCGTGCTTCGTCATGACCGTCTATCAGGTGCCGAAGTACTTCAAGCTTTGGACAAAGCAAGGAGAACCCGCCCGCTTTGACACCGGGCGCATTGACCTGCTGATCGTAGACGAGGCCGGTCAGGTGGATACCGCGCTTGGCCTGCCGAATTTCGCGCTGGCCTCACGTGCCCTGGTAGTCGGCGATGAGAAACAGTTGCCGCCCGTGTGGTCCATTGACGAGCAAACGGACTGTGAAGTGGCGCAGAGCGCCGGCATTTCTGCACCCGCATGGTCAGAGGATTTACAGAAGCGCGGCGTGACGTGTTCCGAGCATTCAAGCCTGATGCGGACGGCCGCCCATGCTTCAAGCTGGAGCTACGGAAAAGGATCTCCGGGGCTGTTCCTCGCGGAGCATTTCCGGTGCCACCCGGACATTATTGGATTCTGCAACACCCTTCTGTATGACGGGTTGCTCAAGGCGGAGCGTAATGCACAAGAATCCAAGCTCCACGGGGTGTCTCCCGCCTTCCTCTGGATTGACGTGCCGGGCTCGCATGACTCCCAGCAAGGGTCCAGCCGTACCAACCAGGCGGAGGCGGAAGCGGTCGCCGCCTGGATCGTGGAGAACTATGCACGCTTCCGGGATGTCTACTCCACCTCTGAACCGGATCCGAACAAGCGCGTTGCCGAGGATGCCCTGATCGCGGTCGTGACGCCGTTTAGCGCCCAGGCCCGGTTGATCAGCCAGGAGCTGGAGAAGGCAGCGAAAGCGGCGGAGGCGTCAGCGGATCTGCCGGAACAGCTATGGACAAAGATTACGGTGGGCACGGCACACCGTCTCCAAGGTGCGGAGCGGCCAATTGTTCTTTTTTCCGCTGTGTACGGTGAGGGCAGTCCGCAGGCAGGCTTCATTGATGCGAATCCGGAATTGATGAACGTGGCAGTTTCACGTGCGAAGGACCTTCTTGTGGTTTTCGCGGCCGCGAACCGATGGGACAACGGCAAAGTCTTCAGCGTGATGTCCGCCTTCGCCCAGCGCTCAGTTTCAGTGCCCGCTCCCATTGAGGAGTTCGATACCGCAGTGGAGGGGGAGTGCAAGGCAACAGGCACCGAGGCACTCGAGGGTGAAGCGCCGTCGGAGTCCGCGCCCCTGGACGCTGAGCTTCCGCGGGCCGTGACGCTGACTGCCGTTATCAGTTCATGGTCGAAAGCAGGCGAGCTTCGCCCGGAGGATGCCGGCATGAGTGCCATTGCCCTGAACAAGCGGCTCGGAGAGATAGGAGTTCTCGACGGAGAGCCGGGTGCATGGGAGCCGTCGAAGCTGGCCCGAACACTGGGCGCGGTGGTGGAACAGCGGGCCAACAGTGCAGGGGAGCAATACGACTCCATCATGTACACGCCACAGATTCAGGCGATACTGCTTAGCCTCTACCGCCTCGGAAAAATCTAACCAGGGTTAGCTGCTCACCCCAAGGGCTTTGCCAATGGTGGAATTGTCACTGAGAATCCCGAGCATGCAGGCAGCAAGGTCCCGGCGGGGGATCGAGCCGCCCAGCCGCCCGCCGTCGCCCGTTTCCAGGGCCTTCCAGGTGCCGGTCGGCTCCTTGTTCGTGAGCCCGGTGGGCCGGACGATGGTCCAGTCCAGGCCGGAACCCTGAACGGCAGCTTCCTGCTCGTTGTGGTCGGCCAGCGCCTTGGCCAGCACCGCCTGCATGACAACACGCAGCGGGGCTGGCATCTGCGAACCCGAATCTCCGGCGCCCAGCGAGGACTGCACCAGGAGCCGGCGCACTCCGGCATCCTGCATCGCCCCGATGACAGTCTTGGTAACGGCAGCGCGCTGCCGGGGAGCTCCCTTGGCGCCGCCCACGGTGACGACGACGGCGTCGGCTCCCGCAACGGCCTGCGCTGCCACGGCGGGATCGGAGGCATCCCCGGCGACAGCGCGGCTACCGGCGGGTGCGCTCCCGGTGCGGGAAACGACGGTGACTTCATGGCCCGCTTCATGCGCCAGCGCGGCCAAGAGGGCTCCGGTGCCTTTGGACCCGCCGACAATGGTGATTTTCATGAGAGTCCTCCGGTTTGATGGCCGCGCTGTTGAAGCCTGTGTCCATCGTATCCATGCCCCGCGTGCAGCAGCAGGGCCGGGGGCTGGCCGGGCCCCGCCCGAATGCTCGTGGGAACCCGGGCGGTGTGCAATTATCACTGGGTGTGCGATCGACGCCATACATCCCGGGGAGCCCAAAATGCGTTTGAACCGCCTGACCAAGTTGGGCGCCGCATGCGCTGCCGCCGCCCTGGCACTCAGTGCCTGTACCGCCGAAGCTGAAAACACTGAGGAATCGCCCGGCGCCTCACCCACTCCGGGAGGCCAGGTCCAGGTTGCCGAGTCCGGAACTTTCAGTTCATTCAATCCCCAGGCGGCATCCGGCAACACGGAAATCAACCATCGGATCGCGTACGCCACCCACTCCGGCTTCAACTATGTGGACAACAACCTGGACATTGTTCCACTGGATGAGTTCGGCACGTACGAGAAAGTATCCGAGGATCCGCTGACGGTTAAGTACACGGTCAACGAGGGGGTCGCCTGGTCCGACGGCGCCCCGGTGGGAGCGGATGACATGATGCTCGCGTGGGCAGCGGCATCGGGCCGCTTCAACGACGAGCTCAGGGCCACCAACGGCACGGTCCTCTCCGGCACGCGCTATTTTGACTACGCCGGATCCACCGAAGCCCTGGCGCTGACCGGCCTGCCTGAAGTCAGCGAGGACAACCGCTCGATCACGCTGATCTACTCCCAGCCGTATGCGGACTGGGAGACCGCGTTCGGGTCGCTGACGGACGACGGCGGAATCGGCGTTCCGGCGCACATTGTGGCCCAGCGTGCCGGGCTGGCGGATGAAAAGGAGCTGACCTCGCTGATCCGGGACACCCCGGCAGGGGATGTCCTGGCACCGGCGCCGGAGAATCCGCAGCTGCGCGCCGTCGCCGACTACTGGAACACTGCCTTCACGGCCCGGACCCTGCCCGAGGATCCCGCCCTCTACCTCTCCACGGGTCCGTACATTGTGGAAAAGATCGATCCGGGCGTTTCCCTGACCCTGGTCCGGAACGCGGATTACACCTGGGGGCCGGCGCCGGAGCTGGACGAAATCGTCGTCAGTTTCATCCAGGATCCTTCGGCCCAGGTGTCCGCGCTAAGGAACGGTTCGGTGGATATCATCTCGCCGCAGCCGGACCCTGGCACACTGCCTGCCCTCAACACCATGAGCAACATCAACCTGCATCAGGGGAACCAGCTCGCATATGAGCATGTGGACCTGAACTTCACCGGTGTTTTTGCCGAGGAAAGCGTCCGTGAGGCTTTCCTGAAAACGGTGCCGAGGGCGGCCATCGTCGAAGAGACCGCGGCGCAGCTCCAGCCCGGCGTGGAACCGCTGGACTCGCAAGTATTCCTGACTGATCAGGCCGGCTACGAGGATGCGGCGGCCACGAACGGATCCGAGGGGTTTGCGAAGGTGGACCTGGACCGCGCGCGGAAACTGCTCGACGTTGCAGCGCCTCAGGTGCGGCTCCTGTACAACCGGGACAACGCCAACCGTGCAACGGCTTTCAAGCTGATGGAACAGTCGGCGGAGGAGGCGGGGTTCGACGTCGTCGACGGCGGCCTCCCGGCCGACCAATGGGCCGCCCAACTGGGGACGGACACCTACGACGCAGCCATCTTTGGATGGACGGCATCGGGCGTGGGCGTTTCCGGCACACCCCAGGTTTTCCGCACCGGCGCGGCGTCCAACTACAACGGGTTCTCCAGCCCCGAGGCGGACACCCTCATGGATGACCTTCTCGCCGAGACCGGTTCCCAGCGCCGTGATGAGCTGCAAACCCGCATCGACCGGTTGATCTGGGAGGCACGCTACGGGCTGCCGCTGTACCAGGTTCCGGGCCTGCAGGCCTCGGCGGACACCATTGAACATGTGGAGTACATGCCCAACTCCACCGGTTTGTGGTGGAACTTCTGGGAATGGTCTGTTGCCCGCTAGCAGCGTACGGCCTGCACGGCCCGCGCGGCCCCGGGGCTTCGGGCGGGAATAGTGGCACGCGGTGAGGCAGAAAGATAGCTTTGTGTCGTAACACGACCGCCGTATGCCAAATCGTTACATGTGCATGTTTTTCTATATATTCCCTCACGAGCGGCCGATTGAGGCCCCCCTCACAACCGCCTCAAGCTCTCCGCCGGTCATTTGCCCCCGCCGGTGATTAGTACGGTGTACTCCAAAGCAATATGCTTTTGAACTTGTGAGTCGGCTCACTGTCCCGAGAGCCGCAGTGCTGACGCCCAGTCAGCCTTATTTCAGAACATAGGAGGCGGAATGCGCTACACACGCACTTCCAAATTGCTCAGCGTCGCGGCAGTTGCTGCACTGGCGCTTAGCGCCTGCGGCGGCGGCGACGATTCGGCCCAGTCCGGCGCGGAAGGCGACACCAGTCGCGTCATCATCGCGGATGGTTCCGAGCCCCAGAACCCGCTGATCCCCACGAACACGAACGAGGTTGGCGGCGGCGCCATCTTGGACCTGCTGTTCGCCGGCCTCGTCAGCTATGACGCAGACGGCAAGCCGCAGAACGAGATGGCAGAGTCCATCGAGACTGATGACGCCCAGCACTACACCATCAAGCTGAAGTCGGGCAAGACCTTCACCAACGGTGACCCGGTTACCGCCTCGTCCTTCGTGGACGCCTGGAACTACGGTGCAGCTGCCAAGAACGCCCAGCTTTCCGGCACCTTCTTCGAGAGCATCGAAGGCTATGCCGAAGCCAGCGCTGAAGGCTCCACCCTGGACTCCATGTCCGGCCTGACCGTCGTTGACGACACCACCTTCACAGTGGCCCTGAGCCAGCCCGAGTCCGACTGGCCGCTGCGCCTTGGCTACAGCGCGTTCTACCCGCTGCCTGCCGCAGCGCTGGCGGACCCGGCTGCCTACGGCGAAAACCCCGTCGGCAACGGCCCGTACAAGTTCGACGGTGAAGGCGCCTGGGAGCACAACCAGCAGATCAAGCTGGTGCCGAACGAGTCCTACGACGGACCCCAGAAGGCCCAGAACGCCGGCGTGACGTTCAAGATCTACCAGAGCGACACGACGGCCTACCAGGACCTGATCTCCGACAACCTGGACGTCCTGAAGACCATCCCGACGTCTGACGTCAAGAACTTTAAGAGCGACCTCGGCGAGGACCGCTCCATCGAGTCCCCGTACGCCGGCAACCAGACCATTGCCATCCCGTACTACCTCCCGAACTGGAGCGGTGAAGCCGGAAAGCTCCGCCGCCAGGCCCTCTCCATGGCGATCAACCGTGACGAAATCACCCAGGTGATCTTCGCCGGCGGCCGCACGCCTGCCGAGGACTTCACCGCACCGGTGCTGGACGGCTACGACGCCGACCTGCCGGGCAGCGAAAACCTCGAGTTCAACCCGGACAAGGCCAAGGACCTGTGGGCCCAGGCGGAGAAGATCTCTCCGTACGACGCCTCACAGCCCCTGACCATCGCGTACAACGCGGACAAGGGCGATCACAAGACCTGGGTTGAAGCCGTAGTCAACGGTGTCAAGAACAACCTCGGCATTGAGATCACCGGTAAGCCGTACGCAACCTTCAAGGAAGCCCGCACCGAGGCCACCAACGGTGTCCTGACCGGTTCCATCCGTTCCGGCTGGCAGGCTGACTACCCGTCGCTGTACAACTTCCTGGGCCCGATCTACACCAAGGGTGCAGGCTCCAACGATGCGCGCTACGACAACCCCGAGTTCGAGGCCCTGCTGGACAAGGGCCTGGCTGCCACCTCGGTTGAAGAAGGCAACGAGACGATGAACCAGGCGCAGGAAATGCTCCTGGAAGATCTGCCCGCCATTCCCCTGTGGTACCAGGTTGCCCAGGGCGGCTGGAGCACCAACGTCGACAACGTTGAGTTCGGCTGGAACGGCGTGCCGCTGTACCACGCCATCACCGGCAAGTAATCCCTCACAGCCTAAGGGGCCCGGCTGCGACTGCAGCCGGGCCCTTGGGCCGCTCCAATGTAAAGGTGCTCTTTCGAATGAGTTTCACCAACCCCCCACAGCATGCGCGCCACGTGCCAGAGGCTGACGTCTGATGGCCGGCTATGTCCTGAGGCGCTTCCTGCAGCTGATCCCCGTCTTCCTGGGTGCCACGCTGCTTTTGTATTTCCTGGTCTTTAGCCTGCCGGGCGATCCCACGGCAGCCATCTGCGGCGAAAAGGGCTGCACGCCCGCCGTCGAGGCCGCGCTCCGCGCCCAGTACAATCTGGACCAGCCCTTCTGGATCCAGTACCTCACGTACCTTAAAGGCGTCCTAACCTTCGACCTGGGCACCAACTTTGCCGGCCGTGAAATCTCCACGATCATCGCCGAGGTCTTCCCGACCACCGCGAAGCTGGCCATCATGGCGCTGGTTTTCGAAGCCGTCTTCGGTATTGTCTTCGGTCTTCTGGCCGGACTGCGCAAGGGCAAGATCTTCGACTCCTCCGTCCTGGTCCTTTCCCTGGTCGTCATCGCCGTTCCGATCTTCGTGCTCGGCTTCCTCATGCAGTTTGTTTTCGGTGTCAAGCTCGCCTGGACCAATCCGACTGTCAGCGGCGACGCCACGTTCACTGAACTGCTGCTGCCCGCAATCGTTTTGGGACTGGTTTCCTTTGCCTACGTACTGCGCTTGACCCGCACCAGCGTGATCGAAAACGCCAACGCGGACTACGTGCGCACGGCCACGGCCAAGGGCCTGAGCCGCCGCCGCGTCGTCGTCGTACACATCATGCGCAACTCCATGATTCCCGTGGCCACCTTCCTGGGTGCGGACCTTGGCGCCCTCATGGGCGGCGCGATCGTGACCGAAGGAATTTTCAACGTCAACGGCGTCGGCAACACCCTGTACCGCGCCGTGCTTAACGGAGAGGCTCCGGTGGTCGTTTCGATCGTCACCGTGCTGATCCTGATTTTTTGCCTCGCCAACCTTTTGGTAGATCTGCTGTACGCGTGGCTGGACCCGAGGATTCGATATGCCTGAGAATAACCAAGCACTGACCCCCGCAAGCCGCGGCAAGGTCTCGCAATACCCGATTGAACACTTCGTGGCCGACGTAGAGGAAACTCCGGTCGCGGCGGTTGACAGTTCCACCGCCGACGGCGCTCCCCGCAGCCTCTGGAGTGAAGCCTGGCGCAGCCTGCGCAAGCAGCCGCTGTTCATCATCAGTGCCCTGCTGCTGCTGGCCGTGCTCGTGGTGGCACTCTTCCCCGGCATCTTCACCAATGAACAGCCGAACGACAACTGCCTGCTGATCAACTCCGACGGCGGCTCGGCTCCCGGCCATCTGCTCGGGTTCACCCAGCAGGGCTGCGACGTCCTGGCACGGGTGGTTTACGGAACACGCTCGTCCCTGACCGTTGGCCTCTTCGCCACTCTCGGCGTCGTGGTCCTCGGCGGCGTCATCGGTGCCCTCGCCGGCTTCTTCGGCGGCTGGGTGGATGCCATCCTGGCCCGCGTGGGAGACATCTTCTTTGCACTGCCGATGATCCTGGGCGCAATCGTCGTCGTCCAGCTCCCGTTCTTCCGTGAAAACCGCAATGTCTGGACCATCGTCCTGATCCTCGTGACCTTCGGATGGCCGCAGGTGGCCCGCATTACCCGCGGCGCCGTCCTCGAGATCCGCAACGCGGACTTCGTCACGGCGGCCCAGTCGCTGGGTGTATCCCGCATGTCCGCGCTGATCAAGCACGTCATCCCGAACGCGCTGGCCCCGGTGATCGTCATCGCGACCATTTCACTGGGAACCTTCATCGTGGCCGAATCGACGCTGTCCTTCCTGGGCATTGGCCTGCCGCCGGACGTCATGTCCTGGGGCAATGACATCTTCTCCGCGAAGTCCTCCCTGCGCAGCAATCCGTGGGCCATGTTCTGGCCCGGCCTGGCACTGTCCCTGACCGTGCTGTCCTTCATCATGCTTGGCGATGCCCTGCGGGATGCGCTCGACCCCAAGTCGCGTAAGCGATGACTAAGGATCTAAACATGTCTACGCAAAGCATGAACCAGGCGCAGGCCCTGGGCGGGCAGCCCCAACCGCTGCTCGAACTGCGGGACCTCGCGATTACCTTCAAGACGAACAACGGCGATGTTCCGGCCGTCCGCAACGCACATCTGACGATCATGCCCGGTGAAACGGTCGCGATCGTAGGAGAGTCCGGATCCGGCAAGTCGACGACGGCGCTTGCCGCCATCGGCCTGCTGCCCTCCAACGGTTCGGTGTCCGGCGGAAGCATCATCTTCGACGGGGAAGACATCACCCACGCGAGTGAAAAGCGCATCATCGAACTGCGCGGAAACTCGATCGGCATGGTTCCCCAGGACCCGATGTCCAACCTGAACCCGGTCTGGAAGATCGGTTTCCAGGTCAAGGAAACGCTGCGGGCCAACGGCCTGCCGCACGATGCCAAGGACATTGCACAGGTCCTCAGCGAAGCCGGCCTGCCGGATTCTGCGGAGCGCGCCAACCAGTACCCGCACGAGTTCTCCGGCGGCATGCGCCAGCGCGCGCTGATTGCCATTGGACTCTCCTGCCGTCCGCGCCTGCTCATCGCTGATGAGCCGACGTCGGCCCTGGACGTTACGGTGCAGCGCCAGATCCTGGACCACCTGGACCGCATGACGGATGAGCTGGGCACTGCTGTCCTGCTCATCACGCACGACCTCGGCCTCGCCGCCGAGCGCGCGCACAAGGTTGTGGTGATGTACAAGGGGCAGGTGGTCGAAGCCGGCCCCGCACTGGAGCTCCTGACCAACCCGCAGCACCCGTACACCCGCAAGCTCGTGGAATCAGCACCGTCCCTCGCTTCCCGGCGGATTCAGACGGCCAAGTCCCTGGGCATGGAGGGTTCGGAGGTCCTGGCCTCCAGCCCTGAAGCGGTCAACAACGAGAGCATCATCGAGGTCAAGCACCTCTCGAAGGTGTTCAAGCTGCGCGGTGCGCTGGGCAAGTCCACGGACTTCACAGCCGTTGACGATGTGTCCTTCTCGATTCCGCGCGGCACCACCACCGCTGTGGTGGGGGAGTCGGGTTCCGGCAAGTCCACCGTGGCCCGCATGGTGCTCGGTCTGGAAAAGGCCACCGGAGGCGACATCCTGTTTGACGGCGTGGACATCACCACGCTGAACCGCAAGAAGATGTTCGACTTCCGCCGAAGGGTACAGCCGATCTTCCAGGATCCCTACGGTTCCCTGGACCCGATGTACAACATCTACCGGACCATTGAAGAGCCCCTGCGGGTGCACGGCATCGGAAACTCCAAGAGCCGGGAGAAGAAGGTCCGCGCACTGCTGGACCAGGTCTCCCTGCCGGCGTCGATGATGCAGCGCTATCCCAATGAACTCTCCGGTGGACAGCGGCAGCGCGTGGCAATCGCCCGGGCGCTGGCACTGGATCCTGAAGTGGTGATCTGCGACGAGGCGGTGTCCGCCCTGGACGTCCTGGTCCAGGCGCAGATCCTGAACCTTCTGGCCGACCTGCAGTCGGAGCTGGGCCTGAGCTACCTGTTCATCACTCACGACCTCGCGGTCGTGCGCCAGATCGCCGATCAGGTCTGCGTCATGCAGAAGGGCCGGATTGTCGAGACCGGCTCCACCGACGATGTGTTCGACAACCCGCAGCAGGAGTACACCCGTGCCCTGCTGGCAGCGATTCCCGGTGCGGGGCTGATGCTCCCGCCGGCCGTAGCCTAACGGCTCGTACATCGCGATATACAGGGAAGGCAGGCAGCCCGTCGGGCCGCCTGCCTTCCCTGTATCTGCGGCCCCGCCATGGGGTGCACAACACGTCCATTAGGGAACTTATGCTCTTCGGACTAGAATATTAGCGTGCCCGCTGACGGCGGCGCCTTCGGTACATTCTTACGGAGCATACGTGCAGAGCGGGATTCGTACAGAACGGCCGGATCAACCCGGACACATGACCGGGCTACTGTGCACCACCTTCGAACTTATCTCCTATGAATTGAGAGTCCTCACGCATGTCAGAAACCAACACGGCTGTAAATACCGCAGTACGAAGCGATCTCCGCAACGTTGCGATTGTGGCCCACGTTGACCACGGTAAGACGACCCTCGTCGACGCCATGCTGAAGCAGACGAACTCGTTTGCCGCCCACGGTGACGTGGAAGACCGCGTGATGGACTCCGGTGACCTGGAGCGCGAAAAGGGCATCACCATCCTGGCCAAGAACACCACCGTGTTCTACAACGGCCCGGCTGCCAACGGTGAAACCATCACCATCAACGTCATCGACACCCCCGGCCACGCCGACTTCGGCGGCGAGGTCGAGCGCGGCCTGTCCATGGTCGACGGCGTTGTCCTCCTCGTGGACGCATCTGAGGGTCCGCTGCCGCAGACCCGCTTCGTGCTCCGCAAGGCACTGGCCGCAAAGCTTCCGGTAGTCCTCCTGGTCAACAAGACCGACCGTCCCGATGCCCGGATCGACGAAGTTGTCAGCGAGTCCATGGACCTGCTGCTCGGCCTTGCCTCCGACCTCGCGGACGAAGTTCCGGACCTGGACCTTGACCTGATCCTGAACGTCCCGGTTGTCTACGCCGCAGCCCGCGTCGGTGCCGCTTCCCTGGAGCAGCCGGCCGACGGCGAAGCTCCCGCAAACGACAACCTGGAACCGCTGTTCCAGACCATCCTGGAGCACATCCCCGCTCCCACGTACGACCCCGAAGGTGTCCTGCAGGCGCACGTCACCAACCTGGACGCTTCGCCGTTCCTCGGCCGCCTGGCACTGCTGCGTATCTTCAACGGCACCCTGCGCAAGGGCCAGATGGTTGCATGGGCCCGCCACGACGGCACCATGAAGACCGTCAAGATCACCGAACTGCTGGCCACCAAGGCCCTGGACCGGGTTCCCACCGAATCCGCCGGACCGGGTGAAATCGTCGCCGTTGCCGGTATCGAGGACATCACCATTGGTGAAACCCTCACCGACGTGGACAACCCCAAGCCCCTGCCGCTGATCACCGTGGATGATCCCGCGATCTCCATGACCATCGGTATCAACACCTCGCCGCTGGCCGGCCGGGTCAAGGGTGCCAAGGTCACGGCCCGTCAGGTCAAGGACCGCCTCGACAAGGAACTGATCGGTAACGTATCGCTGAAGGTCCTTCCGACCGAGCGTCCGGATGCCTGGGAAGTTCAGGGCCGCGGCGAGCTCGCCCTGGCCATCCTCGTGGAGCAGATGCGCCGCGAAGGCTTCGAGCTGACTGTCGGCAAGCCGCAGGTTGTCACCAAGGTCATTGACGGCAAGGTCAATGAGCCGATGGAGCACATGACCATCGACGTACCCGAGGAATACCTCGGCGCCGTCACGCAGCTGATGGCTGTCCGCAAGGGCCGCATGGTCAACATGGCCAACCACGGCACCGGCTGGGTCCGCATGGAATTCATCGTTCCCGCCCGTGGCCTGATCGGCTTCCGCACCAAGTTCCTGACGGAAACCCACGGTGCAGGCATCTCCTCGTCCATCGCCGAGGGCTACGAGCCCTGGGCCGGTCCGATCGAGTACCGCACCAACGGCTCGCTGATCGCTGACCGCTCCGGCGTCGTCACCCCGTTCGCGATGATCAAGCTGCAGGAACGCGGCTCCTTCTTCGTGGAGCCCACCTCCGAGGTTTACGAAGGCATGATCGTTGGCGAGAACTCCCGCGCCGATGACATGGATGTGAACATCACCAAGGAAAAGCAGCTCACCAACATGCGTGCCGCTTCCTCGGATACCTTCGAAAACCTGACCCCGCCGCGCAAGCTGACTCTGGAAGAGTCCCTCGAATTCGCCCGCGAAGACGAGTGCGTGGAAGTTACCCCGGAGGCCATCCGTATCCGCAAGCTCGTTCTCGGTGCATCCGAGCGTGCCAAGGTTACCCGCGCCCGCGCCAAGAGCTAATCCCATTACCACGGCATCAGCGCCGCTGCACCGGGTCCCTCGTTGGCGGGGCCCGGTTGCCGCGGTGCTCGGCGGCCTGCTGGCCTCTGTGCTGGGAACCGGGCTGCACTCCCAAATCCTCTACCTCGGGGATACGGGCCTGCCCTTGGGTGCGTTTGCCGCACTGATTCTCAGCTGCGCTGCCACCGTGTTCGCCGGCCTCTGGGCAGGCAAAGCGGTGTGGAGCGCGGTGGCAGGGCTGCTGGCTTACTTGGTGCTGGGACTCTTTACGCTGGACCTGTGGGACAGTCCGCTGATCATCACCGGCACTTCCCTCGCGGAACAGCCCGGCATAGTCCTTGCCGGGCGTATCTGGCTCTTTGGCCAGGCTGCGGCCACCATCGTCGCCCTGGCTATCACCTCGCGGGTCCTGGCCGGTGACCGCCGTGCTGCCGCTGAAAATGCGGCGGCGGAGCAGATTGCCGTACAGCACCCGTATCCGGGATAGCAACAAGGTCAAAGCAAGAAGTCTTTAAACAGAACAACGGATGCCGCGGGAAACCGCAGCGTCCGTTGTTCTGTTTAACGGGGGTGTGGCCCTGACGACGGCGGCAGCGGCGGTCCCGGCAGCCCCGGAGGGTGCGGCCCTCAGAGCCGCGGAGCACGCCGTTCCGGGGGCGGGGGGACCTGCTTCGCGGCGGTTATCAGGGCATAGGGCACCGTCACGTTTCCACGGCGCCCGGCGACCGTCACGCCCGCTGCGTCTGTTGCAACCAGGTAACCGAGCACATCGGTGAAGCCGCCTTCGATGCGGTACCGCACCACCACCCGTGCGCCGTCGGGCAGGGCTTGGAGCAGGGCGGCGGGGCTCGGAACGTTCACCGTTACATGGTACGCGGGCACTGCCCGGCTGGGAGATAATGGTCTGGGCTACTAACGTGGAACCAACACTTCGCGGATTTTCCCTTCGGGACGGTCCGCAGATCAGGAAGGCAAGGGACGTGACGTACGTAATTGCGCAGCC
The DNA here is from genome assembly GCF_058269295.1 of Arthrobacter sp. TJ-58. Taxonomy (NCBI): domain Bacteria; kingdom Bacillati; phylum Actinomycetota; class Actinomycetes; order Micrococcales; family Micrococcaceae; genus Arthrobacter; species Arthrobacter sp. TJ-58. The sequence continues at coordinate 575,448 of NZ_JBZCNM010000002.1, forward strand.
ATGCGTAGATGTAAAAGACAAGGCATGCATTGAGGAATGCCCGGTGGACTGCATCTACGAAGGTGAACGCTCCCTCTACATCCACCCGGACGAATGCGTCGACTGCGGTGCCTGTGAGCCCGTCTGCCCCGTCGAAGCCATTTACTACGAGGATGACACTCCCGAAGAATGGGCCGACTACTACAAGGCCAACGTCGAGTTCTTCGATGACCTTGGCTCTCCCGGCGGAGCCGCCAAGATCGGCAACACGCACAAGGATCACCCGATCATTGCCGTGCTGCCGCCGCAGAACCAAGAGGCATGAGCACCGTACCGTCCCGCGCCTTCGGGCTGGATTTGCCGGAGTACCCGTGGGAAGCCATGGCGCCGTACGCCAAGCTGGCATCCGAACACCCGGACGGTGCGGTCAATCTGTCCATCGGAACACCGGTGGATCCCACTCCGGCGGTGATCCGCGAGGCCCTGGCTGCGGCCGCGGATGCTCCCGGATATCCCACCACGCACGGAACACAGTCCCTTCGCGAGGCAATTGCCCAGTGGTACGCACGACGGCGCAATGTGCCTGGGCTGGATCCGCAGGACATTATGCCCACCGTAGGCTCCAAGGAGCTGGTGGCTTGGCTGCCGCTGCTGCTGGGACTGGGGGAGGGCGACGTCGTCGTCCGTCCTACGGTTGCCTACCCCACCTATGACATGGGCGCGGTTCTGGCCGGCGCCACCCCTGTGGCCGCCGACAACCTGGACGAGCTCGACGACGAGGTCCGCGCCCGGGTGCGGCTGGTCTGGGTCAACTCGCCCGGCAACCCCACCGGGATCGTGCGGTCTGCGTCCTCGCTGCGCACCCTGGTGGATGCCGCCCGGGCCGTGGGCGCGGTGGTTGCTTCGGATGAATGTTACGCCGAACTCGGCTGGGGACAGTGGGACCCGTCCCGCGGAGGTTCCCCGGTGCCGAGCATCCTGGATCCCGCAGTAAGCGGCGGCAGCAATGAACTGCTGCTCTCCGTCTACTCCCTCAGCAAGCAGTCCAACGTCGCCGGGTACCGGGCCGCTTTTGTGGCGGGGGACAGTGCGATCATGGCCAACCTGGTCAACAGCCGCAAGCATGCCGGCATGATTGTCCCCGCCCCCGTGCAGGCTGCCATGCAGGCCGCGCTGGCGGATGACGCGCATGTGGCCGAGCAGAAGGACCGCTACCGTGCACGCCGCGAGCTGCTGGTGCCTGCGCTGGAGGCCTTCGGGCTGCAGATCCACCACTCCGAGGCCGGCCTGTATCTCTGGGCCACAGCGGGTGAGGATACCTGGACAACGGTGGAGCGGCTGGCCCGGTTGGGCATCGTCTCCGGACCGGGCGTCATCTACGGTGACGCTGGGGCCGGCTTCGTCCGGATAGCCCTGACCGGTTCCGACGAGCGGGTGGCCGCTGCCGCTGGCCGGCTCGCTGCCGCCGGCTTATAACCTCACCACCAAAAGCTGTATGTATCGGCTAGACAACAACGCGCTCCTCGATTAGTCGTAGAGCCCGCCTAAAGGGTAGCGTTTTGCCTAAATAGATTTAGCGGAATTGACACTATGGGCGCTCCCATCCATGCAGCGCCTGTAGCTCTGGTTTCTTCAAACTCCTGAAGGAGACTTAATGACTGAGCGTCCCAGTGCACAGCTGCACTACGGGGAAAACACCGAAGACCGCCTGGAGCTTCCCCGGGTTCGCGCTGTGGAAGGCAACGAGGGCTTTGATGTCTCCAAGCTGCTGAAGCAGACCGGAACCGTCACGTATGACCCCGGCTTCATGAATACCGCCTCCACAAAGTCCGCCATTACGTATATTGACGGCGATGCCGGCATTCTGCGCTACCGCGGATACCCCATTGAACAGCTGGCGAAAAATTCCAGTTTCCTGGAGACTTCCTACCTGCTGATCTACGGGAATCTCCCCACCGCTTCCGAACTGGAAGATTTTGACCAGCGGATCCGCCGCCACACCATGCTGCACGAGGACCTCAAGAGCTTCTTTGGCGGCTTCCCCCGGGACGCCCACCCGATGCCGGTGCTCTCCTCAGCGGTAAGCGCACTCTCCACCTTCTACCAGGATTCTCTGGACCCCTTCGATGAAGAGCAGGTGGAGCTCTCCACCATCCGCCTGATGGCCAAGCTGCCCGTCATCGCTGCGTACGCGCACAAGAAGAGCATGGGCCAGCCCATGCTCTACCCGGACAACTCCATGAACCTGGTGGAGAACTTCATGCGTCTGAGCTTCGGTCTTCCGGCCGAGCCGTACGAAATTGACCCGGACCTGATCAAGGCCCTGGACCAGCTGCTGGTCCTGCATGCTGACCACGAGCAGAACTGCTCCACCTCCACGGTCCGCCTGGTCGGCAGCGCCGGAGCCAACATGTTCACCTCCGTTTCCGCCGGGATCAGCGCCCTCTCGGGTCCGCTGCACGGCGGCGCCAACGAGGCCGTGCTGAACATGCTCCGCGAGATCAAGTCCACGGGCATGGCACCGGAAACCTTCATGGAGAAGGTCAAGAACAAGGAAGACGGCGTGAAGCTCATGGGCTTCGGGCACCGCGTCTACAAGAACTACGATCCGCGCGCCAAGATCGTCAAGGCCACCGCCCACGACATCCTGGCCAAGCTCGGCGGCAATGATGAGCTGCTGGAGATCGCCATGCGCCTGGAAGAAAAGGCCCTGGCCGATGATTACTTCATCGAGCGCAAGCTGTACCCGAACGTGGACTTCTACACCGGCCTGATCTACAAGGCCATGGGCTTCCCGGAGAAGATGTTTACGGTGCTGTTCGCCATTGGCCGCCTCCCGGGCTGGATTGCCCAGTGGCGCGAAATGATGCAGGACCCGCAGACCAAGATCGGCCGCCCGCGCCAGCTGTACACGGGCTCACCCGAGCGCAACTACCCCGTTCGCTAGGTCCGCAAAAGCCTGAACATACGGAAAGGCCCCCGGAATCCGCTTGGATTCCGGGGGCCTTTCCGTATCAGCGCTTGGATCAGGAGGCGGCGTAACCCTGCGGGTTGTTCTTCTGCCAGCGCCAGTGGTCCTCGCACATGGCGTCCAGGCTGCGCTCCGCAGACCAGCCGAGATCGGCCAGGGCGGCGGAGGGATCGGCGTAGCTCACGGCGGCGTCGCCGGGACGCCGGTCGGCGAACTCGTACGGGATCTCCTTGTCCGCTGCCTTGGAGAAGGCGGCGAGGACCTGCAGCACGGAGGATCCGTTGCCGGTGCCCAGGTTCCAGCGGTGCACGCCGGGCTTCGTGGTGATGTATTCCAACGCGGCGAGGTGTCCTGCGGCGAGGTCCACCACGTGGATGTAGTCGCGCACCCCGGTGCCGTCTTCGGTGTCGTAGTCGTTGCCGAAGACCATGACCTTCTCCCGGCGGCCCACGGCCACCTGCGCTACGAACGGCAGCAGGTTGTTGGGTACGCCCGTGGGGTCTTCGCCAATCCGGCCGGACTCGTGGGCGCCGGCGGGGTTGAAGTAGCGCAGCAGGGCAATGTTCCAGCGCTCGTCCGAAGCTCCCAGATCAGCCAGGATGTCTTCGATCTGTTCCTTGGTGCGGCCGTAGGGATTCACGGCATCCATCGGCATCTTCTCGGTCAGCGGAACCTCTTCGCTGGCTCCGTAGACGGTGGCCGAGGAGCTGAAGACCAGGGTCCGGACGTCGTGCTTGTCCATCATCCGCAGGAGATTCAGGGTGCCGCCCACGTTGTTGTGGTAGTAGTACAGGGGCTTCGCCACGGATTCGCCTACGGCCTTCAGACCGGCAAAGTGGATGACGGCGTCAACCCGGTGTTCGGCAAAAACACTGTCCACGGCGTCCTCGTCCAGCAGGTCAGCCCGCACGAAGACGGCGCTGCGCCCGGCCAGGTCCTGGACCCGGTTCAGGGATTCCTCGCTGGAGTTTGCCAGATTGTCCAGGACCACAACGTCGTGGCCCGCTTCCAGCAGCGCCAATGTCGTATGGGATCCGATGTATCCCGTGCCTCCGGTAACTAGTATTCGCATACCAACAGACTAGTGGATTCCCCGGATCAATCCGGGTTAGGACTGGTCCATCGCCCGAAAGACAGTGACGACGACGGCGCTTCCCGAGGAGGGCGCCGCATCCCATGTACCGCTGGCACGGGTCCAGCGCCGTTCGTCAAACGCCACGGAATCCAGGGAAAGCGCGGCGGCGTTGGCCACGGACCACTGGGCCAGGGACCAGCCGTAGGTGCCGGTCCCGGCAATGGTGATGCGGTCTCCTTCAACAGTGGCATCCACCGAGCCGTACACCGCGGTCACCGCCGCCAGGACGGCATCCGGGCTGCCGGAGGCCGTGGGCGGATCCAGGGTGCAGGTCAGGGCAGCCGGGGACTGGCCGGTCAGGGCGGAAGCGAAGGCCTTCGCTTCCGCCTCGTGATCGGCATATGCCTCGGGGAATGCACTGCGCTGGACGGTCTGGGCGGCGACCGTCAGCGGCAGATCCGCGTAGTTCGGTACTTTTTCCAGGGCGTCATAGAAGGCATTGACGGCGTAGACCGGATCCATCACCTGGTCTTCGCTGCCCCAGCCCTGGGACGGGCGCTGCTGGAACAGGCCGCGGGAGTCCGGACCGGCGTCGTCCCCGTAGTCGAGGTTTCGGAGGCTGGACTCCTGGATGGCGGTGGCCACTGCAATGGAAGCGGCACGCGCCGGCATGCCTCGTCGGACAGAGATCCCCGAGATCAGCGCGGCCACTTCAGCGCGCGACGGAGGCAGTGAATAGGAAGCACCGTTCGCCGTTGCCGTGCAGGCAGCAGGCGCCCGCCTCTTCTCCTCCGGTTCCCTGAGCACCGATACCGCATACACGGTGACGGCCACCAGGAACAGGATCACCAGCACCATGACCGGGAGATAACCGAAGCGGTTCCGTGAGCGGGAATCCGGAGGCACGGGCACCTGCTGCTAGTTGGCGTGCAGGGCAGCGTTGAGTTCCACGCTGGCACCGCTGCGGGCGAGGGCTTCCACCGCCCCGGTGGTTGAGTTGCGGCGGAACAGCAGGTTGGGGACACCCGAAAGTTCCACGGCCTTGACCACCTTCGGTTCCTTGCCGGGAACCAGCACGGACACCCGGGTGCCGGCGGTGACGTAGAGGCCGGCTTCCACCACGGACTCGTCGCCAATGCTGATGCCGACGCCGGAATTGGCGCCCAGCAGGACGCGCTCACCCAGGGCGATCTTCTCGCGTCCGCCGCCGGAAAGGGTGCCCATGATCGAGGCGCCGCCGCCCACATCGGTTCCGTTGCCCACCACGACGCCGGCGGAGATGCGGCCCTCCACCATGGAGACGCCCAGCGTGCCGGCGTTGAAGTTGACGAAGCCCTCGTGCATCACGGTGGTGCCTTCGGCGAGGTGCGCACCCAGGCGCACCCGTCCGGCGTCGGCGATGCGCACGCCGGAGGGAACCACGTAATCGGTCATCCGCGGGAACTTGTCCACGCCGTAAACCGTCAGCGGGCCGCGCGCGCGCAGGCGCAGCCGGACCGTCTCAAAGTCCTCCACGGCGCAGGGCCCAAAGTTGGTCCACACAACGTTGGGCAGCTTGCCGAAGATGCCGTCCAGATTGAGCGAATTGGGAGCGGCAAGGCGGGTGGAGAGCAGGTGCAGGCGCAGGTAGGCGTCGGCGGTGTCCGCCGGAGCGGCGTCGAGGTCGATTTCGGTGCGCAGCACCTCGCCGTGTGTGCCGCGGTCGGCATCGGTCATGGCAGCTGCGGCCGCTTCCAGCTCGGGCGCGAGGGTATTGCCGGCAGAGGAATCGGCTGCGTCCCGGCCATCGGGCACGGGCCGCGGGTACCAGACATCCAGCACCGTGCCGTCTTCGGTGATGGTGGCCAGGCCCAGGCCGGAGGCGATGCGGGCGGTCGGGGAGGAAGAGCGTGAAGTCATGGATCAAGTCTACCGATCGGTGTCTGTCGGCAATGGCGGCACCGGCCCGGCTTCTGGCCCGTCACCCCAACATCGGTAGGGTGGAAACATGTTGAATTCTTCCGCCGGACCCCTGGACCTGACCCGTGACGTGGCTTTGCTGACTGCAGACCTCATGGACATTGAAAGCGTGTCAGGCAACGAAAAGCGCCTGGCCGACGCCGTGGAGGAAGCCCTGCGCGCCCTGCCCCATCTGGAGGTGGTGCGCGACGGCGACTCCGTCATGGCCCGCACCTCGCTGGGCCGCGCCGAGCGCGTGATCCTGGCCGGGCACCTGGATACCGTTCCGCTGCCCACCGTTCCGGGCTCCCGCGGAACCGTGCCCTCGTCCTGGGACGGAGAAGTGCTGTACGGACGCGGAGCCACGGATATGAAGGGCGGGGTTGCCGTACAGCTGGCGCTGGCCGCAGAGCTGACCGATCCCTCCCGGGACGTCACCTACGTGTTCTATGACCATGAGGAGGTTGAGGCCTCGCTGTCCGGGCTGGGACGCCTGCAGGAAAGCTACCCGCAGTGGCTGGAGGCCGACTTCGCGGTGCTGCTGGAACCCACGAACGGCACCGTGGAGGGCGGCTGTAACGGAACCATGCGCTTCCATGCCAGCACCGCGGGCCGGGCCGCTCACTCCGCCCGCGCCTGGATGGGGGAGAACGCCATCCACGCCGCCGCTGAGATCCTGACCCGGCTGCGGGACCACGAACCGGCCACGGTTTCCGTGGAAGGCCTGGATTACCGTGAGTCCCTCAACGCCGTGAAGATCTGGGGCGGCACAGCCGGAAACGTCATTCCCGACGCCGCCACGGTGGAAATCAACTACCGCTTCGCTCCGGATAAATCGGTGGAGGAGGCGGAGGCCTATGTGCGGAACCTGCTGTCCGGCTTTGACCTGGTCCGTACCGACGCAGCCGCCGGGGCCCGCCCCGGGCTGGACCGCCCTGCCGCGGCGAGCTTTGTTGCCGTTGTGGGGGAGGAGCCCAAGCCCAAGTACGGCTGGACCGACGTCGCCCGGTTCAGTGCGCTGGGCATCCCTGCCGTGAACTTCGGTCCGGGAGATGCCCTGCTGGCCCACACCGACAATGAGCATGTTACGGCCGGGGCGGTGCGTGCCTGCCTGGCCGCGCTGCGGACCTGGCTGAGCTAGCGCCGATGCAATAAAGGGGGAGGCCCGGCATCTGCCGGACCTCCCCCTTTATGACGTTTCCTGCGGTTCTGTTGTTTCAACCGACCGGCTATTTCACCGGAGCCTGCACCCCTTCCGGGTCAATGGCGTCTTCACGGACCAGGAGCTTGCCGGCACGTGCGCCCAGCAGGCGCGAGAGCCGCTGCGCGGTGAAGGTCAGCAGGATGTTGATCACGATGAAAATGGCCGCTGCGACCAGAAGAGCCGGCAGCATATTGCCTTCACCTGCCCCCAGCCGCTGGGCGTTGGCCAGCAGGTCGGAGTAGCCAATGATGTAGCCCAGGGCCGAGTCCTTGAGGATGACCACGAACTGGCCCAGCAGGGCCGGCAGCATGGCCACCAGGGCCTGCGGTATTTCAATGCTGCGCAGGGACTGCCCGGGGGTCAGGCCGATCGCCAGCCCTGCCTCCCGCTGTCCCTTGGGCAGCCCGAAGACACCCGAACGGACCAGCTCGGCAATCACTGAGCCGTTGTAGAGGGTCAGCGCCACCACCACGGCTGCGAAGGGAGCGTTCGCTGCCTCCATCGGGGTGGATTTGGCGAAGAACTGGTACAGGAAAATCATCATCAGCAGCACCGGCACGGCACGCAGGAACTCGACGACGACGTCGCACACCCAGCGCAGCGGAGCCAGCCCGGAGAGCCGTCCGAAGCCGAAGAGCAGGCCGAAGGCAATGGAGGTAACCACGGCAACTCCGGCCGCCTTGAGGGTCTGGAGCAGCCCCGGGAGCAGCGTATAGCGCCAGGTGGACCATTCCAGGAACGGCGTCCATTTGGCCGCCTCGAACTGGTCCTTTGCCGCCATTCCGTTCACGATGAAGGCAAGGATTGCCAGCACGACGAGCGCGCCGAGGATGTTGAAGATGAGGATCCGGCTGCGTGCCTTGGGTCCCGGGACGTCAAACAGAACTGCCTGTGTACTCATCGGGCAACCGCCAGTTTCTTCGAAGCCCAGGTGGTGAGCAGGCCGATGGGGATGACAAGCACAACGAATCCGAGCGCGAAGACGAGGAAGATCTGGGTCATGATATCGGGCCGGAATTCGATCAGCGTCTTCATGAGGTTGGAGGATTCCACCACGCCGGCCGCAGCGGCGACAGTGGTGTTTTTGACCAGGGCTATGAGCACGTTGCCCAGCGGCACCACTGCCCCGCGGAAGGCCTGCGGCAGGATGATCAGCCGGGCAGCGGGCAGGAAGGACAGGCCGATGGACCGGGCTGCTTCCGCCTGGCCCAGGGGAACGGTGTTCACGCCGCTTCGGATCGCCTCACAGACGAAGGCGGCGTGATAGACGCTCAGGGCCACCACTGCCAGCAGGAAGAAGTTGAGCGTGAAGTCGGAGCTGAGGCTGATTTGGAGCTGCCCCCAGAGACCCAGCACGGAGAAGACCATGATGATGGTCAGGGGAGTGTTGCGGAAGATGTTGACGTAGGCGGTGCCGAACCAGCGCAGGCTGGCGATCGGGGAAATCCGCATCACCGCCAGGAGCGTTCCGAGCACGAGTGATGCGAGGCCGGCCCAGAACGCGAGCTTGATGTTGACCCAGAACGCGGCGGGAACGTCCTCGAAGAGGGCGAAGAATTCACCCATGTTGTACCTCTTCTATGGTGGAAACCGGTGCATGTGCAGGAAGGATCCCTCCCTGCACATGCACTGTGGCGGAGAGCCGGCGGGCGGGCCGGATGTCGCGGTTAGGCGCAGGCTTCGGGCTCCGGCGGGTTCAGGGCTTCGTTGTACGTGTAGTCGGCACCTTCGGTGTTGGCCTTGATGGACTCTTCCCAGGAACCGTCCTCAATCATCTTGCGGATGGCCGTGTTGATGGCCTCGCACTGGTCGCTGTCCTTGGAGATGCCGACGCCGTACTTCTCCTCGGTGAACGGGTTGCCGACCACCTTGAACTTGCCGGCGTTGGCGTCCGTGGATGCCAGACCGGCCAGGATGATGTCATCAGTGGTCACTGCATCAATCTGGCCGCCCTGCATGGCGGTCACGCAGTTGGCGTAGCCGCCCTGTTCCAGCAGGTTTACGTCCGAGGCCAGCGTGTCCTTGACCTTCTGGGCGGACGTGGAACCGCTGACGGAGCAGAGGTTCTTGCCGTTCAGATCCTCGGGACCGTTGATGTCAGTGTTGTCCGCGTTGACCAGCAGGTCCTGGCCGGCCACGAAATACGGTCCGGCAAAAGCGACGCGTTCCTTGCGGGCATCGGTAATGGAGTAGCTCGCGAAGATCATGTCCACCTCACCGTTCTCCAGGACATTCTCACGCTGCAGGGAGGGGGTTTCCTTCCACTCGATCTGGTCTTCGGAGTAGCCCAGTTCGTTTGCCACATACTTGGCAACATCAATGTCGAAGCCGCTCGGCTCGTTGCCTTCCATGAAGCCAACGCCGGGCTGGTCGAACTTGATGCCGATGGTGACCTTGTCTCCGGAGCCTGACTCTCCGCTTCCGGCTTCGTTGCCGGAGTCGCCTCCGCAGGCGGACAGGGACAGTGCGGCGGCAGCAGCGAATGCCACTGCGGCGTAACGGGTCTTGCGCATGATTTCTCCTTGCATAGCGGCCTCCCGGACGGGTTGGCCTTCTTCAAGGGGTTGCCCCCATCTGGTGAATCGGGTGGATCTGGTGCGGGTGGAACGAGGAAAACTGCCGAAGCTGTGGAGCTCCGGCCATGAGGTGCGGCGCCCTAGTGGGCGAGGATCTTGCCCAGGAAATCCTTGGCGCGGCGGCTCTGGGGGCGGGTGAAGAATTCCTCCGGAGTGGCCTCTTCAACGATCTGTCCGTCGGCCATGAACACCACGCGGTCGGCGGCCTTGCGGGCAAACCCCATTTCGTGGGTAACCACGATCATGGTCATGCCCTCCTTGGCCAGGCTCACCATGGTGTCCAGCACTTCGTTGATCATTTCCGGATCCAGTGCCGAAGTGGGTTCATCAAAGAGCATGACCTTGGGCTGCATGGCCAGTGCACGGGCAATAGCCACCCGCTGCTGCTGGCCGCCGGAAAGCTGGGCCGGAAGCTTGTTGGCCTGGTTGGCCACGCCCACCCGCTCCAGCAGTTCCATCGAGAGCTTCTTGGCTTCGGCGGACTTCATGCCCTTTACCTTGACCGGGCCCAGGGACACGTTGTCGAGGATGGTCTTGTGGGCAAACAGGTTGAAGGACTGGAAGACCATGCCGACGTCGGCACGAAGCTTTGCGAGTGCCTTTCCCTCTGCCGGCAGCACTTTGCCGTCAATGGAGATTTCTCCGTCATCAATCGTCTCGAGCCGGTTGATGGCGCGGCAGAGTGTGGACTTTCCGGAACCGGAGGGGCCAATCACCACCACCACTTCGCCGCGGGCAACATCAAGGTTGATGTTGCGCAGGACGTGGAGGTCGCCGAAGTGCTTGTTGACGTTCTTAAGCGAGACAAGAGGAGCAGCAGAATCAGGCGTCGCGCCTTCAGTTGTGTCACGGGTCATAAGAAGAAAGATATCCAATGATTGTGTCCAAGATGTGTCCTGGTCCACATTTCGTCCGCAATCGTGACGCAAGAGCAACCAAACCGCTCCGGCGGCGGGTGTGAGATCCCGGACATGCATGTGGCTACCCTTGAAGCATGGAATTCAGCGACAACACATCCCGTGGACGAACAGGCGCACCCCGTAAGCGCGGTCCCGTGGAACTGCGCCGGGCGCAGGCCCGGGCACCCCAATCGGACCGCTACCTGCTTGACTCCTCCGATCACACGCATTTCACGCATACGGATCCGTGGCGGGTGCTGCGCATTCAGAGCGAGTTCGTGGAAGGGTTCGGCAGCTTGTCGGAGCTGGGTCCGGCGGTCAGTGTTTTTGGTTCCTCCCGCAGCGTGCCGGGTTCTCCCTATTACAAGCTGGGCGAAGAAGTAGGCCGGCTGCTCGCGGAAGAGGGACTGGCCGTCATCACCGGGGGCGGACCGGGCTCCATGGAAGCAGCGAACAGAGGGGCCGTCGAGGCCGACGGACTGTCGGTGGGCTTGGGGATTGAGCTTCCGTTCGAAACCGGCCTGAATGAGTGGGTGGATCTGGGCATCAACTTCCGCTACTTCTTTGTGCGCAAGACCATGTTCGTCAAATATGCCCAGGGCTTCATTGTGCTTCCCGGCGGGTTCGGAACCATGGATGAACTTTTCGAGGCCATGACCCTGGTCCAGACCCAGAAGGTCACTTCCTTCCCGATCGTGCTCATCGGAACGGACTTCTGGGGCCCCCTGATGGACTGGATCAAGGGCACCCTGCTGGCTGAGGGGATGGTTTCCGCGAAGGATCTGGACCTGATCCACGTCGTGGACGACCCGGCGGAAGCCGTTGAGCTGATGATCAGCGACAGTGCCGGGCACATCTCGCCGTAGTCCGGCTTCGGTGCCGGAAACAGGAAGGGTCCGGGCCCGGTCTGGCACGATGGTCCTGTGACAACCTTTTTGGTCTTCGTAGCCGTAATAGCAGCAGGGGCCGTGGCTCTGGCCGCAACAGGGATCCTTCCCCGCCGCACGTCCGGTCCGACGTCCGATCCGGTTGCTGCCGGCGGTCCCGGTCTGGCCGAACCTGATCCGCGGCTGCCGCCGGTCCTGCTGCCGGACCACGTCCAGCCGGCGGATATCGGCAGGCTCCGGTTTTCCGTGGCTCTGCGCGGGTACCGGATGGACCAGGTGGACGCTGTTCTGGCCCGGCTGGAATCCGCCCTCGCCGAGCGTGATGCCGCGCTCGCGGCAGCGGCCGAACGGCCTCCGGGCCGCGCTCCCCAAGATCCGGGGACGCCTTCATGAGCACTGTGGCGGGAGCCGACGGCCTGCTGCGCTGCCCCTGGGCCGTCGCGAGCCCCGATTACCAGCAGTACCACGATGAGGAATGGGGCCGTCTGGTCACGGGTGAAAGTGCCCTCTATGAACGTCTTTGCCTGGAGGCCTTCCAGTCCGGCCTGAGCTGGATCACGATCCTGCGCAAGCGTCCCGCCTTCCGGGAGGCCTTTGCGGGCTTCGATCCGGAAGCGGTGGCCCGGTTCACCGACGCGGACCGGGCACGGCTCATGGCAGACGCGGGCATTGTCCGCAACCGCGCAAAGATCGACGCCGCCATCGCCAACGCCCGTGCGCTCCTGGACCTGCCCGACGGCGAGAGCCTGGAGTCGCTGCTCCTGGCGCACCGGCCGGCCTCTGAACGGCCCGCACCGCGGGACATCTCCGACGTTCCGGCCATTACGCCGGAGTCAACAGCCCTGGCGAAGGCCCTCAAGAAGCGGGGCTTCCGTTTTGTCGGGCCCACCACCGCCTACGCAATGCTGCAGGCTACGGGTTATGTGAACGACCATTTGGAAAGCTGCTGGGTCCGCAATGCCGGATAGTGCGGCTCCGGAACGGGAGATCCGTCCGCCGTCGCGCGTCAACGCTGCACTGATACGCACCGCGGGCCGCGCGGCTGCGGTCTTCCACCGATGGCCGTGGTACTGGAAGGTCCTGGCGATCTGGGCACTGGCCCGCCTCTTCTCGTTCGCCGTACTGGTGGCAGTGGCTGCACAACAGGGGTTGAACCCCTGGGGGTGGGCGGGACCGCCGTCGTACCTGCAGTTCATCGGAGCCTGGGACAGCGAGTGGTACCAGCGCATATTTGCCGGCGGCTACCCCGACGAAATCCCGCGCGACGCGACGGGACGGGCGCAGGAGAATCAGTGGGCCTTCTATGCGCTCTTTCCGGCACTTGTGCGGGCGCTCGCGGCCGTCACCGGGCTCGGCTGGGAAATCCTCGCCCCGCTGGTCGCCACCGCCGCGGGGTTTGGTGCCGCCCTGATGATGTATCGCCTCTTTGTACTGCGGGCCTCTTCGGCAGCGGCGCTCTGGGGAGTTTTGTTCGTGGCCGTGAGCCCGGTGTCACCCATCCTGCAGATACCCTACGCGGAGTCGCTGAACCTGCTCCTGCTGGCGGCGTCGCTGTATCTGCTGGTGACCCGCCGGTATCTGCCCGCAGTGCCCGTGGTCCTGCTGATGTGCCTGTCCCGGCCGGTGGGCGTGGCCTTTGCCCTGATGATGGGCATTCTCTTCCTGCGCCGCTGGGCGCTCCGGAAGCAGGCCGCCTTCCCCCGGGCCGAAGCGCTGCAGATGGGCATCCTGACGGCGGCCTCCGGCATCGGAGCTCTCGCCTGGCCGGCAATCGCCTGGGCGTATACGGGGGACCTGCGCGCATACACGGACACAGAGACCGCATGGCGCGGAGACACCCTGCTGTTGTTTCAGCCGTGGATTGGTGAAGCTGAACGTCTTTTCGGGCCGGTCATGGGTCCGGCGGCCTTGCTGGTGCTGCTGGCGCTTACGGCAGCATGCTTGATGTCCGAATCGGTGCGCCGGCTCGGCGTTGAGATGCAAATGTGGTGTGCGGCGTACGTGCTGTACCTGCTGGCTTTCCTGAACCCGCTGACCAGCACCTTCCGGCTGCTGCTGCCGCTCTTCCCGCTGGGCTTGGCCCTGGCGTCCCTCAGCGGTTCCCGCGCCTACCGCACAGCTGTGGCGCTGGCCTTCCTGGCACTGCAGATCGTATGGGTGGCATGGCTGTGGAGATGGACTCCGCTGCCCGGCGGAGGGGATTATCCACCCTAGGCCTGTGGCGGGGAACACACGAAATTTCGTTTGCGTCACCTTTGTGCGGAATAATGAAGGCAATTGCCGCCGGAGCAGCTTTTGAAGCCGTGCGACAGAGGATTACATGTGACTGGGGGACAGCCCGCAGCGCATTGTGAAAGGGGAACTGGAACATGGCTGCTATGAAACCGCGTACAGGGGATGGGCCAATGGAGGTCACCAAGGAAGGGCGAAGCCTGATTCTGCGGGTGCCGATTGACGGCGGGGGGCGTCTCGTTGTTGAGCTGAATGCCGAGGAAGCGGGAATGCTCAAGGACTGCCTTCTGGGCGTTACGAGCTAGGAAACCACCCATGCAGCGAGCTCCCAGAGGTTCATCCAAGGCCGCCCCGTCCACCGGGGAGGCCTCCGGGCCTGCGATGCCGGACACCGCCATGACGGTGGTGTCCGCAGCGGAGCGGCTGCACCCACGGACCGGCGCCCCCACCGCCGGCACCGGGCTGCACCCGGCACCTGAGGAGGGAATTGACGTCCTGGCCGTGGCCATGGCGGCGGCTCCGGAAACCTCAGTGCGGGACGATACCGAGGAAGCGCTGCATCCCACTCCGCAGCCCCGGAGGGGTGCCGTTGAAACGGCACTCTGGTACGGGGTTGATGTTGCCGCCCGGGCGGCAACGGCGGGGATCACCGGCAAGGCCGGGGAAACCCTTTTGGTGGAGCCGCCGTCGGGTAAAACCGGTGAGTTGCCTGCAAAACTGATTTATCTGGGAGTCGGGGACGAAAGCGTTGCGGGCATGCGCCGCGCAGGTGCGGCGCTTGCCCGGGCAACCAGGGGCGCCCGCCGGATCCGGGCAGCCGTGGTTGACGGTCTGGTCCCCGAGGCACAGCAGGCCTTCCTGGAAGGCTTCTTCCTGGGCGGATACCGCGCACCGCGGCAGGGTAAATCACCGGCCGGGCCGCCCGTGGCCCAGGAAATGCAGCTGACCGGCCTGGATCCCGAGGCCCTCCGTCTGGCCCAAATCACTGCCCGCGCCGTCTGGCTCGCGCGGGACCTGACCAACCTTCCGCCGGACGTCGCCACTCCGGAATGGATGGCGGCCCAAAGCCGTGTAGTCGCTGACCGTTCCGGCCTTTCCATCTCTGTGCTGGACGAGGCTGAACTTTCACAGCAGGGATTCGGCGGCCTGACGGCTGTGGGATCCGGCTCGGCAAATCCACCGCGGCTGGTGCAGGTCTCCTATCAGCCCTCCGGCGAGGCAGCTGCTTCCGGGCAGCATATTGTGCTGGCCGGCAAGGGTATCACCTTCGACTCCGGCGGCATTTCACTGAAGCCGCGCGAAGCGATGATGAGCATGAAGATGGACATGGCCGGAGCGGCCGTAGTCCTGGCCGCTGTTGAGGCAGCCGCAGCGCTGGAGCTGCCCCACCGGGTCACCGGAATCCTGGCCCTGGCCGAAAACGCGATTGGTGCCTCCGCCTACCGTCCCGGCGACGTTGTTGCCACGTACGGCGGAACCACGGTGGAGATCGGCAACACGGACGCTGAAGGCAGGATTGTCCTGGCTGACGCGCTCGCCTATGCAGCTGCCGAGCTGGCTCCGGACGTCCTGGTGGATATCGCCACTCTCACCGGTGCCGCGGCTCTGGGCCTGGGCCAGCAGTACGGGGCCGTATTCTCCAATACCGCGCAGCTGCTCAGCGCGATGGAGAAGGCGGGAAGCGCCTCAGGTGACCGGGTCTGGCCGCTGCCGCTGGTGCAGGAGTATGACTACGCCCTTGCCTCGGACACTGCCGACCTTGCCCATGTGGCGCCTCCGGCCCTGAAGTTCGGTGCCGGAGCAATTGTTGCCGCTTTGTTCCTGGAGAAGTTCGTGGACGGTGCTCACTGGGTGCACCTTGATATTGCAGGGCCAATGCGGGCCGGAACGGACAGCCACGAAACCGCGAGGGGCGCCACCGGCTTCGGCACGCGTCTGCTGATCAGCTTCCTGCGGGACGCGTCGAGCCTGAACCTGGCTGCGGAGTAGCCGGGCCCCTACCGGTCCGGCTAGCTGATCTTCACGGCCAGCAACAGGCCGTCGCCGGTGGGGAGCAGGGAGGAAACGAGCGCTTCATTCTCCCGGATGGCTTTTCCGACCTTGCGCATGGTGTTCGTGGTGGCTTCGCGGATGGCGGGGTCTGAAACCTTGTCATGGTCCAGGGCATCGTTAACCACCAGCAGCCCGCCGCGCTTGAGGAGACGAACGGCCTGCGTCACGTAGAGCGGGAAGGACGGCTTGTCGGCGTCGATGAAGACCATGTCATAGGCGGCGTCGGTAAGCCGGGGGAGGACCTCGGCGGCCCGTCCGGAAATGGTGCGCGTCCGGTTCCCGGGCACTCCGGCCTCACGGTAGGCCTCCCGTGCTGCACGCAGGTGATCCACGTCCGAATCAATGGTGGTCAGGACCGACTGGCGGCCCAGTCCCCGCAGCATGCAGACGCCGGAGATGCCGGCGCCGGTGCCGATTTCCACCACTGTCTGCGCCTTGGACGCTGCCGCCAGAACGGTGAGAGCGGCTCCGACCCCCGTGGACACCGGAGTGACGCCCAGCTCATGGGAACGTTCCCGCGCGCGCAGCAGCACTTCGTCCTCGAAGGGCAGCCCCTCCGTGTAGGACCAGCTGGTCTGCTTGTCGGCGCTCATTGGTGTCACTTTCATTGGAGTGGTCAGTGCTCAGTCAAGCTTAAGGCCCGGCGGCGGCCTGCTCCGCACCAGCCGGGACCTGGGCTGCTCCGCCGCGCCTGCTCTGCCTTGTGCGCATGCGCTGGGGGTGCTAACAGAGAATTCCCAGATTGATGCGTCAACATTATATGCAGGATTAGTGCAAGGGATTCGTTTCGCCGCGTGCGCGATGGCATTGCCCCAGGGAAGGAGGAAGACCTTGACGAACACGTCCCCAGCGCCAGCCGAAGGCCCGGTGGAACCTGAGTGGGTTCGGCCCACCTGGGAGGAAGTGGTAACGGCACATTCGGCCAAAGTCTACCGGCTGGCCTACCGTCTGACCGGTAACCGGCATGACGCCGAGGACCTCACCCAGGAGGTGTTTGTCCGTGTCTTCCGTTCCCTGGCGAACTTCCAGCCCGGCACCCTCGACGGGTGGCTGCACCGCATCACCACGAATCTTTTCCTGGACCAGGCCCGGCGCAAGAGCCGGATTCGATTTGACGGCATGACCGAAGAAGCGGAAAGCCGGTTGCCGAGCAACGGACCCGGGCCCGAGCGGAGCTTCGAGTTCAACAACCTTGATGTCGACATCGCCCGGGCTTTGGACGAGCTTCCCCCTGACTTTCGCGCTGCCGTGGTCCTCTGTGATCTTGAAGGGCTGTCCTACGACGAAGTGGCGAATGCCCTCGGAGTTAAGCTGGGCACTGTTCGGTCCCGGATTCACCGCGGCAGGACCATGCTGAAAGAGAAGCTGGCACACAGGAACCCCGGGCTTCGCGCCCAGAGCGCTCCGCGGCTCAAGCTTCCCCGAGTGGCGGGCGCCAGCTGACATCCATGCGACATCCCAAACGCCTCCTGCAGGAGTATCTGGACGGTCAGGCAACCCCCTCCCGCGCTGCGGCAGTGCAGGCCCACCTCCAACGTTGTGCTGCGTGTCGAGCCGACGTAGCCAAGGAACGCCGCCTGCGCAGCCGCCTGCGCTCCCTGGAAGTACCTGCGCCCAGCCCGGATCTGCGTGCACGGATTGAGCGCACCGTACACATAGCCGGGAACCAGGCAGCCGGGAATGGGGAGAGCGGGGGCTATGCCGCCAAACCTGCGTCTTACCCCTCCGGAACACATCGCCGCAGAATCGTGACGGCAGCAGGACTCCTCGCAGCCGCAGCAGGGATGGTCTTGTCCACTGCCTACCTCTTGGGCGGATGGGCGCAGGACTCCTCCCCCCAGCAGGCATCGCCGGGATTGGCTGCGGGGTGGACCGAAGTCACCGGGGGCGAAGAGGTCCACGCGCTGGCGCCGGAGCAGCTGGCAGAATTGCGGGTGCGAGGTTGGGCATGCCCCGAGCTGGCTTCCGCGGGCATGACCATGGTGGGGGCCAGGGCAGCACGCGTTGACGGGCAGCCGGCCGTGATCATGACGCTGGAAGGCAACGGCGGCACAGTGACCGTCTACGAGACACACCCCGAATCCTCGTCCGAAGAAGCAGCGGTGGACGGGGTGAGCGGACGCCCCGTTTCAGAGGAGGGATTCGTCCTCCGGGAACAGACCCCCGGCCGGCCGCAGGTTTGGACGCATCCGCAGCGGCCGCACCGGGCCGTCCTGGCCTCGAACCGGGTGACTTACACCATTGAGGCAGCGCCGCCGGGGGATGTCCTGGAGGAAGCTGTCTCCGAGATTTCCCTGTCAGAGTCTTCCCGCCTGGTGCTGCACGCACCGGACACCGCACAGGGGGTATGGGACCGCATTCGGAACGGGCTGGCCGTGATGGCCGGCGGAGGGCCGCGGGAATGAGCGGATTGCGGAGAGGGAATCCGACTCGCCCGTCAACTGGCCTGCAGCGCCGCTGGAAAGGTAGTCTTCACAGGTGATCGGAATCAACGGCTATGAGCTGCTCGTCCTGGCAATCCTTGCCGTGGCGGTGCTGGGCCCTGAGCGGCTCCCGGAATATGCCTCCCAGCTTGCCCGTCTTGTCCGCGAAGTGCGGCGGATGGCCACCGGCGCACGGGAGCAGCTCCGCGAAGAGGTCGGCCCGGAAATCGACGAGGTGGATTGGCGCAAGCTTGATCCGCGCCAGTACGATCCGCGCCGAATTATCAAGGAAGCCCTGCTTGATGATTTCGAGAACGCCGTAAAGCCTGTCAATACACGGCCAGCCGCCGCTGCTCCGCGCGGCAGCACCCACGCCCCGGGAACGGAAAATGCGGCACCGTCTGCTCCGCCGGCGGTCAAACCGCTGATGCGGCTGCAGAACGGCGAACGCGCTCCCTTCGACACCGAAGCCACCTAGACCCGGCGGACAGCTCAGCGCGGAGTAACGCCGAGCAGCAAACCCGACAATCCGCGGGGACGGCGCGCCAGGGACGCGGCAATCCGCCGCAGCTCGGCACCCGCAGAGCCTTCCACAGCAGCTGCCTCCGAGAGCACCACCGGCGCTCCGGAATCCCCGCCTGTGCGCAGATCCACATCGAGCGGAATGCTGCCCAGCAGCGGAATGTCCTTGCCGAGCGCATCACTGAGCCGCTGAGCCACCAGAGCTCCTCCGCCTGAGCCGAAGAGCTCCATCCGTTCACCCGTCGGCAGCTGCAGCCAGGACATGTTCTCGATGACGCCTGCCACGCTCTGACCGGTTTGGGAAGCCACTGTTCCCGCACGTTCGGCGACGTCAGCTGCGGCTGCCTGCGGGGTGGTTACCACCAAAATTTCCGACTGTGGCAGGAGCTGCGCCACGGAAATGGCAATGTCTCCGGTTCCGGGCGGAAGGTCCAGGAAAAGGACGTCGAGGTCCCCGAAATACACGTCAGTGAGGAACTGCTCCAACGCGCGGTGCAGCATGGGCCCGCGCCAGGCCACCGGAGAGTTGTCCGCAACGAACATGCCGATGGAGATGGTCTTGATCCCGTAAGCCACGGGCGGGAGGATCATTTCGTCCACCCGTGTGGGGGCCTGCGTGATGCCCAGCAGGCCGGGAACGGAGAACCCGTGCACGTCCGCATCCACGATTCCCACCCGCAGGCCGGCGGCGGCCATTGCCGCGGCGAGGTTCACGGTGACGCTTGATTTCCCCACGCCGCCCTTGCCGCTGGCTACCGCGTAGACGCGGGTGAGCGAGCCCGGCCGGTTGAAGGGAATGTCCTTGACGCCGCCGGGGCCGCGCAGTTTTTCCTTCAGGGCGGTGCGCTGATCAGGAGTCATGACACCGAGGTCCACCCGGACCCCGGTGACTCCCTCGACGCCGGACAGGACGCGCTCGACGTCGGCGGTAATCGTCTGGTGCAGCGGGCACCCGGCAATGGTGAGCAGCACGCCTACGGAGGCGACGCCGTCGTCGTCCACCGAGACGGCGCTAACCATCCCCAGTTCGGTGATGGGCCGTCGAAGCTCCGGGTCCAGGACCGCATCCAGTGCGGCCAGGGCGCGGTCGGCCGCGGATTGCAGTGGTGCCACGCTTTAGTTTTCCCTCCCGCCGGGATTGAGCTTGGGCATGTGTTCAGTCACCGCGGAGGCTCCCGAATTATCCGGACGACGCCGCTGGCTGCGCTTCGAAGGGGCATCATCGGACGGATCGTTGGCTTCGAGTAATTCTTCAAGGAGGCTGCGCAGCTCCGATCGGACATAGTCACGGGTGGCGACTTCCCGCAGCGCAATGCGCAGCTCCGCGATTTCCCGGGTCAGGTACTCGGTGTCCATCAGGTTGCGCTCGGCGCGTTCGCGGTCCTGGCGTACGGAGACCCGGTCCCTGTCATCCTGCCGGTTCTGGGCAAGCAGCAGCAGGGGAGCGGCGTAGGAGGCCTGCAGGGAGAGCATCAGGGTCAGCACGGTGAAGCCCAGCGCGGCCTGGTCAAACCGGAGGGGTTCAGGGCCCCAGGTGTTCCACGCCAGCCAGACGGCGCAGAATACGGTCATGTAGACCAGGAACTGCGGGGTACCCATAAAACGGGCAAAATTCTCGGTGGCGTGGCCGAAGGCGTCCGGGTTGGGAGACAGCCGGGGAAGCCACCGGGTACGGGCGGTCCGGGGTGTATCCAGGCCGCTGGTCTGCGACTTGATTTTTTCAGCCATGGGTCCTTCCCTGCTTTGCATCTGTGGGGGCGTCGTCGGAGGCACGCCAGTCATCGGGGAGCAGGTGGTCCAGGACGTCATCCACTGTCACCGCCCCCACCAGACGGCCGCCGTCGTTGACGACGGGCAGCGAGTTGAGGTTGTAGGTGGCCAGCATCCGGGAGACTTCGCTGATGCTCGCGTAGTCCCGGACGGGTTCCAAGTCCGTATCTAGGATATTCCCCAGCGCTTCGGGGGGAGCCGAGCGGAGCAGCTGCTGGATATGCACGACGCCGAGGTAGCGTCCCGTGGGGGTCTCCAGCGGAGGCCGGCACACATAGATGGAGGAGGCCAGCGCGGGCGTCAGCTCCTCGCGGCGAACATGTGCGAGGGCTTCGGCGACTGTTGCCTCGGGCGGGAGAATGACCGGAACAGGGGTCATCAGCGACCCGGCGGTGTCCTCTTCGTAATTCAGCAGCCGCCGGACATCACGTGCGTCCTCGGGGTCCATCAGCTGCAGGAGCTCTTCCTTCTGCTCTTCCGGCAGTTCGTTGAGCAGGTCCGCGGCGTCGTCGGGGTCCATTTCCTCCAGCACATCGGCCGCGCGCTCGACGTCCAGGGACTGCAGGATCTGGACCTGGTCATTGTCCGGCAGCTCCTGCAGCACATCGGCGAGCCGTTCGTCCTGGAGCTCGCTGGCCACTTCGATGCGGCGCTTGCCGCTCATCTCGTGCAGCGCGTCGGCGAAGTCCGCGGCCTTCAGGTCATCGTTTTGCGCCACAAAGGAGGTGGCCGCCTGGGGACCGGAGGTATCCCAGTGAATGATGTCTTTCCAGTCCACGATCATCTGTTCGCCGCGGCGGCGCAGCGGGCGCAGACGGGATTCCGATCCGCCCCGGCGCACGAAGAGGTTGGAAACGTGCCAGTCACCGGCACGGTTCTGTTCAATGGCAATGTCTTCGATGGTGGCGGTGCCGCTGCCGTCGCGCAGCTCCACCCGACGGTCAAAAAGCTCTCCGACCACCAGCATCTCCGCGCCGCGCTGATCAAAGCGGCGCAGATTCACGAGGCCGGTGCAGATGATCTGCCCCGGATCCATCGAGGTGACGCGGGTCAGCGGGACGAATACCCGCTTCTTGCCGGGAACCTCCACCACAATGCCCACGGCCTGCGGCGGGCGCCCGGGGCCGCGGTCCAGTACGACGGCGTCACGCAGGCGGCCCAGACGGTCACCCAGGGGGTCGAAAACGTCGAGGCCGAGCAGGCGTGCGATGAAGACTCGGGTAGGATTTTTGCTCACATTCTTAGGCTACGTGGTGCCCGCCCCTTCCGCCGTATCGGGGACCACTGCCCGCCACCCCTGCCTCGACCCGGCGGGAGCGGTTCCGGTGCCGTTCGTTCACTTCGAGCGATACCTCCACCACGCAGACCCGTTGTGGGAGAGAATGGAGAAATGTCTAACCTCTTCGGTTCAAAGCCGCCAAGCGATCAAGGCCGCGCCCTCCCACAAGGGGAAACGGTGGGCCGTTACACCGCCTATCTGGACGCCCAGAAAGCAGTGGACTATCTGGCAGACAACAAGTTTCCGGTTCAGATGGTTTCCATCATCGGAAACGAGCTGAAGTCGGTGGAACGCGTCACCGGGAGCTTGTCCTATCCCAAGGTGGCGCTGTCCTCCGCCGCCACCGGTGCCTGGTTCGGCCTTTTCGTGGGGTTGGCGCTAATGCTTTTCGCCGGCGGAGAGAGCTACATTTCCCTGCTTCCGCCGATAGCACTGGGTGCGGTCTTCTGGCTGCTTTTCGGGGTGCTGGCCTATGCCCTTCAGCGCGGCAGGCGGGACTTCACCTCCATTAGCCAGGTGGTTGCCACCAGCTATGACGTCATTGTGGCACCGAAGGCTGCCAACGATGCCCGGCGGCTGCTTCAGCAGCTGCCGATGGTAGGACAGCACGGCCATCCGCAGCCGCCGCACCGTCCTCCCTACCAGGGCCCGCAGCAGGGTCAGGGCCCGTACCAGGGCCAGCAGGGCGGGCCCGCCGGTCCCGCACCGGAACGGCCCGCAGGATGGTCCGATCCCTACGCCGGCGGGAACGGCCAAAACCAGTCTGCCGGCAACGGTGCGCACAGCGTCGGATCCAACCCCGCTGCGGATGCTCAGGCACCTGCCGGAGGCGTGCCCCGCGGACAGTTCCCGGATCTGCCCGACGGCCGTCCGCAGTATGGAGTCCGGCTTCCCGCCGCTCCTGCCTCGGCCCCCGGAAATGACCGGCCCAACCAAGACGCCGACGCCCCGAAGACGCCGCCGGTTACTGCTGCACATCACACCGGTGAGGGACAGAATTCCGACGGCGACGCCGGAACAGGTAACAGGTAACAGCAGGCAGCATTAACAGCAGGCAGCATTAACAGCAGAGGCTCCGCACCCAAGGTGCGGAGCCTCTGCTGTTGCTGCTGCCGGTGTCGGCCGGATGACGGTTGACGGCTTCCGGCGGGCAGGCGATGCGTTATTCGGCGGCGTAGATTCCGGCCATCCAGTTTTCGACATCTTCCGGGTTGCGCGGCAACGCGGCGCTGAGGTTTACGGGGCCGTCTGCGGTGATCAGGATGTCATCCTCGATCCGCACGCCAATGCCGCGGTACTCCTCGGGAACGGACAGGTCCTCATTCTTGAAGTAGAGGCCCGGCTCGATCGTGAACACCATGCCCTCGGTGATGACGCCGTCCAGATACAGTTCCTTGCGGGCCTGCGCGCAGTCGTGGACATCCAGGCCGAGGTGGTGGCTGGTGCCGTGCGGCATCCAGCGCCGGTGCTGCTGTCCTTCATCCGAGAGGGCCTCTTCCAGGGACACCGGCAGCAGGCCCCAGTCGGACAGGCGCTCGGCCAGGACCTTGACGGCTGCTGCATGGACATCGCGGAACTTTGCGCCCGGCTTGGCCGCAGCAAAGCCGGCGTCAGCGGCGTCGAGGACCGCCTGGTAGATCTTGCGCTGGACCGGCGAGTAGGTGCCGTTGACGGGCACCGTGCGGGTGATGTCGGCAGTGTAGAGGCTGTCCGCCTCAACGCCCGCGTCCAGGAGCAGCAGTTCACCCGCGTTGACGGTTCCGTTGTTGCGGATCCAGTGCAGCACGGTGGCGTTGTTGCCGCCGGCAGCGATGGTGTCGTAGCCGAGGTCATTGCCTTCTTCCCGGGCACGGGCAAAGAATGCGCCTTCGACAACGCGTTCGCCGCGGGGATGGGCAATCGCGCGGGGCAGTGCCTTGACGACCTCGGTGAAACCGTTGACGGTGGCGGCAACCGCGGCCTCCATCTGCTTCACTTCCCACTCATCCTTGATCAGGCGCAGCTCGGACAGGGCTTCGGTGAGTTCACCGTCCAGAGCATCGAGGGCACTGAGGTCCACGTTTTCGGGATCCATGGCGGTGTTGTAGCGGACGGTGTCCACCAGCGCATCAACCATCTCGTCCACCTTGCGGAGCAGGCGCACGGAGATGCCTCCGAACTGGGGGTCGCCAACGTTGTTGGTGATGGCTGTTTCGGCCTCATCCAGGTGGCGGGTCGGCAGGTCCAGCATGGCGCTGACCTGTTCCAGGCCCAGGCGGGAACCGATCCAGAACGCGCCGTAGCGGGCGTTGGAGTAGAACTCTTCGCTGTCGGTTCCGGCCAGCGGACGGAAGTACAGGACGGCAGTGTGGTTGCCGCCGTCGTCGCCAGTTCCCGGTTCCACCGGCTCCATGACCAGTACGGCGTCGGGCTCGCGGTCCAGGCCCAAACCGGTCAGGTGGGCAAAACCGGAGTGCGGCCGGAAACGGTAATCAGTGTCATTGGAGCGGACCTTCAGCGGTCCGGCGGGGATGACGAGGCGCTCACCCGGGAAACGCTCGGACAGGGCACGACGGCGCTTGGCGGCGTACGGGGCAACTTCGTCGCGGGCGGGAAGCTCTGCGTTGTCCTCGGCCCAGCCGGTGGACATGAATGCCTTGTAGGCCTCGTTGGAGGGCTTCTGCGAGCGGTTGTTTACGCGGTCATCCAAGGGCTGCCCTTCGGACAACTCCCCGATTCCCGACGTGTCGGCGGTGGTCAATGGATTCGCATCAGTAGTCACCCTTCAATGGTCTCACTGAGCGGACGGGGCGGCCAAACATCAGCGGAAGGTTCTGCCTGCGGGTCCAACCCGGGAAAGCGCCGGAGCAAGTAGATTGATCAGGTGAGAATCGACCTGCACACGCACTCAACAGTTTCCGACGGAACCCAGCCGCCGGCGGAGGTGATGCGCTCAGCCAAAGAAGCCGGGCTGGACGCAGTGGCGCTGACGGACCACGACTCCACGGCGGGGTGGCAGGAGGCTGCGGATGCCGCCCGGAAACTGGAGATCACCCTGGTGCCCGGGATGGAGGTGTCCTGCCGCAGCAGTGAAGGCATCAGCGTGCATGTGCTCTCCTACCTCCATGACCCCGCAAGTCCGGAACTGCTGGCAGAGATCGGCCGGTCCCGCTCGGCGCGGGTGTCCCGGGCGGAGATGATGGTCCAGCGTCTTTCGGAGGATTTCCCCATCGACTGGGAGCTGGTGCAGCAGCATGTGGCTCCAGGGGCCACCATCGGGCGGCCGCACATTGCGGATGCGCTTGTGGCCGCGGGCGTTGTGCCGAACCGCTCGGCCGCCTTTTCCGGCATTCTTACGGCACGCTCACGCTACTTTGTTGCCCACTATGCCCCGGACCCGGCCCGCGCCGTCGAACTGATCCGGAAAGCCGGGGGAGTGCCGGTGTTTGCCCACCCCGTGGCCTCTTCGCGGGGCCGCGTTGTGGGTGAAGCGACGTTCCGGGAGATGATCGACGCCGGTCTCATGGGGGTGGAGGTGGACCACCGCGACAATCCGGATCAGGGCCGTGCCTGGCTGCGCCGGCTGGCCGAAGAGAACTCGCTGCTGATGACCGGTTCCAGCGATTATCACGGGACGGGCAAACCCAACCGGCTCGGTGAATGCACCACCGCGCCGGAGGTTTTGGAACAGATCGAGTTCCGAGCCACCGGCTCGCCCGTGGTCCGGTCCTAAGGCGCTACACCGCGCCGGCTGCCGCTGACTCTGCTGCTGAGCCGAGGGAAACGACGTCGGCCGCATGTCCGAGCCGCTTGGACATCACCTCGATGGCCTGCGGGTTGGCGTCCACGCAGACAAACCTGCGGTTCAGCTTGGCGGCTACGGCGCCGAGGGTGCCGGACCCGGCAAAGAAATCCAGCACCCAGTCGCCTTCGCGGCTGCTGGCAGCCACGGTGCGGCGGAGCAGGCCCTCGGGCTTTTGCGTGGGATAGCCGGTCTTCTCCTTGCCGGTGGGAGAAACAATGGTGTGCCACCAGACATCGGTGGGCAGCTTCCCCAATGCCACCTTTTCCGGAGTGACCAGGCCCGGCGCCATGTACGGCTCGCGGTCCACTTCAGCATTGTCGAAGTGATAGGAAGCCGGGTTCTTGACGTAGACCAGGATGTTGTCGTGCTTGGCGGGCCAGCGGTTCTTGGCCCGTCCGCCGTAGTCGTAGGCCCAGATAATTTCGTTGAGGAAGCAGTCCCGGCCGAACAGGGCATCCAGCATGACCTTTGCGTAATGCACTTCGCGGTAATCGAGGTGCACGTACAGCGTTCCGTCGTCGGCGAGCAGCCGCCAGGCTTCAGCGAGCCGGGGCTCCAGGAAGGCCCAGTAGTCCTCAAACGCGTCGTCGTAGCTGGACAGCAGGCCCTTGACGGTGCTGTAGCTGCGGCCCTTGAAGCCGATGCGGTCTCCACTGCCGTCGGTGTTGCGGATCATGGTGGTCTGCTGGCGGCGCTGGGACCGGCCGGTGTTGAAGGGCGGGTCCACATAAATCATGGTGAAGGCACCGTCCGGCAGGGTTGGCAGGAACACCGCGTTGTCCGCGTGTACCACCAGCGACCTGCCGGACGGTGACCAAAGGGGAATGCTCATGGGCTGTGGTGCTGCCCGGCTATTCGGCTGCGGGTGCTGAATTGCCCACTACTTCGCCGTTGCGGCGGCGAGTGCGGCTGCGGCTGCGGCGGGGACGGTCCGCAGCAGCATCAGCGGCTGCAGCCGGTGCCTCGGCAGTGCGTACCGGTGCTGCCTGCTGGTCATCCGAACGGCGTGAATCGTTCCGCTTTTCGGTGCGTGCACGATCTCCGCCGCCGCTGCGGGGCCGGTCACCGCGGGTGCCGCCGGCGCGTTTCCGGTCTCCGCTGCGGGTGCTGTCGCGGGAGCCGTCACGGACAGGAGCGGCGGCGTTCTTCTTGCCGGTCTCGCCCAGATCCTCGATCTTCTCCGCGTCGATGCCGGCGTGCGTGCGCTTGTTGCGCGGCAGCCGTCCCTTGGTGCCTGCCGGAATGTTCAGGTCCGTGTACAGGTGCGGCGAGGAGGAATACGTTTCCACGGGCTCGCCCTGGTCCAGGCCCAGGGCCTTGTTGATCAGGCCCCAGCGGGGAACGTCGTCCCAGTCCACAAACGTGACGGCGGTTCCCTTGTGGCCGGCGCGGCCCGTGCGGCCCACGCGGTGCAGGTACGTCTTCTCATCTTCGGGGCACTGGTAGTTGATGACGTGGGTGACGTCGTCGACGTCGATGCCGCGGGCGGCAACGTCGGTGGCCACCAGCACGTCCACCTTTTCATTGCGGAAGGCTCGCATAGCCTGTTCGCGGGCGCCCTGGCCCAGGTCTCCGTGCATGGCGGCGACGGCAAAGCCGCGGTCCGTCAGCTCCTCGGAGAGCTTGGCGGCGGTGCGCTTGGTCTTGGTGAAGATGATGGTGCGGCCGCGGCCCTCGGCCTGCAGGATCCGGGACACAACTTCACTCTTGTCCAAGTTGTGGGCACGGTAGACAACCTGGCGGATGTCCTTCTTGGTCATGCCTTCGTCATCGGGATCCGCTGCCCGGATATGCGTGGGCTTGGTCATGTAGCGGCGGGCCATGGCGACGACGGCGCCGGGCATGGTGGCCGAGAACAGCAGCGTCTGGCGGACTGCAGGAGTAGCAGCCATCAGCGTTTCAACGTCCGGCAGGAAGCCGAGGTCCAGCATCTCGTCGGCCTCGTCGAGGACGACGATGCGAACGTTCTTCAGCGAAAGGTGCTTCTTGTTGTACAGGTCGATCAGGCGTCCCGGAGTGCCGACGACGATTTCCACGCCGGCGGTGAGGGCCTCGATCTGGGGCTCGTAGGCGCGGCCGCCGTAGATCGTGACGATGCGGGCACCGCGGCGCTTGGCTGCGGTGGACAGGTCGCCGGCCACCTGGACTGCGAGTTCACGGGTGGGCACCACGATCAGGGCCTGCGGAGCACCGGGCACGGCGAGGGACGCGTACGCTTCGTCGTCGGGCGCGATCACTCGCTGGATGGCGGGAATGCCGAACCCGAGCGTCTTGCCGGTACCGGTCTTGGCCTGGCCGATGATGTCATGGCCGCCCAGTGCAACGGGCAGCGTCATCGACTGGATCGGGAAGGGATGCGTAATCCCGGCCTCGGAAAGGGACTGCACGATGTCGGAGCGGACGCCGAAATCTGCAAACGTCAGTTCCGGAATAATGGCCGCTGCCTGCGACGTGGCAAGTGTTTCGGCCACGTTCAAAGCTTCATTGCTGTCATCAGCGGTGAGGTGCCGGGTTTCGTCTACCTGGGAGAGTTCAGAGTTCAATTAAATACCGTTCAGTTAGGCATCGCGGCGCCATGCTCAACGAGTGGCTGTGGAAGCCCATACCGGAGCTAATGGCGCGCGCAGGATGCGTCCAGCGGAAGCCGATCGCGGGCTAACAACTGCAGGTCCGCCGCGGTGCATCGGGCACGGGCGACGGCCAAAAATATCAAGATCGCGTAGGTATTGCGGGTCTGGCTAAGGTCTATCAGAGATGTGTAAGACGACCGGGCATCCATTACTACCCTTTAAGTCTACCCGGTGGGCGCCGGTGACTGCGCATTGGCGGCGCAGGCGCGCGGAGCGTCAGATCCGCCGTGAACGGCGCGGCGGCACGGATTCGCGGCTGCGGGTTTCGTCCGCAGGCGGCGGTACGCTGGGTTCCATGACACACCGGACTCCTCCTGAGCTTGATTCCGTTACCACCCAGCCGGTTTCGGGCGGCATTTACCACCGGTTCCTGGCTGATCTTTTTGGAGTCATGGCCTACGGGGAGCTTTCTGCGTTTGAACGCATGTCCTCGGATGCCCGGTTTTCCCCGACACTGCACGACCGCACGGTTCTGGGCGGGCTGGCGGTGCGCGAGTACGAGCATTTTGAGCGCGTTACCGGCCACCTGCGCACGCTGGGAATCGACCCCGAGACGGCAATGCGGCCGTTCCAGGCGTCGCTGGATGCATTCCACGACCGGACCAGGCCGGCGGACTGGTTTGAGTCGCTGATGAAGTTCTATGTAACCGAGGCCATCTCCGATGACTTTTACCAGCAGATTGCCTCCCGGCTGGATGCCGTGACGGCCGAGCTGGTGCTGGAGCTGCAGGAGCCGGAGCCCGCCGGTGACATCCTGGAAGCCCGGCTGCAGCAGGCGCTCTCCGATGATCCGCG
This sequence comes from Arthrobacter sp. TJ-58, assembly GCF_058269295.1. Taxonomy (NCBI): domain Bacteria; kingdom Bacillati; phylum Actinomycetota; class Actinomycetes; order Micrococcales; family Micrococcaceae; genus Arthrobacter; species Arthrobacter sp. TJ-58. The sequence goes on from NZ_JBZCNM010000002.1 coordinate 604,464, forward strand.
GCTTGCCTCCCGGCTGGCCTTGTGGGGCCGCCGGCTGGTGGGCGAGGCGCTGACCCAGGCCCAGCGCGTGGTCCTGGAACGCGCGGTCCTGGGCGGGCTGCTGCAGGGAACGGACCAGGGACTCTATGAGGATGAGCTGAAGTCTGTGTTCGCTGCGTTGACCCGCAACCACTCGCGCCGAATGAGCCGGCTGGGACTCACCGCCTAGCCGGAAAAATTCGTAGTTTTGGCGCGGGCGCGGCGCACCTGAACCGGACGGCGGCCGATATACGCTGTGCCCGTCGGGCGGGGACTGTTCTCCCGCCCCGAAGCCGGTCATCAGCGCCGGCGAAACCTTATCGTCCCCGGGGGGACAGTCTTTGGGGGACGGCATGGCCGGCAAATCTGCTTTGAAACACACTGTGTTGTATGCCTGCGCAGCGGCACTGGCGGTGTCGGGAGCGTCGACGGACAGCTCTGCCCCCCAACCGGATGAGCAGCGCGTTTCGGCGCAGGCCGCGGCAGGCAACGGTCAGGAGGCTGCCGAGGCCGAGGAAATACTTTCCGGGACGGGCCGGCAGGACCTTGGCGCTGTCGGGAGGCTGGGGACAGATTCGGAAGTTTCCGCCGGCCCGGACTTGCCCGCAGCCTGTCCGGCACCGGTCGCCTGCATCCGGCCGCTCCCCACGGAAGTGGTCCGCTGGACCGCCGAAACGGGAGCCGTGACCCTGAACAAATCGGTGGATGAGCTGAGCCGGCGGGAGGACTTTGCGTATCTGGGCCGGCCGGTGAGCTCCGAATACAGCAGTGCCGGCGTGTACCGCACCGACTTTGAGCACGGTGCGTTGGTCCGCGTGCCGGAATTGAACCGGATCATGACCCTGGAAGCCAACGTCGCCGGATCGGCCGTCGTCATCGGCGACTCGCAGGCCGGCCCCGGCAGCTGGATGGACCAGGGACTGGCAGGGCTGGGTTACCGGACGTACCTGCGGGGCGCCGGCGGTACGGGCTATGTCTCGGGCAACGGAACGGTCGACAACTATTACACCGCTTTAACGACGCAGCAGTGGCTGCTGCCGTGGGGGAACCCCAAATTGGTGGTCCTCCAGGGCGGGGGAAATGATGCCGGGAGGGCAACGGATGCGGAGATTGCCGCAGAGGCGGCTCGCATGATCGGCGAAGTCCGCCGCACCTATCCGCACTCCCGCTTAGTGATGATCGGGGTCATTTCCTCCGGAACTGACCCCTTCGGAAGCCAGCGCACTGCAGTGGACTCCCTGCTGGGCGACGTGGCCTCGAAACACGGCGTTCAGTTCCTGAGCGTGGGAGACTGGTGGACCAGTTTTGGGCTGGGCGGCTATCTAGAGCCCGACGGCCGGCATTTCACTGCTGCCGGACAGAAGGCGGCCGGCGGTATCCTGTCACGCGAACTCGGGAGCCTGCTCGCTGCCGGCTCGGGAAGCCCCGGAGCCGGCAGCTGAACCGGGACAGCTAGAGGCGCAGCACCCGCTCGAGCTCGGCGGTGTCCTGCGATTCCCGCCGGGGAGCCACTGCCAGCGCCGTGATGACTGCGGCCACCCCACCGGCACAGGGCGGCAACGCCCACGCAAGCCAATGAAGATCCGGATCCGATCCGATGCCGCCCAGCTGCAGGAAAACCCACAGCACCATGGCAGCGGCAACGCAGATGCCCGGGAGCAGGAAAAGACCGTAGCGGGACCGGCGGCGGTCCACTGCCCGGATCAGGAAACCGGCCGACAGCGCGGCGAGTGCAGCAACCACCAGGCTGATCATTGTCCGGACTCCTGAGCGACGGGACGTAGTGCGCGGGACCGCATGTGCGGACCCGCTGTGAATGACGGAGAAACCTACAGAGCGCCGAAACCGACGCGGCGGACCTCTTCGGCGCCGATTTCCACGTAGCCGATGACTCCTGCGGGAACCATGATGAGGCGGCCCTTGTCATCCTTCAGGCGCAGTTCCTTTTGGCCGTTCAGGGCCTCCGCCACGACGTCGGCAACGGCGTCAGCGCTCTGGCTCGACTCAAAGACGATTTCCCGGCCAACATTCTGAATACCGATTTTTACTTCCACCGTGGTGCCTCCTGTATTAACGAAATGTAGCTGCTGAAAAATCTACTCTAGATTTCCTTGGGGAACCGGCTGATTCCGCGCCAAGCTAAACGATAGACAAGTTCGGAGGCCGCATCGATGTCCAGGTCCCCGTCCGTCTCGAGCCAATAACGGGCGCTGACCTGCGCCATTCCTGCCAGCGCCCGCCCCAGCAGGGTTGCCTCCACGGGGGAGAGCTTGGTGTCCTCGGCTATGACACCGGCGATGCTGGCCGCGAAGCGCGCATTGAATTCTTCAATCCGTGCGCTGATTTCCAGGTCATTCGTCAGATCGGACTCAAAAACCAGCCGGTGGCCCTGGCTGTCCTGGGCCACGAAACGGAAGTAGGCCCGCATGGTTTCGCGCACCCGCAGCTTGTTGTCCGTCGTAGAGTTCAAGGCAGTGGTGAGGAACTCCGTCAGGGTTCCCAGATGATCCTCCAGCAGCGCCAGATACAGCTCCCGCTTACCCGGGAAATGCTGGTAAAGGACCGGCTTGCTGACCTGGGCCGCCTCCGCGATGTCATCCATGGCCGCACCGTGAAAGCCATTGCTGACGAAGACTTCCTGCGCGGCGTTCAGCAACTGGCGCCGGCGTTCCTCCCGGGGGAGCCTGGTCGACTTGCCGGTTTGCTGGTTGCTCACGTGTACGGACCTCTCAAGGGCTGCGGGCCAAGGTGGCCGGACAATAGCCCCCAGTTTACCCACGGGTACTGCGCCCAACAGGTTCCGCAGCACGTTTGGGGACTAGATTGGGAGTCATGAGTGAGCCAAACGCCGCGCTGCCGCCGCTGGTGGAACCCGCCGCCGGACTGACAGACGAGGAAACACTGCGCTATTCACGGCACCTGATCATTCCGGAATTTGGAATTCCGGCCCAGCAGCGGCTGAAGAATGCCCGCGTCCTGGTCATTGGCGCCGGCGGACTCGGATCTCCTGCGCTGCTTTACCTCGCCGCGGCAGGAGTGGGAACCCTGGGCATTGTCGACGACGACACCGTGGACGCCTCCAACCTGCAGCGCCAGATCATCCACGGAGTGTCCGACGTTGGCAGCTCCAAGGCCGAATCCGCGCGCCGGAGCATCCATGAACTCAATCCCCTGCTCCACGTCCGGCTGCACCCGGTGCGCCTGGACGTCACGAATGCCCTGGAGATCTTCGCGGACTATGACCTGATCCTGGACGGCACCGACAACTTCGCCACCCGGTATCTGGTCAATGATGCGGCCGAGATCCTGGGCAAACCCTATGTGTGGGGTTCCATCCTGCGCTTTGACGGCCAGGTCAGCGTGTTTTGGGGCCGACACGGACCCACCTACCGGGACCTCTATCCCGAGGCGCCGCCGGCCGGTTCGGTCCCCTCCTGCGCTGAAGGCGGAGTGCTCGGCGTGCTCTGTGCCCAGATCGGCGCGGTAATGGTCAATGAAGCCGTCAAACTGATCACCGGCACCGGAGTAACGCTGCTGGGCCGGGTCCTGGTGCTCAATGCCCTGGACATGTCCTGGCGTGAAATCCGGGTCCGTAAGGACCCGGGAGCCGTGCCGGTGACGGAGCTGGAAGCGGATTATGACGCTTTCTGCGGGCTGCCGCCCCGCGCGGAAAGCACGGAAAACCGGGAGGAGGTTCCCGCCGTCGGCGTCCGGGAACTGCAGCAGCTGCTGGCAGCCCGGACCGCGGGGGAGCGGGACTTTGATCTGCTGGATGTCCGGGAGCCCGGGGAATACGCGATCGTGAGCATCGACGGCTCGGTGCTGATGCCGCGGGCCGGAATACTCTCCGGGGAAAGCCTTCCCGAGCGCGGCCGCGACCTGTATGTGCACTGCAAATCCGGCGGACGTTCAGCGGAAGTGGCAGCGTTCCTCAAGAGCCGGGGTTACGAGCGGGTGTTCAACGTTTCCGGTGGAATCCTGGAGTGGGTGCGGGACATCGAACCCGCGAAAACCGTCTACTGATTCCGAAAACCGTCTACTGATTCAGGGCGCCGGTTCAGGCGGAGGCTGCGGTGTCCGTGCCGTCTTCGGAAGCGGAGGAACCGGCGTCGGGCTGTCCGTGTTCCGCGTGGGGCGCTGCCGGGCGCCGGCGTTCCACCGGCTGGTCAGGGGTGATTCCAAACAGGGCCTCGAGGCCCTTGATGTAGTCATCCTGCTGCCCGCTGGCGGCAAGTTCACGGGCACGGACGGTGGGAACGTGCAGGAGCTGCTTGACCATGCGGCGCATGGCGAACTCAACTTCCTCCGCCGCGCCGGTGCAGCCGTGCTGGGCACGCACCTTTTCCAGCTCGGAATCCAGGACGTTCAGGGTATGCCGGCGCAGGGCCACAATGGCGGAATCCATCTGGCGGCTCAGCTGAAGCTCGGAAAAAGCCTTGGCTGCATCGGCCACGATGCCGCTGGCCTGTTTGAGCGATTCCGCCTGCTCTGCCGGGGCCGCCAGCCGCACTGACTCCAAAGTAATCAGGTCCACGCCGTCCACTTCGCGGACGTCGGGGTCGAAGTCGTGGGTCAGGGCCAGATCGATGATGATCAGCGGCTTGTTGCTGGCGGAGCGGACGCGGCGGATGTCCTTGGCTCCCACCTGGCTTTCGCTGCCGCTGCAGCCAATCACGACGTCCGCAGCGGCCAGTGCTGCCGGCAGCGAATCACGGGTCAGCGGGGTGCCGCCGCGCGATGCGGTGAAGGACTCGGCGCGGCCCGAGGAGGAATAGACGCTGACGCGGGTGCAGCCGCGCTCCTTGAGCAGGGCCATGGTGGCTCCGGCATATGCGCCGGTGCCGAACACCACAACGTCCTTGGCGGACCAGTCCGCGTCCATCGAGAGGTCAGTGGCCAGTTCCAGCGCCACGGACACAATGGAAAGCCCCCGTTTGCCGAGGGCTGTCAGTGCTCCAACATCTTTGGCTGTGCGTGAGGCTGTCTGGAAAAGCCGGGTCAGGCCGCCGCTGGCGGTGCCTTTTTCCTGGGCTTCGATCAGGGCCCGCCGAACCTGGCCGGCGATTTCGCGTTCGCCCACGACGGCGGAGTCCAGGCCGGCTCCGACAGCGAAAAGGTGCTTCGCCACTGATTCGCCGGTATTCGTGGCGAAGGAGCGGGACACCAGATCCTTGGTGAGTCCGGAATGCCGGCTGATTTCTGCGACGACGGCGGAGCGGGCTGCTTCAATGTCCGCCTCCGATTTGGCCTCGCAGTAGACCTCAAACCGGTTGCAGGTGGCCAGGACCACGGATCCGGTCACCGCCGATCCGGTTTCTAGCAGGGAGGAAGAGACCTGGGAGGCGCCGGCGCTGAGGCGGGCAACGGTTTCCAGATCAACATCGGAGTGCGTCGCAATAAGTGAAAGTAGAACCACAGTGCCTCAATACTAGCCACCGTCTTCGGAATCACCCCAATAGGACGCCCTTACCTGGGCCCTTTTGGGCCGTGTTTCCCGTCACCGTAAAGCTAAGGAAAGGCTCGTCAGGACCGCCCGGTTATCCTTCGCGGAGAATTTTGGAGAGAATCAGGGTATGACTCTTAGCGCCTCTCATCCGCTCATGGATGGCCGCACGGCCGATTCCCCCCTGATAACGGCATACCGGGGTGGAACTCCGTCCCGCCGGCCGGTCTGGTTCATGCGCCAGGCCGGAAGGTCGCTGCCGGAATACCGCAAGCTCCGGCAGGGCATCGCCATGCTGGATTCCTGCCTGGATCCGGCGCTGGCTTCGGAGATCACCCTGCAGCCGGTCCGCCGGCACGACGTCGATGCCGGCATCTTCTTCTCGGACATCGTCATTCCGCTCAAACTGGCCGGCGTGGACGTGGACATAGTCCCCGGCATAGGCCCCGTCCTTGGCACTCCGGTGCGCTCCGCAGCGGACGTGGCTGCCCTGCCCGTCCTGACCGAGGATGCGCTGGAACCAATCCGTGAGGCTGTCCGGCTCACCGTGGCGGAGCTGGGAAACACGCCGCTGATCGGTTTTGCCGGTGCCCCCTTCACGCTGGCCGCCTACATGGTGGAGGGCAAGCCGTCCCGAGACCACCTCGGTCCGCGCACCATGATGCACGCCGACCCCGAAGCGTGGAGCGCCCTCACCCGGTGGGCGGCCGATGCCTCCGGGATGTTCCTGCGTGCACAGCTTGAAGCAGGGGCAAGCGCCGGGCAGCTCTTCGACTCCTGGGCCGGCTCGCTGGGTCTGGCTGACTACACCGCCCACGTGGCTCCGGCGTCGGCCCGTGCACTGGATCATGTCCGGGACCTTGGAGCGCCTCTGGTGCACTTCGGCACAGGCACCTCCGAGCTGCTCGGTGCCATGCGCGACGTCGGTGTCGACGTGGTGGGCGTGGATTACCGGTTGCCGCTGGATGAAGCCAACCGCCGCCTCGGCGGGACCACGCCGCTTCAGGGCAACATTGACCCCGCGCTGCTGAACGCTCCCTGGCCGGTCCTGGAAGCACATGTCCGTGAGGTCCTGGCCGCCGGAGCCGCTGCGCCGGGCCACGTGGTCAACCTGGGCCACGGCGTTCCGCCGGAGACGGATCCTGACGTCCTGACGCGGGTGGTCGAGCTCATCCATTCGGTGGAGCCGTAACCATGCCGCACCGTCCCGTTCTTCCCCATTTCTCCACGGCACTGCCCCATTTCCCCGCAGCACGGAAGACCGCTGTGGAAGCTGAGGCTGCAGAGCCCGCTGCACCGCGCGTCAGCGCCGTCGTGGTGGGCGGCGGTATTTCCGGACTGATAGCAGCCCGCGACCTGGCCCTCAGCGGTCTGGCCGTGACGCTGTTTGAGGCCGGCACCGAGCTGGGCGGGTGCGTGGGCACCCATCAGGTGGCGGGACTGACGCTGGACAGCGGGGCCGAATCTTTCGCCACCCGCTCCCGGGCAGTACCTGAGCTCATCGAGGAACTTGGGCTGGGCGACGCCGTCGTGGCCCCCGTTCCCGGCGGAGCCTGGCTCCAGCTGGCCGGAGATGACCTCCCGTCCGCTGCCCAGCGGATGCCCCAGAGCGGGTTGCTCGGCATTCCGGCCGATCCCCGCGCTCCGGAAATTGTCCAGGCCATTGGACGCACCGCGGCCGCACGGGCAGCGCTGGACAAAGTGCTGCCCGTGGGCAGCCTGACCCGCCGGGACACCGTGAGTCTGGGCGAAGTGGTCCGGGCGCGGATGGGCGAGGTTGTACTGCGCCGTCTGGTGGCTCCCGTAGTGGGCGGCGTGTACTCCTCGGATCCGGATGTCCTGGACGTGGACTCGGTGGCCCCGGGACTGCGCGCAGCGCTGGCCAAGCACGGCTCCCTGGCCGCAGCAGTGGCCTCCATGCGTGCCTCGGCACCGGCCGGCTCCGCTGTAGCCGGCCTGGCCGGCGGCATGGGCATGCTTACCCGCGCCCTGGAAAAGGAACTGGTGGCACTGGGCGTCAATCTTTGCACCGGCACACCTGTTGCCGCCGTGGAGCGGCGCAGCGGCGGCGGCTGGCTGGTTACCCCGGCTGCACCTGACCCGACCGCCGAGTCAACGGTGTCCGCGGACGTGCTGGTGACGGCCACCGACGGCCCGTCCGCCGTGGACCTGCTGGCCGGAAGCGTTCCGGAACTGGCGGCGGCCCGCCCCGGAGCCGGACCCGGCGTCGCCCTCGTCACCCTGGTGGTGGACCAGCCGGACCTGGACGCGCACCCCCGCGGCACCGGGATCCTGGTTGCCGCAGATGTTGAGGGCGTGGATGCCAAAGCCCTGACCCACGCCACCGCCAAATGGCAGTGGCTTGCCGACTCCACCGGACCGGGAACGCACGTGCTGCGGCTCTCCTACGGGCGGGCACTGAGTGCTGCCGACGCTGCCGACGCTGCCGCGGCTTCCCGGCCGAGCGCTGTGGACCGGAACGACGAGGACCTCTTTGCCCAGGCACTGGCGGACGCTTCGGCGCTGCTCCAGGTGCCCTTGGGTGTCGATGACGTTGTTGGCTGGGACGTTGTCCGCTGGGTCGGCGCCCTGCCCTCGGCCGCCGTCGGGCACCGTGACCGGGTGGCTTCGGTGCGCGCCGCAGTGGAAAAAGAGCCCGGCCTGGAAGTGGTGGGAGCCTGGCTGGCGGGAACCGGGCTGGCTGCCGTTACTGCCGACACCCGCACCCGGATGAACCGCCTCCTGGAGCAGCTGGACCGGGTGTGACATTAAGCACTTTCTACAAGAAGTAGAAGTGGAGTATTTCGTCTAAGGCTGTCCAAAAGGGCAGACTGTTAATCATGAGTGAGCCCATGGGTCAGAGCACCGCAGAAACAGCCGACACCGAAGAACAGTTCTTTACCCTCTGGACCGTTTTCAAGCGGTCCGCCGCAGGTGGAGCAACCGCAGCGGCTGAGGATTCCGAGGAAAACGTCAGGGCCTTTGAGGCGCTGGCTGCCCAACTGGCTGATCGCCACGTAACTCTTCGCGGGTTGTACGACGTTTCCGCGATGCGTGCCGACGCCGATGTCATGGTGTGGCTGCACGGGGGCCGCGCGGAGGACCTGCAGTCCGCCGTCCGCGACATCCGCCGCTCCGGCCTCTTCACCGGCACGGAGATCGCCTGGTCCGCCATGGGCGTGCACCGCGACGCCGAATTCTCCAAGAACCACTGGCCCTCCTACGCCCGTGGCATCGATCCGGAAGCCTGGATCTGCGTCTACCCGTTTGTCCGCTCCTACGAGTGGTACCTGCTGCCCGCCGAGGAACGCGGCAAGATGCTGCGTGACCACGGCATGCTGGGCCGCGAATTCCCGCAGGTCCTCGCCAACACGGTGGCTTCCTTTGCCCTGGGGGACTGGGAATGGATCCTGGGCCTGGAAGCTCCCAACCTGGTTGACCTGGTGGACATGATGCGCCACCTGCGCTCCACCGAGGCCCGCAACCACGTCCGCGAAGAAATCCCCTTCTATACCGGCCGGCGCATCGCCGCCGCCGAGGTTGCCGAGGTACTGAAATGACGACATCCCTGAACCACGAGTCCGCCGGCGAGCCCGCTTCCTTCAACCCGCTTGAGGGTGTGGACGAGAACGGCCGGATGGAGCCCAAGCATTACGACGCCATCCTGCTGGCCTCCTTCGGCGGTCCCGAAGGGCAGGAAGACGTCATCCCGTTCCTGCGCAACGTCACCCGCGGCCGGGGCATCCCGGACGAGCGGCTGGAAGAAGTGGCCACCCACTACCGCGCCAACGGCGGCATCAGCCCGATCAATGAGCAGAACCGCGCGCTGAAGGCAGCCCTCGAGGCTGAGCTGAAGCGCCGCGGCATCGACACCCCGGTGCTCTGGGGAAACCGCAACTGGGCGCCGTACATCAAGGACGTGCTGCAGGAAGCCTATGACACCGGCTACCGCCGCCTGCTGATGGTCACCACCAGCGTGTACTCCTCGTACTCCAGCTGCCGCCAGTACCGCGAGGACCTGGGCATGAACCTGCTGGCCACCGGACTGGACAAGAAGCTCCAGGTGGACAAGGTCCGCCAGTACTTCGACCACCCCGGTTTCGTGGAGCCGTTTGTCGAAGGCGTCCGCGACTCCCTGGCGCAGGTCCGCGCCCAGCTGGCCGAACGCGGCGAGGAGGGCGGGAAGATCGAGATCCTCTTCTCCACGCACTCCATTCCCACGGCCGACGCCGAAGCCTCCGGCCCGCGCGACCGCGAGTTCGAAGAGGGCAGCGCCTACGTGGCACAGCACCTGGCCAACGCCCGCGCCATCATGGACCGCATCCCGGAAGCTGCCGGCCTGGACTGGCAGCTGGTCTACCAGTCCCGGTCCGGATCCCCGCACACCCCGTGGCTGGAACCGGACATCAACGACGCCATCGCTGAACTGCCCGCCAAGGGCGTTCAGGGCGTGGTGATTGTTCCCCTGGGCTTCGTCAGCGACCACATGGAGGTCCTCTGGGACCTGGACACCGAGGCGATGGACACGTGCAAGGAACTGGGCCTGGCCGCCCACCGCACGCCCACGCCCGGCATCCATGACACCTTCGTCGCCGGCCTGGTGGACCTGCTCTGCGAGCGCACCGTCGAGAACAACATCTCCGACCGTCCGGCCCTGACCAAGCTCGGACCCTGGTACGACGTCTGCCGCCCCGGCTGCTGCGCCAACCTGCGCGGCGAAAAGCCCACCATTGCGGGCGCCGATTCCACAGTGGGGATCCAGTAGTGGCCCATTCGCCCGTCCTGATTGGAACCCGGGGCAGTGCCCTGGCCGTCACCCAGACCACTACAGTGGCCAACGCGCTTGCTGAACTGGGCGGCTTTGACGTTGAACTGGTCCGGGTCCGGACCGAGGGCGACATCAACCGCGCAGCACTGTCCCAGATTGGCGGCACCGGCGTATTCGTGGCGGCGCTGCGGGACTCGCTGCTGCGTGGAGACTGCGACGTCGCCGTGCACTCCCTCAAGGACCTGCCCACCGGGGCAGCGGACGGCCTCACCATCGGCGCCATCCCGGCCCGGGTGGATGTCCGGGATGCCCTGTGCGCCCGCGATGGCCTGACCCTGGCCCAGCTGCCGTCCGGTGCGCGCGTGGGCACCGGATCGCCGCGGCGGGCCGCGCAGCTGCGCTCGGCCCGTCCCGATCTTGAGATCGTGGACATCCGCGGCAACGTGGACACCCGCCTGGGACGCGTGGCAGGGCTGGTTGAGGGCGCCCCCGGCGACCTCGACGCCGTCGTACTGGCCGCCGCGGGACTGGCCCGCCTGGGCCGGCTGCAGATGGTTTCGGAATTCCTGGATCCCTCCGTCATGCTGCCCGCCCCGGGCCAGGGCGCGCTGGCCGTGGAATGCCGCACCGCCGATGCCGCAGAAGGTCCGCTGAGCCGTGCGCTGGCCGTCTATGACAACAACGCCTCCCGTTTGACGGTGACTGCCGAGCGGGCGCTGCTGAACCGGCTGGAAGCAGGCTGCACCGCTCCCATCGGCGCGCTTGCCACCTTGACCGACGCGCGCCTGCACCTGGAAGCAGTGGTCTGCAGCGACGACGGCGTTAAGGTGCTGCGGCGATCGGCCGCTACCGCCGAACTCGACGAAGACGGCGCCCGGGGCCTGGGCATCCGTCTGGCCGAGGATCTGCTCGCCGCCGGGGCAGCGTCCCTGACGGATCTCGCAGTCAGCTAATGTCCTTGACCGGGAGCCGCTGACATGCCGGAGCAGCAGGAAGCGCGGCCGAATCTGGCCGGGCTGAACGTCGTGCTGCCGCGCACCCCGGACCGCGCCGCCGCAATGACCGCCGAACTGGCGGCCTGCGGCGCAAAGGTGTCCCTGATGCCGCTGATCGATTTCCAGTTCCCCGCCGACACGGGAGAATTGGACGGTGCGCTGCGGTCCCTGCGCTCCGGACGGTTCTCCTGGGTGATTTTCACCAGTGTGACCACGGTGCGTGCGATGGTGCGGCGCTGCGCTGCTCTGGGCGTGCCGGTGGCCTCGGTGATTCCCGCCGGCACCCGCATCGCCGCTGTCGGCAGCGGTACGCGGAAGGCGCTGGAGGACATTGGGCTGGACCTTGACCTGATGCCCGACGGCGACCAGTCCGCCCGCGGACTCGCTGAATCCTGGCCGCACCCCGAGGACTCCGATCCCGAGGGCGGGGCACTGCGCATCCTGCTGCCGCAGGCAGACCTTGCGGACCCTGCTCTCCGCGATGCGCTGACCTCCCTGGGATGGGACGTTCGGGCCGTGACCGCATACTGCACCGTGGATTATCCCGCCGCGGGCGTCCGTTTCACCCCCGCCGCCGAGGCCGGCCCCTCCGGCGGAAACCTCCTGCTGACGCCGCAGGAATTCGCGGCCGCTGCACCCGCAGGCCCCCGCGCCGTGGTGCTGACCTCACCGAGCATCGTCCGCCGGTTCCTGCGGCTCTGTGCTCCCGTGCCGCCGGGCACCGTGCTCGTTGCCATCGGGGACAGCACCGCCGCGCAAATGGCTGAACTCGAGATGCCGGCGGATGCAGTGGCGAACCAGCCAACCCCTGAGGGAATAGCGCGGGCACTGTCTGTTGCTATGTCTACGGGTCCTACAAACTAGTTCCCCATCATTACCGGAAGGCAGATTTACCTCTATGAGCTTCCCCCAGCACCGTCCCCGCCGGCTCCGCACCACGCCCGCCATGCGCCGGCTGACCGCCGAATACCGGCTGGATCCCGCCGAGCTGATCCTTCCCGTCTTTGTCCGCGAAGGCATCACCGAGCCCAACCCGCTCACCTCCATGCCCGGCGTCGTCCAGCACACCCTGGACTCCCTGAAGAAGGCTGCCGCCGAGGCCGTTGAGCTGGGCGTGGGCGGCATCATGCTCTTCGGCATTCCCGCAGAGCGCGACGCCGTGGGCAGCGCCGGCACCGACCCCAACGGCATCCTGAACCGCGGGATTGCCGCCGTCCGCGAGGAAGTCGGCGATGACCTGGTCATCATGAGCGACGTCTGCCTGGACGAATTCACGGACCACGGACACTGCGGCGTGCTGGATGAAAACGGCGTCGTGGACAATGACACCACTTTGGAGATCTACGGCCGGATGGCTGTGGAGCAGGCACGTGCCGGTGCGCATGTCCTGGGCCCGTCCGGCATGATGGACGGCCAGATCGCCGTGATCCGCCAGGCCCTGGACGAGGCCGGCTTCACCGATGTTTCGCTGTTCGCCTACGCCGCCAAGTACGCCTCGGCGTTCTACGGCCCGTTCCGCGAAGCCGTGGACTCCCAGCTGCAGGGCGACCGCCGCACCTACCAGATGGATGCCGCGAACCGCCGCGAAGCCCTCCTCGAAGTGGAACTGGACCTCGAAGAAGGCGCGGACATGGTGATGGTCAAGCCGGCCATGAGCTACCTGGACGTGCTGGCCGATGTAGCCGCCATGTCCCCGGTCCCGGTGGGCGCTTACCAGATCTCCGGCGAGTACGCGATGATTGAAGCCGCCGCCGCCAACGGCTGGATTGACCGCCGCCGGTCCATCGAAGAGTCCGTCCTGGGCATCAAGCGGGCCGGCGCGAACATGATTCTCACCTACTGGGCCACCGAGCTGGCGGCCTGGCTGAAGGAAAGCAAGTAATGTCCTCACCTGTCTCACCGTCTTCCTCCGAAGAACTCTTCGACCGCGCCCGGGCACTGATGCCCGGCGGCGTGAACTCACCGGTCCGGGCCTTCGGTTCCGTGGGCGGAACGCCGCGCTTCATGGTCTCCGCCAAGGGCCCGTACATCACGGACTCCGAAGGCCGCGAATACGTGGACCTCGTCTGCTCCTGGGGCCCGGCCCTGGTGGGCCACTCCCACCCGGACGTCCTCGCAGCGGTCCACGCCGCCGTGGATAACGGCCTGTCCTTCGGCGCGTCCACCCCGGCCGAAGCCGAACTGGCGCAGCTGGTCATGGACCGGGTTCCGGGCGTGAAGCGCCTGCGCATGGTTTCCACCGGCACCGAAGCCACGATGACCGCGGTCCGGCTGGCCCGCGGCTACACCGGCCGGAACCTGATCATCAAGTTCGCCGGCTGCTACCACGGCCACCTGGACGGACTGCTGGCCTCCGCCGGCTCCGGCCTGGCCACCCTGGCCCTGCCGGGCTCCGCCGGCGTCACTGCTGCCACCGCCGCCGAGACGCTGGTGCTGCCGTACAACGACGTCGCTGCCGTTGAGAAGGCCTTCGCCGACCACGGCGCGGACATTGCCGCCGTCATCACCGAAGCAGCGCCGGCCAACATGGGCGTGGTGACTCCGGCTCCGGGCTTCAACGCGGCCCTGTCCCGCATCACCGCCGAAAACGGCGCCCTGCTGATCCTGGACGAGGTCCTCACCGGTTTCCGCACGGGTCCGGCCGGTTACTGGGGCCTCACCGGCGCGCAGGAAGGCTGGACTCCGGACCTGTTCACCTTCGGCAAGGTCATCGGCGGCGGCATGCCCGTCGCCGCACTGGGCGGCCGTGCCGACGTCATGGACTACCTGGCCCCGCTGGGCCCGGTCTATCAGGCCGGCACCCTCTCCGGTAACCCGATCGCCATGGCTGCCGGGGTTGCCACGCTGAAGGCCGCCACCGCGGAGGTCTACGCCACCGTGGACGCACGCTCCGCCGAGCTCTCCGCCGCGGTGTCCGCCGCTCTGACGGAGGCCGGAGTGGATCACAGCATCCAGCGGGCCGGAAGCCTCTTCAGCGTTGCCTTCGGCACCTCCGCCACGGGCGTGCACAACTACGAGCAGGCCCAGGCGCAGGAAGCCTTCCGGTACAAGCCCTTCTTCCACTCCATGCTGGATTCGGGCGTGTACCTGCCGCCCTCGGTCTTTGAAGCCTGGTTCCTCTCCGGTGCGCACGACGACGCTGCCATGGAACGCATCTACGCGGCGCTTCCGGCGGCCGCGAAGGCTGCCGCGGACGCCACGCCGTAGCCGGGCGGCCGCCTCAGCGCGCAGCCGGTTCCCGGCGGCACGACAAAAAACCCCGCACGTCCCTTATCCGGGAGGTGCGGGGTTTTTTGATGCAGCTTTAGTGCGGCTGGTGCCGCCTGATGCCAAAGCTGCTGCTAGAAGGCAGCGGTCATGTCACCGTTGGGCCAGGTCTCTTCAATGAAGGCCTTCACCTCGGGGGAGTGGAGCAGCTCTTCAAGCTTGTCGATCCGGGCGTCCCTGTGGCCGGTCTTCCAGGCGAGGAAGTTGGCGTACGGGTTGTCCTCCACCGATTCCACCAGCAGGGCATCGTCGGTGTTCAGGCCTGCTGCCAGAATGTAGTTGCCGTTGAGGATGGCCAGATCAACAGTGTCATCGCTGAGGTCATTGACCAGCAGTTCCGGCTGGTTCTCCACGAATTCCAGGTGCTTGGGGTTCTGCTCGTCCGTCAGGGCGAGCACGGAGGCGTCGTCCTCCACGTTCTCCAGCAGGCCGGCTTCCTCCAGGAGCGTCAGTGCGCGGGCCTGGTTGGAGGGGTCGTTGGTGATGGCCACCCGGGCGCCGTCGCCCACGGACGAGATGTCCTCGTGCTTTTCGGAGAAGACGGCGTACGGCTCAATGTGGATACCTTCGCCGTGCTCAAAGTCGTAGCCACGGCTCTGCACCTGCTCTTCGAAGTACGGCAGGTGCTGGAAGTAATTGGCGTCCAGGGAGCCGTCATCAAGGGCTATGTTCGGAGTGACGTAATCGTCGAACTCCTTGATGTTCAGCTCCAGGCCCGCATCCGGTGCCAGATGATCGGACACGAACTGCAGGATCTGGGCGTGCGGCAGCGGACTTGCGCCCACTGTCAGGGTCACCGGGTTGGCCGGGTCCAGGGTGTCGACGGCGTCGCTGGAGGCGTCGGAGCCTCCGCAGGCCGACAGCGCCAGGGCTGCGGCCACACCGGTGGCAACGAGGGTCAGTGATTTACGCATTTGATGCGTTCCTTTCAAATGACACGGGTCAGGAGACATCCAACCCGGACAGTGGGCAGCTAGCGGCTACTGGCTGCGGTTTCACGTCCGGCATTCCCCGCAACTGCGGGGCCTGCCGGACGGAAGGTTTCGGGGCGGCACGGGGCCGCCGTCGGATGGAAGCGGCGGCAATCAGCGGGAGAGGGAGGACGAATCCGTCCGGCCCTGCACACTCTGGTCGGAGGAGGAGGCGGAGCCGGCCGTGCCGATGGAAGCGCTGACGCCGGCGTCCGGGGCAGCGGCGGCTGAACGACGGCGGCGCCTGGCTCCGCCGTCGGCCGAGCGGTGGTCAACGCGGCGGGCCACGATGTCTCCGGCGATCTGGATGATCTGGACAATCACCACAATCACGATGATGGTGACCAGCATGACCCCGCTGTCGAACCGCTGGACGCCGTAGTTGTAGGCCAGCTTGCCCAGCCCGCCGCCGCCGACGATTCCGGCCATGGCGGAGTAGCCCACCAGGGTGACCATGGTGGTGGTCAGGGCCGCAACCAGGCCCGGCATCGCTTCAGGAAGCAGCACCTTGGTGATGATCTGCATTTTGGTGGAGCCCATGACCAGGGCCGCGTCGATCTTGCCGCCGGAAACGTCCCGCAGTGCGGTTTCAACCAGCCGGGCGAAGAACGGGATGGTGCCGATGCTCAGGGCCACGCACGCAGCGATCGGGCCGATCGAGGTGCCGGTGATGAACCGGGCGAGCGGAATGAGCGTCACCATGAGGATCGCGAAGGGAACCGAGCGGGTGATGTTGACGATGACGCCGCTGACAATCCGGTTGGTGACCGGCATGGGCCGCAGCCCGCCGGATGCGCTGGTGTGCAGGAAGATGCCCAGCGGAACACCGATCAGCAGGGTCACCAGCCCGGAGATTCCCACCATCTGGAGGGTTTCCACCAGGGCGTCCGGCAGGGCTTTGGTGATGCCGGGGTTGTTGAAGAGTTCAGTCAGGAAATTCATGCGGCCACCTCCACGGCGACGCCCTGATTGGCGAGGTAGTCGGTTACGGCGGTCATGTCCGTATGCACGTCCAGCTGGATCCGCAGACGGCCGAAGCGGCTGCCGGCCAGTGTCTCGACGCTTCCGGCGAGGACATTGACATCGGTGTTAAAGCGCCGGGTGAGGGCGGAGAGCACCGGCTCGGTGGCATTGCCGCCGGTGAGCAGCAGTTCCAGCACGGGGCCGGTGGGATCTCCGGGCAGAAGCGGAGTGGCGGGCAGCGGAATGAGCTGCTTGGCCAGCCGGCCGCCCAGGTTCGAGGCGACCTCGTTCAACGGGCCGTGCTCCGCCACCCGTCCTGCTTCGAGCAGGGAGACGGAGTCACAGATGCGCTTCACAACGTTCATCTCATGGGTGATGATCAGCACGGTCAGGCCCAGCCGGTGCGACAGATCCGAGATCAGGTCCAGGATGTCATCGGTGGTGCCGGGGTCCAGGGCCGAGGTGGGCTCGTCACACAGCAGGATGTCCGGATCCGACGCCAGCGCGCGGGCAATGCCCACCCGCTGTTTCTGCCCGCCGGAAAGCTGCGCGGGATAGGCGCCGGCAAAACTTTCCAGTCCCACCAGGCGAAGGAGGCTGGACACCTTGTCCTTGATGTCCTGCTTTTTGGCTCCGGCCAGTTCCAGCGGATGCGCAATGTTGGCGGCCGCTGTGCGTGAATCCATCAGGTTGGCATGCTGGAAGACCATGCCGATGCGGCGCCGGGCGGTGCGGATTTCCGAATCCCGAACCGCGGTCAACTCCCGCCCGTCGATGGTGACCGAGCCCGACGTCGGCCGGTCCAGCAGCGTCAGGCACCGCACCAGGGTCGACTTGCCGGCGCCGGAATGTCCGATGATTCCGTGAATGGATCCCCTGGGCACGCTCAGGCTCACGCCGTCGAGCGCAGTGACGTCTCGGTCGCCCTGGCGGTATACCTTGCGCAGGTCCGTAACTGTGATCATTGATCCTCGTGGTCTGTAAGTGGGGGCTGGTCATCGGACAGCTGCCAGGGCACGCAACGGTGCCGGGGCCGTCCGGGTGCCGGGGCCAACTGGAGGTGTCTGCCAATCACGTGGCACGAGACGCGGGACCTCGGGAGGAACCCCGCCACAGGGTTCTCCAGGGCACGCCTGGGGCGCCATCAGCGCCTAACACAGCTGCAAGTATCTCATGCAGAGGCTCCAAGGCATGATTCGTTGGTTCTGTGTGAAGCAGTGCTTCGGGCTGCGGCTTAGTGTTACGCCGTGAACCTGCCGGAGCGTCATGCCGGCGGCGGCTGCGTGTGCAGCGGGTCCCTTAGCCGCGGGCCGGCCAGGTCCCGTCCACCACCGCGCCCGGATCCTTGCGCCGCAGATAGTCCTGGAAACTGGCAGCCTGTTCGCTGGCCCATCGGACCTGGTCCTGGTGGAGCTGTGAGGCGTCACCGTGCAGTACGGGGAACTTGCCTGCCAGCGCCCGGGCCACCCCGATCGTGGCCATGACATCGGCAGCGGAGGTGTGGGCGTTCTCGAAGCCGATGCCGTAATGCTCGGTCAGCGCTGTCAGGGTGCGTTTTCCCCGCCGGTAACGGTCCACCTGCTTGTCCAGGATGTAGGGGTCGATCACGGGTGCGGGAACCGGAGCAGTTAGGCCGAAGCGGCTGCACTCGCGGTTCAGGACGGTGAAGTCGTAGGAGGCGTTGA
Source organism: Arthrobacter sp. TJ-58 (assembly GCF_058269295.1). NCBI lineage: Bacteria > Bacillati > Actinomycetota > Actinomycetes > Micrococcales > Micrococcaceae > Arthrobacter > Arthrobacter sp. TJ-58. Next base: position 622,574 of record NZ_JBZCNM010000002.1, read on the forward strand.
ACGCCAGGACGGGAATGCCGGCGGAGAACATGCTGCCCAGCACGCCGGCGATTTCGGCGGTTACTTCGGCCGCGGGACGGCCCTGTGCACGGGCGTGTTCCGTACTGATGCCGTGAATGGCTGCCGCCTCGGCGGGAATGTCTTCTTCCACGGCAGCGAGCCACTCATGGTGCTGCAGAACTTCCCCCCGGCCGTTCACGAGGATGATGGACGCGGTCACGATGCGTGCCGTCTGCGGGTCGCGGCCGGTGGTCTCAAGATCAAAGGCCGCGTGGGGAAGTTCATGCCAGCTGTTCATCAAATAAACGTACCTTTGGGCACTGACATTCGAAGATTCGGGGCGTCCCTGCCGTCCGGTCTACGCTGGACACATGCGCAGGAACTACGTCGATGCCGTGCGTTCGGTGGTTGGGCTGATCCCGCCCGCACATGTCCTTTCCTACGGGGATGTGGCGGAGATCCTCAGCCAGGGCGGTCCGCGGCAAGTGGGCGCAGTTTTGTCCCGGCACGGAGCGGGGCTGCCCTGGTGGCGCGTGATCCGCGCCGGCGGTGAACCTCCGCGGTGCCACGGCCTGCGGGCCTGGGAGCATTACGCTGCCGAAGGCACCCCGGTGAAGGGGACCCCGGACGACGACGGCGGCGGCTACCGGGTGCGGATGGGCGGGGCCCGGTGGTTCCCCTCGGAAGCGGACTGGGCAGCACTCGAGGCCTTGCGTGCCGGGCTGGCTGAAGCCGGTCCGAAAGTGTCGGCAGGACGTGATGAAGTAGAGGCATGAGCGTAAAACTGCACCTGCTGGGGCCCTCGGCGGCAACTGCACAAACCCCGGAGCTGACCCCGGACCAGCAGGCGGTGGTGGATCTGCCCGCCGGCAGCGGGCCGGTCCTGGTGCTGGGCGCCCCCGGCACCGGCAAATCCACTGTGCTGGTCGAAGCCGCCGCAGCCCGAATCAACCGCGGGCTCGATCCGGCGGGACTGCTGCTGCTGGCCCCCACACGCCTGGCCGCGGCAGCCCTGCGCGATGCGCTCTCCGCCCGGCTGCAGGGCACGCTGAGCACGTCTCCCGCCCGCACCTGGGCTTCCTACGCTTTTGACCTGATCCGGCGCGCCAAGGCGGAAGGCCGCCTGCCCTACCTGACGCGGGCCCCCAAGCTGCTGTCGGGTGCGGAGCAGGACGTCATCATCAAGGAACTTCTGGAAGGACACGGCCAGGAGGGCATTCCTGCCCTGCCCTGGCCGGAGTCACTGGACCTTGCCCTGCCGACGCGGGGCTTCCGGCAGGAAATCCGGCAGCTGTTTGACCGCATCATCGAGTACGGGATCTCGTCGGAAGAGGTTGCCGATCTGGGACGGCGGCACAACCGGCCGGACTGGGTGGCCGCCGCCGCCCTGTACGCGGAATACCGGGATGTCCTGGACATCCGCATGCCGGAGGCCTTTGACCCGGCCGGGATCATCACCACCGCACTGGAAATCCTGGAAGCCGATCCGGAGTTCCTGGCGGCGGAACGCGCCCGGCTGCAGCTCATCCTCGTGGACGACCTGCAGGAGGCCAACCCTGCCATCCATGCTCTGCTGGGTCTGCTCGCCAAGGACAGGGACGCCGTGGTGACCGCCTGCCCGGATACCGTGGTGCAGGGTTTCCGCGGAGCCCGCCCGGATCTGCTGGGCAAGCTTGCATCCACTCTGGGTGAAGGGCTGCAGACCTTCGTCCTGTCCGGCCCGCACCGGCTCACGGGATCGATAGCCTCGGCCTGGCTGCGGACCGCCTCCCGCATTTCAGTGGTCGGGCAGCTTCCCCGGTACCGGGCTGCTGTTCTTCCCGCCGCTGATCTTCCCGTTACCGGGCCGGAGGAACCGGCCGAGGGCGCAGTCCAGGGTGAGGTACCCGCTGACGCGTTGGCTGCGGGCCGGGCCGAGGCCCACGTCGTCGATTCGCCCATGCACGAACTGCGGTACATCGCGCAGCGAATCCTCCAAGCCCAGCTGCTGGACGGGCGGAGGCTGGAGGACATGGCCGTCATCGTGCGCACGGGCGGCCAGCTGGCACGCATTCAGCGCTACCTCAGCGGCCAGGGCATTGACGTGAAGGTTCCTGTGGCGGAGAAGGCAGTGCGCGATGAAGCCGCCGTCCGGCCGCTGCTGGAGGCCTTCGCCGTCGTCCTGAACCCGGACCTGCTGACACCGGAAACTGCGGTCTCGCTGCTCACCTCACGAATCGGCGGTGCCAGCTCCATCGAACTGCGCCGCCTGCGCCAGTCCCTGCGCCGGGAAGAAATGCGCGGCGGAGGCGGACGCACCAGCGACGCACTGCTGGTGGAAGCCCTGACGGACCCGCTCTCACCCAGCGGACTCGCGCTCGCCGGCCTGTCATGGGAAGCACGTGCCGCCCAGCGGCTGGCCGCCATGCTCCGCGCGGGGCGTGCTGCCGCGGACCAGCCCGGAGCCACGGCCGAAACCGTGCTCTGGGCGCTGTGGTCGGTCTCCGGCTGGTCCAAGAAATGGGCCGACGCCGCACTGTCCGGCGGGCCTGGCGGCGCACGGGCGGACCGGGACCTGGACGCCATCATGGCGCTGTTCCAGACTGCCGAACGCTATGTGGACCAGCTGCCCGGTTCCACCCCGGCCCAGTTCCTTGAGTATCTGACCAGCTCAGAGCTGCCCATGGACACCCTGGCTGCCCGGGCCCAGCGCCGTGATGCAGTGGAGCTGCTGACTCCTGCCAGTGCTGCCGGACGCGAATGGCCCATGGTCATTGTTGCCGGCGTCCAGGACGGGGTCTGGCCCAACCTCCGGCTGCGCGGAGAACTGCTGGGCAGCGGGGACCTGGTGGCCGCCATCGAGCACGGCGACGGCTTCGCCAAGCACCGCAGCCCGCAAACTCTGATGCACGCCACCCGGCACGATGAACTGCGGAGCTTTTCCACCGCCGTCTCGCGCGCCCGTGAGCTGCTGATCTGCACGGCGGTGTCCTCCGATGATGAACAACCTTCCCCGTTCCTGGATCTGGTGGAACCCCTTCCGCCGGAAGCTATGAAACGCGAACGCACGGAGGTGCTGCGTCCGCTCACGCTGCGCTCGCTGGTGGCCGAGCTGCGTGCCTATGCCCAGCAGCCTCAGGAGAAACCCGATCTCGCCCGTGAGGCCGTGCATCATCTGGGCACCATGCTCAACCACCCCGTCCGTGTGCCCGGCGCGGCGCCGTCCGAATGGTGGGGGCTGGCACCGCTCTCCACGGACGCCCCGGTGGTTCCGGCGGAAACGCCCATTCCCGTATCGCCGTCCAAGGTCGACGCCGTACTGAAGTCTCCCCTCAGCTGGTTTGTTTCAGCTGCAGGCGGGGAGCAGGCCACCGACTTCGCCCGTTCCCTGGGTACCTTGGTGCATCAGATTGCGCAGGACCTGCCGGACGCTTCCGGCAGCGAATACGTCGCGGAGCTGCAGCGGCGCTGGCCGGCCCTGGGCATGAAGGACAACTGGGAAGGCAAAGTGGATTTCAGGCGTGCCGAAACCATGGTGCGGAAACTCGCCGAATACGTCATTAAGATGCGGCAGGAGGGCCGTTCCCTGGTGGATGTGGAACGGGACTTCGCCGCTGAGCTGCCGGTGGAAATCCGCGGACAGGAACGGACCGCCCTGCTGCGCGGGCAGATCGACCGGCTGGAGATGGACGGCGAGGGCCGGTTGTTCATTGTTGACCTCAAGACCGGTAAATCGGCACCCAAGAAAGATGATCTCAAAGAGCACCCGCAGCTGGCCGCCTATCAGGAGGCCGTGCGGGAGGGTGCAGTAAACCGGGAAAAGCCTGCAGCGGAAGGGGAGGGCCCCGCATCGGAGCCGCCCGCGCCGTCGTCCCTGCCGGGCGGGGCGGCACTTGTCCAGCTGGGCACCACCAGCAAAGGCGTGTCCGTGCAGGAGCAGGAACCGCTGGATCCCGCAGACACCCGGGCGCAGGACATGATCCGGACGGCGGCGGCGCTGATGTCCGATTCCACCTTCGACACCGTGCACGACCCCACCCGCAGCGGTTTCGGCGGCCACGGCTGCCGTCTTCCTGAAATCTGCCCGCTCTGCCCCGAAGGAAAGCAGGTCACTGAATGAGTGCCCCCCTGAGTGAGACCCTGCCCCCCGAGGTCCCCGGTTCCCCCCGGTATTCGGCCCGCGAGTTGGCTGAAATGCTGCACACCGATCCGAAAAGCTCGGTGCAGTACCCCACGGATGACCAGGTCGGCATCATCGAAGCGCCCCTGGAACCGCTGCTTGTCATTGCCGGTGCCGGCTCGGGGAAAACCAAAACCATGGCCGACCGGGTGGTGTGGCTGGTGGCGAACCAGCTCGTGCGCCCGGAACAGATCCTGGGCGTGACCTTTACGCGCAAGGCAGCAGGAGAGCTGGAGACCCGAATCCGGCAGCGCCTTGACCTGCTGCACCGGGTTCTTGCGGTTGGCACCGCGGATCCGGGCCTGATTCCGCCGGGAACCGATCCGGATGAAAGCGCCGACGCCCGCCTGGATCCCACCGTGTCCACGTATCACTCCTATGCGAACGGAATCGTCAACGACTACGGCCTGCGGCTGGGTGTGGAACGGGATTCCGTGATGCTCGGCGGAGCCCAGTCCTGGCAGCTGGCGACCGAGGTGGTCGAGGGGTATGCCGGGGACTTTGAACACTTCACCGCCGCCAAATCCACCCTGGTCAACGGCGTCCTCCAAATGGCCGGCGAATGCGCAGAACATCTGCAGAACCCCGCAGACGTCCGGGAGCACCTGGTCTCGCACCTGGCAGCAGTGTCCGCCCTGCCGTACCAGTACGGCAAAACCAAAGCCGCAACCGCTGCAGTGCAGAAGCTGATGGACCGGCTGCGCACCCGGATTTCCGTTACCGAGCTGGTGGAGAACTACCGCAGGGCCAAGTCGGAGCGCCGGCAGCTGGACTTTGGCGACCTGGTGGAACTTGCCGCCCGGATCGCCGCCACCATCCCCGAAGCCGTGGAGATGGAACGGGCAAAGTACAAGGTAGTGCTGCTGGATGAATTCCAGGACACCTCCCACGCCCAGATGGTGCTGTTCTCCCAGCTGTTCGGCGACGGCCGTGCCGTGACCGCTGTGGGTGATCCGCATCAGTCGATCTACGGTTTCCGGGGCGCATCAGCGGGCCAGCTGGGCACCTTCCGGAACCAGTTCCCCCTGTTCCTGCCCGACGGTTCGCGGGCACTCGCACCGGTGGCCAACCTGTCGGTGGCCTGGCGCAATGCCACTTCCATCTTGGCCACGGCGAACGCCGTCTCGACACCGCTGAATACCATTGCGCCCTGGCTGAAGCAGCAGCGGCTCCCGCAGGTTCCGGAGCTGCAGGCCCGGCCCAAGGCACCGGTCGGCGAGGTGTACCTCGGCCGCTACGTGGCTGACGTTTCCGTGCCTGCACACGGGGAATCCGAGGCAATCCTCGGCGAAGCCGACGCCGTGGCAGAGCAGGTGCTGCAGCACCGGAAACGGCGGTTCGAAACCGATGACGCGGGCAAGGATCTGCAGCCCACCGTGGCGGTCCTCTGCCGCGGCCGCAAACAGTTCGGCCCCATCCGGGAAGCCCTCGAGGCTCGGGGCATCCCGGTGCAGATTGTTGGGTTGGGCGGGTTGCTGTCCACCCCGGAAGTGGTGGATGTTCTGGCAGTCCTGCGGGTCCTCGGCGATCCGGGGCGGTCCGATTCCATGCTGCGGATCCTGGCCGGAGCCCGCTGGAGGATCGGCCCCGCTGATCTGATGGCTTTGGCTGACTGGTCCCGGCACCTGGTCCGGGTCCGGGAACGGGCCATGTCCGTGGCGGACGCTGCGGATGTCCACCGTCCCGATGAGGCGCCGGACGGCACTGAAACCGTGGTGGAGGCAGACATGGCCGAAGCAGGCTCCCTGGTGGAGGCTGTGGACTCCCTGCCGCGGCCGGACTGGGTTTCCAACGCGGGCAGGTCCATCTCCGCAGAAGGGCTGCGCCGGCTGGCGCTGCTGCGCGATGAGCTGCGGGACCTGCGCAGCTATGTCGGAGAAGATCTCACCACGCTGATCGGCGAAGTTGAACGGCGGATCCTGCTGGACATTGAAGTGGCGGCCAAGCCCGGGGTCACCATTCATGAGTCTCGGCGGAACCTGGATGCCTTCATAGACGCCGCCGCGACTTTCAGCTCCTCGAGCGAGCGGGTGGACCTGATGGCCTTCCTGGCATGGCTGGAGGCCGCCAATGAGGAAGAAAACGGCCTTCCGGTGACGCAGCTTGAGGCCAGCCGTGAAGCCGTACAGCTGCTGACTGTTCATGCCTCCAAGGGGCTGGAATGGGACGTAGTGGTCATTCCAGGCCTGAATGAGGGCCAGTTCCCCAATGACCGTGATTCGCGCTGGAGCAGCGGAGAAGGGGCCATTCCCTGGCCGCTGCGCGGAGACGCCCCCGATCTTCCCCAGTGGGACTGGGAACAGGAGGATCAGAAGAGCTGGGTGGACAGCGAGAAGGCCTTCAGTGAAGACGCGCGCGGACATGCCGAGCGCGAGGAACGCCGTCTGGCCTACGTGGCCTTCACCCGGGCCAAGTACGTGCTGATCTGCACCTCGAGCGTGTGGGGAGGGGGACGGTCCAAACCAACTGCGGTCTCGCGCTATCTGCAGGACCTCTACGATCTGGGGGAAGCCGGAGCACCCGGCTTCCGCCTGATGTCCTGGGTGAAGGAGGGCGACGAAGGGGACACCAACCCGGCCAACGCCGATGTCCAGCGCAAAAGCTGGCCCATCGATCCCCTGGGGGAGCGGCGCCCCGGCATGGAGGCAGCCGGGGTTGCCGTACTTGAAGCTGCAGCCCGGCAGACGGCCCGCGTGGGCCAGTCGGAAATTGACATCCTCACCGACGTGGACGGCAGCGCCGGCCAGGCCCCGCATGAGTCCTCCGGGAGTGTGTTTGAACCTACGCGCTGGGCCAAGGAAGTAGAGCTGGTCCTGGCCCGGCACCGCCCCTCGGACGAAGTGGTTGAGGTCGAATTGCCCGCCCACATTTCCGCTTCCCTGCTGGTGGACCTGAAAGATGATCCGGAAGAGGTCACCAGGCAGCTGCGCCGGCCCGTGCCGCGGGAGCCGGGCATGGCAGCACGCAAAGGAACGGCATTCCACGCCTGGGTGGAGGAGTTCTTCGGCACCAGCGGAATGCTGGACATCGATGAGCACCCGGGAGCTGCCGACGCCTACGTGGATGAGGCCTACGAGCTCGATGACATGATTGCCACATTCGAGGCCTCTGCGTGGGCCCGGCGGACTCCGGCCTATATCGAAGTTCCGGTGGAGACACGGGTGGATACCGTGGTGGTGCGCGGACGCATCGACGCAGTCTTCCAGGACGAGGACGGCACCTGGGACCTGATCGACTGGAAAACCGGAGCACCTCCCACGCGGGACAAGGTTGAGGTCCGCTCCGTGCAGCTGGCCGTCTACCGGCTGGCCTGGGCCAGGCTGAAGCAGGTGCCGCTGGAGAAGGTCAATGCGGCGTTCTACTACGTGGCTGCGGACAAACTGATCCGTCCGTTCAACCTGCTGGGCGAAAAGGAGCTTGAGGACATCATCCGCAGGGCCAACTCCGCGGACTCCTAGGGAGCTGCCGGGGCGGCCCGGCCTGGTAGAGGGCGGCCTGTTCGGGGGAGGCCTGCACAGGGCAGGCCGCCCCTACTTCCTCTTCTTCAGCCGCCCTGATTTCTTCGAGAAACCGGATTTCTGCGCCTTGGCCGTGCCGGACTTCCCATTCGGGTCCAGCTCCTGGGTGCCTGCTGCGGCGCTTGAGCCCTCGGATGAAACGGCGACGACGGCGATCGCGCCGGTGTCTGCGGCCTCCGGGGATTCCGAGGCAGGCGCGGCTTCAGCACCGGCCGGATATTCGCCGCCGGACTCAGCGGAGCCTGCCGGGGCGTCATCAATGGGCATGACGCTCACCCGGGTGGACACCGCGCACACCCCCGCGCTTACGGAAGGCCTCTTGGTCGGCGCGGGATGGGTCACGGGCAGCACCACCGAAGGAGCGGCGGCGGACGCGGAAAGAGCAGCAGCGGCACGAATGGCCTCCTCGGCCGCCACCCTTTCTGCTTCGGCGGCTTCGGCGGCGGCCTCAGCGGCGGCTGCCGCTGCTTCCTCCGCCTCAATCTTCTCTGCAGCTTCCTGCTCCAGGATGTCCGCCTCGAGGGTGGCGAGCATTTCCTCGGCCTCGGCAATCATGGTGGAGTTTTCGGCAGCCACGCCGCGCACCAGCCACTGAGCCAGGGCAAACTCCGCGGACAGGGCGGCACGGCGCATCAGGTGCGGGTCCGGCGCTTCCGGGCGGGCCTCGTTGTAGGCAGCATGCACCGCGTCGGTAAAGGCCGGGTCGTTGGCGGCAATCAGCCAGGCGAAGTCGTCGGCGGGGTCTCCGATGCGCAGATCCGTCCAGCCGGTGACGGCGCTGATCCGACCGTGGGAGACGAGCAGGTTGTCCTCATGAAGGTCGCCGTGAACCACGGAGCACTTGAAGCGCCACAGGGTGACGTCTTCCAGGGCATGTTCCCAGCGCCGCAGCAGCACGGCCGGAATCTTGCCCGTGGTGGCGGCCTGGTCCAGCTCGTTGAGCTTGCGCTGCCGGAATTCGTTCGCGGAGTAGCTGGGCAGGTCGGCGTCGTGCACCAGATCATGCGGCAGGCTGTGGATGGCAGCCATCGCCCGGCCCACTTCCCGGGGCAGCGTTCCGTTCTCCGCCACCAGCGAATCAATGTCGCGGGTGGAGCCGGGCAGGTGCGAGTACACAAAGGTGCACAGATCACCCTGCCGGACTGTCCCGGCAACATGCGGGAGGGCAAACGGCAGCTCTGCGCGCACCGCAGGCACAAAGGCCCGGAGCACCAGCAGCTCGGTTTCCAGCCTCATGCTGGCATCAATGTGCTTGGGGGAACGTACCCGCCATTGCTTTCCGGCGTCGTCAACCAGGACAGCGGAGTCAAAGTCCGCGGCATCGTCGGGGGAGCCGGCGACGCCGGTGGGGGCCAGCCCGGAGACGGCGGCGCTGGCCAGTGCGGCCAATTCCATGGGGGTGCGTTTCACATCTTCAACCGTAGAGGTACATGTGGTGCGAATAACCATAGGCTGGCGGCGAGTCGCCGGATGCGTGAGCAATAACTCAGGCTGAGCACGTAGCGGAAGTCCGACTACAGGTTGTTGGCCGCAAGTCAGTACGGTAGAGACATGAGCAGCCCAGCACCGGTAGCAGTTGTACCCCCTCTTGGAATTTTGCCGCTGGCCCGCACAGCGGTGGACCGCGGTTCGGACCGCCGCGTGGCAGCGGACCTGTTCGAGCAGATCCGTGCGAACCCCTCCACACGCGTTATGTACATGGCCGGAGGCAAGGCCCTGATCAGCGACACCGAGGTGGTGCTCGGTTCCGTGGCGCACAGCGGCTTCGGGGAGGTGCCCGTCTATCTGGGCCGCACCCTGGCTGACGCGCAGGAACCGGCCGGCACCGACGTCGTTCTGGTTACCCTGGACGAAGAAGATCCGCTGCTGGAGACCGACGGTGCTCGGTGGGCGTCGCTGCGCGAAGTCGCCGTCCTGCTGGGCGAACTGGATGCGGCCTTGTTTGTCGAAGCCGCCGCCATTTCCAACTGGCACGCAGCCCACACCCACTGCCCCCGCTGCGGTGCCGCCACCGTTCCGGAGCAGGGCGGCTGGGTCCGCCGCTGCCCCGAGGACAACAGCCAGCACTTCCCCCGCACCGACCCGGCCATCATTGTTGCCATCACCGACCCGCAGGACCGCATCCTGCTGGGCTCCGCGGCGGCCTGGAAGGGCAACCGCTACTCAACCCTGGCGGGCTTCGTCGAGCCCGGGGAATCCCTCGAAGCGGCCGTCATCCGCGAGGTCGCCGAAGAATCCGGGCTGACCGTCCACTCGCCGCAGTATCTGGGATCCCAGCCCTGGCCCTTCCCCTGCTCCCTGATGCTGGGCTTCACCGCCCGCACCGAGGATGCAGAAGCCACCCCGGACGGCGTCGAAATCTCCGACGTGCGCTGGTTTACCCGGGAGGAACTGGGAACTGCCGTGGCCAGCGGCGAGATCACCATCGCAGGCGGGATTTCCATCGCCCGGAACCTGATCGAACGCTGGTACGGAGGACCGATCAAGGAACCGGAGCTCGAGGCGCAGGCATGAGCCCAGACTCCGTTGAAGCCCGCATCCTCGGGGGACTGGATGATGAACAGCGTGAAGTAGCCACCTCCCTGACCGGGCCGCTGTGTGTCCTTGCCGGTGCCGGAACCGGCAAGACCCGGGCCATCACGCACCGCATGGCGTACGGCGTGCACACCGGGGTCTACAAGCCCCAGCGCGTGCTGGCAGTGACGTTCACTGCGCGCGCCGCCGCGGAAATGCGTACCCGTCTGCGCGATCTGGGTGCCGGCGGTGTCCAGGCCAAGACGTTCCACGCTGCCGCGCTGAAGCAGCTGCAGTATTTCTGGCCGCAGACCGTGGGCGGGCAGCTTCCGGACCTGCTCAGCCACAAGGCCCAGTTCATTGCCGAAGCAGCCCGGCGCCTGCGGCTCTCCACGGACCGCGCCGCCATCCGCGACGTCGCAGCCGAGATCGAGTGGGCGAAGGTGTCCATGCTGACCCCGGAAAGCTACGTCTCCGCCGCCAAGGGCCGGGACGCTCCGGCAGGTTTTGACCTCATCACCATTTCCCGCATCTTCCAGGCCTATGAAGACGTGAAGGTGGACCGCAACGTCATCGACTTCGAGGACGTCCTGCTGATCACCGTGGGCATCCTCCAGGAAGATGAACGGGTCGCCGCCACGGTGCGGGACCAGTACCGCCACTTCGTGGTGGACGAGTACCAGGATGTGTCCCCGCTCCAGCAGCGGCTCCTGGACCTGTGGCTGGGCGGACGCGACGAACTGTGCGTGGTGGGCGACTCCAGCCAGACCATTTACTCCTTCACCGGCGCAACGTCCAAGCACCTTTTGGGTTTCCCGTCGCGGTTCCCCAACGCCCCTATCGTCAAACTGGTGCGGGACTACCGCTCCACGCCCCAGGTGGTGGGCCTGGCCAACCGGATCCTGGCCGCCCGCACCGCCGAGGGCGAGCGCTCGCGCTTTGCCCCGCCGTGGCCCAAACCGCTGGAACTCATTGCCCAGCGCCCCGCAGGTCCCGAGCCCACGTTTACGGAATGCGCCGACGACGACGCCGAGGCCGCCTCGGTGGCCGAACGCATCAAGGTGCTGATCAAGGACGGCGTGCAGCCCGCGGAGATCGCCATCCTGTTCCGCACCAACGGACAGTCCCAGGCCTATGAACAGGCGTTGGCCACGGCCGGGATCGGCTACCAGCTTCGCGGGGGAGAGCGGTTCTTTGCGCGGCGCGAAGTGCGCGACGCCATGCTGCAGCTGCGCGCTGCATCACGCTCCGTGGGCAACGACCCGGTGCCCCAGCTGGTCCGCGACATCCTGGCCTCCCTGGGCTACACCCCCGAGGCTCCGGCCGGCGGCGGGGCGGTGCGCGAAAAGTGGGAATCGCTGGCGGCACTGGTGTCCCTGGCCGACGAACTCACGACCAACCGCACGCAGGACCCCGACGCGATCTTCACCCTGATGGACTTCGTCGCCGAGCTCGACGAACGTGCCGCCGCCCAGCATGCTCCCACGGTCCAGGGCGTTACGCTGGCATCCCTGCACTCCGCCAAGGGCCTGGAATGGGATGCGGTGTTCCTGGTGGGGCTGAGCGAGGGGCTCATGCCGATTTCCTTTGCCGACACCCCCGAGGCCGTGGATGAAGAGCGGCGCCTGCTGTATGTGGGCATTACCCGTGCCCGGGAACACTTGTGCCTTTCCTGGTCCACGGCACGCACCCCGGGCGGGCGGGCCAACCGCAAACCGTCCCGGTTCCTGGACGGCCTGCGCCCGCAGACCACCCGCGACCTGCAGCGCAGCGCCGCTCCCAAGACACCGGCACGGCGCAAATCCAGCGGTCCGGCCAAGTGCCGCGTTTGCGGAACCCTGCTCACCACCGGTGCCGAGCGCAAGGTGGGCCGGTGCGGGGAATGTCCCGTGACCTACGAAGAGAGCACGTTTGAAGCGCTGCGGGAGTGGCGCAGGGAGGCGGCGTCGGAAGCAGGTATTCCAGCATTCGTGGTGTTCACGGACGCCACCCTGGTGGCGATTGCCGAGGACCGCCCGCCGTCCCTGAACCGGCTGGCCACTCTTCCCGGTGTTGGACCCTCAAAGCTGGAGCGCTACGGCGAGGCCGTGCTGCGGGTGCTGGCGGACAATTAGCCGGGACGCTGGTCCTCGCCCGGGTTCGAGCCGCGGCCGCGTCCGTAGCCCTGGTCCTCTGCGGATTCCGGGTGCCTGCGGTCTTCCAGCGGATGCCCGCCCGCCTGCGTGCGGGCGACGTCGGCGCCGTACGGCGCGCGCGGACGCGGCGGGAGCTCGTCGATGAGCTCGTTCGCAGCATGGGCGAGGATGTCCCGCTGCAGCGGAGGAAGCGATAAAGAGCCGTTGATGTAGGCATCGACTTCGTACTCGCCCACAATGCCGCCGAGACTGACGTACTGCATCCACACATCGGGCACGCACAGCCGGGCGTCGTCGAGCGCTTTCTTGAGCAACTGCCGCTGCTCCGGCTCAACTGCCTCGAAACCCATCTTCTGCCCCTAGCCGCGCTGTCGTTTCCCAACGCTCTTGATGACGTGCCCTGAGACGCTGTGCAGGGAATATCCGCTGCTGCGTCACCGAACATCAAAGACTCCTTCCCCCAAAGGAGTAACCTTTGAGCGCTCCGGGGATGTCCTCCGGATGGATCATGGGGACCGGATCAAGGAGGCGCTCAGCACAAATCTTAACCCGGTCCCGGGTGCCGGGCCAGCTTACGGATACTCATGGTCGTAGATCTTCGTGGCGCTTTGGCCTGCACCGGGTCCCGTGCGACGGGCCCATTCCCCGCACAGCGCGCTGTACCACTCGAGCGCGAAGGCAGATGGATGATCGGAATCCAACTGGTGAAAAACCCGGTCCGTCAGGGCCTGCAGGGTGTGCTGAGGAAGGGCTTCCAGGGCCTCGGTGTCCAGCGGATCCGACGGCAGGTCCATCCACGACAGCGCAGAGGGGCGGTGGGCGGGGAAAAGCTCCTGGTTCACCTGGTGACTCCGCGGGGCCGTCTTCGGTGCTGGGCATTGGGGCAGAAGATCCGGGCATTTCACGAAGAGTTCGGACTTGCCGAAGCCGGTGCCGCTGCGCAGAAAAGCAACAGCTTCCCGTTCGATGTGCCGTGCCCGTGTCAGGTCAACCGTGATCCGGTCCCGGTGGAGAAGGGCAGCGGCTTTTTGAATGATGTTCGGCAGGGCCTGGCAGCTTTCGGCCGTCAGGCAGCCCGATACTTGCAGGACCGCCGCTGCGAGGTCGGCATCAAGCTGGACGAGGACATGCAGTTTGTGTTCCACGGGTCTCCAAAAGAAGAGTTCCTGGGCACACTGCTGAGCCTCTGCTCCTAGGGTAAAGGGCCGAGCTTGGCGGGAACAAATCGGAAGGACGGGCTGCGTCAGAAATCGAAGTGTGTCCGTGGTGCTCGTTCGCCCACTGAGGCCACCAAAAGCGCCGCCAGATCCCGGAGTTTCATGTTGCGGCGGCTGCAGGCGGACCGCAGGATGGTGAAGGCTTCGTCCTGGCCGCAGCGGTTCTGTCCCATCACAATTCCCATGGCCAGATCGATGGTGGTGCGGGACTCCATGGCCGCCCTCAAGTCTGAGGACTGTTCTTCCCTTGATGCCAGGCGTGCGGCGATGCGGAGCGGCTTGAGGATCCGGCGGGCGTACGCCTCGGCGCGGGAAACGGTGCCGGCATCGAACCGGTTTGGCCGGGCCGAGTACAGCGTGAGCCCGGCACATCCTTCGGTATCGAGATTCAGGGGAACGAAGATCAGGGAGCGCACGCCAAGCCGGTGCGCGACGTCGGCGTAGGCACCGCCGGCGGGGTCGTTCCAAAGGTCGGATATGTGCACAGTGGACTCTTGGCTTACGGCTGCTTTCGCCGGTCCCCGGCGAAAGGCATACTCCAGCTTTTCGACGGACGGGGGCGGCTCGCTGCTGAACCCCATGCAGACGGGCTTACGGTCCCGGAGCAGGGCTATGGCGGTGAATATCGGGTCGGTGTCCGTCGAAAAAATCTCTGATGTGAGGACGGCCAGCCGATGCAGGAACTCCGGAACGGCGCAGCTCGAGAGAATGACGTCTTCCAAACGGTCCAGCAAGAAGCTGTCCAGGGTCTCGGATGATCCGGTATGGCTCTCCATCGAATGCCTGACCTCTGTAGGGGTCCCCTGCAGGTGATTCATTTGGTGGTCCTCCCCACCCTCGATGCTATTGCCAAGTTTGCTTATTACTTATCCGGTTAGAATCCAGCACTGGTCCGGGGTAGTCGCCAGAGGAGTCCCAGCCAATGACCGGGCCTGAGCTGCGGAAGTGAATAGTGTTTTTTCATAAGCAGGAACTTCAGTTCAATGCAACGCCGGATAAGCCGGATGTCGTCTACGCAGTCAAGCTACAGGAAGTGCTCGGCGGACAGTACGGTGAAATTACCGCAGCAATGCAGTACGCCTTCCAATGCTGGAATTCGCACCTGCCCGGCAAGTACCAAGATCCATTTTACGGGCATGGATGTTCACCACGCCATTGTGGCCGGCAGAGGCGGCTTGCCGTTGCCCGGCTGTCCCCGCAGGCATCTGACACCATGCACCAGAACAGGTGGACGGCCGCTGCGAAGACGGATGCTCGTAAAAGCGCGCTAGGAAGCCCGGGCCGGGGAACCCTTCTGCTGCAGCCGGCAGCCGCAGCCGGGGTGGAATGAGAGCTTCTTGAACCCGATGTACCCGTCCGCCGACCGCAGCACGAGTACGGCCGACCACACGGCGGGCTGGACCACGCCGTCCAAATAGGCCAGGGCCTGGGCGGCTGCGGTGCCGGCGGCCACAAGCGACCCGGAGGTTTCCTCTCCCTCAGGTGCAGTCTCGGCCGATTGCCGGTTGAGGGCGTCCGCGGCGGAGTACCAGGTGGTGTCGCCGTCGGCCAGTTGCCGTTCCAGGCACTCCAGGCAGGGGGTCAGCCCCGGTACAACAAGCGGACCCACGTCCACCCCGGTTTCCTGGACGGTGACGGTCAACAGCGGATGCTCCCGTGCCGGCACGCCTTCCCTCCGTCCGGCCAGGGGCGGGTTTCCCACGCAAATGGCCAGATCCAGGTGCATGGTCTGCACGCCGGGACGCCGGACTGGATTGGTCAGGACCTGGACCGTGGGATCCACCCGGTAAATGTGGCGTTTGACGGCCTCGGCCCTGCCCATGCCCAGATCGGTGAGGGAATAAGCGGGTCCAAGGTCTGAGGGGAGGACTGTCCCGGGGTCCGAGAGCATCAGCGTGCCCACCCCTCCTGAGGCAAGGGTGCGGGCGAGCAGCGCTCCGGTGCGGCCCAGCCCGCTGACTTCAACGGCGGCGCGGGCACGGCGCCGGATAAGCGCGGAACCGTTCACTGAGTACGCTGCCGACAGCCGGTCAGCGTCCGCGGCGAGGCGTTCGGCCCGCAGTGCCGGCACCGGTGCTTCGCCCGGTTCCGGTGCATCCGGAAAGGGCAGCAGGACCGGGGAGAGGGCCTGTGTCAGGGCGTGTGCCCGCTGCGGAGGAACGGCGCACCGGCGGGCCTCGGCGGCCTCCGCTCCGTCACTGAGTCCGGCGCGCAGGGCGGCAAGGAACGCAAGATCGCTTTCCTGCAGTCCGCGCAGGATCAGGGCGTTGGGCCCCAGTCCGTACTGCCGGATTGAGTCTGAAACCTCCAGCACATGAAGTCCGGGATTGATCCGCATGGAAACCTCCAAAGTGGAAATCCGCTCTGCAGCAGGCGGGAGGGGCCTGCTGAGCCATCTTGGCACGCGTTCCGGAGCGGGCGTGTGGTTATCCACAGGTGCCCGGGTCCGCCGTCGCCTCGCCTAGGGTTAAGTCATGTCTTCGCAAGATGCACCCCGCTCGGCACAACGCAGGCTCCACCCCGGAGGGAGTGCGGTGCCGTCGGTTACCAGCACCGGCATCCCCATCGAAGTGCGCCGGTCGGCCAAGCGCCGGCGTACGGTGAACGCCGCCTTCCGGGATGGAAAGGCAGTCATTTCGATTCCGGGCCACTTCACGAAGGCCCAGGAAGCGGAATGGGTCTCTCGCATGGTGATGCGCCTGGAGCAGCGCACGGCTCCGGCACGGTTGCCCGACCCAAAGGACCGTGCCGGCGAACTTGCCGAGCGCGCGGCTGAATTATCCCGGCAGTATCTGGGCGGGGCTGCCCGGCCGTTATCGGTGCGTTGGGTGAGCAACCAGAATTCGCGCTGGGGTTCCGCCACACCGGCCCGCGGCACCATCCGGTTGTCGGACAAGCTGCAGGGAATGCCCGGCTGGGTGGTGGACTATGTGCTGCTGCACGAACTGGCACACCTGATCGAAGCGTCCCATTCAGCCGCGTTTTGGCGGTTGCTGGAGGCCTATCCGCAGACCGAAACAGCGAAGGCCTACCTCCAGGGGGCGGCCTTTGCCTCCGCACGCGGACTGGAAGGCACCATGCAGGAGGATCAGGGCGCAGAAGAGACGGGAGCAGAAGAGACGGGTGCAGAAGAGCCGGGCGACTAGCTTTCGCTCGCCGCCCGGCTCCTCACACAGCGCACCCGTCCGGGAGCGGTTAGGGCTTGGGGGTCTCGCCCTCGCCGGACGGGTTTCCGTCTTCGCCGTTATCCAGGTCCTCGTTCGAGCCCTCTTCCGGTGTTTCCCCGGAGGCGGCCGGATCTTCGGCGGGGGTGTCGAAACCGCCCTCAAGCAGGCGCTGCAGCGCCGCATCGACGTCGGAATCCGACGCCTCCAACAGCTCGCGCCGCTTGCTGAAGCCCTGGGGATCATCCAGGTCCTTGGACGTGGGCATCAGGTCCGGGTGCTCCCAGACGGCGTCGCGTCCTTCGATGCCCCGTTCCTCACGCAGCTGCGACCACAGAGCTGCGGCATCCCGGAGCCGGCGCGGGCGAAGCTCAAGGCCCACCAGGGAGGAGAAGGTGTGCTCGGCGGGTCCGCCGCTGGCACGGCGGCGGCGGATCATCTCCCGCAGGGCGCCGGCGGAGGGCAGATTCACGGTGGCGGCGGCGGTGACCTCGTCCACCCAGCCCTCCACCAGGGCCAGCGCTGTTTCAAGGCGCTCCAGCGCCGCATCCTGGGCCGGGGTGCGCTCCGGCTGGAACACTCCGCCGGACAGGGCTTCCTGAATGGATTCCGGATTGGACGGGTCCAGATCCCGGGCCACTTCTTCAATCTTGGAAATGTCGATGTGGATTCCGCGGGCGTAGCTTTCAATGGCACCGAAAAGATGCGCAGCCAGCCAGGGGGCGTGGGTGAAGAGCCTGGCGTGGGCGGCTTCCCGAACGGCAAGGTACAACCGGATTTCAGTCTCGGGGATGTCCAGGCCTTCGCCGAACTTGGCGACGTTTGCAGGCAGCAGCGCCATGGTTCCGCCCGCCAGCGGAAGGCCTATGTCGGTTGAGCTGACAACCTCTTTGGAGAGGGCGCCCACGGCCTGGCCCAGCTGGATACCGAACATGGCGCCGCCCATGTTAGCGAGCATCGAGGATGCTCCGCCCATCATGGTCTTCATTTCTTCGGGCATCTGGGTGCTGATCGCATCGGAGAGGGCCTGCGAAATGCTCACCGCAACCGGTTCCGTCAGCCTCTTCCAAGAATCCATGGTGGCTTCCACCCATTCGGCCCGGCTCCACGCCTGGCCCAGCGCGGAAGTCGACGCGAAGTCGGTGACCGGATCCAGCCAGAGCTGCGCGATGTGCAGGGCTTCATCCACTTCGCGGCGCTGCGCCGGCAGCACCGAGGGGTCGCTGTCGCTTGCCGCGACGCGGCGCGCGTTGTCCTTGGCGAGCTGCCAGTTGACGGGGCCTTCCGACGGAGCGCTGAACATGGCCTGCACCTGCTGGAAGATCATCGCCATTGCGTTGGGGTCGGAGGGCAGGCCAGCGGCCTTGGCCAGGTCCTGCGGATCCATACCGCCGGCACCCGCTCCGCCGAAGAGCCGGGCAAGCATCTCAGAAAGCGGATCCTGGGGTGTGTCCCCGGAGTCGGAAGGGTTGGAGCTCATGGATACCACCGGTCCTGTGGAAGATTGACGTGCATTGCGCGGTGCAGAAACCCGCCGTCGGGCGGGGGCAGCTGCTCCGGATCATGGACCGCTGGAAGGCGGCCTTGGTTTCCTTACGTTACCGGCCCGCCGGGATGCCTGTCCTGCATTCCCGGTTACGTTCGCTGTTGGCAAAGCGCTCAGGGAGCGCCCTGCCCCGCCCGTCCGGGCATCCCGGACGGTAGGCTGGTGCCAGTGTTCGCCGTGTCGGCCCCTGCAGGCTGCCGCGGATCCCGCCTCAGAAAAGGGTAGGCCGCTTGCGCCCCTCAAATAATCCGCATGATCCCTCTGCCGCGGGCGCCCCTGCTCCGCTGCAGCCCCGTCCCTCCCGCCGTAGGTCCAGCCCGCGGTCGCGTGCGCTGGTGGTTTCGGGGGCGCTGACCCTGGCGCTGGGCGCCGTCGCCGTGTTCCTGCCCGCACCGTATGTAGTGGAGGCGCCCGGACCCACCTTCAACACGGTGGGAACAGTGCAAACGGGAGACGGTGAAGACTCCCCCCTTATCAATATTGAAGGGGCCACCACCTATCCCACCGACGGTGAGCTTGACCTGACCACCGTCTATGTTTCAGGAGGCCCGGGCAGTGCCATGAGTTTCCTTCAGGCCGTCGGCGCCTGGCTGGATGCGGAAGACGCCGTCGTTCCCGAGGAATTCCTGTACCCGCGCGGAACAACGGGCGAAGACGTGGACCAGCAAAATGCAGCGGCCATGACTTCATCGCAGGAAGCCGCCGTCGCTGCAGCTCTGCGTGAACTGGATGTTCCCTTCACGGAGGAGCTCGCCGTGGCGGACCTGGTGGAAGGCTCGCCGGCCGCCGGAGTGCTGCAGGCCGGAGACACCCTGGTGCGAATCGGAAACACGAACATTGACGGGATTGACACCCTCCGCGCGGAACTGCAGGACAACGGCGGCGAACCGGTCCAGGTCACGTACCGCCGGGACGGCGCGGAAGCAACGGGGGAGATCACCCCGGTGCTGGGGGACACCGGTTCCTACCAGCTAGGAATCTTCCTCGCGACGACTTTCGATTTTCCCTTCGACGTCACTATTGCCCTGGACAACGTGGGCGGTCCGTCCGCTGGCATGATGTTTGCCCTGGGCATCATCGACCGGATGACTCCCGGAGATCTGACCGGCGGAAAGCACTTTGCGGGCACCGGCACCATCGATTCCGCCGGTAACGTTGGCGCCATCGGCGGCATAGCGCAGAAGATGGTGGGCGCGTCCGACGCCGGTGCCGACTTTTTCCTCGCACCGGCGGACAATTGCGGTGAAGTCGTGGGGCATATCCCGGACGGGCTGGACGTCATCAGGGTGGCTACCCTTGACGAAGCACGCACCGCCGTTGAAGCGTTGGCTTCGGGATCCGACCCGGCGGGGCTGGCCCAGTGCGCAAGCTAGTCTCAGCAGACCGCTTGCTGCGCGCGCGGCGGGGGCTCCGAAAGGCTGCCGCCGCGCCGCGCCGCCCATCACGATCCTGAAAAGGTTCTTCCCCAAGGGCCCGGCGAGGTGCCCGGCGCAGGGAAGACAAGGCAGAATGAGAGAGCACGGCAACTTGCAAAGAGGACGGAAAAATGTCCTTGGCATTCCTTGCAGGGGCCGTGGACCGACGCACCGAACGATGAGGATACAGTGACTTCCGGACCAAACGGCCCATTCTCCCGACCCAGCCCCGGCGCGGGCGCCCGCCCAAGCAGGCGGCGCGGACCCAGTCCGCTGATCGCCACGCTGATTGTGGTGGCAGTCCTTGTGATTGGATTTGTCTACTTTTCGCAGGTATATGCAAATGTCCTCTGGTACAACCAGCTGGGCTACCTCAGTGTCTTCGTCAAGGAGAACCTGACCCGCATTGTCATGTTCCTCAGTGCCTTCGTGGTCATGGCCGGATGTGTGTTCCTGAGCATCAGGGCCGCCTACGTCTCACGTCCGGTTTACGCGCCGGACAGCGCGCTCCAGGACAACCTGAACCGCTACCAGGCCCAGCTTGAACCGGTCCGCAAGCTTCTGATGATCGGTATCCCCGTCGTCGTCGGCGGGTTCGCCGGCACCGCTGCCATGTCCATGTGGCAGCAGGCGCTCCTGTTCTTCAACAGCCGCAACTTCGGCCAGCAGGATCCCGAATTCGGCCTGGACTTCAGCTTCTACCTCACCCAGCTGCCGTTCCTCGGCTTCATCGTGGGCTTCCTCATCAGCGTTGTGGTCATTTCAGGCATCGCCGGCCTGCTGACCCATTACCTCTACGGCGGCATCCGCTTGGAGGAAAAGGGCATTTTCACCTCCCGCCAGGCGCGGATTCATATTGCCGTCATCGCGGCCAGCTTCCTGCTGCTGCAGGCGGCGAACTTCTGGCTGGACCGCTATGACACCCTGCTGAGCACCTCCGGGACCTGGACCGGAGCCCTGTACACGGATGTCGAAGCAGTCATTCCCACCAAGACCATCCTCACCGTGGCCTCCGCAATCGTGGCGCTGCTGTTCATCGTTTCTGCCTTCATTGGCCGCTGGCGCCTGCCGATCATCGGTACCGCCATGCTCATCATTACGGCAATCGTGGCCGGCGGCATTTACCCGTGGATCGTGCAGCAGTACCAGGTGAAGCCGTCCGAGCTGAGCAAGGAATCCCCGTACATCCAGCGCAACATTGAGCTCACGCGCGAGGCATACGGTTTGGACCAGACCGAGGTCATTGACTACAAGGCCACGGTGGACGCCAATGCCGGCGCGCTCGCCGCCGATTCGGGCACCACCTCCAATATCCGCCTGCTGGATCCGAACGTCGTCTCTCCTGCGTTCTCCCAGCTGCAGCAGTTCCGCCAGTACTACCAGTTCCCCGAAACGCTGAACGTGGACCGCTATGACGTTGACGGCGAAGTCCAGGACACGGTGATTGCAGTCCGGGAGCTGAACACGGACGGCGTCCCCTCCGGCTGGGTCAACGAGCACATCCTTTACACGCACGGCTACGGCGTGGTCGCGGCCCGCGGATCAACGGTCCAGGCCGACGGCAAGCCCAGCTTCACCGAATCGGGCATCCCCTCCACCGGCGTATTGGGCGACTACGAACCGCGGATCTACTTTGGCGAGACGTCCCCCGACTACTCGGTGGTCGGAGCACCCGAAGGGGCCGATCCGCAGGAAATTGACCGCCCGCAGACCGGCGACTCGGATACCGAGTCCCAGACCACGTTCAGCGGTAACGGCGGACCCAGCATCGGTAATCTCTTCAACCAGCTGGTCTACGCGCTGAAGTTCCAGTCCACCGAGCTTCTGCTTTCGGACGCCATCAACCCCGAGTCCCAGATCCTCTATGACCGGGATCCGCGCGAACGCGTGGAAAAGGTTGCCCCGTACCTGACCGTGGACGGCAATGCCTACCCGGCGATCGTTGACGGCCGGGTGAAGTGGATCGTGGACGGCTACACCACCAGCAAGTACTTCCCGTACTCCACCCAGCAGGAACTGCAGGCCGCCACCACGGACTCCCTGACCACGGGAGCAGCAGCGCTGCCGGCGGACAAGGTGAACTACATCCGCAACGCGGTGAAGGCCACGGTGGACGCCTATGACGGCTCCGTCACCCTGTACGCCTGGGATGATCAGGACCCGCTGCTGCAGTCCTGGCAGGACATCTTCCCGTCCACGCTGAAGCCGTACAGCGAAATGTCCGCGGACCTGATGGCGCACGTGCGCTACCCGGAGGACCAGTTCAAGGTTCAGCGCGAACTTTTGGGCAAGTACCACGTCACCAACGCTGACTCCTTCTTCAAGAACGACGACGCCTGGAGCGTTCCGAACGACCCCACGGTCGCGAACTCCTCGGTGAAGCAGCCGCCGTATTACCTGTCCCTGCAGATGCCGGGCCAGGATAAGGCAACCTTCTCCCTGACCACGCCGTTCATCCCCTTCGTTTCTCCCAACGGCGAAGCACGCAACGTGCTGTACGGCTTCCTGTCGGCCGAGGCTGACGCGGGAACGGGCGAGGCAGGGGTCAAGAGTGAGGATTACGGCAAGCTGCGGCTGCTCTCCCTGCCGACTGACACCGTGGTTCCCGGCCCCGGCCAGGCCCAGAACCGGTTCAACTCGGACCCGACGGTCTCCAATGCGTTGAACCTGCTCCGCCAGGGTGCCTCCGAGGTCATCAACGGCAACCTGCTCTCCCTGCCCGTGGGCGGCGGCATGCTCTACGTGCAGCCGGTCTACGTGCAGTCCTCCGGTGACGCCTCCTACCCGACACTGCAGCGTGTGCTGGTCAACTTCGGCGAGAAGGTCGGTTTTGCCCCCACACTGGACGAAGCCCTGAACCAGGTCTTCGGCGGAGACTCCGGTGCCATCACCGGAGACTCCCAGAACGTGGGACAGACACCGGACGCCGAAACCCCGGCTCCGGGCGACACCACGGCCGAAGCTGATCTGGCAGCCGCACTGGCAGACGCCGGAGCAGCCATCCAGGAAGGCCAGACGGCGCTGGCAGCAGGAGACTTCGCAGCGTACGGTGCCGCGCAGGACAAGCTCAACGCCGCCATTCAGCGGGCGATCTCGGCTCAGGAAGCCATGGACGGAGCCACCGGAGCCACCGATGGCGCAACACCGGCTCCCACTGAGGGCGCAACACCGGCTCCCACCGAGGGAAGCTAGGACAACTGCTCTCCGGCTGTGAATTTGCAGCCGGAGCCCGCGGCGGGTTAGAGTTAACTAACACGCCGCGGGGTGGAGCAGTTCGGTAGCTCGCTGGGCTCATAACCCAGAGGTCGCAAGTTCAAATCTTGCCCCCGCAACCAAAGGTTGAACCAACCAAATAGTAATAAGCAAAAAAATCCCGGTCGGCAGAAATGCCAGCCGGGACTTTTTGTGTGCCGGCACGCTGCCTGCTGCAGTTGCGGGCCCCCGGTTAGCACGGAGCCATGCCACAGGCCAAGCCTGTCGCTAGACTCACGGAATGGGAAAGCGGCCACTGCCGCCGCTTCGCCGATCTATCCCCACTGCAGGTGGGCGTGTATTTGTCCCTGGTGGTCCTGTCGGTGCTGATTACGGCGCTGCTGATGTCCACGGTGGTTATGCACCGGACTTTCTTCCAGCGCCGGATCAAGCCGAACTGGTCCGCTACAGCGACATCCTGCTGCGCATCACCATCGTCTTGATGGGCCTGGTTCTCATCGGTACCCTCGGCCTCGTCTTTGACCCGGTTCTGGGGTCGGGGAGCGGAGCCGTTGCCGCCGTCGTGCTGGCCGTTGTACTGATTCTTCTGTGGACCGTGTGCCGCGGGGGATCCGCCGCCGTGCCCTTCGCCGCCCGTCCTCATGCGCGCAAATCCTGCCGTGACAAGAAAAAGGGCGGTACTCCCAGGGGAGTACCGCCCGCAATTCCCGGCGCCGGCGAGCGGCGCGGGTGATCCTAGTTCTGTCCGATGGCCGACTGGCCCGAGCCGGAGCCCTTCAGTGCGGCCAGGCGTGCTTCAACCTCGGTCTGCTCGCCCAGGTCCTCCAGGCTTTCGAACTGTGCGTCCAGGCTGGAGGCAGCCAGCTCATTGGCACCGCGGACCCGTGCTTCTTCGCGGCGGATCTTCTCTTCGAAGCGTCCCACCTCCGAGGTGGAGTCCATGACGTCGATGCTCTTCATGGCCTCGTGCATCTGGGTCTGGGCGTGGGCGTTGCGGGCGCGGGCGATCAGCTCGTCACGCTTGCTCTGCAGCTGGTTCAGCTTGCCCTTCATCTGATCCAGACCGGTCTTGAGGCGCTCCACAATCTCTTCCTGGGAAGCGATCGTGGGCTCGGCGCCCTTGGCCTCGTTCTCGGAGGCCATCTGCCGCTGGATTGCCACCTTGGCCAGGTTGTCGAACTTCTCCGCGTCAGCGGCATTGCCGGCGGCACGGAACTCATCGGCTTTCCGGGAGGCAGCCAGCGCCTTGTTGCCCCAGTTGCGGGCATTCTGGATGTCTTCGTTGTAGTCATCCTGAAGCATGCGCAGGTTGCCGATGGTCTGGGCCACAGCGCTCTCAGCCTCGGCAATGTTGTTGCTGTAGTCCCGGACCATCTGGTCCAGCATCTTCTGCGGATCCTCGGCCTGATCCAGGATGGCGTTGATGTTGGCCTTGGCCAGCTGGGTGATACGTCCAAAGATTGACTGCTTTACCACGGTGTCTGCCTTTCGGTTTTTGGTGATGAGCCTGCTGAGAAAAACTTTTGTCATTCCTTCACTGAAATTGTTCCGCGATTTTGAAGATCCCCGGGGCAGGGATTAGAAGCTGCTTCCGCCTCCGTCGAAGCCGCCGCCTCCACCTCCGCCGCCAAAGCCGCCGAAGCCGCCGCCGCCCCAGCCGCCTCCGCCGCCAAAGCCTCCACCGCCGCCGCGAAGGATGGAGTCGATGAGGATACCGCCCAGAATGGCGCCGCCGAGGCCGGACCCGCCGCCCCTGCCGCCGTACATGCCTCCGCCGCCGCCCCCGAAGCCGCCGCCGAACCCGTCGACATCCTGCTGGGCCATGTCCGCAGCCTGCGCTGCCAGTGCGTTGGCCTGCTGGGCATAGGCCAGGGCGCTGACCGGATCCGAGGACTGCAGGGCAACGGCCTGCTGGAGGTTGCGCTCTGCCTCGGCGAGCCGGGTGCGCGCCTCAGCGCCGACACCGCCGCGCCTGGCGCGGATGTAATCGGAAGTTCCGGAGATTTGGGCCTGTGCGGACATCATTGCGTGCTGCAGGGAATCCCGCGCGCGGCGTTCCTGTTCCTGCCGGTCACGGATTCCCTCCAGAGCGGTATCTAGCTGCGCGTTGGCCGTCTCCAGGCGGCGCAGCAGGTCCACCGGGTTGTTCTTGACCGATGTTTCGCGTTCAACAGCCGTAAGCGCGGCTTCCACACCGGCCATGGGGCCCGCCAGCCCGGAATTGGCGCCGTCGGAGGCAAAGGCACGGGCCTGCGCGAGGTCCTGCCGGGCATCCGCCACGGCACGCTGCAGTTCACCGCGGGCTGAGTCGAGCTCACGGCCTGTCTTTTCGATGGCGTCCAGCAGAACGTTGGTCTGGTGGACGCTTTCCTCGGCCGCACGCACGGCGACGACGGCGGAGGCGGTGTCGCCCTCGTCGAGTTTCGCCTGGGCTGTTTCTTCGGCGTTGTCGACAAACTCGAGCCGCTGGCGTGCCTGCTCGATGTTGTCGGCAACCTGGGCCAGGGCGGAATCTGCGTAACGCTGCCGCAGCCCGGCCAGCGAAGCCTCGGCCGCATCCAGCCGGCCGGCTGCCTGCTGGGCGTTGCTCCGTGCCGCAGCCAGGGCTGCGGGTGCGTTCTTCTCGAGTTCCCGCAGGGAGTCGAAGTCTTCCTTGTGCGCCTGGAGCGAGGAATTCACGGCTTCGCAGCGGCGGATGATGTCCTTGAGCCAGGTGCGCTGCTGTTCCTCGGTGTCCGGGATGTGGTCATCCAGCTGCTGCTGCATCTTGAAGGACTCACTCATATGGTTCTTCGCCGCAGCAAGGTCATCGGTAAAGGTTTTGACGGCATCGTCGCCGTAGGAGGCCATGGCGAACGCGAGCTCCTGCTCGCTGGATTTGATGGCGTCGTCGGCGGCCACCAAGAGGCTGCCGGCCCGCTTGCGCAGGTCCTCCACACTCATTGAATCCAGCGGGTCCACGGGCTCGCTCACTTCGCTGCGGGCCGGTCCTGCGGTCACGGCTCCCTTGCGGCGGCTGCGGACGAACAGGAACATTGCGCCGCCGCCGAGCAGGATGATCCCGCCGATGAGCACGATCGGAGCGAGGCTTGCGCCGGAGGACGAGGAACCGCTTGAACTTCCGCTGCGTCCGGACACCAGCGCGTCCGCCGCGCTGACGGCTGCATCAGCCCAGTCAGCCGAGGTAATGGTCTGCTTGCCGAACAGGGAGTCAGTGGCTGCCGCGATAACGGCGTCGCCCTGTGCCGGGGTCAGGGGGCTGTTGTCGGGGACCGATACGTTGAGCCTGCGGCCGTCCGTGGAGAAACTCAGCAGCACTTCCTGGGAATCCATTCCCTTCTGGGCCACAACCTGGTCACCCCAGGCCGTGGGGTCCGAGGGATTCGTGAACTCATCCACGTAGACGACGTAAAGGGTGTAGCGGCTTTCACTGCGCACCTCGGAGATGGCCTGGGTGACCTCGCTGGAATCCGACCCGAGTACACCGGCCTGGTCCACCAGGAACTGCCCGGGCGGAATGGTCACCGGCGGAACTGCTGAGGCGGCCGTGGCCGGAACCAGCAGCGCCGTGACACTCAAACCGAGCACGGCAGCTAGCCGCTTGGTCTTCAACCGCATAAATTGTCCTCAGGTTCGTAGTGGCCTATGGCTGTTCCGCTGCGTTCCGCCGGGTCCGTTCTTTCCCCTGCGGGACGGACCGGCACTTGGATCGATTCTATGGTTCGCCGCATAGCCAGTCCACCACGTCCGGGGCAGATCAGCTTTCGGCTAACTCTCAGGAACCATTCAGGAATCTCCAGCACCGGTCACAGAAAGAGCTGTCATAGTTGAGGAAGCACCAGATACGCGGGTATACAGATTTGGAAAGGACAGCACATGTCTGAGCAATACGGAGGCACCGAGGAACCACGGCGTCCACTGCCTCCCACTCCACCTGCCCCGCCTGCATCGTCCGACGGCGGAGCTGGGGGCGAGGCGCGCGGGGGCCAGACGCAGCGCATGCCTGACAGCCGCATGCCTGAGAGTTCGGGCCGGCAGGAGCCGACCCAGCCGCTGCCGCCGTATCCCGCGGCACAGGCCCCAGATTCCGCACCGAACGCAGAACAAACCTCCCACACGACCGGCGGCGCCCATCCTGCGGGAGCCTCTGCTCCGCCGGCGTACGCACCCTCCGCTTCCGGCAGCGGCTACTCCGGCTACGGCCAGGACCCGTACGGTTCCGGATATCGTCCGGCCCCGGCCGCTCCGGCACGCAGGTTCGGGAGCGGCACCCTGATTACCGGGATGCTGCTGGCAGGATTGCTGGGCGGCGGCGTGGCAGTGGCCGCCGACTCCTGGACGGACAGCGGATCAGCGCCGCAGGGCACCGGCCAGGCGAACACCGTGGTGGTGAATAAAGAAGACAGCGTCAACGCCGTGACAGCCGCCGCGGTAAAGGCTTCGCCGAGCGTGGTCACCATTGACGTATCGGGTGGCGGCAGCTCCGGCACGGGCTCCGGAATTGTCTTGGATGACAGCGGACATATCCTGACCAACACGCACGTGGTCACTCTGGGCGGCACGGTTTCCGATCCGTCCATCGAGGTACAGGCCAATGACGGGCGCGTCTTCTCGGCAACCGTGGTGGGAACCGACCCGGTCTCCGACCTGGCTGTCATCAAGGTGGATGCCTCCAACCTGACGCCGGCCACGCTGGGGAATTCGGATGACCTCAACGTTGGGGACACTGTCATCGCCATCGGAGCTCCGCTGGGCTTGGCGGGAACAGTCACCGACGGCATCGTTTCCACCCTGAACCGCACAATCAGCGTGCAGTCCTCCGCAGCACCCGAGTCAAACTCGGATGGCGGAACAGGCCAGGATGACAACGGCAACGGCTTCCGCTTTGCTCCGCCGGACGGTTCCAGCCAGAGCCAGAGCACGGCTGAAAGCTCCATTTACCTGGACGTGATCCAGACCGATGCTGCCATCAACCACGGAAACTCCGGCGGTGCCCTGGTGAACACCGACGGCGACATCGTGGGCGTCAACGTGGCGATTGCCTCGGCGAGCGAGGACAGCGGAAGCATTGGTGTCGGGTTTGCCGTACCGATGAGCTACGCCGAGCGGGTGGCGAACGAGATCATCAGCTCCGGTTCGGCAACCCACGGATTCCTTGGCGTTTCAGTTACACCGGCCGCAGCCTCCGGCAGCTCAACCTTCACCGTCGGCGCGGAAGTTGCTGAAAACCCGGCCAGCGGAACCCCGGCCGCCAAGGCTGGCCTGAAGGAGGGCGATGTCATTACTGCGGTCAATGACATCCCGGTGACCGACGCGCAGTCGCTGACGGCCGCCATCCGGATGCAGGCAGCCAACAGCAAGGTGACCATCGATTACACCAGCGGCGGAAGCACCAAGAGCGCTGACGTGACGCTGGGCAACTCAGCCGACCAATAGGCAGGGCCATTCACCCGGTGCCGCGGGCGCCGCGGCGGTAACCGGCAAAAGCAGCAGGGACTGTTCCTCCAGCGGGAGGAACAGTCCCTGCTGTGCATGGGGGAGGCGGTCCGCTGCTGACGGAACGGAGCCTGGCCAGGACACGCAGGCGGCTTCACAGTGTGATTAGCTTAAGTTTGTCGCCCCGGGCGGCTCATCCCGCCGTCGGTGAATCCGTGCCCGGGAGGATCTCCAACGCAGAAAGGCCCCGCATGCAGGACTCAGCCGACAGGCCGCTGAACATTGTTGTTTTGGTGAAGCACGTCCCCGATGCCCAGTTTGACCGGCATCTTTCCGGCCCCAGCCACACCCTGGACCGCTCCGACAGCATTCTTTCCGAACTGGACGAGTACGCGCTGGAGGCGGCCCTGCAGCTGGCTGAGGAACGCGGCGGCCAGGCAGCGGGGAATATGGTGACGGCCCTGTCCATGGGTCCGGACGCGGCAGTCAACGCTGTCAAGAAAGCGCTGCAGATGGGCGCCTATCAGGGCTTCCATGTGAACGACGCCGCTTTGGCCGGCTCCGATGCCGCGGCAACGTCCCTGGTGCTGGCTGAGGCTGTGAAGCATGCCGCCGGGGAGCCGGGCGCTCCCGCCCTGCCGGACCTGGTGCTGACGGGAATGGCCTCCACGGACGGCGAAACATCGCTGGTCCCGGCCCAGCTGGCCGAGCGCCTGGGGCTGGCTCAGATAACCTTCGCCTCCGAGGTTGAGGTGACCGGCACCGGGGACGCCGCCGTCGTCCGGGCCCGCCGGGACGGAGACTCCTTCTCGGAAACCCTCGAAGCGGAACTTCCCGCGCTGGTGTCCGTCACGGACCAGGCCAATGAGCCGCGGTACCCCAATTTCAAGGGCATCATGGCGGCCAAGAAAAAGACCGTCACTGTCCTTTCCCTGCAGGACCTGGGCCTGGAGCCCGCGCAGGTTGGCCTGGACGGTTCCTGGACCACGGTGGCTGCTTCCGCGCCGCGTCCGCCGCGGACCGCGGGAACCGTCATCACCGATGACGGCAATGCCGGCATTGCCCTGGTGGACTTCCTGGCCGCCTCCAAACTGATCTGAGAATCTTTTCACCGGCGCTGCTCCGGCAGCGCCCGAAGTATTAAGGAGAGCCGCCATGGCCTCTGTCCTGGTCTTTATCGATGTGCCGGGCCTGCCGCTGCCGCGCGCGAGCCGAGAACTGCTGACCATTGCCCGCGGGCTGGGGGAGCCGGCCGTGGCCAGCCCCCGCGCCCTCGGCGATGATGTCCTGCGGGCACTGGGCGAATACGGTGTCAACGCCGTATATGAACCCGAGAGCGACCTGCCCGATGTCCTGATCGCGGCCAAAGCCGCTTTCCTGGCGGATGCGGTGCGGGCAGCGGAGCCGGCCGCCGTGCTGCTGGGCAATTCTTTCGAGGACCGCGAGGTGGCGGCGCGCGTGGGCGTGAAGCTGGGCTCCGGCGTGATTACCGATGCCGTGGCTATTGCTCCGGATCTGTCGGTCACCAAGTCCGTCCTTGCCGGCTCCTACACCTCAACCTGCCGGGTGCAGACCGGAGTTCCGGTGATTACCGTCAAGGCCAACAGCGTTGAGCCCGCTGCTGCCGGAACGCCCGCAGCACCCGAGCGCCGCCGGCTTGCGGTGACCGATGCCGGTCCCGCCGCACGGGTCACCGCCCGCACCGAAAAGCGTGTGAGCGGCCGTCCCGAGCTCTCCGACGCCCGGGTCATTGTGGCCGGTGGACGAGGCATGGACGGAGACTTCACTCCGGTGGAGAACCTGGCGGACGCCCTGGGAGGCGCCGTCGGCGCTTCGCGCGCAGCTACGGACGCGGGCTGGATTGAGCATTCCGCGCAGGTGGGCCAGACCGGCAAAACGGTGTCCCCCCAGCTGTACATCTCAGCAGGCATTTCCGGCGCCATCCAGCAGAAAGCCGGCATGCAGACCGCCAAGGTGATTGTTGCGGTAAACAAGGACCCCGATGCACCGGTGTTTGAGATAGCGGACTTCGGAATTGTGGGGGACGTGTTCTCGGTGCTGCCGCAGGCCACCGAGGAAATCAAGAAGCGCAGGTCCTGACCGATGGAACCCACCGCCCCGCGCATCAAGCGGGTGCTCGCCTTCGCCGCACACCCGGACGACATTGATTTTGGTGCCGCCGGAACCGTGGCCGCCTGGACCGCCGCCGGCGTCGACGTCACGTACTGCATCATGACCGCCGGTGATGCCGGCGGCTTTGAGCCGGGGGACCGGAGCAACGTGTCCGAACTGCGCAGCAGCGAACAGCAGGCCGCCGCGGAACTGGCCGGTGTGCGGAACGTCCACTTCCTGGGCGAACGGGACGGCTTCCTGGCCGTGACCCCCGAGGTGACGGAAAAGGTGGTGGCGCTGATCCGCCAGGTGCGTCCCGACGTCGTGCTTTCAATGCATCCCGAGCGCAACTGGGAGCGGATCCAGGCCAGCCATCCGGACCATCTGGCCTGCGGCGAGATCGTCACGCGTGCGGTCTACCCGGCGGCTGAAAACCCGTTCGCCTTTCCCTGGCTGGCCCAGCAGGGCCTGGAAGCGTACAAGGTTCCGTGGCTGTGGTTCTACGGAGCGCCGCGGGAACGCGAAAACCATGCCGTGGATGTCAGCGCCTTCGTGGACACCAAGCTGGCCGCCATCCGGGTCCATGCCAGCCAGCATCCCGACGTCGCCCGCATGGAGGCTGCCGTGCAGTCCATGCTGCAGGACAACGCCCGCCGGTTCGGACTGCCGGACGGCACCAGTGCCGAAGTCTTCCACGCGGTGGGGGTCAACACCGAGCAGACCATCGCCGGGTTCTGACCCCGGACGATGATCCGCCCGGACGCAACCTCAGAGATGGGCCAGGCATCCTGCTGCGGCGAAATCATCGCGGGCTCCCTCCGGGACAGGCAGCCGGTGTTCGGCTGCTTCTCTTTACGGTAGGGGTCTCCGCAGTGTCAAGGTCAAGGCCCCACCCGCAGTGCCAGAGAGGGCTCAGGCGGCTTCGGCAGAGAAGGGGATGACCAGGACGATGGGCAGCGTGGGCGTCACCGAACCGCCGTCGGGCTCCACCGTGACCGCCACGGCCTTGTACGGATCAATGTCGGTCAGTTCCGTGGCTTTGGTCCCGGAAACTTCTTCGCCCGTCATAGTGCCCACGGATACCGGATCGGAACCGTCGGCCGGAACCCGCCACATTTGGTACACCGAGCCCTCCGGCGGCGCCGGGACCCCCTTGAGCGTCACAACGGCGGCATTCTCCGCTGAGGAGGTGGCCACTTCCGCGGTACCGCCTGTGGGCAGGTCGATGGTCCGCTGCTGCACGTCCGAGGCGGAGAACACTTCCTCCCTGACGCTGTCGGGTCCGAGGTTGCTGACGGTTACTCCGCCCACAATGATTGCGGCGGCTGCTGCGCCGGCGAGGATCCAGCGGCCGGCGGCGGACCGCGGGGAACGGCGGTTGCGGCGGGCCGCAAGTTCATCACCGGGCTGAACGCCCGGCCGGACGCCGGACACATCGGAGTTGGACACTGCAGAATTGGGCAGATCGGCAGGGGGATCCTTGGGTGCCTTCTCCTCCTGCGGGATCCGGGCCATGATCCGGTCCAGCAGATCAGCCGGGGGAGCGGCTTCGGCCCGGTATCCTCCGGCCAGTGCTTCCCGGGTGGCCCAGACGCGCTGGAGGAAGGTCCGGCGGAGATCCGGATCCGCCTGTTCCACGGCCGCATCAACAGCCTGCCGGTCTTTTTCGGGCAGGGCGTTCAGGGCATACACCTCAGCCCACTCCAGCATTCGGCCCTGTGCAAGGTCCGATTCCAGAGCGTCCGAGGAGGCATCAAAGCTGTTCTCAGGCATCTGCGTTCACCCCCAGGCACTTCTTGAGTCGAATCAATCCGTCACGGATCCGCGATTTGATGGTGGGTACTGCGGCTCCGAGCTTTTCGGCAACCTCCCGGTACGTTAGCCCGCCGTAGTAGGCGAGGCGGACCGATTCCCGCTGGGTGTCGGTCAGGGAGTCCAGGCACTGCACCACGGCTTCGGCGTCCAGGCGCTGCGTCACCGTATCCACCACGTTGTCATGGTCCGGTTCCTGCATGGCCGCACCGAAACGCGCCTCGCGGTTCGCGGAGCTTTGTTCGGAACGGACCCGGTCCACGGCGCGCCGGTGAGCCAGCGTCAGCAGCCAGGCCAGCGGCGAGCCGACGGCGGGATCAAACCGGGAGGCGCTGGTCCACACCTGGAGGTAGACCTCCTGGGTGGTGTCCTCGCTGAGTTCGGCATCGATCAGCACGCGCCGGGCCAAGCCGTAGACGCGCCGGGAGGTCAGGGCGTAAAACTCTGCGAAGTCATCACGGCTGCCGCCGGCAATTCCTGCCAGAAGCTTCTCCAGCGAGGCTGCGGAGCCGGGCTGCTGCGCTTGGGTCTTTGCGGCGTCGGCGGCGCCCTCCGGTGTGGAGTCTTGCGCGGCGGAGGGCCGTCCTTTGTTGGACGTGTCCATAGGAGTCCAGCATACGTGGAAAGCTCCTCCCGGGGATGCAGCACTGCGGCGCAAGTCGGCCGCAGCCGGTGCCTGACCGCCCGCCGGGCGGTCAGCGACCGCCGTAACTCCCTGTTGCTCCCGAACCAGTCCCATACTCCCTATTCGGTGCGGGGACAGCACCGGATGGGTGCAGGTTCGGCTCAGGAGGCTGAAACGGCGGTTCCGCTCAGGAGCGGGCGCCCGACCGTCAGGACCGTCGGGCGGAGGCGATCAGGGTGTCGGCGTTGAGGTTGTGTTCTTCGCCCAACTGGGCCAGGAAGGATGCTTTGACCCGACCCGCCGCTTCCGGGTCCTCAGGAAGAAGGAAACGCAGGCTGCTGCCCATCACCAAGGCCCAGGCGAGGGGCGGTGTGAGCTGGACCTGCCCCGGAGTGGAGAGGACCTTGATGTCCTGGAACCCCAGGGATTCCAGCCACGAGGTCAGTTTCTCCGGGGTGTTGAGGCGTTCGGCGTTGCTCCGCGACCCGGCGAGGCCTTCGGCAACATCAGGACGTTCCCGGCGGCATTCCTCGATGAACAGATCGGTGAAGGGATTCAGGGCGCCCTCGGCCCAGGTGCTCAGGGCCAGGCGTCCGCCCGGGCGCAGGTTGGACACCAGGTGCGCAGCCCCGGCATCCATGTCCGGAAGGAAGAACATTGAGTAGGCGGAGAGAACGACGTCGTAGGGTTCCTCGCCGGACCAGTCGGAAATGTCTCCCACGTGCAGGGCAACGTTCTCCAGGGACAGGGTGCTGGCCTTTGACTGGGCCAGCGCCAGCATTTCCGCAGACAGGTCGATGCCGTCCACACGGCCCTCCGGTCCGGCGTACTGTGCGGCGGGAATGGTGGTGGCACCGGTGCCGCAGCCCGCGTCGAGGATGCTCTCACCCATGGTGATTTCAGCAGCCGCCACCAGGGCATTGCCCATCGGATTCCACAGCGAAGGCGCCAGGCGCTCAAAGTCGGCGGCGCCGTCGTTAAACGCGGTTCCAATGTTGGTGTCGGGCATGGAAGTCCTTAGAGCTGGGCACCTGCGAAGCCGTGCTGGCGCCAGGCTTCGTAGACGGCAATTGAGGCGGAGTTGGCTAGGTTAAGGGACCGCAGTGAGGGCAGCATGGGCAGCCGGACGCGTGCGGTGACGTGCGGATCCTGCATGACGTCCTCGGGCAGGCCCACGGATTCGCGGCCGAACATCAGTACGTCGCCGGGCTGATAGGCGATATCCGTGTAGGACGTGTCACCGCCGGAGGTGAAGGCGTAGACCCGTTCCGGAGCCAGTGCCTTCCAGGCAGCTTCGAGCGTGGGGTGCACGTGCAGGACCGCGAGGTCATGGTAGTCCAGGCCTGCTCGGCGCAGCTTGGAATCCTCCAGGTCAAAGCCCAGCGGCTCGACGAGATGGAGCTCGGCTCCCGTAATGGCGGCAAGGCGGATGGCGTTGCCGGTATTGCCGGGGATTTCAGGGGTGTGGAAGAGAATGCGGAACACAACCCCATCCTAAGCCCGGCGGCTACTGTGCCAGCGCATCGAGCAGGCCGCCAAGAACCTGCAGCTGGACCACCTGGGGCTGCGGGCCGTCGTTGAAGAAGCGGCGGAGTTCGCGCTGCAGCGTTCCGGCGTTCACCACGTGCACCGTGGCCGGGGCGCTCCGGCTCAGCGAGGGCGGATAATCGATCACCGGTTCAAACGGGTTGCCGTTGGGAGAGTGCAGGACCACCCAGCCGCTGACGTTGCATTCCGGGAAGCGGTCCTGGAGGGTGCGCACCGCATCCGGCAGGCGGCCGATGTTCACTTCCCGGCCGCGGTAGCGCAGATGCCGGCCGTCCCAGTTGTAGTTGCCCGGCGAAGCCACCTGCGATTCCAGCACGGCCATCCGGTACCCGCCCAGCAGGACATGGCCCACCTCCAGGTTTCCGCCGCGGGGAGAGCGGTCCGGCACATGCAGTCCGTTGACCAGCCGGCCTGCGGGATAGTCCGGCAGGAGGGTTCGCTGCAGCAGGTTTATGGTGAGGTTTTCGCCGTCGTACCGGGCGGCGGCCGCGGAGCCCAGCCGGGCGAAAAAGCCGGGACGGCGGGGAGCGCCGTGGATCTGCTGCCCGGCCAGGGCCAGCGGCAGCACCGGCGGGGAGCCGGGGGAGAAGTCGGGAACAAAGCGGGGGGTGCTGCCCAAGTTCTCCTCGGCGGATGCCGAACCTGCGCGGGCGGACGCGGTGCGGGAGGCCGACGGCGGTGCGGCAGGACCGCCGGACCGGGCACCTTTCCTGCCCAGGGACAGGTCATAGGCGGCCTTCTGCTGCGGGTTGGACAGCACCTCGTATGCCTCGGCAATAACGTGGAAGGTTTCGGCGCTTCCGCCGCGGTCCGGGTGGCTGGTGCGCGCAGCCCTGCGGTAGGCCGCTTTGATTTCGTCAGCTGTGGCCGAGGGGGCAAGACCCAAAACCTCATAAAGCGTCTTGGGGGACGGGCTCACAGCAGTTCCTCTCGTTGGGCCGGCAGGCCCGGCAGGCGCAGCACCGGATTGGCGCAGCAGATATTAGGCAGCGGTTTGCATTCTTGCAGGTTTGCCGCAGGCAACATCACAGCAGCTACAACGTTGCGGCAGCGAACTATGTTTCCGGGCCCGCCGCCGGGGGCCGCACACGGTAGCTGGCTTCGGCCGCGGAAATGATCCGGGGACGGTCCGGACGGGAATTCTCCACCACCACTGCGGCCCGTGCCGCAGGATCACAGCCGGCACAATAGAGCCGCTGGCCGCCCACGTACCGGTGCATGTCCGGATGTTCCGGATCCGCGGGTGTTCCGTCCCGGACGGCCATGCGGGCGGCGGTCACGGTGAACGGAACGTCGAGGAAGATCGAAAAATCCCAGTAAGCCGCCAGCTCGTCCCGGTGCAGGAAGAGCCCGTCCACCAGGACGACGGCGTTGAAAGCGGCGGGCAGCTCCGGCGGGGACAGCACGGCGTCGGTCTCCAGACTGTGCCCGGCCGGCCGGTACCTTCCGCTGCCGCCCGGTCCCAGCGGATCCAGGACGTAGCTGCGGAACTGCTCCAGGTTGTAGGAATCGGAATAGAACCCCAAGGCCGAAGTCCGGCCCCTGCGGTAGCGAGCCTGACGCCGGTGATGAAAGTCATCAAGGGACAATCGGATGACCGGACGGACCGCAGTCCTGCCCAGCTCAAGCGCCAGGGCATCGGCAAAAGTCGTTTTGCCGGAGCCGTCCACGCCGTCCACTGCCGCGAGCAGGCGGCGTCGGGGAGACATATCGCACAGCTGCCCGGCGAGCGCCTGCAGCAGAGCAGCACGGCTGCCCGGCACTTCTTCACCGGGTATCGCGGCTTTCGGGGGCAGCGCAGTCACAGGGGCAGTCTGCCACCTTCCGCCCGGGACCGGGAAAGTCCGGGGGAAAGTCCCGGGGAGAGAGGAAATCGGCCTGAACTGCAGATCCGGTCTCCGGCACGGAACCCGCGCCGGTTGCGGCGGCCGTTAGAATAAGGACGTGCCCGTGTACCTAGATCACGCGGCGACCACGCCTATTTCGGCCTCGGCCCTCGCCGCACTCACGTCAGAACTCAGCCGCAGCGGCAACCCCTCGTCGCTGCACGGCTCCGGCCGCCGCGCCCGGATGGTGGTGGAGGAGTCCCGCGAAGCGCTCGCCGCTGCCGCCGGCTGCCACCCGTCGGAAATCATCTTCACGTCCGGCGGAACGGAAGCGGACAACCTGGCAGTCAAAGGGCTGTACTGGTCCCGCCGGGACGCCGATCCCCGCCGCACCCGCATCCTGTGTTCTCCGATTGAGCACCATGCCGTCCTGGACACCGTGCAGTGGCTGGAAAAGCACGAGGGTGCCACCGCGGTATGGCTGCCGGTGGACCACAACGGAGTGGTCTCCGAGGAAGCCGTCCGCGCCGAACTTGCAGCACACGCGGACACCACTGCCCTGCTGACCGTCATGTGGGCCAATAATGAAGTGGGCACCGTTCAGGACATTCCGGCCCTGACCGCTCTTGCCCATGAGTATTCAGTGCCTGTGCATACCGACGCCGTCCAGGCTTTCGGTGCGCTGCCGGTGGACTTCCGCGCCTCCGGCGTGGACACCATGGCCATCAGCGGACATAAGATCGGCGGGCCCGTGGGCATCGGTGCGCTCGTCGTCGGCCGGGCCGTGAAGCTTACGCCGGTGATGCACGGCGGCGGCCAGGAGCGCGACATCCGCTCGGGCACCCTGGATACCCCCGGCATTGCCGCCTTTGCCGCCGCAGCGCGCGAAGCCACGGAGAACCTTCCGGCCGAGTCCGCCCGCCTGCGGGAGTTGCGGGACGTCCTCATCGCCGGTGTGGAACGGGCAGTCCCCGACGCAGTGCTTCGCGGTGCGCGAGACAGTGCCGGAACGGCCGACGGCGCAATGCCGGCCCGGCTGCCGGGCAACGCCCACTTCACGTTCCCCGGCTGCGAAGGCGATTCACTGCTGTTCCTGCTGGATCTGGCCGGAGTGGAATCCTCCACCGGGTCGGCCTGCACCGCGGGAGTACCCCGCCCCTCGCACGTCCTGCTGGCCATGGGACTCAGTGAAACGGAAGCCCGCGGCGCCCAGCGTTTCAGCCTCGGGCATACAACCACCGCCGCGGACGTTGACTCCTTGTTGATGGCACTTCCCGAAGCATACGAACGGGCCAAGAAAGCCGGAATGGCCTCCCACGTCAGCAGCATCCAAACAGCAGGAACAGGTTTTTCTTCATGAAGGTTTTGGCAGCAATGAGCGGCGGAGTGGACTCCGCAGTAGCCGCAGCACGGGCAGTGGAAGCGGGGCACGACGTCGTCGGCGTCCACCTGGCGCTGTCCCGCATGCCCGGAACGCTCCGCACCGGCAGCAGGGGCTGCTGCACCATCGAGGACTCGCGGGACGCCTGGCGCGCGTGTGACATCCTTGGCATCCCCTATTACGTCTGGGATTTCTCCGAGCGGTTTAAGGAAGACGTGGTGGATGACTTCATCGCCGAATACGCCGCCGGCCGCACACCGAACCCCTGCATGCGCTGCAACGAGCGGATCAAGTTCGCCGCCCTGCTGGAGAAGGCGCTGGCCCTGGGCTTCGACGCCGTCTGCACCGGCCACTACGCCAAGGTGATCACCGACGCCGACGGCAATCCCGAGCTGCACCGCGCCGCGGACTGGGCGAAGGACCAGTCCTACGTGCTGGGCGTGCTCACGCACGAACAGCTCAAGCACTCCATGTTCCCGCTGGCCGAAACCCCGTCCAAGGCCGAAGTCCGGGCCGAAGCGGAACGCCGCGGCCTGTCCGTGGCCAACAAGCCGGACAGCCACGACATCTGCTTCATCCCCGACGGCGACACCCGCGGCTGGCTCGAAGAGCGCATCGACATGACGGAGGGTGACATTGTGGATTCCTCCGGCGAGAAGATCGGCACGCACCCCGGCGCCAACGCCTTCACCGTGGGCCAGCGCAAGGGCCTGAAGCTGGGCCGCCCCGCCGACGACGGCAAGCCCCGCTTTGTGCTGGAAATCCGGCCCAAGGAAAACAAGGTGGTGGTGGGTCCGGAAAAGCTGCTCAACATCGACCAGATGCGCGGCATCAAGATCTCCTGGGCCGGGCTGCCGATTCCCGAGATCGCTGCCCGCACCGAGTTCGACTGCATGGTGCAGGTCCGCGCCCACGGCGACCCCGTTCCGGCCCGCGGCTGGATGGAAGACGTTGCCTCCGAGGAGGCCGACGGCGGTGTCCGCGAGGAGCTGGTGGTCCGCCTGAACGAGCCGATGCGCGGCGTGGCTCCGGGCCAGTCCATGGTGGTCTACCAGGGCACCCGCGTGCTGGGCCAGGCCACGATCGATTCGGCGCGTTCCCTGGAATGGAATCCCGCCGCGGTGTCCTAAGCGGTATCTCCGGGACGTAATGTGCGGCGTCCGCCGCGGGGCGGACCCTAGACTGGATCCATGACTGATACGCCCGCAGATGAGTTCGAGTTCGATCCCTCGGCCAGTTCCCTCGCCGGAACCGTGTCCGAGGACGTCATGCAGGAGCTGCTGGCAGTACGCAGCAGCATCGACAACATCGACGCGACCTTGGTCTATCTGCTCGCCGAACGGTTTAAGGCCACCCAGCGGGTGGGGATGCTCAAAGCGGTGCACAACCTGCCGCCCGGAGATCCGGGCCGCGAAGCCGCGCAGATCGCCCGGCTCCGCCGCCTCGCCGAGGACGCCCACCTGGACCCGGCCTTCGCCGAAAAGTTCCTGAATTTCATCATCAGCGAGGTCATCCGGCATCACCAGGCGATCTCCGACAACCACAACGGCGGCAACAGCAATGCAGCGGGACGCTAACCAGCACGAAGACTGGCAGCACGAAGACAGCCAGCAGGAGGGCAACCGGCAGGGTACGGCGCAGCCTGAGGCCGGCAGCACGGTGACAGCCACTGCCCTGGGGCAGTGGCCGGGCACAGACCCGGTGGAAGCCACGCGGATCATCCGCGGAGAGCTGGGGGAACCGCATTTGCCGTTCCTGGTGGAACTGCCGAACCGCGGCCCCGGTGCCGACGCGCTGGGCCGCACCGCAGCCCTGCTGGTGGATCTGGCCGTGGACCTGCAGCCGCACGGCTGGCGCCTGGTTCCCCGGCCGGGGAAGGACCACCGGCGGGCCCTCTCGCTGCTGGGACAGGACCTCAACGCGCTTGCGGACGTGGTGGGCGGGGAGGAAAGCCCCGGCCACCAGCTGAAGATCTCCCTGCGCGGCCCGCTGTCGCTGGCGGCTGGACTGTACCTGCACAACGGGGAGCGGGCCCTTTCCGACGCCGGCGCCCGCCGCGAACTGCTGCAGTCCCTTGCCGCGGGGGCAGCGGACTTCGTAACCCGCGCCCGTACGGCTGCCCCGGACGCCTCAATCATTGTCCAGCTGGATGAGCCGGAAATTGCCGACGTGCTGGGTGGAACCATCCCCACGGCCAGCGGCTACCGCACGCTGCGTTCGGTTCCCTCCACTGAGGTGTCCTCCGCCTGGAACTCCATTATCGAGGCCCTTGCCGACGCCGGTGCTGCGCAGACGGTGCTGCGGCTCCCGGAATCCGGGCGCTCGGCGGCACTGCGCCCCGGCGCGCAAACGCCGTTCTCGCTGGCACTGGGTGCCGGTGCGGCCGGAGCGGCGCTGCCCGCCGCGGGCCTCACCGGAGCGGACTGGGAAGCCATTGCGGAAGCAGTGGAAGGTGGAAAGAGTCTGTGGCTGGGTATCCTTTCCGCTCCCGCCGACAACGCTGAACCGCGCCAGGTGAAAGCCCTGGTGGAGGATGTGCTGCGGCCGTGGAACAAAATCGGCCTGTCTCCTCAGGCATTGCCCGCACTGCGCCTGACACCGGCCGGAGAGCTCGCGGAGACGTCGCCGTCGTCCGCCCGCAAAGTCCTGAACCGTCTGACGCAAGCTGCAGGGGCCCTGTCCCAGGTGGCCGCTGAAAGCTAGCCGGCCGTTTCCGGTAGGCCGGGCATTGTGAAGCTCCGCTTAAACGCGCCGTTTCCAACGGGCCGGCACTGCGTCCTCCGGCAGCTGGCCGTTCCACCGGCGCTGTTCGTAGCTGAAGCTCCCGTCATACACGAAGATGGTTCCCACCTGCCGCTGCACCACGCGGGTGCGGATCCGGAAGAGACCGGCACCGGCGTCGTAACACTGCTCCACATGGGCATCCGCTGCAGCGAAGGCCGGCAGCGGCAGCCGCAGCGGGCCCAGGAAGAGCCGGCCGCCCGGTGAATCCATCCGCAGGTGCCCGTCCCCAGTCACGGTCAGCACCAGATCGGTGGCGAGGTTCCGTTTCCTGCCCAGATAATCCGTGAGCTGTCCGGGGCCGGTCAGTGTGGTGGTGTCCTCGAAGACCCGGTTCCCGGCCGGAAACCGGAAGGTCCGCACCGCGGTCAGCGAGGGTCGGTTCTCCGGATCCCAATGGGGATAGTTGCGGATCGTGAAGGGCACATTGGTGCCGTAATCGGGGAAGAACGCATTGGAGACCGGCATCAGTTTCAGCAGCGGCCGCAGCCACGGCCGGGGGCAGCCGGCGGATTCGAAGACTCCGGCGCCCTCCCCGTAAACTCCGTCTCCCGGCGCTGCCGAAAAATACTCCTGCAGCTCAGGCTGCAGCCGCTCAAAATCCGCTCCGAGGACGCTGCGGTAGACCGATTCCGGTCCGCCCGGGCCGGATGTGTGGGGCGACGGTGAATCTTCCATGATCTACAGCCTTCCCGAGGCCTTGAGCCGGATATACAGGTCCGCGAGTTTGGGCGGCAGCTCGTGCGGAGTCTCATCAACCACCTCGGCCCCCATGGACCGCAGATAGGCCGTCACGGCAGCCCGGTCGAGCAGGGCACGCTCGGCGGCAGCGGCACGGAAGACCTCGCTTGCCGTGGACCGCTGCCGGCGCAGGTCCTCCAATTCAGGATCCCGGACCGAGGCGATCACGACCAGGTGTTTCTCCAGCAGCTGCGGCAGCACGGGCAGCAGGCCTTCTTCCAGCGCGCCGGAGTCCAGTGCCGTAATCAGCACCACCAGGGACCGCCGGGTGGAGACCGACTGGACCGCTCCGGGCACCAGGGAAAAGTCCGCTTCGATCAGCTCCGCCTGAAGCGGCGCCATCGCGGTGACCAGACGGTTCAGGAGGTTGCCCTTTCCGCCGGAGCTCACCCGCGCCCGGATCCGCCGGTCAAAGGCCAGGAAATCCACGCGGTCCGCGCCGCCGGAAGCCAGCATCGCCAGCAGCAGGGCGGCCTCGATCCCGGTGTCCAGCCGCGGCTCCTCCCCGATCCTCGCGGCGGAGGTGCGGGAAGTATCCAGGAGGAGAACTACCCGCCGGTCCCGCTCCGGGCGCCAGGTCCGCACCACGGTGTCCCGGCGCCGGGCAGTGGCACGCCAGTCAATGGACCGGACGTCGTCGCCGCGCACATAGTCACGCAGCGAATCAAATTCCGTGCCTGCTCCGCGCAGCTGGACCGAGGCATTGCCGTCCAGTTCCCGCAGCCGCCGCAGCTTGGACGGCAGATGGCGCTTGGAATGGAACGGCGGCAGGACCCGCAGCACCGCCGGGCTGCGCAGGGTGCGCTGGCGGGCGGCCAGTCCCAGCGGACCGAAGCTGCGGACGGTGACCGTTCCGCTGTGCAGCTCCCCCCGGCGTTCGGGAAGCAGCTGCACCTCGAATCTTCTGGCCTCACCTGCCGGAACGCGGATCCGCTGGACCGGGTTGGCGGCCCCCGCGGAGGGTTGCCAGCCGTCCCGGAACCACCCGTTGAGGGTGCGCCGGCTCCCGTTGCGCACGGTCAGCACGACGGCGGCTGGCTCGGTGAGGCGCACACTGACGGGTTCGGTGCGCTGCAGGGTCAGAGCGCGGGGTGATGCGGCCGCAAGCAGGTCAACTGCGGCCGCCGCGCACAGGAATGCTGTCCACAGCCACAGGGCGGTGCTGCCGGGAAAAAGCAGGATGGCAACAACGCCTGCCGCGGCGAGGAGGACAAACCGGCCGGAGATTGCCATCGCGAACCGGCGTCCTAACGGGGAACCGGAACGGTGGCCAAAATGCTGCCCAGGACATCATCCACGCTGACGCCATCCATCTGCGCTTCGGGGCGGAGGGACACCCGGTGGCGCAGCGCCGGCAGGGTCAGGGCCTTGACGTCGTCGGGCGTGACAAAGGTCCGTCCTGAAAGCCAGGCCCAGGCGCGGGAGGTATTGAGCAGCGCCGTTGCGCCGCGGGGGGAAACGCCAAGCTGGAACGACGGCGCCGCCCGGGTGGCCCGGACCAGGTCCACAATGTAGCCGAGGACTTCGGGGGACACCGCCACGGCGGCCGCCGCCTGCCGCGCTTTCTCGAGATCGGCCGCGCCCGCGACGGCACGGACTCCGGCGGCAGCAAGGTCCCGGGGATCGAAACCGCCGCTGTGCCGCCGGATGATCTCAATTTCGTCGTCGCGTCCTGGCAGGTCCAGGGTGAGCTTGAGCAGGAACCGGTCCAGCTGCGCTTCAGGCAGGGAGTATGTTCCTTCATACTCCACGGGGTTCTGGGTGGCGGCCACGATGAAGGGATCGGGCAGCCGGCGGCTGACACCGTCCACGGAAACCTGGCGCTCCTCCATGGCTTCCAGCAGCGAGGCCTGGGTTTTGGGCGGAGTGCGGTTGATTTCATCGGCCAGCAGGATATTCGTGAAGACGGGGCCTTCCCGGAACGTGAATTCCGAGCTGCGGCCGTCATAGATCAGCGATCCGGTGACATCGCCGGGCATGAGGTCTGGAGTGAACTGCACCCGCTTCGTGTCCAGATCCAGGGCGGCGGCCAGGGAACGCACCAGGAGCGTCTTGGCAACACCGGGCACGCCTTCGAGCAGCACATGGCCGCGGGCCAGCAGCGCGATGATCAGTCCGGTCACCGCCGCGTCCTGCCCCACCACTGCCTTGGCCACCTCCCGCCGCACATCCAGCAGCGCCTGGCG
This sequence comes from Arthrobacter sp. TJ-58, assembly GCF_058269295.1. Lineage (NCBI taxonomy): Bacteria > Bacillati > Actinomycetota > Actinomycetes > Micrococcales > Micrococcaceae > Arthrobacter > Arthrobacter sp. TJ-58. The sequence continues at coordinate 665,903 of NZ_JBZCNM010000002.1, forward strand.
GACGGGATCCGGAGCGGTTGCCGCCGGGCCCGGAGCCTGCCCGTCCTGCTGATACTGCTCTTCCTGCTGGTCCTGTTGGTCCTGCTGGCTCATGATGCGGTGACCTCTTCCTCTAGGGCTTGCAATTCCTGGGACCACTGAACAAGTGCGGCGTCGCTGGCGGGGGCGGCACGGTTCAGCAGGTGGTCCACCTCGTGCACCGGCCGTCCGGTGGCTGCCGCGACTGCACGCACCACGGTGTCGGTGCTGCTGGCGGGGCCCAGCCGGAGCCGGGCGGACAACCGTGTCAGCGCGGCGGCGCGCAGTGTTGCGGCCGCGCGGTCCAACGCCCGGCCGTCCTGATAGAGCCGGGCGCGTCCTTCAGCCGTCTCTGCGGACCGTACCACTACGGGCAGCGGTTCCGCCGCGAGCGGCCCCAGGCGGCGTCCGCGCCACAGCATTGCCAAAACTGCTACGACCAACAGCCACAGCAGCAGCGGATCCACCCAGCCGGGCAGCAGCGCCCGCGGATCTTCGGGCACCGCCGCAGCCGGTGTGTCGGCGACAGTGGGCAGATACCAGACCAGCGTCCCGGTGGAACCCAGCGTGCGCAGTGCCAGGGCTGCGTTGCCGTGGTCCGCGAGCGTCTCATTGGCCAGGACTGCCGAGTTTCCCAGGACGACGACGCCGGCGTCGTCGTCCGTTGCATAGGAGCCGGCGGCGGCACTGCTGTCCGCACCGGCGCCGGGGCTGTCTTCTGGCGGAGGGAAACAGGCAGCGGGAGCACGATAGGCATACCCGCCTGCGGTAATCCGCTCGGCCGCTTGGGCATCTGCCGCGTCACAGTCAGCGTTCAGCGGCGCATCTGTTGCAGGCAGGACGCCCGCCGAACGGATGCCCGGCGCCAGTTCGGAAAGCTGGAAAAAGGTGGGCTCCACCAGGACCTGCCGGCGGGCCAGCCCGTTCAGCTCTGCCAGCTGCTCCTGGCTGAGGAAGCCGTCGGGGTCGAACAGCAGAAGCGTTGACTGGTCCCCGTCGTCTTTCAGCAGGGCCAGCGCCTCCTCGAAGGAACCCGGCGCATGCACATCTACTCCCTGCTCGTCCAGGATTTGAGCTGCGGCCATGGCACCGGCCGGGGCGGGATTGGCGGGTGAGAGCGGGGCACCGTCACTGCCGGAGCCGGTCAGGATGCGCAGCAGAACTACGGCGCAGAGCACCAGTGCCAGGATGATCCACACCCGCCAGGCCCGCAGGCGTGCCCGGAGGGCCCTGCCTCCGGATGCTGCGGCAGAAGGAGCCGTTGCCTCAGCAGCCACGGGATCCGCCGGCGTTTCCGCGGGCGCGCCGGCCTTGTGCACTGTGCTCACCGCGGCACCGCCAAGGCTGAAAGCGGAGCCGATCCGGCGGACGGGGAGGAGCGTTCCAGCAGCCCGTCAAGGTCCCGGGCACGGATGACGTCAGCAGAAACGGCGGACAGATGCCCGTATCGGACTTCGTCAAAGCGCCGGGCCAGCCAATGGATTTCTTCCCGAGCAGAGGGAAAGGCTCCGCCGAGCTCCTGCCCTGCCTCGGCCGCCGTGCGGCCGGCACGCGGTTCAAGGATCACGCGTTCCTCCGCCGAGCGGATCACGGCGCGCAGCCGCTCTGTCAGGGCAGTGTCCCATTCTTCTCGGGAGGCGGCCTCCTCGGCTAATCTGCGGTGGTCTAGTGCAATCCGGATTTCAGGTGAGTCGAAAACCGCCTTGCGGCGCCGTGCGTTCAGCCGGGGCCGGACCAGGAAAACCGCAGCCGCCAGAACAACGGCTGCTCCCGCCGCAAGAAAGAGGACACCGAGAGTGGGATCCACGCCGGTGATGCCCTCCAGCAGCCGGGAGAAAAAATCGCCCACCCACTGCCAAAACCGGTCGAGCAGGCTTGGCTCAGCCTCCTTGTACACGGACCGGGAGAGTTCCTTTTCGGCCCACCCGCGTCCCTGGCCGCCGTCGGGGAGCACCGGCACGTCGAAGCGAACTCCGGCACGCGGCAGCACCGTCATCCGCCGGACCCGCTGCGGCGCCCCGGCACCAGATCGGGGGTGGATCCCGCGAGTTCCTGCTCCTTCATGAGGGTGAGGTCAAAGCCTTCCCGGCGGATGCGGAGATCGACGTACAGCAGCGAGGTGACGGCTGACTGGAACGCGTATCCGATGGCACCGAAAAAAGTACTGATGGCCACGTTCAGCGCCACAAGGGCCATTGCCGTGCCGGCATCGGGCTCTGAACCGCTGCCAAAAGCAGTGACGAAACTCAGAATCAGGACCACAGGTGTGCTGATGACGGACGAAACGATGGACACCAGGATCGCCGTTAGCGCCAGGATCCCGAACGAACGCCAGAAATTTCGTTTGGTCAGTTCCCAGGACCGGCGCAGCGAGGCAAAAACCCCGGCAGGTTCCAGGACCAGTGCGGCCGGTGCCAGCGCCAACTTGACTGCCAGCCAGACGAAGACAGCAATCAACGCCAGGATGCCCAGTACCAGGACGGCAATGCCGGCGGCGCCCAGGAACTGCAGGATCACTGCCAGGAGGAGGGAGAACACCACAATCCCGACGACGATCGCCGCGAGCAGAAGCAGCCCCAGCCCGGCCAGGGGAAGGAGCCGGGAGCGGGAGAGCCGCCAGGTTTGGGCAAAGCCCGTTTTCAGGTTCAGGATGGAGCGCGCGACGGGCACCACCAGGATGCCCTGAAGCAGCAGGACGCCCACCACGGACACCACTCCCAGAAGGGAGACAGCTGTCAGGGACCAGCCCAAGGAGCCCTGACTGGACTCGAACTCCTCGACAGTGAATTCGGAGCCGTCCACATCGGTGCTGAACAGGTCCGAAGAGAAGAAGCTGCCCGCCACCAGATAGGTCAGCACTGCAATAACGCCCTGAATCAGCAGGGCCGTTCCAAAGGTTGCCGCAGCGTTTTTCCGGCAGGCCTGGAAGGCGCCGTCCAGCAGTTCGCCCAGGCCCAGCGGCCGCAGCGGGATAACGCCGGGCTTGGGCGGAGGTGTCCATCCGCCCTGGGGGAGGTAACCGGGAGAGCCCCAGGGCTGGCCGGGAGTCCCCGGCGGGAACACGCCGGGAGCACCGGGAGCTCCCGGACCCGGCCACTGCTGATTGGTCTGGCCCCACGGGTTCTGCTGGCCGGGTTGTCCCCACTGCTGTCCCCAGCCCTGCGGCGGTTCCGGTTGCCGGGGCAGCGGGGGAGTGGTGGGTGGCTGGCTTGCGGGAGGTCCCCACGCGGACGGGGGTTCGGGGGAGTTCTGCGCTCCCGGTGCTGCCCACAGGGAGGGCGGCTGCGCTGCGTTCCCGGTACCGCCGCTCCCGGTGCCGCCGCTTCCGCCAGCGCCGGTCCCGCCGTCGCCGGTCCCGGCGTCGTCGTTGTACTCCGGGCCGGCCGCAGGCGGCCGAACGGGTTCCTTCGGCTCCTCGCCGCTGTGATTGTCCTGACCCAAAGCATGCCCCCCAAACCGTTGTTTTCCGTGCTCCGACTATAGTTCCAGAGCGGTCCCGGCGTCGCGGAGAAAACCCGCCGGATTCTACGTCCTCTAGGATGAGAGGGATACTGCCAGCTGTCGTGCTGTCCTCGGACATGCCGGATGCCCCGCATTCCGGACAGCAGGCAGCAGCCCGCGCAGGCCGCCGGGCAGCCGGAGAAAATGGTCCGGGCAAGCACCGCAACGAGGAACCGGCTTGAGCAGTCAACTGGGGACAGGGAGTTATGAAGGCACGCATATTGGTCGTGGACGACGACGAAGCATTGGCCGAGATGATCGGCATTGTGCTCCGCAACGACGGGTTCGACCCTGTCTTCTGCGCGGACGGTTCCAAGGCGCTGGACATTTTCCGCCATACCAAGCCCGACCTTGTCCTGCTGGACCTCATGCTCCCCGGGATCGACGGGATCGAGGTGTGCCGGCAGATCCGTGGTGAATCCGACGTGCCAATCGTCATGCTGACCGCAAAGTCGGACACCTCCGACGTCGTCCGGGGCCTGGAATCAGGGGCGGACGACTACGTTCCGAAACCCTTCAAGCCTGCCGAGCTCGTGGCCCGGGTTCGGGCACGGCTGCGTCCGGGCGACACGAAATCCCCGGAAACCCTCAGCATCAAAGAGGTGTCCATCGACGTGGCCGGCCACGTGGTCACCCGCGGCGCTGACACCATTTCCCTCACACCGCTGGAATTCGACCTGCTGGTGGCCCTGGCACGGAAGCCCTGGCAGGTATTCACCCGTGAAATGCTGCTGGAGCAGGTCTGGGGTTACCGCCACGCGGCCGATACCCGGTTGGTTAATGTCCATGTGCAGCGGCTTCGTTCCAAGATCGAGCGCGACCCCGAAGCACCCGAAATAGTCCTGACGGTGCGCGGTGTCGGTTACAAAGCCGGTCAGAGCTAGGCGGCAGGGGACTTCGGTCCTGAAGACCGAAGTCCTCCCGGCACTGCTGCGGACGCTCAGGCAGTTCCGCGACGCGCTGCGCAAGGAAACATTTCACCGGATCGCCCGCATGTGGCGGCGTTCCCTGCTGTTCAAGACCGTGGTCTCCACGCTGCTCCTGGTCACCCTCGCCTGCGGCGGCGTGGGTGCTTTCCTCTCGCATCAGATTGCCGGCGCGCTCTATGAAGAGCGCCTGAAGCAGTTCCAGTCAGAGGCCACGGCAGGGCTCGTCTCGGCCAAGGAAAACTTCCGGACCACTGCAGCCACGGACCGTGAAGGAACCGAACGGCTGGTTTCCAACACGCTCTCGCTGCTGGAGGGACAGGGGGCCGACGCGCCCCGCCTTTACCTGCTTAGCCCCCTGCCGGGCCAGGAACAGGACCTTTTTGTCTCCCAGACTCTGGGGGAGGGCATCACTGCCGGCAGCATTCCGCTGACCCTGAGCGAGTCCGTTCGAAGCATCGATGTTGATGACGACCGCGACACCATCCACTGGTCCGCCCTGGCCCTGTCCCACGGTGAGCCCGGGCTGGCCTTCGGCACCAAGGTCACCCTCCCGCCGGACCGGGCCGAATACGCCCTCTACCTGATCTATGACCTGTCCTCCATGCAGCAGACCCTCGATGACATCCACCGCATCCTGTGGATCGCCGGCGGGCTGCTCCTGGTGATCATCGGGACCATTGCCTGGATTGTCGCCAAGGCCGGAGTCGGAGCCATCAGTGACGCGGCGGCGGTCTCCGAAAAGCTGGCCGCCGGCGAGCTGCAGGAACGCATGGTCGTCAAGGGCGAGGACGACGTCGCCCGCCTGGCCGCGTCCTTCAACCACATGGCGGCCACCCTGCAGGATCAGATCACACAGCTGGCCCAGCTTTCGCGGATGCAGCAGGTCTTCGTCTCGGACGTGTCCCACGAACTGCGCACGCCGCTGACTACTGTGCGGATGGCGGCCGAGGTTCTTTACGACGCGCGGGACGGGTTTGACCCCATCAGCCGCCGTTCCACGGAGCTGCTCTACCACCAGGTGGAACGTTTCCAGGCCCTGCTCGCTGACCTGCTGGAAATTTCCCGCTTCGACGCCGGTGCGGCATCGCCTGATCTGGAGCCCACCGACATATTCACCGTGGTCCGCGACGTCATCGACGCGACGGAACCGCTGGCCTTGAACATCGGATCGGAAATCACTGTGGTCTCCAAGGAAACCAGCTGCATGGTGGACGCGGACCCGCGGCGGATCGAACGCATTATCCGCAACCTGGTGGTCAACGCCCTGGAACACGGCGAAGGAAAGCCCATTGAGATTGCCATTGCCTCCAACCTTGACGCCGTTGCGGTGGCAGTGCGGGATCATGGCATCGGCATGACCGACGACGAAGCTTCACGGGTGTTCGACCGCTTCTGGCGCGCTGATCCGGCCCGGGCGCGGACAACGGGCGGCAGTGGACTTGGACTGTCCATCGCCGTCGAAGACGCTTTGCTGCACGGGGGACTGCTCCAGGCCTGGGGGCGCCCCGGAGACGGAGCCTGCTTCCGGCTTACCCTGCCCCGCCGTCACGGGGTGCCGTTTGCCGAATCGCCGGTGCCGTTGTCACCGTACGACGGCGCCCCCGGAACCCGTGCGCTGACCGCCCGTGCACCTGCTCCCGTCATCACACCGGTAACCTCGCCCGCAGACGCATCAGCCCAGGAGCCGACCGATGGACGCTGAAAACTCCGCTTCCGCCCGGCCGTTCGCGAAGCTGGTGCTCATGGCGGCTCTGCTGATGGCGGTCCTGTCCGGATGTTCCTCCATTCCCACCACCGGCCCCGTGGGCACGGCCTCCGCGGACAGCGACGGCAGCTCACTGGTGGACACCTTTGACGTGGCTCCGCGCGGACCCAGCCAAAACGGAGGAGACTCTCCGGCGGAAATCCTGCAGGGTTTCATCACCGCAGGAACTGGTGCAGCAGATGATTACAGCGTGGCCCGCGAATTCCTGACCGACTCCCTGGCTGAAACCTGGACCCCGAATGACCGGGTGCTGATTTACGGCGCGGATCCGGATATCGTGCCGGCGGCTGACGGGACGAGCTACGCCATCCAGCTGGAAGTGGTGGGAGCTCTGGATACGCGCGGAATTCGCACCGACAAGGCCTTGGGTACCACGGAAACGGTCTCCGCCTCCGTGGAACAGGAAGACGGCCAGTGGCGGATCAACGCCATTCCCAACGGAATCATGATCTCCGAGGTCAATTTCTCGCTGCTGTTCCTCTCCCACAACCTTTATTTCTATTCGAGCAACTTTGAGTTCTGGGTTCCCGACACCCGCTGGTTCGTCCAAAAGTCAGGCATTGCGGCCAACGTGGTCAAGGCAATGCTGGAGGGGCCGGCACCCTATCTCCAGGGGGCCGTCAGCAGCGCCTTCCCGGCGGGTACGGCCCTTGCCCGGGATGCCGTACCGGTGGTCTCCGGCGTGGCGACGGTGGATCTGTCCGCTGAGGTCCTGCAGGACTCCAATGACCTTAACCGGCAGCAGATGGCCCTGCAGCTGCAGCAAAACCTGACCAACCTCAACAACGTGAACTCGGTCAGCATGACGGTCAACCAGCGGGCCGTGGACCTGGGCAAGGAAAGCAGTGCGCTGGTCGACGCCGTCGCCGACCCCGAAGCGGGCAGCACCCAGATTGGTGTGCATCAAAATGAGCTGGCCTACTTCAAGGGAGTGGAGCCGCAGGCAATCGAGGGCATTCCCAGTGTTGCGGAGTATGGTCCGCGGGATCCGGCTCTCTCCCTGGATCTGGCCACGGTTGCCTTCCTCAACAGGGATCGAACGTCCCTGTTCCTTACCGGACCCAACCAGGACGTTCGCAAAGTCGTTGACGGCACGGCGCTGACCGCCCCGAGTATTGATGTGGAAAAGTGGACGTGGACGGCCTCGAACACCGCGGGCGGAGCCAAAATCCTTGCATTGCCGCCGGGCGGGGGACCGGAACAGGTCCTGTCACTGCCGGTGGCCTGGCTGAATGAAGTGGCAGTTTCCGAGCTTCGGATTTCCAGGGACGGGGCGCGTGCTCTGCTGGTGACAAGCCAGGGCGGGAAAAGCCACGTGTTCGTTGCCGGTGTCGTGCGCGACACGGACGGAACCCCGAAGACCCTGACCACTCCGCTGGAGCTGGCAGTCACCGCCAACACGGGCTCCGGAATTCCTCAGACGCTTCCCGTGAACCGCGCCAAGTGGGTCTCGCAGGATTCCATCGTCGCGTTGCAGACGTCCCCGGACAACCAGGTCACGCCCGTGATTCTGCGTTTGGGTTCCAGCCCTGAACCGCTGGCCGGCCTGACCGGTATTACCAGCCTCAGTGCCGGCAAGGGTGAACAGGACATCTACGTTCAGACCGACGAGGCCATGTTCAAGCGGATGGGCAACAGCTGGTACGAGGTGGGCAAGGAACTGCTGGATCCGGCCTTCCCCGGGTAGCCCCTTCCAGGCGCACCCGTCCTGCACAGGCGAAGCGAAACCGCCGCCGGGTCCTGGGTTCCCACCTCAGGATGAGCGTTTACTGATTCGCGGCGTTCCCTGCCCCAGGATGACGGCATGGAGATACCGGATCCTTCACCACCCTTCGCTGCGGACTCGCCGTGGCGGGCTCGCCTTCCGCTCCGGGCCGGTTTCCGGGCCCTTTTGGGCAGCGCCCCGGCCCTTTTAGGCAGCGCCGCGGACCGGTGGCGGCTGAAGCCGTGGGCTGCCGCGGTCGGCGCCGCTTGGGCTGATCTGCTTGCCGTACTGCTGCCGACGTCCTGCGTGGTCTGCGGAGCACCGGATTCATCCCTGTGTCCCGGCTGCCGGGGCAGGGTCCGGCGCAGCGGCACCCGCCCCTACTACGCCCAGGCTGCGGCAGAACTGCTTCCGCGCGCCGAGGCCGGGAGGCAGATGGAACCGGAGGCCGGTGCCTGCGGGCCGAAGACTCTGCCCGAGCCGGATCTGCCCGATGTGGAACTGTCGGCGCTGCCGGTGCTGGCCGCCGGCCGCTACGCGGGCGGCCTGGCACGGGTGCTGCTCGCCTATAAGAACCACGGCCACACCGACCTCGCCGGTGTGCTCCGTCCGGTCCTCGCCGGAGCACTTCATCATGCCGTGCAGGACATCGGCAGCAGTACCGGGCTTTTGCTGGTGCCCGTTCCGGGGACGGGCCGCGCGCTGCGCCGCCGCGGCTATAACCCATTGACGATGCTGCTGGCCGCACTGAGGACCGGCGGGCTGCTGCCGGCCGGGACGGGGGTTGCGCCGGTGCTCCGCTTGGCGGGACGCGGTCCGCGGGACGTGCTGCGGCCAGGCGCCCTGGTTGCCGCTGCGTCCGGGATCTCCGGGGCAAGCCAAAAGAGCCTGGGACGGAAGGGGCGGCGCCGGAATGTTTACGGAACTATGACTGCCGGACCTGCAGGCACACTGGCAGGCACGCGGTGTCTCGTCGTCGACGATGTCCTCACCACCGGGGCGACGCTGGCGGAGGCCACGCGTGCGCTGCGGGCTGCAGGGGCGCGTGTCGAAGGTGCCGTAGTCATCGCAGCCACTGCAGGTCCGGCAAGTGATGCAAATTACATTGAGGGCGGATCGTAGTCCACGGGACACGGCTAAGGTAATCGGAATGTCCGGAGGTGAATAACGCTGGGCAGTGATCTAACGTGTTGGTATGGACAGCTTCAAGAAGCGGAGTTGTCCTGCGGCAGCGGTCGCAGGATTTTGACAGCGGCCGGTGCTGTGTCACCGAAATCTATTGGAGGGCACCATGGAATTCATGATTAGCGGACGCAACGTTGCAGTATCCGACCGGTTCCGGGAGTATGCCGAAGAACGAATCGCCAAGGTGGAGAACCTGGCGAACAAGGTCCAGCGGGTAGACGCACGAGTCACCAAGCAGCCCAACGTCCGTGAAGCCGACAGCTCTCTGACCGTGGAATTGACGGTTGTCGGCCGGGGCCCCGTGGTACGTGCAGAGGCCACCTCAGGCGACAAGTTCGCCGCCTTCGACCTTGCGTACGCCAAACTCATCGAACGCCTGCGCAGGGCCAGCGACCGCAGAAAGGTCCACCATGGCCGCCACACCCCGGTAGCAGTCCGGCTTGCCACCGCAGATCTTGCGACGGTAAGTACCAGCGAACCGCTGCACACCCAGTTGGAAAAGGAAGCAGCCAACGCTGATGCCGTCACCGCTCAGAGTGATGAAGAGTCTGCGGAACCGGCCGAGAACTGCCCAGTCCTGATTCGGCGCAAGGTCTTCCCGGGTGCCCCCATGAGCCTTGACGACGCCGTGGATGCTATGGAGCTGGTCGGCCACGATTTCTACCTGTTCGTGGACTCCGCCACCGGAGCGCCCTCCGTGGTGTACCGGCGCCGGGGCTGGACTTACGGTGTGATTACCCTTGATTCCGGGGACACCGAAGGTTCCGATGACATCAAGGAAGAGGTGCGCGGATACCGTGAAGGGGAAGAAGCCAAGACTGCATGATGCAGCGCCCTTGACGTGACGGCCCGCTGAAGGCCTCCGGCTGTGATGGAACGTGTTGAACGGTTCATCCCCCGGGGGCCTTCTTGCTGCGCCTAGGATGGCGGTATGACCCTGACCCTCACGCCCCGGCAGGCGCGGCTCACCGCACTGGGTGCCCAGGGACTTGTGAAGGGACGCCCCGGAAGCCCGAGCACAAGGTCCGTGGAACGGACCCTGCAGCGGCTGCAGCTGCTGCAGATTGATTCCGTCAACGTGCTGTCCCGAAGCCACTATCTGCCCCTGTTTTCGCGGCTGGGACCCTACGACACAGCTGTCCCGGACCGGTTGGCCTCCAAAGCCCCGCGCAGGATGGTGGAGTACTGGGCGCATGAGGCCAGCTATATCCGTCCCGAGCTTTTCGCCGACCTGCGCACGGTCCAAAGTCGGGTTTGGATGACCGCCCATTCCCTGCAGCCGGAGCTGAAGGAACGGCTCAGCGCGGAAATCCTTGGGCTCCTCGCCGACGGCCCGCCGCTGACAGCCCGGGAGATAGCCGCCCGGCTCGGAGGGGTCCAGGCCAGGGACTCCAGCAACTGGGGCTGGAACTGGAGTGCGTCCAAACGGGTGCTTGAGGACCTGTTTGCTTCCGGTCTCCTCAGCTCGGCCGGACGCACCCCGCAGTTCGAGCGGATCTACGCCCCCACGGCCGCCGTGCATCCCGCAGGGGCGGCGGCCCTGGAACCCGCCGATCCCCGGCAGGCGGTCCTGCGCCTCACGGAACTGGCTGCCCGGGCACACGGGGTGGGAACCATCCGCAGTCTGGCGGACTACTTTCGGCTGCCGCAGCGGGAAACGGCGGATGCGGTCCAACAACTGGTCCGGGAGGGCCGGCTTCGGCGTGTTGACATCGCAGGTCTCAGATCCCCGGCATATCTGCACGCGGATGCGGTCATCCCGCGCAAGTCCTCGGCCCGCGCACTCCTGAGCCCCTTTGATTCCATGGTTTTTGAGCGGAAGCGGCTTGAGTCGCTCTTTGGCTTCCGGTACCGCCTTGAGATTTACACGCCGCCGCTGAAACGCTGCTACGGCTATTACGTGCTGCCTTTCCTGCTGGGGGAGCAGTTCGCGGCGCGGGTGGACCTCAAAGCGGACCGCTCCAACCGTGCTCTGCTGGTGCAGGCCGCCCACCGGGAAGACAACGCTCCGCCGCATACAGCCGTTGAGCTTGCCGCAGAACTACGTATGATGGCAGATTGGCTGGGGCTGCATGACGTTATCGTAAAACCGTCGGGGAATCTTGCCTCCGCGCTAAAGCTGGCAGTATGCCGTGAATAGCCCCGCTGCGGGAACACCGGCACTCTGCCAAACGTCTCTCACGTAGACTGGGGACGCCAGAATTAGGCAACACTAGATTGGGAGCAAATCAGTGGCATCACTACTCGAACGGGTTCTTCGTACAGGCGATAAGAAGACGCTGAAGACACTGCGCAATTACGCCGATGCGATCAACGTGCTCGAGGACGAGTACAGGGGCATGTCGGACGCCGAACTCCGGGGGGAAACGGAACGCTTCAAGGAGCGGTACGCCGGCGGCGAGAGCCTGGACGACCTGCTGCCGGAAGCCTTCGCCGCCGTCCGTGAAGCCGCGGGCCGCACACTCGGCATGCGCCACTTCGATGTGCAGCTGATGGGTGGAGCAGCGCTTCACCTGGGCAACATCGCCGAAATGAAGACCGGTGAAGGTAAAACCCTCGTTGCCACCGCCCCGGCCTACCTGAACGCCCTGACCGGGCGCGGCGTCCACATCGTGACCGTCAACGACTACCTCGCCGAATACCAGTCGGAGCTGATGGGCCGAGTCTTCCGCTTCCTGGGGATGACCAGCGGCTGCATTTTGTCCAACCAGGACCCCGCCACCCGCCGCGAGCAGTACAGCGCGGACATCACATACGGAACCAACAACGAATTCGGTTTCGACTACCTGCGCGACAACATGGCGTGGAGCGCCGCCGAGCTGGTTCAGCGCGGCCACCACTACGCCATCGTCGATGAAGTGGACTCCATCCTCATTGATGAGGCCCGCACGCCGCTGATCATCTCCGGGGCGGCCAGCGGTGATGTCAACCGCTGGTACACCGAATTCTCCAAGGTGGTGCAGCGGCTGACGCTGGACACCGACTACGAGGTGGACGAGAAGAAGCGCACCGTGGGCGTGCTGGAAGCCGGAATCGAAAAGGTCGAGGACTACCTTGGGATTTCCAACCTCTACGAATCCGCCAACACGCCGCTGATCGGTTTCCTGAACAACGCCATCAAGGCCAAGGAACTGTTCAAGCGGGACAAGGATTACGTGGTGCTCAACGGTGAGGTCATGATCGTTGATGAGCACACCGGCCGCATCCTCGCCGGCCGCCGCTACAACGAGGGCATGCACCAGGCCATTGAGGCCAAGGAAGGCGTGGCCATCAAGGCGGAGAACCAGACGCTGGCGACGGTCACCCTGCAGAACTACTTCCGTCTCTACGAAAAGCTCTCGGGCATGACCGGCACGGCCGAGACCGAAGCCGCCGAATTCATGAGCACCTACAAGCTGGGCGTGGTGCCGATCCCCACGAACAAGCCCATGGCGCGCATCGATCAGTCCGACCTGATCTACAAGAACGAAATTGCCAAGTTCGACGCCGTCGTCCAGGACATTGCCGAGCGCCACGCCGCCGGGCAGCCGGTCCTGGTGGGAACCACCAGCGTGGAGAAGAGCGAATACCTCTCCAAGCAGCTGGCCAAGGCCGGCATCCGGCACGAGGTCCTCAACGCCAAGAACCATGCACGCGAAGCCGCCATCGTGGCGCAGGCCGGACGCAAGGGCGCCGTAACCGTGGCCACCAACATGGCCGGCCGAGGCACCGACATCATGCTGGGCGGAAACGCAGAGTTCAACGCGATTGCCGAGCTTGAGCGGCGCGGCCTGGACCCGAGTGAGAATCCGGACGAGTATGAGGCAGCCTGGCCGGATGCCCTCGAAAAGGCACGTGAAGCCGTTGCCGCCGAACAGCAGGAAGTCATTGAGCTCGGAGGCCTGTACGTCCTCGGAACCGAGCGCCATGAGTCCCGGCGCATCGACAACCAGCTGCGCGGTCGTTCCGGCCGCCAGGGCGACCCGGGGGAGTCACGCTTCTACCTTTCGCTCACCGATGACCTGATGCGTCTGTTCAACTCCGGTGCCGCCGAGCGGATCATGAACAGCTCCTCGATGCCCGACGACGTCGCACTGGAATCCAAGCTGGTGTCCAAGGCCATCCAGAACGCCCAGGGCCAGGTGGAGGGACGCAACGCCGAGCAGCGCAAGAACGTCCTGAAGTACGACGACGTCCTGAACCGCCAGCGTGAAGCCATCTACGGCGACCGCCGCCGGATCCTGGAGGGCGACGATCTGCAGGAGAAGATCGGCTTCTTCCTGGAGGACGTCGTGACCTCGATCGTCAACGAGGCGACCGCCGAGGGCCATGGCGATGACTGGGACTACGAACAGCTGTGGACCAACCTCAAGACGCTCTACCCGGTGAGCCTAACCATTGACGAAGTGGTTGAGGAAGCCGGAGGACGCTCCAAGGTCACGCGGGAATTCCTGCAGGAGGAAATCCTGTCCGATGCCAAGCTGGCCTACCAGGCCCGGGAAGATGCGCTGGGTGCACCGGCCATGCGCGAACTCGAGCGCCGGGTGGTGCTTTCGGTGATCGGCCGCAAGTGGCAGGAACACCTTTATGAGATGGACTACCTCAAGGAGGGTATTGGACTTCGGGCCATGGCCCAGCGCGATCCCCTGGTGGAGTACCAGCGCGAAGGGTTCGTCATGTTCCAGACCATGACGGAGGCCATCCGCGAGGAGAGCATCGGCTACCTGTTCAATGCCGAGGTAAAGGTAAACCAGCCTGCCGCGGATGTTCCGCCGGCTCTGGCCGGACTTAAGGACGGACGCGGCGTCGTCGGCCAGCCGACGGTGACAGCTGCCGGCCTCGAGGCTCCCCAGCGTCCTGCCAGCCTGCAGTTCTCGGCGCCCAACACCGAGGGCGGCGTGGAAACCCGTGTTGAGCGTGCCGTTTCCGACAAGCCTGCGAAATCCGGCGCTGAAGGTCAGCAGCGGAAGGCACAGGGCGCTCCGAAGAAAACCAAGCGCCGCAAGTAGGGGTGAGGCCGGCAGCCGTCCGGCCTAACCGATTTCCAGGGCGGTAATTTTCCAGAGTCCGCGCCGCAGTTCTATTCTCAGAGCTGCGGCGCGGACTCTGTTCTGTTCGGCGGCAACCACTGAAGCCTCATAGACGCCCTCCGAGACCGGACAGATCCGGCAGCACCTGATCACGACCTGCCGGTGCAGCCGCACCGGAGCGGGGAGCGGGCCTCCGCCCTTGCGGCCGGCGGGTGCCGCATTCCTGCTGCGCACCAGGTTTGCGCGCAGCTGCAGCCGTTCATAGCTGTCCGGATCCAGCCAGCGGGCCATCTGCTGCAGGGGGCGGGTTCCTCCAAGCACCTCCAACGCTGCCTGGGTAACTGACCTGGCGATGGCATCCACCCGTGAATCATCCGCGGGGTCGCTGCGCCAATGTGCCTCCTCCACCGCCGCCGGCCCGGACGGGGTCTCGGAATCAACCGCGACGGGACGCGGCAGCAGCTTGACGGGCGGCGCATCCTGCGGGGTGTAGCCCGTGACGGCAATGCGCTGAACAGTCAGCGGACGCGGGGCTCCCGAGGCAGCCGCCAGGTCATCTGCTTCCTCATGGACGGGAAATGTGATCACGGTGGTCATGGTGACTGTCCTTTCCTGCACGGCTGCTCCGGGGAGCGCCGATAACTGGATGCGGGCCGAACATGTACGTCGGGTCAGTGCCGCGGCGGTGTTTCCGGAGCGTCGGGAATCTCGAAGACCTGGCCGGGCAGGATCAGGTCCGGGGAGTCGCCGATCACTGCCCGGTTGCGCTCATACCAGCGGGGCCAGTGGGCAGCGATGTCCGCCTCCGTGGCCTGCGGACCCAGCTGCGCCGAGGCCAGACTCCATAACGAGTCGCCTTCCTGCACTACTGCCTGTGATTCGGTTTCCGGCCGGCCGGGACGGACAAAGACATTCTGTGCATCCGGTGCTGCCCGGGGTTTCCAGTGGGGTGTCGGGTGCTCATCGTTTCCGTCCGCTGCGGCAGGATTCCACTGGGGGCGGACGGTCTGTGGAGGTTGCTCCAGAGAGGAGATTGCCGGCGGCTGGCTTCCCTGCGGGAAGAACTCAGCGGCCTGGGCCCCACCCGTTCCGGAGACGAGATTCAGTCCGATGACAGCAACGGCGAGCCGCTTCATGAAGGCGGGGGCCAGTGCACCGGCGGCAGCGGCGGCGGCAGCATGGCCCGCCTTGCGCAGCGCCGCATATGCCACAGCCATGGCCAGTCCAACGCTCCACACCACCGCGATGCCCAACCCCGCCGCAGCAGCGGTAAAACCGGCAAGCTCCTGCAGCGAAGAAACGGAGCCGCGAAGAAGCGTTTCAGGGTTGGGCCGAGTTGCGAATCCTGCCCGGACCAGAATCACTGCGGCAATGGTGCCGGCGGCCAGGGTGAGGAGATCCCGCAGATGGTGTCTCATGCCTGGGTCTCCCTTCGGTTCCGGACTGGTCATCAGCAATTTGATGCAGTTTGACGTTATTTGATGCCATTTAGAGTGAATGAGTTCGTTTGATGGGACTTGTCTACAGGCCCGCCCGGAGGGTGTCTAGGGTGTTTTCGAGATTGTTGGTAACGCTGTGCCGTAGATGGGGCCCGGAGAGCGGTTAGCCTGTGCAGATGCGATGGGATGCTCTTTTTGCCGATTTGGAAGCCCAGCTTGCTTCGGTGCGTGAACAGGTCCTCGAGTCCGAGGTGTCGGAGCGGCTGCGAACGGACTTCGCCGCAATGGAATTGGCTGGCCGGCTGCACAGCCAGGCCGGGCGGCTCCTGAAAATTGATCTGGGGCTTCCGGGAACCGTTGAGGGGGTGCTCAGCCATGTGGGCCGCGGGTGGGTTGTGCTGGAAGGCAGCGGCCATTCCTTCGTTGTCGCCCTTGACCACGCGTTGTCCATCAGTGGAATGGACCGCTTTTCCGACGTCGAAGCACCAGCGGCACGGCTGGGGCTGGCATCAGCGCTCCGCGGGCTCTCGCGGAACCGTGCCCTTGTCCGGGTGCACCCGGCGGGTGTACCGCCGGCCTCAGCCCTGGAAGGCACCGTGGACCGGGTGGGAAAGGACTTCTTTGAACTGTCGCTGATACCGCACGGCGAACCGCGCCGGGCGGAAAACGTGCGCGGCGTCTACACGCTGCCGCTTTCTGCTGTTGCGGCGGTCAGCTCCGTCCGCTGATGCCCTGCGGCCATCCCCTTACTGCTCGGGGAGGGCGCCCTGGGCTGCTTCTTCACGCTGGCCGGAAGCCGACCGCCGGTAGGCGTCGGCGATGAACTCCTCTAACACGCGGGTTTCCACCCGCCACTGTCCCCGTCCTCCGATTTGGATGGCGGGGAGCTCTCCGGACCGCACCAGCGCATACGTCTGGGACGAGGATATGTTCAGCACCTCGCCGACATCGGCCAGCGTCAGGAACCTCTTCTCACCCACGTATCCACCTCTGTATCCGTTTACCGCGTATCCGGGTGCCGCACTGCTGCCTTCAGTGTCCCATTCCTGCAGCTGCGCTGGTCACGTTATCCACACTTTGAACTTTTCCCCAAATCACCGTTTCCTTCCGCGTATTTGTAGTCAACAATGTCAGCGATTGCCAGTCCGGGCCCAGCAGCCCCGGACTCCGGGGTCGCCAGGGGAACAACCAGGGGGAAGAAATGAGTCTCGCAACAGGCACGCAGGCAGCCGCGCCCCGTTTGAAAAAGCCGTCATGGAAAGATCCGCGGCTGCTGGTGGGGATACTCCTGGTCCTCGCGTCCACGGCGGGCGTTGTTGCGCTCGTGGGATCAGCGGACCAAACCACTGAGGTCTTTGCCGTTGACGAGGCCATCCCGCTGGGTACCCCGGTCACGGCTGAGGATTTTGCCGTGGTGCCCGTGCGGCTCGGCGATGTGGAGGGATCCTATCTGCCGGTGGCGGACGGCATTCCGGACAAAGCCGTTGCCACCGGGCTGCTGCGGAAGGGCGAACTGGTCTCCCGCAGTGACCTGGGCGCAGCGGATGACCTCGACCGGAAGCCGGTGGGGCTGCGCGTGGATGATCCGCTGCCCTCCGGAACCCAAGCAGGGTCACGGGTTGACGTCTGGTCCTCCATGCCGGATGCACAAAACGGATTCAAGGAGCCACAACAGATTTTGTCCGGAGCCGAAATCTCTGAGCTCACCATCGATGAGTCCGTCCTGGGCGCCACCCGGGCCACAGAGATCCTGGTTCTGGTGGAGGACGACGACCTTTCGGCCCTGCTCAGCGCACGGTCCAACGGTGCCAAGATTGCCGTGGTGCTCAATCCGGCGGCCGGCTCATGAATATTCCCGTGGTAACGGCGGGCAGCGGGGTGGGGAACCTCGTCCAGGACCTGGAACGCCTGCACGGGCCCGTGACTGTGGTGCGCCGCTGTGCCGAGATGCCCGAACTGATCGCCGCCTGCCAGAGCGGTATCGCCCGCGCTGCCATCATCACTGACGACGCCGGTGAAGTCACTGCCGCGCTGGCGGACCGGCTGGCGGCGTCGGGCGTGGCACTGCTGGTGCTGAGTGACGAGGAGAATGTCCAGCGCCGCCTCGACACGCTGGACATCGTCCATGCCCCGCGCAGTTCCCGCCCCGAGGTGCTGTCGGACCTGGTGACGGACGCAGTGGGCCGGTTGGACGACGGCGCAGGGCGCGCGGCGCTCCTGGCCGATCCCTCCCGGGCCCTCAGCGACTGGACGGGGGAGTCCCGCGCCGGGCAGGGGCGGGACACGAACACTGACGGGACGGGGGATTGCGGAACGGGCAGTGCTGACGAGTACCGGGCAGCCGGTTCAGTTATCGCGGTGTGGGGACCGGCCGGCGCCCCCGGGCGGACCACCGTTGCAGTCAATCTTGCCGCCGAGGCGGCGGCTGCAGGAAAAGCCGTGCTGTTGGTGGACGCGGACACGTATGGATCCTCGGTGGCCGCACACCTGGGCCTGCTGGAGGAATCGGCAGGAGTTGCGCAGGCCTGCCGGCTCGCGGAACAGGGTCTGCTGGACGGGGAATCACTGCTCCGCAGCACCCTCAGCGTGTCCATCAAGGGACCGCGCCTGCTGGTGCTGACCGGGATTACCCGGTCGGACCGCTGGATCGAACTGCGTCCCACCGCCCTGGGCCTGGTGGTGGAGCAGGCGCGCAAGTCCATGGACCTGATCGTCATCGACTGCGGCTTCAGCCTGGAGGCGGACGAGGAGCTGAGCTTCGACACCATGGCCCCGCGGCGCAACGGTGCCACGCTGCGCGCCCTGGAGCTCGCGGACACAGTGCTTGCCGTGGGGGCTGCTGATTCCGTGGGGGTTCCGCGGCTTGTCCGGGCACTTACGGAACTGGAAAGCGCCGTGCCCGGCACTGCACCGAAAGTGGTGCTGAACAAAGTGCGCAGCTCTTCGGTGGGGCGCTCGCCGGAACGGCAGCTGCGCGATGCCTGGGAACGCTTCGGACCGGGAATGCCCGTGGCCGCTTTCCTCCCTGCGGAATACGCCACTGTTGATGCAGCTTTGCTGGCCGGTTCCGCACTGCTGGAGACGGCGCCCTCGTCACCCCTGCGGCATGCGATTGCGGCGCTCGCGGAGGTCCGGATTTCCACCCGGCGCCGGAGCAAACGGATTGCCGCCGCGGCAAAGTGACCTTTTCATCCTTGCGGGATAGGCTCAAGGAAAGCCATCCGCAAAGAAGCGGGTTGCAAAGAAGGCAACAACGGAGGCGTATTACATGTCGTCTGGATCCCCCATTTCGGATCTATCGGGTATCGACGAGTCCCTGGATGAATTCATAGGGAACTACTACGAGCATCTGGCAGGGGAAGACGCAGACGGATATCCGCCGTCGGCCCTGCGGGAAAGGGCGGTGCGTCACCGCAGCCTGGGAGCCGTCCGGCCCGATGGCCAGGCGTCCGTGGACATCATGGACGACGGCGATGCCAGCGTCATCCTGATCGTCACCGACGACATGCCGTTCCTTGTCGATTCGGTGACCGCGGAAATTGTGCGCCGCAACGCCGCTATCAGGCTCGTGGTTCACCCCACTTTCCTGGCCAACCGCGACCGGGAGACCGGCGAACTGCAGGCCGTGCACCGGGTGCCGGCCAGCGCGGGTATTTCCAGCGGCGACACCGCGGCCATGCCCAACCTCTCCAGCCTTCTGGGCAAGCAGAATGAAACCACCCGCGTTGAATCCTGGATTGCGGTGGAAATCGGCCGGCTGGCAGACGAAGCCCAGCGCAGCGAACTCATCGCCGGGCTGCAGAAGGTCCTTGAAGACGTCCGCCTGGCAGTTGCCGACTGGCCCGCCATGCGGGCAAAGGTCCACGAGGTCTCCCGTTCCCTGGAAAATGCCGCCAATCCCCGGGAAATTCCCGACTTGGCGCAGGCCCGCGAACTGCTTTCCTGGCTGGACAACGGCAACTTCACATTCCTGGGTTACCGCGAATACGACCTCATCTCCGAAAACGGCGAGGACCTGCTGCGCGTCAGCTCGGACAAGGGACTGGGACTGCTCAGCCGTGCCTCGGCAGCCGGACGCGTGCAGCATCTGACCAGCGCCGGCCGGGCGAAGGCCCGCGAAAAGCGCGCACTGGTGATCACCAAGGCCAATTCCCGGTCCACCGTGCACCGGGCCGCCTACCTGGACTACATCGGCGTCAAGAGCTTCGATGCGCAGGGCAACGTCAACGGTGAGCGCCGGTTCATCGGACTGTTCTCCACGGGCGCCTACACCGGCTCCGTGCGCAATATCCCGATCGTGCGGGACAAGGTCCGCGAAGTCATGCGCCGTGCCGGCTTCCCCGCCGATTCGCACTCCGGCAAGGACCTGCTGTCCATCCTGGAAACGTACCCGCGGGACGAGCTGTTCCAGATTGACGTGGAGACGCTGCTGGAAACAGCCCAGAGCATCCTTCGACTGCAGGAACGACGCCGCACCCGGCTGTTCCTCCGCCCGGACGTCTACGGCAGGTTCATGTCCGCCCTGGTCTTCCTGCCAAGGGACCGGTACAACACCTCGGTCCGCCTGCGCATCCAGGACGAACTGCGCTCCAGCTTCAACGCCGAGTCAATTGACTTTGAGGCGCGGCTGACCGAATCGGCACTGACCCGCATCTTCTTCCGCATCCGGCTGCCGCGCGGCGCAGAAATCCAGGACGTTGATCCGGCTGCGCTGGAACAGCGGCTGGTGAAGGCCGCCCGTTCCTGGAGCGAAGGCATCAGCGAAGTTCTCCGTGCCAAGTACAGCCGGAGCGACGCGCAGCGGCTGGCAGGCCTGTGGGCCGAAGCCTTCCCCGAAAATTACCGTGTCGGATACGAAGTCGAAGATGCCCTGGAAGACATTGCCCGCTTTGAGGCCCGGCTGGCCGCACCCGAGTCTTCCCCTGAACTGTTCGTCTACGTTCCCGAGCGCACCGGCATCAGCGGCAGCGAGGACGCGCGGCTGAAACTGTACCTGCTGCAGCCGCGGTCCCTGACCCAGCTGCTTCCCACCCTGCACAACCTGGGCCTGGAGGTTCTCGACGAACGTCCCTATGAAATCCGCAGGGGAGACGGCACCTCGGTGTTCCTCTACGATCTGGGGCTGAAATACCCGGCGGGGCTGGACCCCATCAAGACCGGTTCCCTGCTCGCTGAAGCCTTCCGTGCCGAAGCGTCCGGAGCCAGCGAGTCGGACTACTTTGACCGGCTGATCCTTGAGCAGGGACTGTCCTGGCGCCAGGTGGTCATCCTGCGCAGCTACGCCAAGTACATGCGCCAGCTGGGCAACACCAATTCCTACGGTTTTGTGGCCGGAACGCTGCGCCGCAATCCGGAGGTGGCCCGTGCCCTTGTTGCCCTGTTTGAAGCGCGGTTTGATCCGGACCTGTCCGACGATGAACGCGCCGCGGCCGAAGAAGCGGCCCGCGCGGCGCTGGACGCCGGACTGGAAAAGGTCCCCACCCTGGACGCTGACCGGGTCCTGCGCACCGTGGCCAACCTGATCAACTCCACCCTGCGCACGAACTTCTACCAGGACAAGCCGTACGTCAGTTTCAAGCTGAACACGGCGGCCATCGAGGGTGCTCCGTTCCCGCGGCCCAAGTATGAAATCTGGGTCTACTCTCCGCGGGTTGAAGGCGTTCACCTTCGCTTCGGCGAGGTTGCCCGCGGCGGCCTGCGCTGGTCCGACCGCCGGGAAGACTTCCGCACGGAAATCCTCGGGCTGGTCAAGGCACAGACGGTGAAGAACGCCGTGATCGTTCCCACCGGCGCCAAGGGCGGGTTCTACGCGAAGCAGCTGCCTGACCCGGCAGCGGACCGCGGAGCGTGGATGGAAGAAGGCAAGGAAAGCTACCGCACCTTCATCCGGGCCCTGCTGGACATCACCGACAACCTGGTGCTGTCCGCCGACGGCGAGGAGCAGGTGGTTCCGCCGCAGCGCGTCGTGCGGCATGACGGTGACGACAGCTACCTCGTCGTGGCCGCGGACAAGGGCACTGCTTCCTTCTCCGACATCGCCAACGAACTTTCCGCCGAGTACGGCTTCTGGCTGGGCGATGCCTTCGCTTCCGGCGGTTCCGTGGGCTATGACCACAAGGCCATGGGCATCACCGCACGCGGTGCCTGGGAATCGGTGAAACGCCACTTCAGCGAACTGGGCATCGACACGCAGACCGAACCGTTCACCGCCGTCGGCGTTGGTGACATGAGCGGTGACGTCTTCGGCAACGGCATGCTCCTGTCCAACCAGGTCAAACTGATTGCAGCCTTTGACCACCGGCATATTTTCCTGGACCCCAATCCGGATCCTGCCGCCTCCTACACGGAACGCCGCCGGCTCTTCGAGCTGCCCCGTTCCTCCTGGGCCGACTACGACGCGTCGCTGATCAGCGACGGCGGAGGAGTCTTCCCGCGCCAGGCCAAGAGCATCCCGGTCAGCGCCGAGGTCCGCCAGGCGCTGGGGCTGGGCAGTGAAGTAACCAAGATGAGCCCGCCGGACCTGCTGCGTGCCATCCTCAAGGCGCCGGCAGACCTGCTCTACAACGGCGGCATCGGCACCTATGTAAAGGCCTCCACGGAGACCAACACGGAGGTGGGGGACAAGGCGAACGACGCCATCCGCGTGGACGGCCGGGACCTGCGGGTCAAGGTGATCGGCGAAGGCGGAAACCTGGGCATGACCCAGCGCGGCCGGATTGAAGCGGCCCGTGCCGGAGTGATCCTCAATACCGACGCCATCGACAACTCGGCAGGCGTGGACTGCTCGGACCATGAAGTCAACATCAAGATCTTCGTGGACCGCATGGTTGCCGCCGGCAAGCTGGATCCGGCCGAGCGTGCAGAGTTCCTGCACTCCATGACGGACGAGGTTGGGCACCTGGTCCTGCAGGACAACAAGGACCAGAACATGCTCCTGCTCAATGACCGCCGCCATGTGATCGAGTGGAGCCCCAGCTACGAGCGGCTGATGGACTGGCTCGAGAAGCACTCGGACCTGAACCGCGAGCTGGAAGCGCTGCCGACGAATGAGGAACTGCGGGCCCGCGTGGCCGCCGGCGTGGGCCTCACTTCGCCGGAACTCTCGGTGCTGGCCGCCTACGCCAAGATCGAGCTGACCAAGGCACTGACGCAGTCCGATCTCGCCGACGATCCCTACTTCAGCGGAACGCTGCGCCGGTACTTCCCGAAACAGCTGGTGGAACGCTTTGACGACCAGCTGGACACCCATCCGCTGCGCCGGGAAATCATCTCCACCATGGTGGCCAATGACATCATCAACATCGGCGGCATCACCTTTGCCTTCCGGGTGATCGAGGAAACCTCGGCCACCGAATCCATGGTGGCCCGGGCCTTCACCGCCCTGCGGGAAATCTACGAGATCGACGGCGTGGTGGACGAACTCAACCACCTGCCGGCCAGCTTCCCCACGGAAAACTGGACGACCATCCATCTGGACATGCGCCGGCTGCTGGACCGGGCCGTCCGCTGGTTCGTCAACCACGTGGGGCGCGGCAGCTCCATCGACGAAGACATCGAGGCGTTCAAGCCGGTCATTGGTCCGCTGCGGGCAGATCTCCTTCACTACCTCAAGGGCGCTGACCTGGACCGGTTCCAGGCAGCCCTTGAACGCTCCCGCGAATGGGACGTCCCGGAAAACCTGGGCACCTACTGGGCGGAACTGTTTGAGAGCTTTGGCCTGCTGGACATTGCACTGCTGGCTGCAAAGCGGGTGGATGAGCCGGCCGCGAACGTTGCAGGCGTCTACTTCGCACTCTACGAGCGGTTCGGTGTTGATGATCTGCTGGAACGGATCACCAAGCTGCCGCGCGGTGACCGCTGGCAGGCGCTGGCACGGGCCGCGCTCCGCGACGACCTGTACTCCACCGTCGCTGACATGACGGTGGCCGCGCTGACCGCGACGGCGGGCCAGGCGGGCGAGGATCCGTTGAAGCGGGTGGCGCTCTGGGAAGAGCAGAACTCGGATAATTTGGAGCGCGCCCGGGTGATGTTCGAAGATGTGAACAAGCTGGAGCACGAGGACATGGCATCCCTTTCGGTTGCCCTGCGCCTGCTGCGCTCCATCGTTCGACGCTAGATACGAAAAGAAAAAGAGACAGTGGCCATATTTACCGATCCCATCAAGGACCATGCCGATTTTGGACCGGGGGACGCGGAATGGCTGCACCTTCTGGTCGGCGACTGGCAGCTGGTCGCCGACCTGGCGTTTGCGGATCTCGCACTCTGG
The DNA here is from genome assembly GCF_058269295.1 of Arthrobacter sp. TJ-58. Taxonomy (NCBI): domain Bacteria; kingdom Bacillati; phylum Actinomycetota; class Actinomycetes; order Micrococcales; family Micrococcaceae; genus Arthrobacter; species Arthrobacter sp. TJ-58. The sequence continues at coordinate 689,720 of NZ_JBZCNM010000002.1, forward strand.
TTCCCTCTTCCGGACGGCAGCTATGTTGCGCTGGCTCATGCCCGCCCGTCGACGTCGCACACCGTGTTCCACAGCGACTTCGTGGGGGAGCGGATCCGGGCGGATCTGCAGCCCCTCGTTGACAGGGCGTGGAACAGCCAGGTCATTGAACGGTCTCCGGAAACGAACTGGACAGCGGAAACGGCCATGCGGGTGGAAGCCATTCCTTTTGTCCGCAACGGCCGAACCCTGGCCGTGGTCACCAGCCACATGGACCTGTCCTCCTCCCGCATGCCGTCCCGGCTGGAACTGACCTACCGGCAGTGCGCTTATGACCTGCTGCGGATGGGAACCCTGGGACTGTGGCCCGACTTCGCCACACCCACAGGTTCCCGCCGCGGCGCCCCGCGCGTGGGAGACGGACTCATCCGCTTGGATGCCGAGGGCATTGTGCAGTATGCCTCGCCCAACGGCGTCTCCGCCTTCCGCCGGCTGGGGGAGATGGAGGCACTGGAAGGCCGTGCCCTTGCGGAAATCACCACGGCACTGCTCAAGGACCGGCGCATGGTGGACGAAACGCTGCCGCTGGTGGTGACCGGACGGATGCCGTGGCGGACCGAAATCGAGTCCCGCGGAGTCAGCCTCTCGCTGCGGGCTATTCCGCTGCGGGACGAGAAGGAACGGTTCGGCGCCCTGGTGCTGTGCCGGGATGTTTCCGAACTGCGCCGCCGGGAAATGGAACTGGTGTCCAAGGACGCCACCATCCGCGAGATCCACCACCGGGTCAAGAACAACCTGCAGACAGTGGCCGCACTGCTGCGCATGCAGTCACGGCGGATGGAAAGCGAAGAAGGCAAGCAGGGGCTGGCGCAGGCCATGCGGCGGGTCGCCACCATTGCCCTGGTCCACGAAACCCTGTCCCAGGGACTGACGCAGAATGTCAACTTTGATGAGCTCATTGACCGGCAGTTCCGCCTGGCCGCGGAAGTAGCCTCGCCAACCCAGCAGGTCAGCACCGAAAAGGAGGGATCCTTTGGAGAGCTGCCCAGTGATTTCGCGACCCCGCTGGCACTGGTGATCAATGAACTGGTGACCAACGCCGTCGAACACGGGTTGTCCGACCGCAAGGGCACGGTGTGGCTCAGTGCGGCACGGCAGCACGGCGCCTATGCCGAGGAAATCCTTATTGTCACAGTGGCCGACGACGGCGTGGGGCTGCCGCCGGGGCCGCGGCGGGAGGGTTTGGGACTCCAGATTGTCCGCACCCTGGTGCAGAGCGAACTGGACGGCACCATCGAATGGTCCGCCCGCCCGGGAGGCGGAACGGAAGTGCGGATTGAAATGGGCTTGGACAATGCGTCGCGCCGGAGCTGAGGCGTTTTAGTTCCGGCAAATGAACGAATTAACAGGAAGGGCCGCTGCTCTTGGCAGCGGCCCTTCCTGAAGTTTCCCGGACTAAATCCGGCTCGTTATGAAGCGCGGCGTGCGCGTGCGGCACGGCGCTTCAGCGCGCGGCGTTCGTCTTCACTCATGCCGCCCCAAACGCCGGCGTCCTGGCCGGTTTCGATAGCCCACTGGAGGCAGGTATCCATGACCGGGCATCGGCGGCACACACTCTTGGCCTCTTCAATCTGAAGAAGAGCCGGGCCGGTGTTGCCCACAGGGAAGAACAGCTCCGGATCTTTGTCCAGACACGCTGCGCGGCTCCGCCAATCCATGCTAATCACAATCTCCTCTAAATAGTTGTCTCCCGTTTGTGAAAACATTCACGAGCAACTGCAAACGAAAGGGGCCAGCTCCGGCCCCACATTTCCCCAGCTCCTAGGATTCCATGTAAAGGAACCTCATACAAGGGTTAGGGAGCTCCCAATTTGCCCGAAACCGTGAGGGATGTGTCACAGCGGGGACGGCCAATCCGCGGCCTGTCGCAGAGCTCTCCGACTATGTCCGGTAGTGTGCCAGTGTGTCAAGACTTCAAGAGCCGCAGCCGCATGAGGGCCGCCCCGCGTCCCGTCCAGCGGCAGTTATCTTCATTTCCGCAGTCCTCATCCTGGAAGCAGCCACTCTCCTGGTGCTGGCGGGCTGGTTTGTCTACAACCTCTTCACGGAAACCCCGGTATCCATGGGCGGGGCAGTGTTCACCACCGTCCTGCTGGCAGCTGCAGGCGGATGGCTGCTGGCGCTGGGCCACTTCTTCTTCCGCGGTTTCCGCTGGACCCGGGCCGGAGTGCTGGTGTTCCAGCTGTTTGCCCTGGTGATCGCCGTCCCCACCCTGCAGGGCGGAGTCCTTCTTGCCGGGCTGCTCCTGCTGCTGCCTGCCGCGGCGGTGTTGGTACTGCTGTTCACCCGGCCCGTCGTCCGGCACACCTCAAGGCTCTCGGGGGAGACAAAGGCCCTGTAACCGGCCCGGCCCTGTAACCGGACCGGCAGTGGAATCGGCCACACGCCGGCTTCCGCCGGTGAGGCCCTGCCTGGCCGAGAATACCTGTGCGCAGGTGTCCTGTTCCAAGTGGTTTTCTGATGTGCAGCCGCGCGGGCGTGGCTTTTTAGCGAGATAAGCCAAGGCCCTTAGAATGGTGCCGAGCGGGCCCAACGGATGTGCCGCGTCAACGGCAGTGGCCCTGAGCCCCCTAGTTTGAGGGGGTACAGTTTATGGCTGAATTGCTGTCCTGACGAGAGGTCTGTGTGTCGAAGCTAGAAACGGAACTCAAACCGGTCACCGCTCGCGCCGCCACTCCGTCTGCCGCCAAGTCCACGTACCGTCCCGAAGTGCAGGGACTGCGGGCCCTCGCGGTACTGATGGTGGTCACCTATCACATCTGGTTTGGGCGGGTTTCCGGCGGGGTGGATGTCTTCCTCCTCATCTCCGCGTTCCTGCTGACGCTTTCCTTCATCCGCAAGGTGGAGGGCGGCCGGCCCCTGGCACTGGGCCGCTACTGGCTTCACCAGTTCAAGCGGCTGCTGCCTCCGGTCATAGTGGTGCTCATCGGAACTCTGACGGCAACGGCGCTGTTTGTTCCGCAGAGCCGATGGACCGAGATCCTCTCGCAGAGCTGGGCGTCCCTCCTGTATTTCCAGAACTGGCTGCTCGCAGCGCAGTCCGTGGACTATTACGCCGCAGACCACAGCACTGCGAGCCCCCTGCAGCATTTCTGGTCCCTTTCCATCCAGGGGCAGGTCTTTATTCTCTGGCCGCTGCTCCTGGCGGCAGCGGCACTTCTGGCCAAAACTCTTCGGGTCCGATTCCGGCGGATGGTGCTGATTGTCTTCGGAACGGTCTTTGCCCTGTCCCTGGGCTTCTCAATTATTGAAACCTACGGCAATCAGGCCCATGCCTACTTCGACACCCGCACCAGGCTGTGGGAATTCGCGCTGGGTTCCCTGCTCGCCCTGGCGCTGCCGTATCTGAAGCTTCCCCGGGGCCTGCGTGTCGCGGCCGGCTGGCTCGGTTTGGCAGCCATGCTCAGCGTGGGCTTCCTGCTTGACGTGCAGGGCCAGTTCCCGGGCTACGTGGCTCTGATGCCGCTCCTGGCAGCGTCGCTCGTGATTATTGCCGGGCAGACCGGCAGCCGCCTCGGAGCGGACCGGCTGTTGTCCTGGAAACCGCTGATGCGCCTGGGGGACATGTCCTACGCCCTGTACTTATGGCACTGGCCGGTCCTGGTCATCTACCTGATTTGGCGGGACCGCCAGGAGGTGGGGCCCGTGGGGGGAACCGCGATCATTGCTGTGTCGCTGGTCCTCGCCTACCTGACGACCAAACTGGTGGAGCGCCCGCTCCGGTCCTCCGCATGGGTAAACCGCAACTCAGCCCGCGCCGCCCTGGTGATAGGCCTGTGCATCGCCGTCGCCGCAGCTCCGATTGCCGGCTGGCAGTACGGACTCAAAGTGCAGGCCGAGAAGCAGGCGGCCGCGGCGATTCGGGATAATCCCGGTGCACGCTCCCTGCTCGCAGGGTTCGAGGATCTCAGCAGCCCTGATGCCCGGCCCGTTCCCGCGCTCAGTGCGCTGGATCAGGAGTGGGGCGTCCTGGAGAGTGATTGCTCCGAGTTCGAGGCAGCGCCCGGGGACCCGGTGCTGGCCGGAAACTGCATGATGACAGAGCCTTCCCCGCAGCCGGAGAAAACCATCCTGGTGATTGGCGATTCCCACGCCGAACAGTGGCTGGGAGCGCTGGAGCCCCTCGCCAAGGAGCACAACTACCGGCTGGTTTCCCTGCTGCTGGGCGGATGCCAGTTCGGAGCCCTCACCGAGGGCCGCGGAGAAGACTGCAACAGCTTCAATGAAGCTGCCGTGAACTACGCGTTGGAACTGAAGCCCGACGCCGTCGTGACTGTCGCTACGTCGGCCCACCCGGTTGAACCAGCTGATCCTCCCGTGGCCGGACTTCCGGAAGCCGCAGAAATGCTGCGTCAGGGAGGAGTTCCGGTCATCGGTGTGCGGGACAACCCCCGATACGTCTTCAACATGCTGCAGTGTGCCGAGGCCAACGGTGCCCAGTCGGATGACTGCAATACTGCCGTGGACCAGAAGCTTTCGGATCCTGAAGCGGTGGCGTCGCTTTTCGATTCCATGCCCGGCCTGGAACTCATCGACATGACAGATTTGATCTGTCCCGACGGGACCTGCATGCCGGTGGTGGGGAACGTCTATGTTTATCTGGACGGCAACCACCTCACAACCACTTACACGGCATCAATGACTGATGAATTCGACCGACGGTTCCATGCAGCGGTGCCTTGGTAACAGCAGCAGGGGCATGTAAAAGTGCCCATGCTTTGATTGTCGGATAACCTAGACCGTCGGGTCCGTGCCCGGATAGGCCGCACCGAAACAAACAGGAGAAACAAGTGAACGTTGACCTCGTCGTCGTAGGGTCGGGCTTTTTCGGCCTTACCGTAGCCGAGCGGGCTGCCCGGGAACTGGGCCTCAAAGTCGCAGTGCTGGACCGTCGCCACCACATCGGCGGCAACGCCTACAGTGAGAACGAAGTCCAGACCGGCATTGAAGTGCACCGTTACGGCGCCCACCTTTTCCACACCTCGAATGAGCGTGTGTGGGAGTACGTCAACCGTTTCACCGAGTTCACCAACTACGTGCACAAGGTCTACACCAGCCATAAGGGTGAGGTGTACTCCATGCCGATCAACCTCGGCACCATCAACCAGTTCTTCCGCTCGTCCATGGGGCCGGCTGAAGCACGCGCGCTGATTCAGGAACAGGCCGGCGAGCTGGCAGGCACAGATCCGGCCAACCTCAACGACAAGGGAATCCAGCTGATTGGCCGGCCCCTGTATGAGGCGTTCATCAAGCACTACACCGGCAAGCAGTGGCAGACCGATCCCAAGGACCTGCCGGCCGAGATCATCAGCCGCCTGCCGGTGCGCTACAACTACGACAACCGGTACTTCAACGACACGCACGAGGGCCTGCCGAAAGACGGCTACACGGCGTGGATCGAGCGCATGGCCGACCACCCGAACATTCAGGTGCACCTGAAGACGGACTTCTTCGACGACGGCCACGAGTTCTCCCGTGACAACACCGTGGGCCAGGTTCCGGTCATTTACACCGGTGCAGTCGACCGTTACTTCGACTATGCCGAGGGCGACCTCTCCTGGCGAACCATCGACCTCGAGGAAGAGGTCCTACCCATCGAAGACTTCCAGGGCACGTCCGTCATGAACTACCCGGATGAGGATGTTCCCTTCACCCGCATCCATGAGTTCCGCCATTTCCATCCGGAACGGGACTACACCAAGGACGCCACGGTCATCATGCGCGAATACTCCCGTTTCGCGCAGAAGGGTGACGAGCCGTACTACCCGGTCAACACTGCGGAGGACCGTGCCAAGCTGCTGGCCTACCGTGACCTGGCCAAGGGTGAAAAGGATGTGCTGTTCGGCGGACGCCTCGGCACCTACAAGTACTTGGACATGCACATGGCGATCGGATCCGCGTTGTCGATGTATGACAATAAGATCAAGCCTCACTTCACCGGCGGGGCGAAACTTCAAAGCGGAGGAGTAGACGCGTGAGTGACGCAGCCGCAAAGCGGACACCGAAGGTGAATGAACCGGACCAGGTCTGGTCACCGCTGCAGCGGGTAGTACTGCCGTCCACGGATCAGCTGGACACCATCCCCCTGTACATGGACACCGGCAGCGCTACGGGCGTGCAGCTGTCCACCATGAACGGTGATGCGCACACGAACCCCCAGTCGCCGTCTGCTGCGATGCCGGGGAAGGAAGCACACGCTGAAGACTTCCTCTCACGGCGGTCCACCTCCGTCCGCCCGGGCGAGCGCGTTTCCTTCGGCACGTACTTCAATGCCTTCCCGGCCAGCTACTGGCGCCGTTGGACCAATTTGGACACCGTACGCCTCAGCGTGCGCACCACGGGCACCGGTGCTGTCAGCGTCTACAAGTCCAACGCCCGCGGCTCGCTCCAGCATGTTCAAACCCAGCGCGTGGATTCCCCGGCCACCAGCACCTTTGAACTGAGCCTGAAGCCCTTCGGAGACGGCGGCTGGTACTGGTTCGATCTCGTTGCCGGCTCCGAGCCGCTGATCCTCGAGGAAGCGGAATGGCAGGCTCCCGGAGAGCCGGTGAAGCCCGGCGCCGTAACGCTGGAAATCACCACGCTCAACAAAACCTCCTTCTGCATCAACAACCTGCGCATCCTCGGTGAGCATCCCGAGGCCCTGGCCTTCGTCAAGGAAGTCCTGATCGTTGACCAGGGCACCGAGAAGGTTGCCGACGCTGAGGGTTTCGCTGAAGTCGAAGCCATGCTGGACGGCAAGCTGCGGATCATCAACCAGGCCAACCTGGGCGGATCCGGCGGTTTCGCACGCGGCATGTACGAGGCCGTTGAGAACGGAAGCGACTACGTCCTGCTCCTGGACGACGACGTCGTGATGGAGCCGGAGAGCATCTCCCGCCTCCTGGCCTTTGCCGACCGCTGCAAGACCCCCACCATTGTGGGCGGCCACATGTTTGACCTGTACAACCGCACCGTCCTGCACACCTTTGGTGAAACGGTGAACCCGTACCGGTTCCAGCCCGACCAGCCGCATGACCAGATGACGCTGGGACACGACTTCGTGCGCTCCAACCTGCGGCACACGCCGTGGCTCCACCGCCGGGTGGACGTGGACTACAACGGCTGGTGGATGTGCCTGATCCCCACCAAGGTGATCCGTGACATCGGCCTCTCCCTTCCGGTCTTCATCAAGTGGGACGACGCCGAATACGGCTTGCGTGCCAAGAGTGCCGGATACCCCACGGTATCGATGCCCGGCTCAGCGGTCTGGCATGTGTCCTGGATCGACAAGGATGACCTGGTGGGCTGGCAGGCCTACTTCCACACCCGCAACCGCATGATTGCCGCGCTGATCCACAGCCCGTACGAACACGGCGGCCGTGTGGTCCGCGAGACCGGATACATCGACCTCAAGCACCTGATCTCCATGCAGTACTTCACCGCGCAGGGCCGTGTCATGGCTCTGCGGGACCTGCTGAAGGGCCCGGAGCACCTGCATGAGATCCTTCCGACGAAGCTGCCGGAAATCCGCGCCCTGACCAAGAAGTTCAGTGACTCGCAGATTCAGCCGGAACCGGAGGCCTTCCCGGCCCCGGTGATGCACAAGCCCCCGCGTCATGGCCAGGGATTCTCCGCACCGTCCTACACCACCCTGATTCCGTGGGCTGCGAAGACGGTTATCCGTCAGCTGACCAAGAAGGTGCCGGCCTCGAGCCTGGAGCATCCGCAGGCCTACATTGCCCACCAGGACAACAAGTGGTGGCGGATGTCCCAGTACGACAGCGCCGTGGTGTCCAACGCCGAGGGAACCGGCGCGTCCTGGTACAAGCGCGATCCCAAGCAGCTGCGCGTCCTGCTGGCCGAGGCAGTGAAGCTGAACGCGGAAATCCTCAAGAACTGGCAGAAACTCAGCGACCAGTACCGGGAGGCACTTCCGGAAATCACATCCTTCGAGGCGTGGAAGAAGACCTTCGCCGAACACTCGGAAGAGAGTAAATAAGCTTGTCCACCGGCGCACTCGAAACTCCGGGGCGGGGAGCGGGACTGGCGGACATCGTCCGGTCCCGCTTCCTGCTCAAGCTGCTCGTTTCCAAGGAGCTGAAGGTCCGCTACCGCGGATCCGTTCTGGGCCTGCTGTGGTCCTATGTGAAGCCCGGCGTGCAGTTCGTGGTCTTCTACGTAGCGCTGGGTGTTTTCCTGAACCTGGAGCAGAGCCCCCGAAATCCGGGCGGGCTGCCCAACTACGCCATTTATCTGTTCTCCGGCATCGTCCTGATCAACTTTTTCACCGAAGCACTGGGCAATGCGTCGAGATCCATTGTGGGAAACGGCGGGCTGATCAAGAAGATCTATCTGCCCCGCCAGCTCTTCCCGGTGGCGTCTGTCTGGGTTTCCGCCGTGCACTTCGTGCCCCAGATGCTCATCCTGGTGGTGGCCTGTCTGTTCAACGGCTGGCGGCCGTCGCTGCTGCAGCTGTCTGCCGCGGTGGCCGGTTTCATTATCGTGGCGCTCCTCGCCACGGGGCTCGGCCTGCTTTTCGGTGCGGTGAACGTCTACTTCCGTGACGCCGAGAATCTGGTGGACATGCTGTTGATGATCGCCACCTGGGCGTCGCCGGTGCTGTACTCCTGGAAAATGGTGCAGGACAAGCTGGGGGAGACGTATTTCCACCTCTACCAGCTCAATCCCATCACCGTGGGCGTGGAGACCTTCCATTTCGCGTTCTGGCTGCCCACCACTGACGGTGCCGAAGCGATTCCGCCGCACCTGCTGTCCGTGTGGATACCTATTGCCCTGGCCATTTCGGCGGCTGTGCTGCTGCTTGGCCAGCTCGTCTTCCATCGCCTTGAAGGCCGTTTCGCGCAGGAGCTGTAGAACCATGGCAAACGCCATCGAAGTACATAACGTCAACAAGCAGTTTGTCCTGCGGCACACCCGTTCCATGAAGGAAGCCTTCGTGTGGCTGATCAAGGGCCGCAAGGGAGATTTGTCCGAGAAGTTCCATGCCCTCAAAGGCGTGTCCCTCGAGGTTGAGCAGGGAGAGACCGTGGCACTGCTGGGCCTGAACGGGTCCGGCAAGTCCACTCTCCTCAAGCACATCTCCGGCGTCATGCGCCCCGACAGCGGAACCGTGGGGACACGCGGACGCGTGGCCGGTCTGATCGAGGTGGGCGCGGGTTTCCACCACGATCTCAGCGGCCGCGACAACGTCTACCTCAACGGCGCCATCCTCGGGATGACGGAACAGGAAATCGACGAGAAGTTCGACTCGATCGTTGAATTTTCGGAAATTGGCCAGTTCATCGACACCGAGGTCAAGTTCTACTCCTCCGGCATGTACCTGCGCCTCGCCTTCTCTGTTGCGGTCCATACGGACCCGGACATCTTCCTGGTGGATGAAATCCTGGCCGTCGGCGACGAGCCCTTCCAAAAGAAGTGCATCGACAAGATCAAGGAACTGGCCGGCGAGGGCAAGACACTCGTGGTGGTGAGCCATGACCTGGATCTGGTGTCACGGATCTGTGAGCGGGGTGTCCTGCTGGAGCACGGCCAGATTGTCATGGACGCATCAGTTACTGACGTGGTTGGCAGGATGCGCGGCGATTCGTAGGCTTTCTCGCCCGCTTACCGACACCATATGACTTACCCGCTGCAACGTGCGGTGTGGACCACAGCACCGGAAGGAAGACCGTGACCTGGATTTCCGTCACGCCACAGATACTCACCGCGATAGGCGTCATCATGGCGCCGGGAGCGCTGCTGGCCTTCGCCGGATTCCGTCTCCGGTGGCTGGCAGCCCTGGCCATATCACCGGTCCTGTCCGTCTCGCTGATCTCGGTAGCGGCCGTGGTGGCCGATGTGGCAGGGGTGGGCTGGTCGCTGGTTCCGGTTGCCCTGCTCACGGTGCTGGCCACGGCTGTGGCGGCGGTACTGCGTATTTGGCGGAGCAGGCGGCATGATCGGGACATCTTGACGGCGGCAACCGATCCGACAATCCACGTGGTGGAGGCTGTTGCCGTGGTGGGCGCTGCAGCCCTGATTGGGCGCCGCCTGCTCTTTGCCTTTGGTGCACCCGAGAACATCTCGCAGACTTTCGACAACATCTTTCACCTCAACGCGATCCGCTATATCGCGGAAACCGGCTCCGCGTCGTCGTTCAGCCTTGGCGGGATGACCGGCATCGGTTTCTATCCCTCGGGCTGGCACGGGATTGTTTCCCTCGTCAATTCCCTCGCCTCCACGTCCATCCCGGTCAGCGTCAACTCCGTTAACCTGGTGATCGGCGCGTTGGTGTGGCCGCTTGGCTGCATCTTCCTGGTTCAGCAGATCGCCGGCCGGAAAGCCGTGCCCACGCTAATCGCAGGCGTCCTGTCCGGTGCATTCGGCGCATTCCCGCTGCTGCTGGTGAACTTCGGAGTCCTCTACCCCAACTTCCTCGGGGTCAGCCTGATCCCTGCCGTGCTTGGGGTTCTGCTCAGCGTCCTTGGACTGGCCCGGCGCAATATTTCCCTTCCTCTGGCCTGGCTTCTTCTGCTAGCCCTGCTTCCAGGCCTGGGCCTGGGGCACCCGAGTGCCTTCCTGGCCGTTACCGCCTTCTCGGTTCCTCTGGTCCTGGCCGCTGTCATCCGCCGGGTCGGGATCGAGTACTCCCAGTCGCGGGCCGTGCGGGCATGGCTCTACATCTTGGTCTTCGTGCTGTACGCCGTCGGCGTGGTGATGCTGTGGAATGCAGTCCGGCCGGAGGATGACACGCTGATCTGGCTGCCGTACCAGACCCAGGCACAGGCCATGGGTGAGGTTTTGGCCAGTGCCCCGCTGCGCACTGCAGTCTCCTGGGGCGTCTTCGTGCTCACGCTGTTTGGATTCGCCGCATTGATTCTTCGCCGGGCTCCCTGGTGGACCGCGGGGATCTACGCCGTCGGCGGATTCCTCTACGTCGTGGCCACCGGAGCGCCGGACGGGGATTTCCGTGACCTCATCACCGGCGGGTGGTACACGGACACGAACCGGCTGGCCGCACTCCTTCCGGTCGTGATTCTCCCCGTGGCAGCCCTGGGCGGCACGCTCATCATCGAAGGCCTGAACAAGGCGCTGTGGCGTCCCGCCATGGAGCGGATGGCTGCCCGCGGGGCGCGTGCGGACATGATGCGCGGCGCCACTGCTGCTGCAGTGGTGGTGCTGATGCTTGTAGCCACCGCGGCCACGCAGTCGGAAAACCTCCGCGCCGAGGCCCGGTCCGCCGCGGGCAATTACCGTCTCAGCGAGGAATCGCCCCTCGTGTCACAGGATGAGTACGAGCTGATGGAGCGGCTGGACGACGAGATTGAGGAAGGCGCCCGGCTGGTGGGAAATCCGTGGACCGGGAGTTCATTGGTCTACGCACTTGCCGGCTTTGAGCCGATGCAGCTTCACACCATCGCCGCGCTGGTTCCCGAGGAAGTGGAAATCTACACGAACCTGCGCAATGCCCTGACGGATCCTGAGGTGTGCCCCGCCGTCGAAGCAGAGCAGGTTGACTACGTCCTGGACTTCGGCGACCAGGAAGTCCATGGCCGCACCCACCCCTACCCGGGCCTGGAAGACCTCGAATCCAGCGGGGTGGTGGAGCTCGTCGACAGCGAGGGTGACGCGAAGCTCTACCGGATCACGGCCTGCGGCTAAGTCCGCAGCAAACCGCCAAGCGGTCTGTCCGGACGGCGGGGCTCAGGAGGCTGCGACCTCGGCGTTCCTGGCAGCCCGCCGGAAGTGGCTGAAGACGACGCGGAGCTGGTAGACGGCAACTGCCAGCTCCGACACTGCCACGGCCCAGGCAACAGCGGAAACTCCCACCGTGAGAGCGCCCGCACAGATCAGCGGAATGCCGATGGCGGCACCCAGCACGGTGGAGGCCGCCAGGGCCTTTCCTTCCCCGATGGGGATCAGGCAGGCGAGTCCCACAACCTGCGAGACCGCGACGGCGCCAAAGACCACTCCCATGGGCACGCTGAGGTCGAAGCCAACCTGGATTTCCCCCTGTGAGAGCAGACGGCTGGCCCAGGGGATGCACAGCGCCATCACTACGGCCCCGAGCGCTGCGGCGAACGGTGCCAGCTTGGCGGCCAGGAGAACGCGGGCATTCTGGCGTTCCTTATCCGGACTGGCGATGGACCCTTGGAGCACCTGGACCACCGGTCCCACCGCAGTCAGCCCGTACTTAAAGAACTTCTCGGACATGGCGTACAGCGACAAGGAACCCGGCAGGATTGCGGCCACCACCATTAGCGGCGTGCTCACGTACAGGCTGGATGTGGCGGCTGTGACGACGGCGTGCCGCTGGCCCTGCAGGCGGCGGGCCGCACTGCGGAGGTTGAAGTTGAAGGATGGGGCCACGGCTGACCGCGTCCGGATCAGCAGCCCGCTCACCACTACCGCGGCAAGGTTCAGAGCCAGCTGGATCCACAGATAGACATAGACGTTGCCCGTGACAGTGAGGCCGATGAGCCCAAACACCGTTCCCAGCGTGACGGGAAGCGTGTCAAAAAACAGCAGCCGTCCGGGACGGGCATCTCCAACGAAAAACCAGGACGCCCCCAGGAAGGGAAGCAGGTAGGCCATGCAGGCGAGCACCGCCACCGGCTTGTCATAATGGGCAATCAGCCAGACAACCAGCGCAGCCACCGGCGCCGCCGCGCAGAACAGGTACAGGCGGCTGACGAGTGAATCCATGTACATTTGAGGCCGCCGTTCGGCCGGCATGCCAGCCACCATGGCCGGTCCGGTTGTGCCCCAGCCGAAGGAGACCAGGACGCCGAAGAGCAGGGCCGTGGACTGTCCGAGAGCTATGACACCCCAGGTTTTGTCACCGGTGTTGGCGATCACCACAGGTATGGCCAGGACCCCCACCACGGTGGTGATCACCACGGAAGCGCCGAAGGCCCCCAATCGGCGGAGGTGCGGCAGAATCGTGCGCTGACCCAAGAATGTCCTCCGTAACAGGGGCGACGGTAAGCGGCGGATCGATTCCGGTGCTTGGTCCCGTCCAAGATTCTAACTCAGGGCCATGTTCGGGTTGATATCATCGTGGTAGCGCAGCCCGCTCTCAGTATGCCTTCCGGCGCCTGGCGGGGGCATCCTCCGAAGATGGGAACTCTTTGTCTGTAGCAGCAGTTGTTGTCTCGTATAACCGCGTGGACCTGCTCCGCAAGTGTCTTTCGGCGCTTGAGTCCCAGGACCGGAAACCGGACGAGATTATGCTCGTTGACAACGGTTCCACCGACGGCAGTGTTGCCATGGTGCGTGACGAGTTCCCTGACGTCACGGTCTTTGAGACAGGCGCCAACTTGGGCGGTGCCGGGGGCTTCGCCTGGGGCATTGAGCATGCGATAGCGGCCGGACATGATGCGGCCTGGCTCATGGACGACGACGCCGAACCGCTTCCCGGCAGTCTGCGGCCGTTGGCCGAGGCCATGGAAAATGCACCCGAACGTCCGGGATTCGTTACGTCGCTCGTGGTCAACCCCCAGGGGGAGCCGAACAACGGACACCTGCCCGACCTCTCCACGGACCCGGTCCGTCAGTTGAAGGCGCATTCCCTCGGCGGCATTGCCGTGAACAGCGCCAGTTTTGTCGGCGTGCTGATCGATCTCAAGGCCGCCGCCGGAATGCCGCTGCCCTATGCCGACTTCTTCATCTGGTTTGATGATGCCGAATACACGCGGCGGCTGAACCGCGGTGCGTACGGGATGGTTCTTCCGGACAGCCGCATCCTCCATCCGGAGAAGCAAAACCAGGCGGACATGGCCGGACGGCTGTTCTACTACCTCCGCAACAACCTGTGGCTCCGGCGCCTGGACCCGGCGCCGCGGACCCTGCTGCAAAACCCGGTCCGGTGGGGAGCGGGAATGGCCGTCCTCGCGCTGCGGCAGGGCGTGCAGGCCCAGGACCGCTCCCTGTGGCTGCGCTGCGCCGCCAAGGGGCTGTATGAGGGGCTCGCACGCACCCCGCGGACCATCTGGCCCGGCCAGCTGCGGTCCGGGACCGTGCAGCTGGGCAAATAAGCAGCGCAGGCCCGTGCGGACTTTCCGCCGATCAGCTCCGACCCGTTCCAACCAAAGGTGTACAGCATGACCCATTCCCATCGCGTTGCCGCGGTGATTTCCGCCTTCAACCCGCCCTCGGACCTGGTTGAAAAGGTTCAGCGGCTCGCTGCCCAGGTGGAACGCGTCATTGTTGTTGATGACGGATCACCCGCCGCAGACCCCGCCGTCTACGAGGCGCTGGAAGCCGCGGGCGCCGTCGTCCTCAAACAGGGGGAGAACAGCGGAATCGCTGCCGCCCTCAACGCAGGCATCCGTTATGCAGCCGATTCCTCGCCGGACTTCTATCTGACCCTGGACCAGGACTCCGAGCTTGACCCGGGCTACGTTGCCCTGGCACTGGAAGCCTTCGACAAGGCGACGGCACAGGGCGTGCCTGTGGGCATGGTCTGCGCCGAGTCCCACAACCAGCTGCCGGTCATGGTGCAGAAGGCCGGCGTTGAGCATCCGGAGGCCTTCGATCCGATGCAGTCGGGCACCCTGATTCCGGCTGCCACTTTCGATGCCGCCGGGCTGCTGGAAGAGGATCTGTTCATCGACTGCGTGGATTCCGAGTTCACTGCCCGCATCCGGGACCTCGGGCTCAAGGCCATTGTGGCGCCCGGATGCAACATCACCCACGCTGTCGGAGAGGCCCGGCCCATGCGTCTGGGCACCTGGCACGTCACGGTGGGCGGGCAGAAACGCTTTGTCCACTCCCATGCGCCCTTCCGCGTCTACTACATCACCCGCAACGGATTGGTGATGTACAAGCGCTACCTGACCAAACAGCCGGTGTGGGTCCTGCGCCGGATCGGCCTCGAGGTGGTGTTCTACGGTGTGCGCGTGGTGTACGGGCCGCACCGTGCCCGTCAGGTCGCCGCCATTGTGCTCGGTGTCCGTGATGCCCTGACCGGCCGGATGGGCCGGATCAGCGCCCGGGACGCCGCGCTCGTGACGCCCCGAAAGAAGTAAACCGCCTTAGGACCCTGCGGCAGCCGATTTCCCGCGCTGAATCCGCTTCAAAGCCACAAAGAAGGCCCGCGCCAGCATGATCCTCGCCCGCAGGATCTGCGATAGGCTGCGGGCCTTTTTGGGTGTGGTGTTGTTCTCATGCAGGCGGCGGTTCAGCGTGTTCTGCTCCAAATGCACCATGGATCCCTTGAGGTTGCCCGCGAGGGCAATCCACTGGTCATGGGTCTCCACCAGGAACGCGGGGAACGGCAGGATCAGGTTCCGGGCCGAGCCGCGGAACGCCATGGCGCAGCCGTAGTAGGGGCGCACTCCGATCCACAGCGCCAGCAGATTGGCCCACCGCCGGGAACTGTCCGAACTGCGCAGCCGGATCGACTCAATCCGGCGCGGTGCCTGCCCGAAGTAACCGAAGTTGCTGGCAACGACGTCGGCCTGCCCAAGTGCCGCAACCATGGCATCAACGCGGCCGGGAAGCCACACGTCGTCCTGGTCCGAAAGGAAAACAAACTCGCCGGTGCTCGCAGTCAGGGCTGCTTCGAAGGTCTTCACATAGCCCCGGTTCACGGCGGAGCGGATGAGCCGGATACGCGGATCACCGATGGCTTCAACTGTGTCAACGGTGTTATCCGTGGACGCGTCGTCCACAATCACCAGCTCGTCTCCGGCCTGCAGCTGCGGCAGGATTGACGCGATCTGCTCCGCTATATGCGCGGACCCGTTGTAGCTGGCCATGCAGACACTGACCTGGCCGCGGCTGGGGGAGGAAGGGTGGACGCTGGTGTTCATTCTTATCCTGGTGGGTCTTTGGTATGGGCTGGAGTGCCGGATCCAGCATACCGGCTGGCCTGTTTCGACTTAGCGGCATGCCCTCCCTATAGTGGAGGTTGATCCCCTCCCTCTGGTCGCCCACTGATTGCGGCGCCGTCCGTCGGCTATGCCTGCCGTCGCAAAGAAGTGAAAGAAGCAACCCGTGACTGCCGTAGATGTTATGTTCCCGTACTACGGGGACGTGGAACTGATGAAGCAAGCCGCCCGGAGCGTTATGGGCCAGCAGCACCAGGACTGGCGCCTGGTTGTCATCGACGACGGCTATCCCGATCCGGAACCCGCCCGCTGGTTTGCGGAAATCGAGGACCCCCGCGTCAGTTACCAGCGCAACGAGAAGAACCTCGGAGCCAACGGCAACTACCGCAAGGCCGTTGACCTCATTGAGGCGCCCATCGCGGTCATGATGGGAGCCGATGACATTATGCTCCCCAACTACCTCACCTCCGTGGTGGAGTCCTTTGACGAGTTCCCCCAGGCAGACGCTGTCCAGCCCGGTGTTCAGGTCATTGACGAACTGAGCCGGGTCACGGCCCCGTTGGGTGACCGGGTGAAGCGGGTTGCCCTTCCCCGGGGCAACGAGCGGCGCATCCTGGGCGGAGAAGACCTGGCGACGAGCCTGCTGCGGGCCGGCTGGCATTATTTCCCGTCCATCGCCTGGAAGTCCGAGACCATCAAGCGAATCGGTTTCCGTACAGAATTCGACGTCGTCCAGGACCTCGCGCTGCTGCTGGACATTGCTGCCTCCAGCGGTTCCCTGGTGCTGACCCCGGAGCTGGCGTTCCTCTACCGCCGTCATTCCGGCTCGGATTCGTCCGTCCGGGCCTTCGACGGCCGGCGCTTTGACGAGGAGCGTCGCTTCTTCGAGGGTGAGGCCACCCGCTTTGAGCAGATCGGCTGGACCCGGGCGGCCCGCGCAGCGCGGCTGCATGCCACCTCCCGCCTCAACGCGGCTGCCTTGATTGCCCGCTCCGCCGTCGGCGGCAAGTTTGGCTACATCCCCAAGCTGGCAAAGCACGTGGTCGGCTAGTCTTTCCCAAGAAAAAAGTGGAGCGGACCCGCCAGGGGTCCGCTCCACTTTTTTGTATCCGCCCTTGCCCGCCGGCGTGTGCAGGCGCGAAGCGGGGGAAGACTACTGCTGGAGGCCGTCGGTGCTCTGCTCATCCGGGGTGTGCTTGGCCAGCCACGGCTTGGGTGCTTCATCCAGGGCAATGCGCCGGGACAGCGAGGTGATGGACGTTTCCATGTTGCGGAAACGCTGGTAAGTCGTAGCCATGAACACGAAAAAGCTGACGATGGTCGCGTACAGCACCAGGTCGGTGCCGCGCCCGATGCCGAGGAACCCCGCAAACCGGGTCAGCACGTCCGGGAAGAAGATGGACAGTGCAGCCGCCACGGCGAAGATCATCAGCATGATGCGGCGTACCGCCAGGTGTTTGGCGTTTACGCCACCGCGCATCAGAACCAGGGAAACCAGGATGACGGCGAAAACGAGCGCAATCTGGACGATGAGTAGCAATTAGGTCACCTAAGGAAGAGTTCGGCCAAAATGTTCACGGAGTTGAGCAGCGACTGGCCCTTGGACTTGGAGTAGTCGGTATAGATGATCTCGACCGGGTGCTCCACCCAGCGGGGCCGGATGGTTGCCAGCTGGTTGACCAGTTCGGAGGCGTGGGCCATCCGGTTCTGCGTCAGGTGAAGTTTCGATACGACGTCGCGGTTAAGTGCCCTCAACCCGTTGTGGGCATCCGTCAGGTTCATGCCGGTTGCCATCCGGGACTGAATGGCAGCTGTCTTCAGGACAAGGCGTTTCTGCGGCGAGAGCTTGGTCCGGTCATCCAGGAACCTCGACCCCAGGACTGCCTCGGCCTCGCCCGAATTGATGCGGGCAACCATGTCAACGGCATCAACCACCCGGTGCTGTCCGTCGGCGTCGAACGTGACAATGCTTGTCATGTTGGGATCCTGGAGAGCGTACTCCATGCCGGTCTGCAGTGCGGCGCCCTGGCCCAGGTTTATGGGGTGCTGCACCACCACGGCACCGGCCGCGCGGGCCACTGCCTGGGAGCCGTCACGGCTGCCGTCGTCCACGCAAACAACGTTGGGGAACACCCGCCGAAGGTCCTGAATGACAGAGCCGACAACTGTCGCTTCGTTGTACATCGGGATAACAATCCATGTGGTGCTCACCGTGCCATTATCCCATACCGCGTGCGGCGGAACTTTTGCCGGCAGCGGCGGAGCCCGCCAAATAGGCGGCCAGCCGGTCCGCGGCGTTGGCCGGGGCAAAGCCCGCGGCTTTGATCTTGTCCAGCGGCAGCATGCTGTTCAGCGGCCGCGGGGCAGCCGCCTTGCCGGCAAAATACTGCTCCGTGCTGACGCCGGTGACAGCGTCCGCCGGGCGTCCGGAGAGTTCGTAGACCCGGCGCGCTATGTCCGCCCATGAGGCGGGTTCGCCGTCGTTGGTCAGGTTGTACGTTCCGTAGGGTGCCCGGGATTCGAGCAGATGCCGGATGCCCGCTGCGATGTCTTCGGTGAAGGTCAGCCGGCCGATCTGGTCATCCACCACTGCGGGTTCAACGCCGCGCCCTGCCAGCGACGCCATGGTCCGGACAAAGTTGTTGCCCTCACCGATGACCCAGGAGGTGCGGACAATGTAGTGGGCCGGAACCGCGGCAACCACCGCATCGCCGGCGGCCTTGGTCTGCCCGTAGACGCCCAGCGGCGAGAAGGGTTCGTCCTCGGGATGCTCGCCGGCGGTGCCGTCAAAGACGTAGTCCGAGGAGACGTGGACCAAGGTGATCCGGTGTTCGGCGGCGGTGCGGGCCAGGTTAGCCACTGCGCTGACGTTGATGGCCCACGCGGCGGCCCTGCCGACGGGGGACTCGGCGTCGTCCACTGCCGTATAGGCGGCGGCGTTGATGATCGTGGAGTAGTTCTTCCAGTTCCGTCCGGCCAGAGCTGCGGGGTCCGTCAGGTCCAGGTCCGTGCGGGTGGCGAACTCCACGTTCGCTTCGCCGTCGTACGCGGCGCGCAGCGCCCTGCCCAGCTGGCCGTCGGCACCCAGCACGAGGATTTTCTTCGGCGCCATGGGCACTACGTCGGCCAGCCGCGGATGGGCCCTGTCCTTGTCCGAGAGCTCGGCCCGGTCCAGGGGAATCGGCCAGTCAATGGCAGCGGTCTCGTCGGCCAGGTTCAGGAACGTGTACTGTCCCTGCGCATCGGCGCTCCAGTGGTCATTGACCAGGTACGTGTACGCAGTGTTGTCTTCCAGAGTCTGGAAGGCGTTGCCCACGCCGCGGGGAATGAAGATGGCCTGGCTGGGATCCAGTTCGGCGGTGAACACGGCACCGAAGGACGGGCCTTCGCGCAGGTCCACCCAGGCACCGAAGATGCGGCCGGTGGCCACCGAAATGTACTTGTCCCACGGCTCGGCATGGATGCCTCGGGTGGTGCCGGCGCTCTCGTTGAAAGAGATGTTGTTCTGCACCGGGCCGAAGTCCGGCAGGCCCAGGGCAAGCATCTTCTCGCGCTGCCAGTTCTCTTTGAACCAGCCGCGGTTGTCGCCGTGGACGGGAAGGTCATAAAGCACGACGCCGGGGATGGGCGTCGGGCGGGCAGCAAGGGGCTTGGAGAATTCCGGGGCCATGGCGTTACTGGCCCTGTTCCTTGTACTTGGCTTCCGTGCGGTCCTTCTGCGGCCGCCACCAGGCCTCGTTCGCCCGGTACCAGGCGATGGTGTCCTCGATGCCCTGGTCAAAGTTGGAGAACTCCGGCTCCCAGCCCAGTTCCGTGCGCAGCCGGGTGGAGTCAATGGCGTAGCGCATGTCATGTCCGGGCCGGTCAATGACCTGGTCATAGGCGTCCGCGGGCTGGCCCATGTGCTTGAGGATCAGTTCAACAACTTCCTTGTTGTTCTTTTCCCCGTCGGCACCGATCAGGTAGGTCTGGCCGATCTCGCCCTTTTCAATGATGCGCAGCACGGCCGAGGAGTGGTCGTTGGCATGGATCCAGTCACGGACGTTCTCGCCGGCGCCGTAGAGCTTGGGCCGGACGCCGTCGATCACGTTGGTGATCTGGCGCGGAATGAACTTTTCCACGTGCTGGTACGGGCCGTAGTTGTTGGAGCAGTTGCTGATGGTGGCTTTCAGGCCGAAGGACCGCACCCAGGCGCGCACCAACAGGTCCGAACCGGCCTTGGTGGAGGAATACGGGCTGGACGGGTTGTACGGGGTGGACTCGGTGAACCGTGCCGGGTCATCCAGATCCAGGTCGCCGTAGACCTCGTCGGTGGAGATGTGGTGGAAGCGGGTGCCGTGCTTGCGGGCCGCTTCGATCAGCGTGTAGGTGCCGATGATGTTCGTGTCCAGGAACGGACGCGGGTCATGCAGGGAATTGTCGTTGTGGGATTCCGCTGCGTAGTGGACCACGACGTCGGTCTCCGCGACCAGGCGGTCCACCAGGGCGGCGTCGCAGATATCGCCTTCAACCAGGGTGAAGCGGTCTTCTGGGAGCCCCGCCAGCGATTCGCGGTTGCCCGCGTAGGTGAGTTTGTCCAGCACGGTGATGGAATAGTCAGTGCGCTCAAGGGCGTAGTGAACAAAGTTGGAGCCAATAAAGCCGGCGCCGCCGGTCACCAGGAGTTTCTGCATGTAGACCAACGTTACCGGATTTGCCGTGACACCACCGAGCCGGGATGATGAGGTTCATGCGCGGAATCATATTGGCAGGCGGCACGGGGTCCAGACTGCACCCGATCACTCTCGGGGTCAGCAAGCAGCTGGTTCCCGTCTATGACAAGCCAATGATCTATTACCCTTTGTCCACCCTCATCCTGGCGGGCATCAAGGACATCCTGATCATCACCACCCCCCACGACGCGGACCAGTTTGAGCGTCTGCTCGGGGACGGCAGCCAGTTCGGCATCAGCATCACCTACAAGCAGCAGCCTTCCCCCGACGGACTGGCGCAGGCCTTTGTCCTGGGCGCGGAACACATCGGCAACGGGCCGGTGGCCCTGGTCCTGGGCGACAACATCTTCTACGGCCAGGGGATGGGTACCCAGCTGCGCCGGTTCTCGAATATCGACGGCGGTGCCGTGTTCGGTTACTGGGTCGCCGATCCCAGCGCGTACGGCGTGGTGGAGTTCGACCAGTCCGGGCGTGCCATCTCGCTCGAGGAAAAGCCGGCAGCGCCCAAGAGCCACTATGCGGTTCCGGGCCTGTATTTCTATGACAATGACGTTGTGGAAATTGCCCGCAACCTGGAGCCTTCGCCCCGCGGCGAGCTGGAAATCACTGATGTGAACCGGATCTATCTGGAGAAGGGCAAGCTGCAGGTGGAGATCCTGCCGCGCGGAACGGCGTGGCTGGACACGGGCACGTTTGATTCCCTGAACGAAGCCTCGGACTTCATCCGCACGGTCCAGAAGCGCCAGGGCCTGTCCATCGGCTGCCCCGAGGAAATCTCCTGGCGGCTGGGCAACATCACCGACGATGAACTGCGCCAGCGTGCCGAGCCTTTGATCAAGAGCGGCTACGGCCAGTACCTGATGGACCTGCTGAAGAAGTAGTACGGTGCCGGCTGCGGGCCGATCAGCACAGTGCAGAAAAGACACAGTGCGGAAAAGAGGGGCCCCGGATCCGCAGATCCGGGGCCCTTCTTTCGTAGTATCAGCAGCTGGTGGGGGAGGGGGTGTCCCGCGGCGGCTCACCGGAGCGGTGCACAGCTGATTCGGACCGGCCCGGTGACTTCGCCGAGGACAGCGACTGCACCTCGGCACGCAGCTGTGTCAGGGATGTTTCCAGAATGGCCACTTCTTCGGCGAGAACGCGCGTCTCCTCCTCCACGACGGACAGCTCCCACGAGAGGTGCAGGGCAACACCCATGAGCAGCACAATGCTCATGGCAAAGAGAAGGTTTGAAGGCACCTCAACGCCCAGCCATCCGGCCAGCAGGGCCAGGAGACTCGGCCAGCCGGCAAGAACCAGCGATCCGCCGCCAACCAGCAGCCACAGCACGGCGTATTTCTCGCGCAGCTTCTTGCGGCGCAGCATCACCAGCACCAGGACGACGATGACCAGGGAGAACACGAATGCAGCGAGGACAGCCATTGTTAAGCCTTATCTAAAGAAACCTGTGACTTGCGGCGGGTAAGCGCAAGCAGCAGGGCAAAAACCGAGCGGAGCAGATAGAGGGCAGACTTTGCCGGGTTGTGGCTGGGAACGCCGCCCTGCCGGACCCGCATCGTGACCGGAACCTGAGTGACCGTACAGCCGGAGCGGATGGCTACAATCAGCGAATCGATGGTGTCTCCCAGATACTCGGCGGGATAGTGGTCTATGTACTGGCTGATTGCTTTGACATTCCCGGCCCGGAACCCCGAGGTAACGTCGGTGAGCCGTGTTTTGGCCAAATGCGAGATGACGCCGGCGAGCACTGCCATGGCCCACTTGCGCGGCCCGGCCACCTTGTATTCGTCTCCCTTGTCGGCGAAGCGGGCTCCGATGGAAATATCGGCGCCTGACAGCCCGCTGAGCACCCGTTCAATGTCCCGGGGATCATGTTGTCCGTCCGAGTCAACCTGGATGACCGCCTGGTAACCGCGGCTGCGCGCATATTTGAACCCCGCCCGCATCGCTCCGCCCACGCCCAGGTTAAAGGGAAGCCGCAGCACCGTAGCACCGGCTTCGCGTGCCAACCGGGCCGTACTGTCGGTGGAGCCGTCGTCGACCACAAGGACGTCATATCCCTTGCGCTGGGCCAACACCTCGCGGACGGTGTTCCCCACGGTTTCGCCCTCATTCCAAGCGGGCATAATCACGAGGACGTCGGAGCGTTCCGGCACGAGCATAAAAGTCTTTAGTCCTATTCCTAAGTTATGGGCCTTCGAGGGCCCGGCCCCGACCGGATAGTCCGCAGGCAGCCTGGACTGCCCGCGCAGTCATGCCGATGGGCCTCTGCAGACAGAACCTGGACAGCTGCGGTGGTGTTTGCAGCAGTGCAGGCGGGGAACGCAGCACCCCGGCGAATGATCCCAGGGTGCTATTATCGTAGCCGACCTTGCGGGGTCTCCCACTAGGACCACCAGGAGCCGGAAGCCTTATATGTCGCGTGACAAGAATATCGGGGCGCCCCGAAAGTCGTCGCGCGCAGGAGCGCTGCGGGAACTGATCCTGGGACCGGCTGGCAAATATCTTTTGGTGGGAGGGCTCTCCTTCGCCGTCGATTTCCTGCTGCTGCTGCTCCTGCACGAAGTCTTCGGTGTTCATCTCTGGCTTGCCACGCCCATTGCCTTCCTGACCAGCCTCGCCGCGAATTATGTGCTGCAGCGGTCCTTTACCTTTTCCGGGACATCGGTGAAGGGGACCAGTTTCCTGAAGTACATGGCGCTGGTTGCTTTCAATACTGTTGCGGCCAGCTTTATCGTGAGCGGCTTTGAGACGCTGGGCAGCAGCTACATGCTGGGCAAAGTAATCTCTACGGCTGCCATGACCATCTGGAACTTTTTCGCTTACAAGTACTGGGTCTTTACGGCAAAGAATGCGGTGCCGGATCCCGCCGCCGGGACTGCCTGACCGCGTCCGCTTCGCATTCCCTGTATCCCGCGGGTCTTCCCCTGCATTCCCCGCGGTTTCTCCTGCGGCCGACATCCGGCGGATCGGTAGACTTGCTGGTGCGTTGCGGTCAATTCCGCCGCACCAGCCCCTCCCCGCGATAGATCAGGAGCCCACCGGCCCATGCGCAGATTGTCCCCTCCGGCCATTTCCCGACGCTCGGCGGTGTCCTTCCCCCTGGTCTTTACGGTCTTGGGGTTATTGACCGTTTTATGGTCCTTTGCTTCCCCTCTCATGTCTGTCCCGGACGAATCGGCCCACGCAATCCGGGCTGCTTCGGTGGCCCAGGGCCAGCTGCTGGGGGACTCCTCGGGCCAGCAAAGCGAACAGTCCGTGGTGACGGTTCCCGGTTACATCGCCGACCTTCGGGCGCAGGAGTGCTACGCACATGATGCCGCCGCGCCCGCTGCCTGCGCTCCCACTGTGGACGGGGAGGATACCCAGCTGCGGCAGGCAGAGACCAGCGCGGGAAATTACAACCCCGTCTACTACCTTTTCGTGGGGCTTCCGACACTGCTGCTCAGCGGCGCACCGGCCCTCTACGGGATGCGAATCCTCAGCGGGCTGATCGGCGTTGCGTTCCTTGCCTCCGCGCTTCAGGCGGCAGGACGGTTGGGGAAGCCCAAATGGCCGCTGGCAGCCGGATATGTGGCCATCACTCCGATGGTTCTGTTCCTGAACGCATCGATTAACCCCAATGCCCTTGAGATCGCCGCCGCTGCAGCCTTCTTCATGAATACGTGCGTGGCCTTCGAAAAGCACCGGACGCTGTCGGACGTCAAAATAAACATCATCATGGTGGCCGTCTCCGGGGCTGCGCTGGCCAACACACGGCCGGTGTCCCTGCTCTGGCTGGCGCTGGCTGCCGCCGCCGTCGTTCTGGCATACGGATTCCGCCCCCTGCTGCCGATACTCCGCGACCGGCTCAGCCAGGCGATGATTGTCCTGCTTGGACTCTCCTGCGCTTTCAGCCTCGCCTGGCTGGTGATTGCCGACAGTTTCAAGAGCCTGCTGGGGAACCCCGTGGATTTGGCCCCGGATACCGCAGCCGCCATCATGTTTGACCGCACTTTCGATTATGTCTCCGGTTACGTGGGTGTCATGGGGTGGCTGGATACGCCGCTGCCCGCCGGTGTGTACATGTTCTGGCACCTGCTGATGGGTGCGGTCCTGTTGACCGGGCTCAGCGCACGTCCGGTCCGCGGGCGGTTCGGTGTTTATCTTCTGGTGGTTGCCGTGCTGGCAGTCCCGCCCATCATGCAGGCCCAGGTCATCCAGAGCCTCGGCTGGATCTGGCAGGGCCGGTATCTGCTGGCCCTGGTGGTCATGCTCCTGCTGGCATGCGGAGTCGCCTTCCGGTTCCATTCCTTCCCGTCCTCGCCGTGGGCCCGGGGCGCCGCAAAATGGCTGCTGGGAGGAGCGGTTGCGGCCCACGTTTTCGCGTTTGTCTATACGCTGCGCCGCTACACGGTGGGCATTCAGGACACTGTCCGCTGGAACGAGATGTTCCATCCCGTGTGGCAGCCGCCGTTCACTTGGCAGCTTCTGACGCTGGCCTACCTCCTCGTGCTCCTTGTTGGAGCGGTCCTGGTGTACCGGCAGCTGTTCGCACCGGCCCTTGCAAGCGGCCGGAAGGACCATCGGGAAACAGCGGTTGCCGCCGACTAACAGCTGAGGTTGATCCGTCCGGCACGCCGGGTACCGGACGGGCTGCGGAGACAACGTGCATTATGCTGAGGACGGCCCCGCACGTGACGGCTCCCACACTGAACCGAAAGTTTGACCCATGCCCGGTACCGCCCAATCGCCCATCGCCGCTCACCGGCGATCACGGGTGACACTGGGGGAGTTGTTTGATCCTCGGAACAACTCGCTGAACGCTCTCCGACTCCTGTTGGCCTCCCTGGTTGTGGTCTCCCATTCCTGGGTTATTGGAAATTTGGGGGAGGAGCCCGCGCTGGGCGCCCGGACGCTGGGTGCATGGTCCGTTTTGGGCTTCTTTGGCATCTCCGGTTACCTGATTACGCGCAGCAGGATGAACGGACAGCCCGTTTCGCGGTTTTCCCGGGCGCGTTTCCTGCGCATCTATCCG
Source organism: Arthrobacter sp. TJ-58 (assembly GCF_058269295.1). Taxonomy (NCBI): domain Bacteria; kingdom Bacillati; phylum Actinomycetota; class Actinomycetes; order Micrococcales; family Micrococcaceae; genus Arthrobacter; species Arthrobacter sp. TJ-58. The sequence goes on from NZ_JBZCNM010000002.1 coordinate 715,303, forward strand.
GGATTCCTGGTGGCACTGCTGCTGGTGGCCTTTGTTTTTGCTCCCCTGTCAGTTGCCGTTGGCTCGCCCGGCGCTTTCACGCTGGGCGACTCGCTGTCCTACGTGGTCCGGAATCTCTTCCTGTATCCGCCCGTCCTCTCGCAGACCACCATCGGCACCACGCTTCCCGAGGGCGAGATATGGAACGGCGCCCTGTGGAGCCTTTTCTGGGAAGCCGGGTGCTACATCGGCGTCGGACTGCTCGGGTTTGCTGCGCTGCGCAGCCGCAGCACCGCCATCCTGGGAACGCTTTTTGCGGGTGCCACCTGTTTGTCCCTTGCCGCACATGTTGGATGGATTCCCGCCAGCGAACTCACTCTGGCGCCACCGCTGATAGCCGCCTTCAGCGGCGGAGCACTGCTGTACCTGCATGCCCGGAGAATCCGGGTTCTGCCTGCGGTCGCCGTCGCCGTCGCGGTGCTGCTGATCTCTGTGGCCACTGGGACAGCAACAGTTCTGGCTCCGCTTCCGTTTGCGCTGCTGATCTTTGCCCTGGGGGCAGTGCTGCCGCTGAACCGGATCGGCGCCAACCGTGATCTGTCCTACGGCATCTACATTTACGGGGTGCCCGTTCAAAACCTGATTGAAGTTGGGCTTCCGGATCTGTCGCTCCCCGTCTATCTCCTCCTCACCTTCGCCTGTGTTGTGCCGCTGGCGTGGGCAAGCTTCACCTGGGTGGAGGGACCGGCCATGCGGCTGAAACGACGCGTCCGGCCCGCCCTGGCGGCCTGAAGCGCGGAAGCAGCCCGGGGAGGGCTACAGGTCGGCGCAGTCGATGGTGGTGAACCAGTTTCCCGGTGCCTGAGTTATCCGAACGCTCTCCAGCGCCGGATCCGCTGAGCACTCCTGCCGTGCTTCCCGGATCTGGGGAGCCCATTCCGGGCCGGCGGAGCCCAGGGTTTCAAGCGGGAAAAAATGGACCGTGACCAGGATGAGAAAAGCGCCGGCCACTCCACCGCGAAAGCCCGAGCTGCTGACTAATGTTGCCAGCCGTCCGGAGGCCGGACGGCGGTCCGCGCTGACCGGGATCAGCAGCGGCACCAGCGCCAGGAGAAACATTGAAGGAACCGCACTGTAGCGGCTGAGGAAGAATTCGTCCCAGTCTTGGGCCGACTCAAACGTTGCGTAGTGGAAGTAGGCTGCCGGGCTGACTATCACGGCTGCAGCCCAGACGGCCATGGATGACACTAGCCAGACGGCCCCGGCCATGCGGTGCAGAGGCCTTCCCGCCGCCACCGTCAGGACGGCGGCCGCGGCGAAGGGCAAGGCGCTGAGGACGATGGGGGCGGCGCCGAAACGCTGTATCAGGTCGGTAATCACGGATCCACTGCCGTAGAAAATGGCCGCTGCTGAGTTCAGGAAATATCCGTAGACGACGGACAGCAGGTCCCCGGTTTCCCCGGTGCCTCCGGGGAAGCGGGGAAACCGCCACAGGGTGAACAACTGGCAGGCCGTTCCGGCGGCGAGTCCTGCCTTGGCCCACCAGAGATTCCTGTCCCTGAGCCGGAAGAAAATCAACGGCAGGAACAGTGCGGCCTGGATTTCAGTCAATCCGATCACCAGGGCGACCGCGCCGAGCAGGATCTTTTGGCTCAGGACCGGCGAAGATTTCATCAGCACCCAAGGAGCCAGCCAGAGGAGGTACCAGTGCAGGTTGGCGACGTTGCCCAGGGTCTCCACTGCGCCCGGCGGAACAAGCACCGGGATGGAAGCCCAGCAAAGCCGGGCGGCCGCATTGGTGGTCAGCGCCGAGGCACAGTAGAACGTCAGCGCTGAAATGAGGCCCAGAACAATACAGCAGGCAACCGTGACCGCCACCGGATATGCTTCCAGCCCGAAGATCGGCACCACCGTGGCAACAATGGTGCGCGGCAGCAAGTGGAGGTATCCGGCATAGGGGGTGAAAAGCCCGGGCCCCTGGTCCAGGTACTCTGCAAGGAACAAGGGTCCGTCCTCCGCCCAAACCCTACTGACTGCGCGGGCCGGGATCCGGAAATACGCAAGGGCGGCTCCACCGAAGGTGAGGCCGAGCATCACGAGGAAGGATGCCAGGCGGGGCCGGTTATCCAGCCGGTTACTTTGCCGGTTACTCAGCCTGGGGCTCAATGACATTCTGGGTGGACCTGCGTTCTGTTCTCTGCGGCATGTACTCGGAAACTTAACGCCTGCACGGGGGGAAGCGCCAACCGGGAGGGTGCGCGAAATCCGCTCAAGCGTATGCTGTGGCAGTGACCTCCGGCCAACGGAATCAGGAGACCTATGCCCCGGCGCCATTCCAAGGTTATCCCGCTGTTCCTGGGCGCCCTGGTTTCGCTGGGTCTCACGGGAGCCTCGGTCCCCTCGCCCATTGATCTGGCCTACGGCCGGCTGGGCGGCAGCTCCGGTGGCCTGGGAAGCCCCGCCGGAAGCGAGGTGTGCGGACTGCGCGACGGCGGGTGTTACCGCAACTATCAGTACGGCGCCATCGTCTGGTCCCCGGAGACCGGTGCGCAGCCGTCGCTCGGCGCCCTCCGCTCGGCCTGGCTGGAGGAAGGTTTCGAAACGGGAACGCTGGGCTACCCGCTGGACGCTCCGCGCTGCGGACATCGAACCTGCACCCAGCAGTATGAGCGGGGTTCCATTTCTTGGTCGGCTGCGCAGGGCATCACCGTCAGCCGGGCGGTGGATGATCCAGCCTCGGCCGCCGTCGTCGTCAATAAGCAACGCCCGCTCAGCACCGCAGACTACATTCCCGGGAATCTCCAGACAGCGGACGGGCAGCCGCTGCGCGCCGACGCAGCTGCCGCCTATTCCTCGATGAAGGAGGCGGCGGCAGCAGACGGCGTGGCCTTCACCGCGATCAGCGGCTACCGCTCCTACAGCAGCCAGGCAACGTTGTACGCGGCTTATTCGGCGCAGTACGGGACATCAACGGCAGACACCATCTCAGCGCGTCCCGGGTTCAGCGAACATCAGACCGGCCTCGCCGTGGACATCGCGGATCCGAACGGCACCTGCTCCCTTCAGGGCTGTTTCGAGGACACGGCCGCCGGAGCGTGGGCCGCGGCCAACGCCCACCGGTTCGGGTTCATTGTGCGTTACCCGGACGGAGCCTCGGCTGTCACCGGCTACGCGTATGAGCCCTGGCACCTGCGCTACGTGGGGGCCGATATCGCCGAGGGAATGCACGCGGAGGGCTTCGCGACGCTGGAGGAGTACACCGGCCTGCCGGCCGCCGCCAACTACTGAGCGGCCTGCGGGTAAAGCGGGTACGGCTACCCGGTTGTCCACAGCACCAACAGTTACGCTAGCCAACGCCCTGTCCGGCTTCTAGTCTGGCCGCCGTGGCCGCAAAAGGGCCGCATCAGTCTCGCGGTCCAGGCTCACCAGCAGCCTTTTCCGTGCTTAGCCCGGGGGAAACGAGTGGACGCCGTTGCGATAGTCGAGGATGAGGTCCGGGAACTGATCCGCCTGCGCGGTTTGGATCCGGCGAGCCAGCTGGCCGAGGTTCGGCGCCTGGTGGAGGACGCCGTCACGGATTACGACGAGCGCTCCCTCCTCGGATCGTTGCCCCCGCTGGGTGCGCTGGAGCCCGCCAGACGCCGTGTCTTTGACGCCGTGGCCGGCTTCGGCGCCCTGCAGCCGCTGCTCGATGACCCCACGGTGGAGGAAGTCTGGATCAATTCACCCACCGAAATCTACGCGGCACGCGACGGCCGCTCCGAACTGACCTCCCTGTCGCTCTCGGCTGATCAGGTGCGGGACCTGGTGGAGCGGATGCTCAAGAGCTCCGGCCGACGGTTGGATCTGTCCTCTCCGTTTGTCGACGCCTCACTGCCGGACGGCTCGCGCCTGCACGTGGTGATTCCGGATATCACCCGGCGGCACTGGGCGGTCAATATCCGCAAATTCATTGCCCGCGCCAGCAGGCTTGAGCACCTGGTGGAGCTGGGAACCCTGACACCGCAAGCGGCAAGGTTCCTTGGTGCCGCTGTCGCCAGCGGCCTGAATGTCCTGGTTTCCGGAGCAACACAGGCAGGCAAGACCACCATGCTGAATTGCCTGGGTGCCTCCATTGGTCCGCGCGAGCGTGTGGTGACAGTTGAAGAGATTTTTGAGCTGCAACTGCCGCTGCGGGACGTGGTGGGACTGCAGTGCCGCCAGTCCAATCTGGAAGGCGTTGGAGAAATCCCGCTGAGGCGGCTGGTCAAGGAGGCCCTGCGCATGCGGCCGGACCGCCTCATTGTTGGCGAAGTGCGGGAGGCGGAAAGTCTGGACATGCTGATCGCGCTGAATTCCGGGCTTCCCGAGGCGCGTTCACACACAGTGCAGACCTCTGCTGACCTGTCGGGTCGGAGAAGATTCACTACTCCATATAGGGCTAGGGGTGGCGGGGGGCTCGCTGGCCGATCAGAGCCTCACCCGGTCTAACGGGGGAGACCGACCTTCGCACCTTCTTTGGCATCCCCCAGCGTTTCTTGCCGAATCCTAGGCTCAGGGTTGCTCCTGCGGGTCCATACTCAACGTCCGGTTTTGTTGCGCAAGCCCGCACTACCTTGAGAATGTCCTTGTTGCTCATATGTTCATCCGACAAATCCATCGTCACCTGGACGTATCCGGGAGCGCTCGTGTAAATCATGAAGGAGTACCGGCGGCGGTAGTCCGCCGCCTGCAAATCGGTGAGGACCGCAGGCAGCGTTGCCAACAGCTCTGCGGCGAGGTTGGGGATTGCATATTTTGTCCCCGCGTTGGCGGTGACAACGAGCTGGACGACGCATTGGGGGAGCAACGCGTCCATCTCCCGCTGCCGCTTTGCCTCGATCCATTCAGAAATCCATCGGGTCAGCCGCCGAACTATCGTGATGGCCGCACCGAGCGGGACGTCGGGCATACCACCGGTCACTGCCCCAAAGCCATAAAGTGGGTGCTCAGCAGCCTGATAGCCCATCCGCCTGAGGGTGCCGAGAACAGTCTCGGTGATTTCTCCTTCATTACCGCCACGGCCAGCAGGCGTATGCGTTACGGCCACTGTGCAGATTTCGGCGTACTTCTCCACATCAGACTCTGTCGTAGCTGCCAACCTCTTCCATCCCCCCTGCGAAACGAGCTTTCAGCATAGTGGAACCTCTGCCGGGCTGGGCCACAGGCCCCAGCCCGGCCTGTCCCTTACGGACCGGCAGACTGGGTGGGTTATTCAGCTTGGCCGTCCTGACCAAGGGGAGGGCAAGTCAAACCCCGCTCCGCTTGGGGCTACGCGGGCAGGACCGAACAGCTCAGATAAAACCTTAGTAGGGTGCTTGCCTGGAAGCATCCTGCTGGAGTGCGAAAATCCGCCCCGTCACGCCGCGCAACGGGGCTGATGTAGGCTTACAGGTCCAATAAATGTGGGACACGGTGAGGAGCCCTATGAGCGATCCGAAGACATGCATCGAGGACGGTTGTCAGGATCGCGGTGGACGTAGGGGGAGATGTGAGCGGCACTATAGGAAGTGGCTTCGAAGCCAGAAGAAGTGCAAGGCCGATGGTTGCAAGAGTCTTCCAGCGGGTCATGGTTATTGTCGCCCACATGAACAGCTTGCCCTGAAGACGCGAAGCCCGAAGCTTCAGGAAAAATCCCTAGCTCGATTCCGAGCGGGTATCGAAGCGGACTGGGATACCGGCTGCTGGATTTGGGTGGAGCAACCGAACGAGGACGGCTATGGTCAGATGCACGCGGGTGGGCACTGGTATGCCCACCGCTTCTCATACGTGTGGTTCATCGGCGGTCACGGTCGGCAAAAGACATTGGATCATCTTTGTAACCGAAAGCGCTGCGTTCGGCCTGATCACCTGTGGCCCATAAGCGAGACACTGAACTCTCAGCTTCGACATGCACGCGCCTTGGCCGGGTCCCTCACCTACTGGCGTGATGCGGCTGGCGTGCACCCTCGCATGCGTAACGTCGAGAGGTGGGCCTCAGCCAACGACCTGCCCTACGGTGACCTTCCGCCCTATGGGCGCGACGGCAAAAGACCGCCAATGGCTTACGGCGAGGACCTGCTTCCTCACCTATATCAATTCACTTCAGCTGCCCGGCTCCATCCTGCGTACGAAGGTCAAACGCTTGGCATGTACGAGTTGTTTCGGCCCAGCAGACCGATGGAGGCCCCAAAACTTTCCAACCCGTCCGGTTAGGGAGCGGCTATGACGACCGGGGAGGGTTCGGCGCGGGGTGTGGGTTCCTACCCCCCCGGCTCCAATCTGACACAGTATCGGAATGGGATCAGATAGCCAGCCAGTCTTGACGAATTGGATGACCGCCGACGGGATCACAGCCCTGGCGACGCTGGGCACGCTGGGGTTATCCCTCGTGCTGGCATTCGTATCACTTGTCATGGGTTACCGAGACAGGGCGGCGAGACGGCTCGCCACCAAAATGGAGAAGACGAGAGCATTCGCAAATATCGAGGTAACCGATACGACCGTAAGTTGGAGCATCGTAAATGCCTCCCCGTTTCCCATAAGGCAGGTTCGTGTTCAGGGCGTACCTTTCGTGACCACGCAGGAGGGCTCACAGCTGGTAGGCAGCTCAAGCCGGAACCTGCGCTTCCGGCGACAGTATGTCGAACCGGGCGAAACATATACACAACGACTCCGAAGGACGGACTTGCCTTATCACGAGCCCTTAGCTTGGGCCGACCACGCCATTCGACTCGACTTCATTGACTATGAAGGGGTTCATTGGGTCCGGGCTGCCAACGGCAAGATCGTGCCTCTGGAGATTCTAAAAGGTGGAGGCTACGCAGAGCTTCCCCGTGTGCTGTTCGAACCTGCCAGTCAGTCACGAAGGCGTTGGAAGAGGAATCGGCGAAAGGTGTCTCTCAACTCTTGAGTTTCAAGACGCTTTGGTTGAAAGACAGCTCTGACCGTTTATGACCCCATAATGTGTCTTGCTTGAATGTCTCACAACCGCTTGTTACTTTTGGGATGACGAAACACTGTTGCGAGACATATGGATGTGAGCAGGCAAATGGGAAAGTTGATTGGATATGCCCGGGTCTCCACCAAGGCGCAGGACACGGACAGGCAAGAGTCCGACTTGCTCGCCGCTGGAGTGCGGCGAGACGACCTGTATATAGACCACGGAGTCAGCGGAGCAAGGGCCTCACGACTAAACCTGGACAACGCACTGGGGGCCCTGCATGAAGGGGACACGCTGGTGGTCACAACGTTGGACCGCTTGGGGCGCTCCACCGTAAACATGTTGAAGCTGGCAGAGGATATCAAGGCAAGAGGTGCCGGGCTGCGGGTGCTGAATCTCGGGGGTGGGGACGTGGATACCAGCACCCCGATGGGGGCCATGGTTTTCACTGTCATGGCCGCGCTTGGCCAAATGGAGCTTGAGATCAAACGCGAGCGCATCACTGATAGCGTCAGCAAGCGCCGGGCGGCTGGTAAGGACCTGGGCGGGCGTCGGGTCCAGTTCACGGACAGCCAGATCAAAAAGGCAGCACGTTTGATCGAGTCAGGGGAGCCAGCCGCAGAAGTTGCCCGCGACCTAGGGATGTCGAGGGCTACGCTCTACCGCCGCTTGGAAGCCCTATCCTTGTCACGTCCCTCTCGAAAGTAGCTGGTAAACCTGCGCGACCATATGGGTCACCCGTCATGGGCCCCTCAGCGCCTACAGGAGACGACCTGAGGGGATCCACATGGGAGATTGAGGGTGACTACCTCGGAGGGGTTACGGGGGCCACAGGGGCTCCTGTGGCCTCTGGTTTTCCATCTCCCACAGAAACCATGCGAGCGCGCCAGCCGCTCGCTATGGCTGGGGAACCGTGTGCGTCGTCCGGTATGCGGTAGGTAGTAGCTCGGTCATCCTCGTGAAAAGTTACGAACGTCCCTCCCCCTATTCCCTTCAGGTTCTCAGTCTGTCGAACTACACGCTGAATTTCCCGTTCATCCAAAGGCCCCGGACCTTCCCCTGGTGCCTTGATGACCACTTGCACGGTGTCGGAGTTAAAAACTTTCGTGGATCCTTTGCCATGCGGAAGCAGTACGACGTTGCAGATACTGCGAAGGTAGTCCCTGCGATCGTCGATGTGCATGCTCAACCAGTCGGCCGCCTCCGGTGAGTCCATAGAGAGGGGGCGAATGTCGCCTTCTTGCGGAGGGCGGCGGGCCGCCGCTTCCTCGATGCGAACCATTGCAGCAGTAACGGCAGCCAGCTCCTTCTCGATGACAGCGTTGATGTTGCTGAGCATTTGCATGGGTATTTTGCCGAGAGCAGCTTGAGTCCCCGCCTCGTCTTGCCGTTTACGGAGGGCTGTGGCCTCCAGTTGCAGGCGCTCGCCTTCGGGGTCTCGCCCCAAGTTGTCGGCATCCTTCTTGGCTGCTTGCGCAGCCCGCACGGCGACGATCACCCTGTTAACAACATGGTCCACGAACTCGATCCGCTTGCTGATATGGCCCGGGCCGCGAACAACACACCGATAGATGCGGTGCCTCTGGCCGTCACGGCCAGCCACCGTAGCTGACCGAACATACGCACCACAGTGGCACTGTGCGATTCCTGCAAGTAAGTGGACAGCTTTGTTGGACTGCGAGCGCCTGCGAGACGGGTCCCCAAGAATGGCGCAGACTCCCCGCCACACGTTTTCGGAGACGATGGCAGGGAAGGTGGAAGGGCCCACGATCTCCCCGTGGTAGTCCGCCAGCCCGGCGTTGCGGGGCCGCTCCAGTGCTTGGGCCAATTGTGCGTATCCCCATTCCTTGCCCCGGGTTGTCTTCAGACCCTGGTCGTTCATCTTGCGAATGATCGACCCCAAGCTCTCGCCCTTTAGCACTCGCGTGCATGCGTCAGCGATGGCTTTTGATTCCTCCGGGTGGAGCTCTGGTGTGCCGTCTGTGATTGTCCATCCGAAGGGCCGGGTTCCACCCGTCCATTTGCCTGCCCGGATTGCCTGCTCCGATGCGCGACGGATTCTGGTTGCTTTGGTATCGGACTCGTATCTGGCAGCGGCACCCAACATTCGTGCGATCATCTGGCCGGAATCTGTGGCGAGGTCCATCTCCCCGGCCTTAACCGAGTGGGTAACCGCTTTGCCCTCACGACAAGCGTCGATGTACGCCTCAAGCTCGATTGGACGGCGGTGGAGCCTGTCAGGGTGCCAGCACAGCACTGCATCCACTTCACCCGCCGCTACCCTCTTGAGCATGGCGGCGTACTCCGGACGCGCCTTGCCCGAGTATGCGCTTATGTCGTTGTCTTGGAAGACACGGACGACCTCGTAACCCTTGTCTGCTGCGAGCAAACGGCAGTCTTCCTCCTGTCGCTGCACTCCGAGCTTCGCGCCCGTCTTGTCATCACTTATCCGGCAGTAAATAAAAGCTGTGCGCTGCATCGCACGAAGCTTAGCGTGAAGTGTGCTTCAGGCATAACCGGGCTACCCGGGATGTGCAGCGTTCACGCCAACAGCGCCCATGATGCCGTCACGAAAATCTGTACCCTGCCACTGCTGGCCGGGGAAAACATCTCCAGTGCCTTTGTGGTGCCCACCGTCGCGTCCTGCATCGACCTCGTTGTTCACTGTGCCCGCAACGCCGCCGGCAAACGCCAGGTCATGGAAATTTTGGCGCTGGGCAACCGAGTGGAAAACGGAGTGATAGAAGCCTCGTCCATTTTCCAGCGGACCGACGGGCGGCTCGAAGTAACTGCCGCGTCTATGCCCGCACCGGAAAAGTTCGCCCGTGCCGGGTTCAACGTTGCCGAGCTGCTGGAAGCCCGCCCGTGAGTGCCGCCGTCGGGCTGTTGCTGGGACTGGGATTGTTCCTGATATGGCGGTCCTGCTGGGTTATGCCGGCACCGTCTGTCCGCCCGCACCGCAGCAGCAGGCTAGAGGATGAACTGCTGCAGGCGGGAATTCAGCGCGTGACACCCCGCGCCGTTGTCGCGAGCAGCGTTGCCTCAGGACTCTTGGTGGCCCTGCTGGTCCTCGCCGGAACAGGCGGCATCCCCATCGCCGCCTGCTTTGGCCTCTTCGGCGCCGGCGTCCCCTTGTTCCTGGTCCGCTGGCAGGCCCGCAAACAACGCAGCTCGCGTGCCGAACTTTGGCCCGATGCGGTTGATCACCTGCGCTCAGCCATCAGGGCCGGGCTGTCCCTGCCCGAAGCACTGATCCAGCTGGGGGAGAACGGACCGCAGGAGCTGAGGCAGCCTTTCCGCGACTTCGCGGCGGATTACCGTTCCGGCGGGCAGTTTGACCATTCCCTGACAAGGCTGAAGGCGAACCTTGCGGATCCGGTCGCGGACCGGATCGTGGAGGCACTGCGCCTGACCCGGGAAGTGGGAGGCTCGGATTTAGGCCGTTTGCTCGGGACACTCAACGAATTCCTGCGGGATAACGCCAGGACCCGGAGCGAGCTGCTGGCCCGTCAATCCTGGACCGTCAACGCTGCACGCCTGGCCGTCGCCGCCCCGTGGATTGTGCTGATGCTCCTGGCCAGCCGGCCGGAAGCCATTGCCGCCTACAACTCCGCAGCGGGGGCGGCCGTTCTGGCCGCAGGGATCGCCATTTCAGTTCTCTGCTACCGGCTCATGCTGCGCATCGGTGCCCTTCCCGAAGAAGAGAGGGTGCTGAGATGAGTTCACCTTGGTTTCCGGCCCTCCTCTGTGGCCTCGCGCTGGGCGCCTCGCTCTGGTTCGCGGTCCTGCGGATGCCCTGGATGCGGCCTGTGACGTTCAGCGAACGAATCGCCCCGCAGCTGCGCACCGGTGGCCAGGGATCACGGTTGCTGATGATGCCGGCGGGTGATCTGACTCCCTTCGGCCCGCTGGAACGCATCCTGCGTCCGGCCCTGCATCTGGCAGTCCACCGCCTGAACCGATTCAATCCGGTCACACGGGATTTGGAGCGCCGGCTGGAACGGTCCGGGCAGGGGACGAGTGTGCTGGACTTCAGGGCCGAGCAGGTGCTGTGGACCGGCGGCGGATTCCTGGCCGGCGGCATCATTTCCGTCTGGCTCGCCAGCGTGGACCGGATAGGCGCCACAGGGGTCGTCCTCGGAACCATCATGGGGGCGGTCCTGGGCTTTGTCCTCCGGGATTACCGCCTTACCTCCCAGATTCAGAACCGCGAAACACGGATGCTGGCCGAGTTTCCCAGCCTTGCGGAAATGATGGCGCTCGCCGTCGGCGCGGGAGAAAGCGCCAACGGGGCACTGGAACGCATTGCCCGCACGGCCAACGGGGAGCTGGCGGGGGAGTTCGCCCGCATCCTCGCGGAAACCCGTTCCGGGGTGCCGCTGACCAGCGCCCTGCAGCACTTTGCGGACCGTGTTCGGCTCGCTCCGCTCTCGCGTTTTGTGGACGGACTGACCGTTGCCATTGAACGCGGCACCCCGCTGGCGGACGTGATGCGTGCCCAGTCCCAGGACGTGCGGGACCTGGCTAAACGCGAGCTGATGGAAAGCGCCGGGAAGAAGGAGATCGCCATGATGGTCCCTCTGGTTTTCGGTGTCCTTCCGCTCACCGTGCTCTTCTCGATTTTCCCCGGTCTTTCCCTGCTGGGAATTGGACTCTAGGACACCCAATGAAAGGAACAACCCATGCGCACCATCCACGCACCACGACTCCTGCTCCTGCTCGGCACCTCGCTGCTCGTCCGTTTCGAACAGACAGTGCGAAGCGGGGACCGCGAACGCGGCGACGTCCCCGGGTGGGTCATGATCACCCTCATGTCAGCCACCCTGGTGGCTCTTATCCTGGGGCTGGCCAAGCCGGCCCTCACAGATTTGTTCAACTCCGCAATCGCCAGGGTCAGCACTCCCTGATCGTGCGGCGGCCGCGGGCCGGAGGCAGGGAGACGGGCTCGGCAGTGGTGGACTTTGTCATGGTCGGCGCACTGCTGACCCTGTTGTTCATATCGATTGTCCAGCTGGCACTGGTTCTCCATGTCCGCAATACCCTTACTGACGCGGCTGCGTCAGGGGCCCGCTACGGGACGCTGGCCGACCGCACCCCGGCCGACGGCGCAGAACGCACCGGTGAACTGATCAAGGTGGCACTGACCGACTCGCTGGCCGGAGACATCAGTTATGCGGAAACGACCAGCGGCGGCGTTCGGATGCTGGAAATCACGGTCCGGGCGCCGCTTCCGGTGATTGGTTTCATTGGGCCGAGCAACGGATTGGAGGTGAGGGGACATGCCTTCTGGGGACAGGACACCGCTGCGAACGGCTAACGCCGGGAATGATCCTGGCGAAGGTGATGACAACGGGGAAAACGGCAGTGCCCTGGTGGAGTTCATCTTTCTGGGTCTGGTGCTGCTGGTGCCGGTCATCTACCTCATCATCACCGCGGGGCAGGTGCAGGGTGCTGCGTTTGCCGCCGTCGGAGCTGCCGAATCCGCGGCAAAGGTATACGCCGACGCCGGGGAGCCGGATTCCGGCGAACATCAGGCACGGATGGCAGCCGAATTGGCCTTCGCCGATTTTGGGTTCGAGCCCGAAAATATGCTGCTGGACATCTCCTGTTCCGCGGAGTGCCTGGCTCCGGGATCCACAGTGACCGCGCTGGTGAGCTTTGATGTTCCGTTGCCGCTGATGCCGGGGCTGCCGGGGATGGACTTTGCCCCGGTAACCGTTGACTCGTCCTCCACACAGGTTGTGGAGCGCTACGGGTGAGGGGGCATAACTTTGCCGACCGGCTGCGGGCCTCTGTGCAGTCCACTGGCCGCGGCGAGGAGGGGCAAATCGGCGTCCTGATCATCGGCTACATGTTGGTGAGCCTGCTGGTTGTCACAGTAGTCATGGCTTCCTCCGCCCTCTACCTCGGGCACAAGAAGCTGCTCTCCGCTGCGGACGGTGCCGCCCTGGCTGCAGCCGATACCTTCGAGCTGGGGCCAGGCAGACCCGGGCAGGGGCCGGCCGCCGTACTGGCGCCGGCGGCGGTTCGTGCGGAGGCCAACAGGTATCTGGCGGAGATCAACGCGACCAACCGGCTGCCGGGGCTGCGCATCGATGGTGAAACCGGAACCTCGGACGGACGCACGGCCAAGGTGGTGCTGACCGGCGTCGTCCATCCGCCGCTGGTGAACTTCCTGGTACCGGACGGAATCCCGATTACCGCGGTCAGTGAAGCCCGCGCCCGCCTGAGCCAGTAGGTCTCGCGGGCCGGGCTGGCGCTAGGAGGCCTTGGCCTGCGGCTCAGCCGACGGCGCGTGTCCCCAGCCGCCGTGGTCGATGTCCAGCAGGACGCCGTTCTCCGCGTAGCAGAGAGTGACCGGCTCCCCGTACTGGTCACACTCCGGGTCCGGGCAACGGTCCTTCAGCGGGCCAATGTACTCGTTGCTGAAGTGCACATCCCACTCGTCCATCTTGGTCAGCGCCCAGGGGTCACCCTCGGCGGCGAGAGCTTCCAGCTCTTCCAGCGAATAACGGCGGCCCGATTCCGGATGACGGACGGGCAGGGACTGCGCGGATCCTTCGGATTTGCGGTTGCTCACAGTCGGCTCCTTCTGCATGTGCTGACACTTCCAATTTACCCAGCCCCGGCGACGACCGCTGAACGGAGGACAGGCGCGGCGTGCCGTGTCCGCGGGCACCCCCGGGACACTCGGAAAGCACCGGCCACGGCTCATGGCGTAGGCTGTAAGCACCATGGCTGAAATTGATTTTCCCGCGGAGATCCGCGCCCTCAGGTCCACTTTTGCTTCCATCGAGGAGGTCTCCGATGTAGCCAAGATCAAAGAGGACATCGAAGAGCTCAGCGAAATGGCGGGAGTTCCCGACCTCTGGGATGATCCCGCCGAAGCGCAGAAGATCACCTCCAAGCTGTCGCACCGCCAGACGGAGCTGGAGCGCCTGGAGAAGATCCAGTCCCGGATCGATGACCTTGAGGTCATGGTGGAGCTCGCCCAGGACGAATCCGACGCCGAGACCAAGGCCGAAGCGGTCACCGAACTGGAATCCCTGCGCAAGTCGCTGTCCCAGCTGGAAGTGGTCACCCTGCTCTCCGGCGAGTACGACGCCCGCGAAGCCGTCGTGACCATCCGCTCCGGCGCCGGGGGAGTGGACGCGGCAGACTTCGCCGAGATGCTGCTGCGCATGTACCTGCGCTGGGCCGAACGCCACGGCTATCCGACCACGGTCCTGGACACGTCCTACGCCGAAGAAGCCGGCCTGAAATCGGCCACCTTCGAGGTCAAGGCTCCGTACGCCTTCGGCACCCTGGTGGTGGAAGCCGGCACGCACCGCCTGGTCCGCATCAGCCCGTTCGACAACCAGGGCCGCCGGCAGACCTCGTTTGCGGCTGTGGAAGTCATTCCCCTGATCGAACCCACTGACCACATTGATATTCCGGACAACGACATCCGCGTGGACGTGTTCCGCTCCTCGGGTCCGGGCGGGCAGTCCGTGAACACCACCGACTCCGCCGTGCGCCTGACCCACCTTCCCACCGGAACCGTGGTGTCCATGCAGAACGAGAAGTCCCAGCTGCAGAACCGCGCCGCCGCCATGCGCGTGCTGCAGTCCCGCCTGCTGATCCTGAAGAAGGAACAGGAAGACGCCGAGAAGAAGGCCTTCGCCGGTGACGTGAAGGCTTCCTGGGGCGACCAGATGCGCTCCTACGTCCTGAACCCGTACCAGATGGTCAAGGACCTGCGCACGGAACATGAAGTGGGAAACACCTCAGCAGTGTTCGACGGCGAGATTGACGATTTCATCGACGCCGGCATCCGCTGGCGTGCCAACGGCAGCGTCTCCGCCCGCAAGTAAAGACCGCACCGCCGGGCAGGGGCCTTACAGCCCGAGGCCGGCCTGAAGCGGGGTCTTCAGCGTCTGCGCGAACGTGTTGGTGATGTGGTTGTCGCGGTAGACCAGGACATTGCCAATGACTGACGGGCACTTCGTCTCGTCGCAGAAGTAATCCGTCAGGTCCACCGGACGGCTGTTCGCCAGCTTGCCTGCTGCTGTCAGCAACGGGTCCGCCTGCGACGCGTGGTCCGAGCGGTCCACGGCGCATTCTGCCGGGTCCTTCTCTTTCACTACGCACTCGGGCGCGCTGAATTCGGGATAGGGGATGTCGCCTATGACGCCCACCGGTATTCCGGCCTTGTCCAGCGGTTCCAGCAGCTTCGAATAACCGTTCACGGCATCCGCCTGCGTGTTCCAGGTCCAGCCGAGGGTATCTTTGTAGCCGCCCGGCCGCATCGCAGTGGTGACCACCAGATCGGGCTTCATCTCCAGCAGGTCCTGAACGGTCCCCGAGTTCTGCGCGGAGCAGTTCTCATAGACGCGCGAGTCGCTGTGCAGGGGCTCGGCGCTGAACGGGCAGCCGATGCGGGTCATGATGTACAGCCGGTATCCGGCTTCCTTCGCGGCGATGTCCAGCGGTGACACGAACTGGCCAGCATGGGAATCTCCCACAAGGACAATGCTCTTCTGGGCCTCCGTATCCCCGTAGACGCAGTCGGAATAATCGATCACTGCGGGGTCGTACTTGAGGCACTGGGGATTCACGTCCGGCTGGTCCATGGTGGCCGCACCCGCATCAGGGCGCAGCGGCATGCCGGACGGAACCAGTGCAGGATTGGCGGAGTCAAAGGCCATGGCACCGGGGTAGGAAGCGGAATCGTTCTCCTGCGACAGGGCATCAATCTTCTGCTGCACCGCCAGATAGGGAACCGCGGACGCAGCAACCGGCACGGCAATCAATACGCCCGCGAGCACATAGACGGCACGGTAAGCGGGCCGAGGTGCTCCGTGCCGTCCGCGGGAGGAGGCAAACCCGGACGCAGAGGCACCGAAGGTCCGGAACGGCTTTTCAATAAACCGCGTGGACAATGCTGCTGCGCCAACGCTGACGGCAATGAGGGCGGCGCCGGCCAGCGGTCCGGGAGCCGATCCAAGCAGGAAGACTCCGAACACGGTGACGGGCCAGTGCCATAAATACAGGGAGTAGGAAATATCGCCCACGTAGGTAACGGGGCGAAGCGACTGCCACCGGGACGCGTTGCGCCATCCGGCGCCGGGGGTGCTGCCCGCAGCGATGCACAGCGCGGCACCCACGGTGGGGACCAGCGCGATCCAGCCCGGAAACGCCATGCTCGTGCTGAACACGGCGGCCGCAAAGCAGATCATTGCCAGCCCCAGCCAGCCTGCCGCCGTCGAAAGCCGCTGCGGGAGGTTCCGGCCGGCAGCAGCCACCGCCAGGATGCCGCCCAGGCCCAGTTCCCAGATTCGGGTGGTGGTAAAGAAATAGGCGAGATCGGGGGAGGAAGCCGAGAAAAGCACCGAATGGAGGAAGGACGCGGCGGTGACTGCACCAATTGCGGCCAGCGCCGCCGTCGCCCTGCCGGTTTTTCGTCCCAGCGCCCGCAGGATCCCGGCAACAGCAAGGAGCAGAACCGGAATGAAGAGATAGAACTGCTCTTCAACGGCCAGGGACCAGTAATGCTGCAGCGGCGAAACCGCGGAGGTTGCACCGGCATAGCTGGTGCTGTTGACGGCCTGATTCCAGTTCTGCACGTTCAGGCTGGACGCCACGGTGTCCCGGGCGACCCCCTGCCATCTGCCTTCGGGGAAGATCAGCATGGTTGCGGCCAGGGTGGCCAGGAGCACGGATGCCGCCGCCGGAAGGAGCCGGCGGATCCGGCGCCCGTAGAAGGCGAGGAGACCGATGGTTCCGGTCCGGGTCAGTTCGCGGACCAGCGATCCCACGATCAGGTATCCGGAAATGACAAAGAAGACGTCAACGCCCACGAATCCGCCCGGCAGGACGTCCGGCCACATGTGGTAAAACACAACAAGCCCGACGGCGAGTGCCCGAAGGCCCTGGATGTCAGGGCGGAACCGGGCAGGCTTTTCCGCCGAAGCGGCGGGGCAGGCCTGGCCGGAGATGCGCGTCTTTCCGCCGCTGTCTGCAGCGCCGGATACCGCGGAAGCCTGGTCGGGTGCGGTGGTCGGGCTGGCGGAGGGGGATGTGGGCACGAGTACCGATTCTACGGCAGGGCCGCGCCTGCCCTCCGGCAGCCGGAGGCAAAGCGGCGTCAGCGGGCCTGCGACACACCGGACCTAATCTGCTCCGGCGCGTTGAAGCGCCGATATAGTCGAACAGCCGGTGCCCTCATCCCAAACCAAGGCCCGTGCTCCGGCTGCACTGATGGGCGCGAAGCGGACATGATCACTTTCGATAACGTCACCAAGGTCTATGACCGCAAATCCAGGCCTGCCCTGAACTCCGTAAACCTCGAAGTGGACCGGGGCGAGTTCGTGTTCCTGGTGGGAGCTTCGGGTTCAGGAAAGTCCACCTTCATACGGCTGATCCTCAAGGAAGAGCATGCCTCCCGCGGAACCGTGTACGTAGCCGGATCCAACGTTGCCAAGATTCCCAGCTGGCGCGTGCCGCGCCTGCGCCGGGGCATCGGCGTCGTTTTCCAGGACTTCCGCCTGCTGCCCAACAAGACCGTTTTCGCCAACGTGGCCTTTGCCATGCAGGTGATCGGGCGCAGCCGGGCGGTGATCCGCGACTCCGTGCCCGAGGTCCTCAAGACTGTGGGGCTGGAAGGCAAGGGCAACCGCCTGCCCCACGAGCTTTCCGGCGGTGAGCAGCAGCGCGTCGCGATTGCCCGCGCCATCGTCAACAAGCCCTCGATTCTCCTGGCGGACGAGCCCACCGGAAACCTGGACCCCACCACCTCGCAGGGCATCATGAAGATCCTGGACCGGATCAACCAGAACGGCACCACCGTGGTCATGGCCACGCACGATGACGACATCGTCAACGCGATGCGCAAACGGGTCGTCGAACTCCACCACGGAAAGATCGTGCGCGACGAGCGCGAAGGCATTTACCTGGGCGCGCCCCAGACTCAGCAGGGGGCAGTGATTCTGCAGGAAACAGTGACCGTATCCGACGACGACGACGGCGTCCGCCCGCCTGACGCCGCTCCCTCGGCTGACGGCAGCCGCACGGCCGGAACGGGAGCAGCTGAATGAGGCTCGCATTCGTCCTCGGTGAGATCGGGTCCGGGATCCGGCGCAACCTCTCGATGGTGGTCTCGGTCATCCTGGTGACCTTTGTATCCCTTACCTTCGTGGGCGCGGCCGGACTGCTGCAGCTGCAGATCGGGCAGATGAAGGGCTACTGGTATGACAAAGTCCAGGTGGCGGTCTTCCTGTGCGCGGATTCCTCCACCACGGCCTCCTGTGCCGCCGGTCCCGTCACGGATGAACAGCGTGACGCCATTGAAGGGGAGCTGAAGTCCCCGGAGTTTACCCAGTACATTGCCTCGGTTGATTACGAGGACCAGGCAACGGCGCTGGGTCACTTCCGGGAGCAGTTTGCAAACTCCCCGCTGGTTGATTCGGTCACCGCGGACCAGCTGCCCGAATCCTTCCGCGTTTCGTTGGTTGACCCGGAAAAATACGAAGTTATTCACGAAGCGTTCTCATCGATGCCCGGTGTGGAAACCGTCAGTGACCAGCGTGAACTCCTGGAAAAAGTCTTCTCCTTCATGAATATGGCGTCGCTGATCGCACTGATTATCGCCGGTGTAATGCTGGTGTGCGCCATCCTGCTGATTGCCACCACCATTCGCCTGTCAGCATTCAGCCGCCGCCGTGAGACCGGAATCATGCGTCTTGTGGGAGCGTCGAAGGCAGTGATCCAGCTGCCCTTTGTCTTGGAAGGCGTTATCGCCGCCGTCATTGGCGCCGTGCTGGCATCGGGTACGCTGTGGGCAGTGGCACACTTCTTTATCGGTGCATTGGCGAAGGCCTACCCGGCAACGGCCTTCATTTCAGCTCAGCAGGTACTGGTGCTTAGCCCGGTTCTACTTATTGTTGGGGCCTTAATGGCAGGTGTATCCTCTCTGCTGACCCTCCGACGGTACTTAAAGGTTTAGAGTGTTGCTCACTCTCAAAGAAAGCGGACGGATTTCCATGGATGGTTGCATCAATGACTAACGCGGGCATGCCGCCGGCGCAGCGGCCTGCCCTGCGCAAAACCTCGGCCGGCGTGGTTGCTTCAGCCGTGCTTGCCCTGACGCTGGCATTCAGCGGAACCGCATCCGCAGATGAGCTTGATGACCGCAAGGCAGCCATCGAAAGCGAACAGCAAAAAGTTCAGGAAACCTACGAGTACCTCGACGCCGAATCCAGCCGGAAGGTTGCCGAGCTGGCGGTTTACCAGCAGCAGCTCCCCGGAGCTCAGCAGGCACTTGCAGACGCCGAAGGCCGTGTCTCCGCCGCCGTGGGCAAGGTCAGCGCACTGACGGACCGGGTGGCCCTGGCGCAGGAAACGCGCAGCACCATCTCGGCGCAGATTGAGAAGGACCAGGCTGCCATAAAGGACACGCAGCAGGTCATCGGCCAAATTGCGGCGCAGGCCTACAAGAGCGGCGGCGTACCGTCGAGCTTCTCGCTGATGCTCGGCGCAGACGGGGCGGACAGCCTCACCGACTCCATGGGACTGGCGGAACAGGTCCTCCGCGGACAGAACGCCACCATGCAGCAGCTTTCCCAGCAAAGCGCCACGAATGTGAATTCCGAGGCACGCCTGGCAGCTGTGGAAGAGGAAATCTCCACGCTCAAGGGGCAGGCCGAAGAAGCCCTGAAAGCGGAACAGCAGGCCCGGGACGCGGCTGCCGCAGAAAAGGCCAAGGTGGATACGCTGATCGAGCAGACCGCTGCGGCGAACGCCGCCCTGGAGGCCAAGAAGCCGGCCATCCAGGCCCAGCTCGCATCACTGGAAACAGCGAAGACCCAGGCAACTGCGGACATCGCGGAACGCCAGCGCCGCCTGCTTGAAGAGGCTAAGAAGGCCGAAGAGGCCCGCATTGCGGAGGAAAACAGGCGCGCAGCTGAAGAGGCCGCCCGCAACAACAGGCCGGCTCCGGTACCGGAAGTTGCATCAACCAAACCCACCAATCCGTCGGCGTTCGGGTTGAGCCTTCCCGTGAAGGCCCCCATTTCTTCCGGGTTCGGTTGGCGGGCCACACCGGCGGGAACCATCGACTTCTTCGGCACCGGCGGGTACCTGCACTCGGGCATCGACTTCGCCCCCGGCTGCGGCGCTCCCGTGTACGCACCGGCCTCCGGTGAGGTCTGGCGTGCAGACCAGGGCCAGGCGGACGGCATGATCGGCACCGGCAACCGCGTGGTCCTGAACCACGGCGTGATCGGAAACAGTGCGCTGGCAACGAACTACTACCATCTGACCAAGTTTGTAGTCTCCCCGGGACAATGGGTGGAAGCCGGGCAGCTGATCGGTTATGTGGGTACCACGGGCAACTCCACCGGCTGCCACCTGCACTTTGAAACGGTGCTCAACGGTGAGCTGGTTGACCCGATGGGCCTGCTCTAGGCCTACAATAGAGTTTTCCGTTCGTCGAAAAGGAGCTGTCCCGTGCCTAAAGAAAGTGGCCGTAAAGTTGTGGCCACCAACCGCAAGGCCCGGCACAACTACGAAATCCTCGATACCTACGAGGCCGGCATGGTCTTGATGGGGACGGAGGTCAAGTCCCTGCGGGAAGGCCGGGCGTCCCTGGTGGATGGCTTCGGTACCTTCTACAACGATGAGCTGTGGCTTGAGGCTGCTTACATTCCGGAATACCTCAACGGCAGCTGGACCAACCATTCGGCCCGCAGGCGCCGCAAGCTTCTTCTGCACCGCGAGCAGCTGGATAAGATCTCGCAGAAGATCCGGGAATCCGGCTTCACTATCGTTCCGCTCCAGCTGTACTTCCTGGACGGCCGCGCGAAGGTGGAAATCGCCGTCGCACGCGGTAAGCGCGACTATGACAAGCGACAGACGCTGCGTGAAAAGCAGGACAACCGCGAAGCCCTGCGTGATATGCGGGAGAAGAACCGCGGCGCCTGAGCAGCAGCCAATCCGCGCCGGGTCCGGCGATGGGCTACACTTAACGCACCGGTGCGGCTAACGGACCGGTTCTTGATAAGTACATATGGGTTACCCATACATTGGGGATGACAGGTTTCGACGGTGTTAGTCGAGACAGGTGAAGCGGGCCGAGGATACAGGGTTATCTCGTAAACGCTCCTTGTAAAACAATAAGTGCCGATTCAAAGCGCACTGACTTCGCTCTCGCTGCCTAAGCAGCGGGCATAGTCCGTCAGACCGGGAATGCTCTCGTCCCGGACCCTGGCGTCATTTAGAGGGCCACTGCTGAACATGCTCGCCGTTGGCGTGTTCGGGACTCTTAAACGGCTGGGCCCGGATCAGCTGCTTGTCTGCATGACAGCTGGGGCCGAGAAAATCCACCGCAGACTGCGCCCGGAGAAGCCCTGACAACACGACATCGGACGGGGGTTCAATTCCCCCCATCTCCACCCATAAAACGAAAAGCAGGGAAGAAGCCTTTTGGCTTCTTCCCTGCTTTTCGTTTAACTTCACTGTTTCCCGCTGCCGCCGTCCCGGCCGGACGGGCCGCCCTTCGGGGTACAGCCCGGTGGAGTCGTTGGTCACATGGCCGCGCATATTCGGGCCGTCTTCAGGACAGGGGCGGAGGAGGGGCAGCAGGAATTGCTAGACTGGCAGGAGCCGGAAACCTGTTGCAGGAACCGCATCCGGCCTACCGCTTTAGGCGGATCCGTGAAAACCGCCGCGTACCGGCGCTGCGGGTTCGGCAGCATCCGCCCGTACGTGCTCCGTCCGGGCACATGAGCTATAACCGGTCGATACGACCCTGTAGGAGACGCACCACTTTATGCAAAGCCTGGACCATGGAACACAGTCCGAAGAGATCTGGAACCGTCGCTACGACGACAACGTGGCTGAAGTCAATCAGCTCTGCGATTCGCTGAAAGCACTGAAGCCCGGCACAGAGGTTCCCTACGTTGATCCGATGCACGACGTGGGAGAGACCCGCATTGTGAGCCTGTTCTCCAACATCGGCACGGCCCACAAGTCCGGTTTCATTACCGCCGGAGACGACGACGCCGTGGCCCGCCTTCTGGGAGTGCACTGGCAGGTGGGCCTGCGCCCCGAGTACGTCATGCCGTGGAACACCTACCCGTGGTACGTCCCGGGGGAGCCGAACGGCAAGCTGACCAAGGAACAGATCCAGGAGGGGCTCAAGCCCCTGCTGCGCTTCCTCGCGCTGGTGCCGCGTGCCTCCGTCATTGTTGCCCACGGCACCGAGGCCCAGCGGCTGTGTGCCGCTTTCCTCAAGACCGAGAACCGGATGATTTACCGGCGCAGCTTCAAGATCTACAAGGCCCGCTCCGTTGACGGCCGGGCCTTCGGCGCCACCGCTGAACGCCAGGAGGAAGGCCTCGCCACCATGCGGATTGCCTACAAGGACGCCATGGCACGCACCGGGCTGGCCATTCCCGGGAGCTAGGCTCCAAACTCAGGTGTAAAAAAACCAGGCGTGCTCACAGCACGCCTGGTTTTTTTCCATCCGGCCAAAGCTTCAGCGCAGGCGGCTGTCGGAGCGCCTAGTGATCCTCCGGAG
Organism: Arthrobacter sp. TJ-58; assembly: GCF_058269295.1. NCBI lineage: Bacteria > Bacillati > Actinomycetota > Actinomycetes > Micrococcales > Micrococcaceae > Arthrobacter > Arthrobacter sp. TJ-58. Next base: position 737,778 of record NZ_JBZCNM010000002.1, read on the forward strand.
CATCCGAACGTCCCGGCACCTGGTCGGCCGGGACATGGACGTAACCCACAAAACGGGTGCCAATGCCGTCGTACTCGCCGCGTACGTGTCCGGCCGGTACTTCCGGAAGCTCGGAAAGGGCATGATCGGCGCAGGCAAGGAACGCGAACTCGGGCCACCACTTCTTGGGACGGGCGCTCTCCGAGTAGCCGCACACAGTGCACACCAGCTCGGTCCAAATGGGCCGTTTTCCTGTCCTGTTGGCTCGGGACTGAACCAGCCAGGCCGGAGGATCCGCCTGCATCCGGGCCAGCTCCTCTTCGGAGAGGCGGGCGGGAATTCCGTGGCGGGTGGCCATTTCAACGGGGATATCGAGGGCAAGTGCTGCTTGGCGTCTGGTAATCATCCCCATTAACGATACGGGACTCGGCACGCCCTCCGGCGGCTCAGCCGGTTCGCGGGTATCTGGCCCCGGCATCAAGCCGCGCACAGCTGGAGGCCGGACCATCCCCGGCGGGACGGTCCGGCCTCCAGTGGCCTGTGCGGCGGCACTAGGCCGAAGCGGTGCGGTGCTGCTAGTCCGCGAAGGCCTGCCGCAGGTTGGCTTCCTGCTCCTTGGAGAGGTTGGTGTAGATCAGCTTGGCATCAGGGAAGCTGCTGCGGAAAGCGTCCAGAACACGATCCTCCACGGCGTCCGAGCTGAGGACGAACAGGGCCGAGGACCCCGGGGTCACTTCGTCGCGGACCTGCTTGATGAAGTTGTCGTCAATCCCGATGTCCACCATGGAACCCGAGATGGCCCCTGCGGCAGCGCCAACCACCAGGCCCAGCAGCGGAACAAAGAAAATCAGTCCAAAAAGCAGGCCCCAGAACCCGCCGCCGAGAGCCCCTGCCCCAACCAGATGGTGTTCCTGAACGGTCCGGGGCTTTTTCTTATCCTGAGGCCAGGTGACGTAGGCCTCATCCTGCACGCTAATGAGACCCTGCGACTGCAGGGAATCAAGGGTTTCGGTTGCCTGTTCGGCAGCTCCTGCATCCGGGAATTTCCAAACGGTCAATGTTGCCATGGCAGTGTCTCCAAACGATTGGGATTCAGAAAACGTCTACCTCACACAGGTTGGGCTCTGGCGAAGTAGCGCCCACACTAATGACGCTCCCAAGACACTGGCAAGGAAACGGGCAGGACCGGTTGGCTACCGGGGAAGTGTGCCCGATACCCCTGTCGTGGCTCCCGCAGGAGACGTATTATGCTCGCAACCCCGTCCGGTCAGCGGCGGGCCGCGCCCGGTTTCGCCGGGCTGAGCGAGAGGGGCCGCCGTGAGGGATCCCGGGCAGCCGGCGTGGTGGACCAACGCCGTCGTCTATCAGATCTATCCGCGCAGTTTCGCGGACAGCACCGGAAGCGGCACGGGCGACCTGGCAGGGATCACGGCAAAGCTGGACCATATAGCGCAATTGGGTGCGGATGTCATTTGGCTGTCCCCGGTTCACCAGTCGCCGCAGTTCGACAACGGCTACGACATCAGCGATTACCGGCGCATTGATGCCCTGTTCGGTTCCGAGGCGGACTTTGATGAACTGCTGGAGGGGATTCATTCCCGCGGCATGAAACTCATCATGGATCTGGTGGTGAACCACACCTCCAGTGAGCATCCGGCGTTCATCAGCTCCGCACGTTCGCGCGACAGTGCTGAACGCGACGCGTACTGGTGGCGCGATGCCCGGGAGGGGTTTGAGCCCGGTGAGCCCGGGGCCGAACCCAACAACTGGGGATCCCACTTTGGCGGGTCGGCCTGGACCTATGATCCGAAAACCCAGCAGTATTATCTTCATCTTTTTACGCCGCAGCAGCCGGACCTGTTCTGGGAGAATCCCCGGGTACGCGCCAGGGTTTACGCAATGATGAACTGGTGGATTGACCGGGGCGTGGATGGATTCCGGATGGACGTCATCAACTTCATTTCCAAAGATCCGCTGCTGCCGGACGGAGTGGTGGAACCCGGCGGGGTGTGGGGAGACGGATCACCGTACTTCACCTCGGGTCCGCGGATCCACGAATTCCTGCAGGAAATGCGCAGTGCAGTGTTTGCTGACCGCAGCGGCGACTACCTGACGGTGGGGGAGACACCCGGTGCAACAGTGGACCAGGCGCTGCTGTACACGGATCCGCACCGCGGAGAGCTGGACATGGTGTTCCAGTTTGAGCACGTCAGCCTGGATCAGAGCCCGGGGAACAAGTGGGACTACCATCCGCTGAACCTGACAGACCTCAAGACCAGCTGGAACCGGTGGCAGCGGGGGTTGGCGGACAAGGGCTGGAACAGCCTTTACCTGGGGAACCATGACCAGCCGCGGCACGTGTCCCGGTTCGGCGATGACGGGCAGTACCGGTATGAATCGGCAACACTCTGGGCCACGCTGCTGCATCTGCACCGCGGAACACCCTACGTCTATCAGGGCGAGGAAATCGGCATGACCAACGCCAATTTCACCTCCATTGACCAGTACCGGGACGTGGAGTCGCTCAACTTCTATACGGACGCGCTGAGCCGCGGCTGGGGAGAGGAAGCGGCGCTGCAGGCGCTGGCGGCAATGAGCCGCGACAACGCACGAACCCCCATGCAGTGGAACGGCGGGGAAAACGCCGGGTTTACCACTGGCACACCGTGGATTCCGGTGAATTCGAATTTCAGCCGGATCAATGCGGAAAAGGACCGGGCCGCTGAGAAATCCATCTACCGCTATTACCAAAAGCTGATCAGCCTGCGGCATGAGTCTCCCGTGGTGGCCCTTGGCGACTTTCACCTGCTGCATCCCGAACATGAGGTGCTGTACGCGTTCCGCCGGAGCCTCGGAGACCAGCAGTTCCTGGTGGAGTGCAATGTCTCGGGCGAAAACCTCGAAATCCCGACCGATCTGGGTGTCGGAGACCTCATCCTGGGCAACTATGAGGAGCCCGGAGAACCTCATTGGCTGCGGCCCTGGGAAGCACGGATCATGGATATTTCACGGTTCGAGGACGGGTAGCTGATCTTCGCCTAGGAGGCCGTAAGGGACCGTTCGAACAGGGGCTTGAGGGCAGCAAACCCGCCTGAGCGAACTGCCTCGCGCTGCCGCCGCGCTCCGGTGCCCACATCCAGAACGTGGGCCACCCCGGCGCGGACATACCGATAATCCCCCGATTCCTCCAACGCGGGGCGAATGTAGTCCACCAGGGCGCCCACCTGCTGCGCCGCAGTTCGTCCGGCATGTCCGCCGCCGGCACCGTGGTCCAGCAGGTTCCCGCTCAGGCCAAAGCGGGCCGCCTGCCAGAGCCCGGCGTCCAAAATTTCCGGTTCGCTGAGCGTGTCGGGGCTGCCCTGAACAGGTGCATCGTCCTCGGCAAGGGCAGTTGTCACCAGCCCCCGGGTCATCAGGGCCAACAGCACGGCGTCCCGGGCTTCCAGTTGCGTATCCGCCACCCGGACCTCGACGGTGGGATAGGTGTGGGACAGGCGGGCGATCCATCCGACATGGCCCTGATCAAGCACGACGTCGGTGGCTATCAGGCGGGCAAGCCGCGCTTCGTAATCCGCGGCGTCGGAAAAATAGGGCGGAGTGCCCTGCACGGACCAGCGGCGGTATTGGATGAGCCGCCAGCTCGCAAACCTGCTGTCACGCCCCAGCCAATAAGGAGAATTGGTGCTGATGGCGCCAAGCGTGGCCAGCCAGGGGCGCAGGCGGTTCAGGACCTGGATGCCCCGGTCGCGGCTGGGGACCTCAACGTGGATGTGCGTGCCGTTCACGTAGTGCTCATCCGAGACGGCACCGGTCATGACACCCATGTGCTGGTAGCGTTCCGTGCCGCTCACCACGGCAGGGCTGGCCGAAACCGTCGGGGCCGCTCCGGTGGGAGCCACAGCGAGCCCGGCCGCTGCGGCGGCTTCGGCGAGCCGGGAGCGGAATTCAAGCAGCGAGGCCAGGGCCTCGTCCGGTTCGGCACAGACGGGCGTGGAGCTTTCGACCTGGCAGGCCAGCAGCTCCGCAGAGCTGGTAAAGCTGCTGCCGTCGCCGGGAGCCAGGGTGTGGATCAGCTCCTCGGCGCGGGCACTGGGCAGTGCGGTGACCGGGTCCACGAGCAGGAATTCTTCTTCAATTCCGAAGGTGACCACGTAATGCCCCTGTTCCGCAGCAGAGAGTGTGCCTGGATCCATGCGGGCCCCTACGGGGGCCGGAGCATCAGGTTACAGGTCCGAAGCCCCGGTTGGCACCATCCGCCAGGAAAGCGTGAGGTAGGGCAGTTCCAGCGGCTCTTCGGGCTGGTGACCCAGATGCTCAAAGAGGTACCAGGTCAGGTTTGCCATGACCTTGTCCCGAACGGGCTCTGCTGCCGACAGGTAATAGGAGCGGGATTTGGCCAGCTCCATCAGGTCTTCGGGCGTCATCTGCTGGGACCAGCGCGTGACGTGAGAATCGTCGGGCATGAACTCGGGCCCGACGGCGGGGCGGAACCCCGGGCGCAGGACGTCACCGGCGTGGATGATCCGTGAATAGCGGTGGACCCAAGGCACGCTGACGTCGAGCTGGTTCCAGATCAGCCCGAGGATGCCGCCGGGGCGCAGGACCCGCGCCAGCTCGGTGCTGGCCGCGAGGGGATCACACCAGTGCCATGCCTGGGCCACAGTGGCGGCGTCCATCGAGGCGGTGGGAAGGCCGGTGTCCTCTGCAGTTCCCACGCGAACCGGAACTCCGGGCAGCATCTGCTGCAGCTGCCGGAGCATATCGGCTGAGGGGTCGACGGCGGTGGCCTGGTATCCGGCTTCGATCAGGGAACGCGTGTACTTGCCCGTTCCGGCGCCAATGTCCGCCACCTGGAGCGGCTTGCCTGCTGCTAGCCGAAGATCGGCGGTGCGGCTGCCGGCAAACAGCCAGCGGACGGCGTCGGCGGGGTACCCGGGCCGGATGCGGTCATAATGCTCCCCGCCGTCCTCGTAGCTGCGCGCAAGTTCGCGGCGGCGCACGGTTTCCAGGCGGGGGCCGGAGGCAGAACGGGCCACGGCTAGAGCAGGTCGTCCAGACCGGGATTCAGGTGGCGAAGCACGTCACTGTGGAGTGCGCCGTTGGTGGCCAGGGCGTTGCCGCCAAACGGGCCGTCCTCGCCTTCCAGCGACGTGAAGCGGCCGCCGGCCTCGGTGATGATCGGCACCAGGGCAGCCATGTCATACAGGTTCAGCTCCGGCTCGCAGGCAATGTCCACGGCGCCTTCGGCAACCATGCAGTAGGACCAGAAGTCTCCGTACGCCCGGGTGCGCCATACCGATTCGGTCAGGCCGATGAACTCGTCCAGGTTCCCGCGTTCCTTCCAGCCGCCGAGGCTGGAGTAGGAGAGCGAGGCGTCAGCGAGGTTGGAGACGTTGGAAACGCGGAGCCGGGTGGCGGATGCGAGGGAGCGGCCCATATAGGCGCCGGTTCCGGTGGCAGCCCACCAGCGTTTTCCGAGGGCGGGTGCGCTGACCACGCCGAGGACGGGAACGCCGTCGTCCACCAGCGAGATGAGGGTGGCCCAGACGGGGACGCCGCGGATGAAGTTCTTGGTGCCGTCGATGGGATCGATGACCCAACGGCGCGGTCCGTTTCCGGTGGAGCCGAACTCTTCCCCGGTCACCGCATCACGGGGACGGGCACGCGAGAGCTGCCCGCGGATGGCATCCTCGGCCGCCTTGTCCGCGTCGGTGACGGGGGTCAGGTCCGGCTTGGTTTCCACCTTGAGGTCCAGGGCCTTGAAGCGCGACATCGTCTGGTCATCCACGGAGTCGGCCATGACATGGGCGAGTCGAAGGTCATCGTTGTAATTCTGAGCGAACGGCATACTGTTCAACTTATCCTTATTCGGCGGGCACTGCCCACGTTTGCCGGGCCGGTGAAGCCCTGTGGCGCCGCTTTGGGGGAGCGGCCCGGCCCTGAGACGGTTCTTCCGGACCTCACTGCGCGCCGAGCTCCTTGGCGGACGCCCGGTTCTCTGTGCGCGTACCGGAGCTCAGCAACCGGCGCAGGGAGGCCAAACGCGCCGGACCAGCCGCTCCCGCCTGGCCGGACTCAACCCACGGCTCCAGCCCGCAGTTCTTGGCCTGGTCATCGTGCCGGCAGCCGCGTTCGCAGGCGTCCGTTCCCGGAGCAAGGTCCGGGAAGGCCTGCAGGATGCGGTCGGGGTCCACATGCGCCAGGCCAAAGGACCGGATGCCCGGGGTATCGATGATCCAGCTGCCGGACGGGGCATCCAGGACTTTCAGCGCCAGGGCGGAGGAAGATGTGTGGCGTCCGCGGCCTGTTACCGCGTTGACGCCGCCGGTGGCGCGGTCCGAGCCGGTCAGCGCATTGACCAGGGTGGACTTGCCTACGCCGGAGTGGCCCACCAGGACGGACACCTTGCCCTCGAGGTGGTGATGCAGCTGCTGAACGGCGTCGCCCTGCAGGCGGGCGGACAAACCGTCGTCGGACCGGGCGTCAATGCCGGAGGCGTCGTCCGCGGCGGTGCGGCTGATGATGACATCCAAATCCAGGTGCTCGTAGTTGGCGAGCAGTTCGGCGGGATCCTTGATATCGGCCTTGGTGATGCACAGCAGCGGCGAAATGCCGGCGTCGTAGGCCGCCACGAGGGCACGGTCAATGAACCCGGTGCGCGGTTCGGGGTTGGCGGCGGCCACCACGATCACCAGCTGGTCCGCGTTGGCCACCACGGCGCGTTCCACCGGATCGGTGTCATCGGCACTGCGGCGCAGCAGCGTGCGGCGGTCCTGGATGCGCACGAGCCGGGCCAGGGTGTCCGGTCCGCCGGAGACATCTCCGACCAGCGACACCAGGTCGCCTGCAACAACGGGGTTCCGGCGCAGTTCGCGTGCGCGGGCTGCCGTAACAATGCGTTCGGTGGGCGTGTCCTCGTCGACGACGGCGGTGTAGCGGCCGCGGTCCACGGTAATGATCCGGCCGGTGACTGCCTCGTCATAGGCGGGCCGGTCCTTGGTCCGGGGGCGTGAGCCCTTTTTGTTGGGCCGGATCCGGACGTCCGATTCATCCCAGCTGTCAGTGGAGCGGGCCATCAGCGGACACCTCCGTCCTGGTGTGCTTCGGAGGGCAGGCCGGACGAATCGGCGAGTTCGCGCCACAACTGCGGGAACTGCGGCAGGGTCTTGGCTGTGGTGCCGATGTCCTGGACGAAAACGTCCGGGACCGCCAGGCCGATGAGCGCCCCGGCTGTTGCCATCCGGTGGTCCGCGTAGGTTTCGAAGGTTCCGCCGTGCAGCTGGGCGGGCCGGATGGCCAAGCCGTCCGCGGTCTCCCGTGCATCGCCGCCCAGCCGGGTGATTTCGGCGGCGAGGGCAGCGAGACGGTCGGTCTCGTGTCCGCGGAGGTGGGCAATGCCGGTGAGCGTTGAGGGGGAGTCAGCGAGGGCGCAGAGAGCGGCCACCGTGGGCGCCAGTTCGCTGGTGTCGGCCAGATCGGCTCCGGTAATGCGTCCGGTCCCGGAAACCGTCAGCGTGCCCCCGGACAGGGTGACGGTGCCGCCAAGGCGGGGAAGGATGTCCCGCCAGCGGTCGCCCACCTGGGTGGTGTGCTCCGGCCAGCCGGCCATGCGCACGGTTCCGCCGGCTACAAGGGCGGCAGCCAGGAAAGGGCCGGCATTGGACAGATCGGGTTCAATTTCCACGTCGAACGCGCGGATGGGTCCCGGGGCCACACGCCATTCATTGGGGACGGAGTCATCCACCTCCACGCCCGCGCCGCGCAGGACCTGCACCGTCATGCCGATGTGTTCCCGGCTCGGCACCGACGATCCGGTGTGGACCAGATGCAGGCCCTCCCGGAAGCGCGCACCGGACAGCAGCAGGGCTGAAACAAATTGGGAGGAAGCACCGGCGTCGATTTCAAGGCGTCCGCCGGCGACTTCCCCGGTTCCGGCCACGGTGAACGGAAGTGCGCCCGCACCGTCGTCGTGCACTGCCACCCCCAGGCCGCGCAGGGCGTCGATGATGGCGGACATGGGGCGCAGCCGCGCGTGCGGGTCGCCGTCGAAATCGGTGCTGCCGTTCTTCAGTGCGGCAAGGGGCGGTACAAACCGCATCACCGTCCCCGCCAGACCGCAGTCAATCCCGGCCCCGGAGGTGCCTCCCTGCTCCATCGGCCGGACCTCAAGGTCCGGCCCGAAGGCTCCGTCGCCGTCGACCTCCGTGACCGTGGCGCCCAAGGTCCGAAGGGACTGGACCATCAGGGCGGTGTCGCGGGAATGGAGAGGCGCCCGGAGCCTGCTGGGGCCGTCGGCCAGCGCCGCCAGGACCAGGTACCTGTTGGTCAGGGACTTGGAACCGGGGACACGGACGTCGGCATTCAGCGGGGCGGTGACCCGGGGAGCGGGCCAGGGGGATACTGTCTGCGGTGCGGCGGGGGAGGGCATGGAACTAGGAGCCCGCGATCCCGGCTGCGGTGGTGCGGACGGCCTTGTTGGCCTTCTTGAGCTGCTTGGCGGCGTCCTTCTTGACCGAGCGTGACTTGCGGCCGGCGTCCTTGCCGAGCGAGGAAACGCTGCGGCGGGTGTCATCGGCAAGGTGGCCGGCACGCCAGGCAAGTCCGGGGCGGCCGTTGGTGTCCACCGCTACCAGCAGGACGGCGCCGATCAGCGAGAGGTTCTTCAGAAGAGCCGCGCGGCGGGCCTTGCGCTCGTCGTTCGTGTCGGTTTCCGCGTTCTTGTATTCGACCACCGCGTTCAGCACGGCGGTGCCGGCCAGCAGCAGGCCGGAGAGGCGGGGCAGCTTGCCCAGGGCCAAGAGGGCGCCGGCGCCCACCTGGGTGGCGCCCAGTGCCTTGGCAACAAGCTGGGGGTTATCGGTCACGGCGGCAGCGGAGGGGACCATGGAGCCGGCGCGCTTCAGTACGGGGCGGAGCTGTTCTGCAGTCTGGTCGGAATCGCGCAGGCGGTCAACGCCAGCGGCAATGAAACCGGTGGCAAGCAGCGGGCGGGCGAGTAAACGGACAATCGACATATTGGCCTCCTGTTTGCTGCCCGGTCTCGGAATAGCCGGGCAGAATACTCCTAGTCTGGCACTTTTACGCAGAGTGCACACCTTACGCAGAAGCGGACGTCCCAAAGGAAGCGCGTGGAATAAGCTCCCCTGTTACGGCGTTGGGGGAGTGTAAGGCATTCTTCGGAACGTAAGGGAATACCGGATGTTGGCCGCCGCTGGATCGGGCGGATGCTGCGTCCGGTGGAACCGCGAAGACTGTGGAGAGCGTGTTGACAGCGCAGTCCCGGCAACGGGACCCGCGGAGCAGTAAGGAGTAAACGTGCCAGGTGCCATGGTCTTGGCAGACGCGCAGCCGGAGGCTGCGGCGTCTTCCGTTCAGCTGCGGGTATCACCAGTCCCTCGCACCGTAGACTTGGAGGTGATGAGAACTGATGCGCCGGAAGGCAGCCCCCAAGTGGAAGACTCCGAACTGGATGTCGCTTCCGAATCGGAAGAGGCCCGCAAAATACGCTTTGAGCGCGATGCCATGCAGTATGTGGATCAGCTCTACTCGGCTGCCATGCGAATGGCCCGCAATCCCTCGGACGCCGAGGACCTGGTCCAGGAGGCCTATACCAAGGCGTTCTCCGCGTTCCACCAGTACCGTCCGGGCACAAACCTGAAGGCGTGGCTGTACCGGATCCTGACGAACACTTATATCAACCTGTACCGGAAGCGCCAGCGCGAACCGCTGCAGGCCAACTCCGACGGCGTTGAGGACTGGCAGCTGGCGCGTGCCGCTGAGCACAGCTCTTCCGGGCTTCGCTCCGCCGAAGCAGTGGCCCTGGACCATCTCCCGGATTCAGATGTGAAGAATGCCCTGCAGTCCATTCCGGAAGAATTCCGTTTGGCCGTTTATTTCTCCGATGTGGAGGGATTTGCGTACAAGGAAATCTCCGAAATCATGAACACTCCCATTGGGACCGTAATGTCACGCCTGCACCGGGGCCGCAAAATGCTCCGTGAGCTGTTGGCCGAATATGCACATGAACGCGGCATCCGCGGCAAGGCAGCACCTGCCGCCGCCGGAGCCGGCCAAAACAAGAAACAGGGGAACACACAATGAGCGATTGCCAAAGCCTGGGTGATTGCGAGGACGCCCGCATCGAACGGCTCTATGAGTATCTGGACGGTGCCTTGTCCCACGAGGACATCGTGGAAATCAAAGAGCACCTCGACGGGTGTCCCGAATGCGCCGAGGAACACGATCTTGAATGCGTCATCCGGTCGGTTGTTAAGCGCTCCTGCACTGAAGCTGCTCCGGAAACGCTGAAGGCCAGCATCTTGGCCAGGATCAGCCAGATCCAAACCGCTGACCACTAACAGGACAGCAAAAAAGAACCCCCGGCGGCCGTAAGGCTCCGGGGGTTCTTCCTTTAGTGGCGATGGGCCACACGGTTAGTCCAAGACTTAAGTGTTGGGACGCTTACCGTGATTGGCGCCGCCGCGCTTACGGTCACGACGCTTGCGTGCACGCTTGCTCATAGCTGCCTCCTTCGATTTGCTGAAAGTTCTGCCCTCCAGTGTCCCACAGGGTGAGCCCGACAACCTAAACCGCGGCCCTGGCGGACCGCGGCTCGGGGTTTTATGCCGGACTCAGCTGCCCGCGGCCATGAGGGCGTTGCGCTGTTCGCGGCGCAGGGCCTGCTCCGCCGGGTCCGGCACGGGCGCCGCCGCCAGCAGGCGGCGCGTGTACGGGTCCTGCGGATACCGCAGCACCTGTTCCGTGGATCCCTGCTCCACCATGATGCCCTTGTTCAGCACGGCAATGTGGCTGGCCAGAATCTCCACCACGGCCAGGTCGTGGCTGACGAACAGGCAGGCAAAGCCGTACTGCTGCTGCAGATCCTGCAGCAGTGCCAGAACCCGGGCCTGGACCGAGACGTCCAGTGCGGAGGTGGGCTCATCGGCTACGAGCAGCGACGGGCGCAGCGAGAGCGCGCGGGCAATGCCCACGCGCTGCCGCTGCCCGCCGGAGAGCTCATGCGGGTACCGGTTGCGGAAACTGGTGGGCAGCTGGACATCATCCAGCAGGCCCTCCACCCGGTGGTCCAGATCCTTCTGCGAGAGCTTTTCATGCAGGAACAGGGGCTCGCCGATGGATTCACCGATGGACATGCGCGGGTTCAGGGAAGCGGCCGGGTCCTGGAAGACAATGGCGAACTTCCGGCGCAGCGGCAGCATTTTCTTGGGAGAAAGCCCGGCAATGTTGGTGCCGTTGATGTCCACGCTGCCGGCGCTGACCGGCAGGAGCCCGGTCACGGCTCGGGCAATGGTTGACTTGCCCGAGCCCGATTCACCCACCAGACCCATGACTTCGCCCGGATTGATCACAAAGGAAACGTCGGAGACCGCTTTGAAGGCCGGCTGCCGGAAACGGCCGGGATACTCGATGGAAACGCCCGACAGCTGCAGGGCCGGGACAACGCCTGTGTCCGGAGTCGTAAGGTCCACGGACTCACGCATGACGGCACGGGGAGCCTCGCTTATCTGCAGTGAGCCGTCATCCTCCACCTCGACGGCGGACAGGACTCCGCCGACGACGGACCCCAGGTGCGGCACGGCGGCCAGCAGCTGGCGGGTGTATTCTTCCCGCGGATTGCTGAAGAGTTCCGCCACGGGTGCGGCTTCGACAATGCGGCCCTTCTCCATGACCACAACTTTGTCAGCGAGGTCGGCCACGACGCCCATGTCATGGGTAATCAGCATGACCGCACTGTTCAGGCGCTTGTTGAGGTTCCGGAGCAACTCCAGGACTTCAGCCTGAACAGTCACGTCCAGAGCCGTCGTGGGTTCGTCCGCCACCAGCAGGATGGGGTCGTTGGCAATCGCGATGGCGATCATGGCCCGCTGGCGCTGGCCGCCGGAGAACTGGTGGGGGTACGAGCCGTAGCGCTTATCCGGCTCGGGGATTTCCACCATCCGCAGCAGTTCGATGGCCCGTTCCTTCGCCTGGGCCGGAGACGCATCGGTGTGCTGTTCGATGATCTCCTTGATTTGCTCGCCTACGGTGAGCACCGGGTTCAGGGCAGTCATGGGTTCCTGGAAAATCATGGCAATGTCATTGCCGCGGATTTTCCGCAGTGCCGACTGCGGAGCCCCGATGAGCTCCTTGCCCTGCAGTTTTGCGCTGCCCTTGGAGCGCCCGTTTCCTGGCAGGAGCCCCAGCAGGGCCATGGACGACATGCTTTTTCCGGAACCGGATTCGCCCACGATGGCCAAAATCTCGCCCGGGCTGACGGTGAAGGACACATCCTCGGCCGCCATCACCCATTTGTTGTCCACGTTGAAGTCGACGCCCAGGCCCGATACTTCAAGAATCGGAGCCGTACCCGCCGGTGAAGTGACGTCGCTGTACAGGGGTGCCGAACTCATTACTTTTTCCTTGTCTGTCGGGGATCAAACGCATCCCGGAGGCCGTCACCGATGAAGTTGACGGTAAGGGCGATGGCCACAATAAAGATGCCGGGCCAGAAGAAGAGCCACGGACGGGTGGTCATGGCGGCCCGGTTCTCATTGATGAGCTTGCCCAGGGAGGTGTCCGGCGGCTGCACTCCGAGACCCAGGAAGCTCAGTGCGGTTTCCAACAGGATCGCACTCGAGATTGCCAGGGTTGCGGACACGATGATGACCCCAACGGTGTTGGGCAGGATGTGCTTGAAAATGATTCGGCGGGAGCTGGCGCCCACGGATTTGGCCGCCTCGACAAATTCCTTTTCCCGAAGGGAAAGGAATTCGCCGCGGACGATGCGTGCCAGGTTCGTCCAGGTCAGCAGGCCCAGGAAGACGGCAAAGACAATGATGCCGAAGTCGGCCACGATGCTGGCCAGCACGGCGGCTACCACCAGCAGGGGGATGGTGATGATGACGTCGGTCAGACGCATCAGGATGGCCTCGGTGATTCCCCGGAAGTACCCGGCGAGTGCGCCGATGACGGTTCCCACGACTGTTCCCACGATTCCCACGACGAAAGCGATGATCAGGGAGATCTGGGCACCGCGCATGGTCATGGCAAAGTAGTCGCGGCCCAAAGTGTCCTGACCGAAGGGATGGTTGCCCAACCCGGTCCAGGAGATGGTGGGTGAACCGCCGTCTTCCAGCTCCATGACGGAGGAGAAGGTGTGCGGCCACCAGCCGGGGATGTGCAGCGGGCCTACGGAGATCCCGATGGAGGTGAAGGAGAGAAGCAGGATGAAAACCAGTCCGGTCAGGCCGCCGAGGGCGCCCTTATGGCGGAAGAACCGTTCTCGGACCAGCTGGCCCTGGCTCTTCGCGGCGGTGATCTGCGGATCGGCAATTACAGCTTGGGTTGCGGGCGCATCAGCGATGTCCGTCCTCTGGCTCTCCAGAGTCATGCTCGTCAGTTCCGGGCTGCTGCCCGGGGTTCCGGACGGTATTTTTTCAGTCATGTCTTCCGCCGATCAGTTCAGGCTAATGCGCGGGTCGAGGAACGCGTACGCGATGTCGGCCAGCATGTTGAAGGTCACCGCGGCCACGCCGGTCACGAGGAAGAAGGCCATGATCACGTTGGGGTCCACGTCGTGCAGGCCCTCCGTGAACAGGCGTCCCATTCCGCTCCAGCCGAAGACAGCCTCGGTAATAACGGCTCCGCCCAACACTCCGGCGAAGTCGAACGCCATCAGGGTGGTGATGGGGATCATGGCGTTGCGGAATGCGTGCTTGACGACCACCGTCCGCTCGCTCAAGCCCTTGGCCCGCGCCGTGCGGACATAGTCCTGGTTCATCACCTCAAGCATGCTGGCCCGGGTGTAGCGGGTGTAGGTGGCAAAGGAAATCAGCATGATCGCGATGGTGGGCAGGATCAGGTACAGGGCGTAGTCCAGGTTGATCTCCCAGAAAGTGCCCTTCAGGTTCGGTGTCGAGGATCCCGTGGTGGGAATGGGCCGGCCGCCGTTTTTGCGGGCGAGCGACGGGTAGGCACCCAGCAGCGCATCGATGAACACAAAGAACCCGATAGCCAACCCGATGACTGCGGTCAGGTTGCGGGCCTGCTTGGCATAGGGCCCGCCCACAAAGTGACCGATTGCCAGCGAGACGACGAGGGTCAGCGCTGTGAGGCCCGCAATAATGCCCCAGTTGGGATCTTGCATGAGCGGTTGAGTCACCAGGTAACCGACGTAGCCAACCGCCGCTGTGGCGAGGGCTGCGTAGACGATCCGGCGGCGGCGGAAGCCGGCCAGCATGGCGGTGATGCCGAGTGCCAGGCCGAAAGCTGTGATCAGGAGGCCGATGGGTCCCAGGCCCGGAGTTTTGAACCAGTTGGTGACCAGCAGCAGGTAGAACAGGACCGAGGTGGCAACGGCAACGATGGCGAAGACACGCAGATGTCGTTTTCTGTCGCCGCCGAGAGCCACGGCCGCGACGACGCCGGCTATGAGGCCCACAGCGGCTATGCCCAGATAGGACATTTGTGGATCGGCCAGCCAGGTGTTCAGATCAATCGCCATGTACTGCTTGAGCAGTGTGGAGAGCCAGAACAGCGGCATGGAGAAGAGCAGGAAGGCGACAAAGGTAATGGAGTAGTCAAAAACACTGTACTGGCGAAGGGCCGTGACCAGACCGACGGCGACGCCGAGGACGAGGGCGATCAGGGTAGCAACGACGACGAGGCGGAAGGTGGACCCCATGGCAGTCTGCAGCTGGTCAATGACCGGAGAGCCGGAGCGGTTCAGTCCCAGCGTGCACTCAGCACCGCCGGGAATAACGCAGCGGCCGATTTCCTGCAGCCACAGCAGGTAACGAACCGCCACGGGCTGGTCCAGATGGAGCGCAGCAGTTCGCTGGGCGATACGTGATTCGCGTTCGGCGCTTTGCAGTTCGATGAGATCAGCTAGGGGATCTCCCGAGTTGACTGCCAGGACGAACATCAGCACGGTGGCTGCGAGGAGGACAAAGAACGAGGTCACCGCTCTTTTAAGGATGAAGAAGAACACCGATGGCTCCTATGGGGATGGTACGAAAAGCCGTTGCGGCACAAAGCCGGGATGGGCAGACCACTGGTCTGCCCATCCCGCTTTCTAACCGTTATGGCGAGGTGCCTTGGTTAGGCCTGCTTGGTCCACTTGTAGGCGTTCCATGTCACGCCGCTCTGGGTGGGGTTGTACACCACGTTCTCCATGCCGGAGTTATGGGCAACGATGTCGGCCTGGGTGTAGAGAACGACGTTGTAGACGTTCTGGGCCAGTTCCTGTTCGAGTTCCTTCTTCAGTTCCAGTACGCGGTCAGCATCGGTGGTCCGGGCAACTTCGTCCCACAGGTCGTCGACCTTTTCGCTCTTGAACTTGCCGTAGTTCTGGACACCCTCGGAGTCGTAGATCGACTGTGCGCTTGCTACCAGGCCTGAACCGGCCCAGCCGAAGAGTGCGGCGTCCCAGGAGCCGAGCTCATCGAGCTTCTGGCTCCACTCTGCATCCGGGGTGGCAATGATGTTGAAGCCGGCCTGGTCGCAGGAATCCTTGATCAGGGCAGTGATGTCGGCGCGTACCTGGCTGGAAGCGGAGAACAGCATGCGGACGTCAACCGGAGCGGTGTTTCCTGCCTCGGCCATGAGGGACTTGGCGCCCTCGAGGTCCACCTCATCGTATTCGCTGGCAGCGGGGGCTGCTTCAAGAACTTCGTCATATTCCGCCTGCGACTGCTGGAAATCGCGCAGGTTCAGCACAGTGGCCTCCGGATCAACCGGCTTGACGAACTTGTCCACGATGTCCTGGCGCGGAACGCACTTGGAGAAGGCCTGGCGAACCTTGAGGTCCTTGAAGACACCGTTTTCGGACTGGTCCAGGTCAATGTGAGTGAAGGTCATGCCGGTGTCGGCGATCAGGGAGACAGAGTCCCCGATGGCTTCGATCTGGTCCTTGGTGTCACCGGTGGGACCGGACGGTTCAATGACGTCCACATCGCCGTTCTGAAGCGCCTGCACGGCTTCCGTGTCATCGATAGTCTTGAAGACGATGCTTTCGGTGGCGCCCTCGCGTTCGTCGCCCCAGTAGTTCTCGTTCTTGGTCAGCGTCAGGTTTCCGCCGGCTGCGTTGTCCAGCTTGTACGGGCCTGAGGAGGGAATCAGTGCTGCATCGGGAAGCGAGGGAAGGCCCTCGGCATAACCCCAGCCGGTGTTCCAGAACTCTGCGACCGGCTTCAAAGCGGCCAGGTTGGTGTCCTGGATGGCGGAGATGAGTGCTTCGCCGTCGTTGTCCGCGCTCAGGCCGCCCTGCTCAGCGGCAATGTGCGCGGGCATGAGCGAGCCGATCATGAGGTTTTCCCAGTCGGCGTAAGGCTGTTCGAAAACGTATGTGAACTCCTTGGCGCCTGCTTCGCCTTCCGGCATAGGCAGGTACTCGAAACCGTTGTTGGAGGAGGGCTCGAAAATTTCGGCCTCGCCATCAACGACCTTGCCGGAGAAAGCGGCCCAGTTCAGCAGGATATCGTCGAAGTCGATCGGAGTTCCATCCGACCACTGTGCGTCCTCGTTGATCGTGTACTTCACGGTCAGGGGGTCGTCACTGACCTTTTCGAACGTACCGAACTCCTCGTTCCGAATAACGCCCTCAGGGCTGTACTCGGTGAAGTTGCTGTGGACCAGGTTGTCAACATAGGTGTTGTACACGCTGTTGGACTTGGACGTGCCGCCGTTGTAGAAGTCCGGCGCCTGGCTGATGGCAACCGAAATGGACGACGCGAGGTTGGCGTCTTCGGTGGTTTCGGCGTCGGCGGTTTCGCCGCCTCCGGCTGAGCCGCAGGCGCCCAGGAAGAGGGCCCCCACGGAAAGTGCGGCAAGAGTTGCCGTGCGCTTCGTACGCATTCGTAGTCCTAACTGGTGATGAGTCGTCAGGAACCACCACAGGCGGCTCCCCCAAGCGGCCGTGATGACCGCCACATGTTCCGAAAGACTAGCCACTAAATGTTTCCACTGTGCTAACTGTGAGCGGACGTTAACTGATTGTTACCTGCGGCACAGATATCAAGGCAGTTGCAGAGAGGGCGGTTCCGGGGGCAGACCCTTGACTTTGCAAGGAATTGCAACCCTGGCGTCTACCCGGGTGCAAAGAGGTTCGTGAAGGAATACGTCGTAAAGTGCCGAAGGCCCCCGGCGTGTCGCCGGAGGCCTTCGTGAAGCGGTTCTTTATTTAGTTCATGTCCGGCAGGTCAAGCCAGCGGTACCAGCCGCGGTGCAGCACCAGCCAGGCCATCAGGCCGTAGCCGGCCTGGCCGGGGGTGCCTCCGTTGGATGCCAGATCCGTGCGCCACTGCTCATGGTTCAGCAGGGGAGTGAGGGTGTCCACGTAGACGTGTTTCCGCCGGGTGGTCACGTCGCCGAAGGCGGCTGAGAGATCCGACAGGCGCCGGTTCCGTTCCGCGTTCAACCCCGGAGGCGGTCCCACGACAAAGACCTTGATGCTCATCTGGGCTGCACCGTCCAGAATGTTGGCCAGGTTGAGCCGGCTTCGCGCCGTCGACAGGTCCAGGTCAAGGTCACGGTCGGAAAGGCCGATGACCAGACGGTTCTCGCAGCGGTCGTCGAAGCGGCGGCCGGCTTCCTGCAGCCAGCGGTTTGCCAGGGCCTCGGTTCCCTCCTGGGGTGCCGCCAGCGTATAGGCCTGGACATTCACGTTCTCGGGGGTGGTACGGGCCAGGACCCGGCCCAGCCAGCCCAGGGCGCGAGGGTCGCCGTGCCCGGCCAGCAGCTCGTCACCGACGGCTGCAAGCCTGATTTTGCGTTGTTCCACTAGTCACCTTTTCCGGTCACAAAAAACGGGGTGGGGCGCCAGCAGCGCCCCACCCCAACTTAGCCTACTGGCGTTCGAAGGCCTTCTTGACGAGGATGTCCTGCTCTACCGCGTGCCGCTTGGCGGAGCCGGTTGCGGTGGAAGCAGACGCCGGCCGTGAAACCAGGCGCAGCGGCCGATCCAGTTCGGCCGGAAGGTTCAGGCCGATGAACGGCCACGGACCCTGGTTGGCGGGCTCGTCCTGCGCCCAGACAACTTCGGCGTTCGGGTACTTGGAAACGGCAGCCTGGATTTCCGCGGCGGGCATCGGGTAGAGCTGCTCCACGCGGACGATCGCGGTCTTCTGGTCGCCGGTTTTCTGCCGGTTGGCCAGCAGGTCGTAGTACAGGCGGCCGGAGACCAGCAGTACGCGGTCCACGGCGTTGGTGTCCAAGTCCGCGTGCTCCGGGATGACCGGCTGGAACGAACCCGAGGTGAAGTCTTCCACCGAGGTGGCAGCGGCCTTCAGGCGCAGCAGCTGCTTCGGGGTGAAGACGATCAGCGGCTTCCGCGGACGGCTGTAAGCCTGGCGGCGCAGCAGATGGAAGTGCGAAGCACCCGTGGAGGGGTTGGCAACAATCATGTTGTCTTCGGCGCACATCTGCAGGAAACGCTCGATCCGTGCGGACGAGTGGTCCGGGCCCTGGCCCTCGTAACCGTGCGGAAGCATCAGCACCAGCGAGGAACGCTGGCCCCACTTCTGCTCGGCCGAAGAGATGAACTCATCAATGATGGTCTGGGCGCCGTTGACGAAGTCGCCGAACTGGGCTTCCCAGAGCACGAGTGCATCCGGGCGTTCCACCGAGTAGCCGTATTCGAAGCCCATGGCGGCGAATTCGGACAGCAGGGAATCGTAGATCCACAGCTTTGCCTGGCTGGGATCCAGTTCAGCCAGCGGCATCCACTCTTCGCCGGTGGCGCGGTCGTGGAAGACGGCGTGGCGCTGGGTGAAGGTACCGCGGCGGGAGTCCTGGCCGGCCAGGCGAACGGGGACGCCTTCCATGACGAGCGAACCAAAGGCTGCGATTTCGGCGAAGCCCCAGTCAATGCCGCCTTCACGGGACATCTGCTCCCGCTTTTCCAGCAGGGCCTTGAGCTTGGGATGCACCGTGAAGCCTTCGGGAACGGCTACGTGCGCCTTGCCGATATGTGCCAGGACCTCCGCGGAGATGGCCGTGGACGCCGGGGACACGATGGTGCTGCCTTCCTGCTGGGACGACGGGCGTTCCAGATCGGAGACGGCTTCGGTGTCCTTGGTGATGACCGGCAGGGGAGAAGTCTGCGCGGCGTGCGTTTCCGCGAAGACCCGCTCCAGACGGCCCTGGTAGTCGCGCAGTGCCTGCTCTGCTTCTTCCTGGCTGATGTCGCCGCGTCCGATCAGGGACTCGGTGTACAGCTTGCGCACGGAGCGCTTGGCCTCAATCAGGCTGTACATCATCGGCTGCGTCATCGAGGGATCGTCACCCTCGTTGTGGCCGCGCCGGCGGTAGCAGACCATGTCGATGACAACGTCCTTGTGGAAGCGCTGACGGTAGTCGTAGGCCAGCTGCGCAATGCGCACCACCTGCTCCGGATCGTCGCCGTTCACATGGAAGATGGGAGCCTGGACCATCTTGGCCACATCGGTGGAGTACACCGAGGAGCGCGATGATGTGGGCGAGGTAGTGAAGCCGACCTGGTTATTGACCACTACGTGGATGGTTCCGCCCGTGCGGTAGCCGCGCAGCTGGGACAGGTTCAGCGTTTCCGCGACTACGCCCTGGCCCGCAAAGGCTGCGTCACCGTGGATGAGGATCGGCAGGACCGGGAAGTCATCGCCCTGGTCCAGGCGGTCCTGCTTGGCCCGCACGATGCCTTCAAGGACGGAGTCCCCGGCCTCAAGGTGGGAGGGGTTGGCTGCCAGGTACACCTTGGTCTGGTTGCCGTTGTCCGAGGTGAAGGTTCCTTCGGTGCCAAGGTGGTACTTGACGTCGCCGGAGCCCTGGACGCTGCGCGGGTCCTGGGTTCCTTCAAATTCACGGAAGACCTGGGCGTAGGTCTTGCCCGCGATGTTGGTCAGCACGTTCAGGCGGCCGCGGTGGGCCATGCCGATGCCGACTTCGGCCATGCCGTCGTCGGCCGCACCGGAAATGACGGTGTCCAGCAGCGGAATCAGTGATTCGCCGCCTTCAAGGGAGAAGCGCTTCTGGCCAACGAACTTCGTCTGCAGGAAGGTCTCAAAAGCCTCAGCGGCGTTGAGCTTGCTGAGGATGCGCAGCTGCTCCTCGTTTGTCGGCTTGCTGTACTTGGTTTCCAGGCGCTCCTGGAACCACTCGCGCTCAACCGGATCCTGGATGTGCATGTACTCGATGCCCGCCGTACGGCAGTACGCATCGCGGAGCACGCCGAGGATGTGGCGCAGCTTGAGCATCGGCTTGCCGCCGAAACCGCCGGTGGGCCATTCGCGGTCCAGGTCCCAGAGCGTCAGGCCGTGGTTCAGGATGTCCAGGTCCGCATGGCGGCGCTGGACGTATTCCAGCGGGTTTGTGTCCGCCATGAGGTGTCCGCGGACACGGTACGAGTGGATCAGCTGCTGGATGCGTGCAACCTTGTTGATCTGCTCTTCAGGGTTGACCTGAATGTCCGGGCTCCAGCGCACCGGCTCGTACGGGATCCGCAGGGATTCGAAGATCTCGTCGTAGAAGCCCTGCTCGCCGAGGAGCAGCTGGTGGATGATGCGCAGGAACTCGCCGCTGCCTGCACCCTGGATGACGCGGTGGTCATAGGTGGAGGTCAGCGTGATGATCTTGGAGATCGCGTTCTGGGCCAGGATCTTCTCGTTGGAACCCTGGAACTCCGCCGGGTAGTCGAGGGCACCGGCACCGATGATGCACGCCTGGCCCTTGGAGAGGCGGGGAACGGAATGGACCGTTCCGATTCCGCCCGGGTTGGTCAGCGAGATGGTGGTGCCCTTGTAATCGTCGGCGGTGAGCTTGCCGTCGCGGGCCTTCTTGACGAGGTCTTCATACGCATGCCAGAACTCCGAGAAGTTCAGCGTCTCGGCCTTCTTGATGTTCGGCACCACGAGGAGGCGGGTGCCGTCCGGCTTGGGCATGTCGATGGCCAGACCGAAATTGACGTGCGCCGGCTGGACGGCAACGGGCTTGCCGTCCACGACGTCGTAGTACACGTTCTGGGACGGGAACTGTGCAGCGGCGCGGATGATGGCGTAGCCGAGCAGGTGCGTGAAGGAGATCTTCCCGCCGCGGGCGCGCTTGAGGTGGCTGTTGATGACAATGCGGTTGTCGATCAGCAGCTTGGCCGGAACGGCACGGACGGTGGTTGCCGTGGGAACGCTCAGGCTGAGGTCCATGTTGGTGGCAATGGCCTTGGCCGGGCCGCGCAGGACGTTGACCTTGTCTTCCTCGGTGGGAACACTGCTGGGCTGGGTCTTGGGCAGCTGCGCGGGAATCGGCGGGGTCTTGCTCTCCGCGGGTTCGCTCTTGGCCTGGGCAGGCTTGGCATCCTTGGCTGCAGAGTTGGACGCTGCAGCTTCCTTGGCGACCGGCGGCTTGCCGGACTGCTGCGTGGATGCGGGGGACTCCCCGGAAGCCTTCGGCTTGGCGGACTCGGCCTGCACTACCGGAAGCTGGCGGGTCGTGGGGTTCGCTCCGGCCTGGCCTGCGGCCGCGGATCCGTTTCCGTTGGACGCTGCTGCGCCGGAAGCCTGTGCTTCCTCGTCCTTGAAGGAATCGAAGATGCTCCACCACTTCTTGTCAACAGAGTTCTTGTCCTTGAGGTACTGCTCGTAGAGTTCATCGACAAGCCACTCGTTGCCGCCGAATTCTTCCGGCAGCCGGTGGTTGGATTGGTCTGGCACTGTTGATACGCCTCTTCCATGAGTTGCCTTTTGCCCTGTTTGGCACCATGTCTGAGGGCTTGCGCCGCAAAGCTCACTGGTGCGGCCCGGCCGGTGCGCTGTGACCGAGACTTCATGCCAGTCTAGTGACATTGCGGGACAACTGGCCAATTGGTTTGACATCCGGGGTGCCCCGGGAGCTATCGCATCCGCGCACCCGCTGCACGCGCGCACGTTGCGCGGCGCCCGGTTTAGCTGCAGGGGTAACGGTGGCGCGCAATTGCCGAACCTGTAAACTGAAAATCTCATGGACAGTTTCTCTAGGCGCCGGCCTGCGTCCCCGTCCGCACTTGCTGCGGACCGCACGCACAGAGCCGGCCACGCCCGAACCCAGACCCACAGCACTCCCGCCGCCGCATCGGAGCCTTCCAGTCCGGCCTCTGCTGATCACCCTCCGCCTGCCAGGCGCATTGACGCCGGCGACCCCCGGACTTTGGGGGGAAGGCCCTGATGGAATGGCTTTACCTCGTCTTCGGCCTGGTGCTGATCCTTGGCACCGGTTTCTTCGTAGCCGTGGAATTCTCGCTGGTCGCCCTTGACCAACCCACGGTCCGCCGTGCCGTGGAGAACGGCGACAAAGGGGCCGAGCCCCTGCTGCGCTGCCTCACCTCACTGTCCACCCAGCTGTCCAGCTGCCAGCTGGGCATCACCGTCACCACCCTGCTGACCGGCTTTGTCATGGAGCCGTCGGTGGGCAGGCTGCTGCAAACACCGCTGGCAGGTCTCGGGCTTCCCCCGGTCGCAGTGGATTCCGTATCCGTGGTTGCGGCGATGGTCCTCGCGACGTTCCTGTCCATGCTTCTGGGTGAACTGATCCCCAAGAACATGTCCATCTCGCTGCCCTTCCGGATGGGGCGTGCCCTGGCCCGTCCGCAGCTGGCCTTCACCGTGCTGTTCAAGCCGGCCATCGTGGTCCTGAACGGTTTCTCCAACAAGGTCCTCAACCTCTTTGGCCTCGAAGCCAAGGAGGAGGTCTCCGGAGCCCGCACCCCCGCGGAGCTTTCCTCCATGGTGCGGCGTTCAGCCGAGATGGGAACCCTGGACCAGGGGACGGCAAACTTCCTTTCCCGCACGTTCTCCTTCGCGGAACGGACTGCGGCGGATGTCATGACCCCGCGCATCCGGCTCGAAACCATCGATTCCGAACAGTCCGTTGCCGATGTTATTGAGGCAGCCCGGCGTACCGGCTATTCGCGCTTCCCCGTGCTGGGTGATTCCCCGGATGACATCAGGGGCGTTGTCCACGTTAAGAAGGCCGTGGCCGTGCCGCGCAGCCGCCGGGCAGACCTGCCGGCAGGAGCCATTATGAGCGAGGTCCTGCGGGTCCCTGAGACGGTGCACCTGGACAGCCTGCTGTCGGAACTGCGGAACGCAAACCTGCAGCTCGCGGTCGTCCTGGACGAGTGGGGCGGAACCGCCGGTGTTGCCACCCTCGAGGACCTGGTGGAGGAAATCGTCGGCGAAGTCTCGGATGAACATGACAAGATCAAGCCCGGCGTGCTGCAGAGTGCCGCCGGCGCCTGGTACTTCCCGGGCATCATGCGTCCCGATGAAGTCTCCCGTCTGGTGCCCCTGCTGCACATCCCCGATGAATCCGGCTACGAAACCGTAGGCGGGTACATCATGGCCGAGCTGGGACGCATTGCCCAAACGGGCGACCGCGTGGAAACGGACGGCGGGCTGCTGGAGGTCGAGCGCATGGACGGACGGCGCATTGACCGCGTCAGTTTCATTCCTCAGGAGAACGATGACGATCCGGCGGCTGCCGATGAAAGCGCGCCAAAGGGGCGGACGTCCGATGCCGCCGGGGGCGCTGCCGGGGATGCCGCATCGAAGGATCCCGCATCGAAGGATGCGGCAGTGAAGAACTCCGCCCTGAAGGACACCGCCGGCAGGGGGACCCAGCGATGACCGATGTTATGGGCATTTTCTGGCTGGTCCTGCTGCTGATCGGCAACGCCTTCTTTGTGGGCGGCGAGTTTGCCGTCATGTCCGCACGCCGGAGCCAGATAGAGCCGCTGGCTGATGCCGGCTCCAAACGTGCCAAAACCACGCTCTGGGCGATGGAACACGTGTCCCTGATGCTTGCCTGCGCACAGCTGGGCATCACGGTCTGTTCCCTGTTGATCCTCTCCGTGGCAGAACCCGCCATCCACCACCTCCTGGCCGCACCGCTGGAAGCCGTGGGATTGCCGGTGGAGTTTGCCGACGGAGCAGGGTTCCTTGTGGCACTGCTGATTGTCACCTTCCTGCACGTGACCTTTGGCGAGATGGTCCCGAAGAACATTTCGGTTTCCGTTGCCGACCGGGCCGTGCTGCTCCTGGCGCCGCCCCTGGTCTTCATTTCCCGGGTGGTCCGGCCGGTCATCTTCAGCCTGAACTGGCTGGCCAACCACGCGCTGCGCGCCATGGGGATTACTCCCAAGGACGAGGTCGCCTCTGCCTTCACACTGGAGGAGATGCAGTCGATCGTGGAGGAATCCACCAAGCACGGGCTTGTGGCCGATGACTCCGGCGTTATTTCCGGAGCGCTGGAATTCTCCGGTCAGTCCGCCGGAACCGTGATGGTTCCGCTGGATGAGCTTGTCACCCTGCGCACCGACACCACGCCGGCGGAGTTCGAAAAGGCCGTGGGCCGGACCGGATTCTCGCGCTTTGTGCTGATGGATGAGCACGGTAATCTGACGGGCTACATGCATCTGAAGGACATCATGGCCATTCCCGCTGACGCCTATGACCGCCCGCTGACGGAGAATAAGGTCCGCACCCTGGCCAACCTGCGGCTGGATGACGGCATTGAAGATGCATTGGCAACGATGCAGCGCACGGGTTCCCATCTGGCCCGCGTACTTGGCCCGGACAACCAGACCCGGGGCGTACTCTTCCTGGAGGACGTCATTGAGCAGCTCGTCGGTGAAATCCGCGACGCCACCCAGGCGCAGGGCTTCCGACGTTCGGGGGAAAGCTACTCCGAATAGGAGTTCCGCGAGTCTGAGGCCGCAGCTTAGATGCGAATGATTCGCGTTTAGGTTATGCTGAGGGGAGTTCCGTTCGCGGAGCTCCCCTCCTTCTTTTAACCCTCCTCGCGCGACAGGGATATCACCACTTATGCGACGACCGTCCGTTCGCCTGCCCGGCATACTCCTTGCCGCCGGCGCCCTCGCCCTGACCGGTTGCACCGGAAACACCGATTCCCCCGCCGGCGGAGGCGGGGAAGGGAAGCTGGACGTTGTTGCTTCCACCAATGTGTACGGAAACATCCTGGAGACGGTGGGCGGAGACAACGTCAGCGTCACCGCCGTCATCAACCGGCCCAGCCAGGACCCGCATTCCTATGAAGCGACGGCGCGGGACAAGCTTGCCGTCTCCGAGGCCGATCTTGTGGTCCTCAACGGCGGCGGCTACGACACGTTCATGGAGCAGCTGGTTGCCGATTCGGGAATGGACAGTGCCGATGTCCTGAATGCGGTGGAGATTTCCGGGCTGGAAGAGCACGAAGACGACGCCGCGGGACACGACGACGCCGCGGGACACGACGACGCCGCGGGACACGACGACGGCGACGCCGGTCACGAGGAAGACCACGACCACGGCGGCCACTCGCACGGTTCCTTCAACGAGCACGTTTGGTACAGCCCGGCGGCGATGGGACTGCTGGCCGAAGCCGCAGCCGAACGTCTGTCCACCCTGGACCCGGACAACGCAGAGGGCTACCGGGACAACGCCGCCACCTTCAACAGCGGTGTCGAAGACCTCCTGGCCGAGCTGGACGCAGACAAAGCAGTGGCCGGCAACCGCGAGGTGGCTGTCACCGAACCCGTTCCGGAATACCTGTTCGAGGCTGCCGGACTGCATAACGTCACTCCTGCGGATTTCACCTCCGCCGTGGAGGAAGGCGCCGACGTTCCTCCTGCGGTGCTCAAGGAAATGCAGGATCTGCTGAGGTCCGGAGACATTGCCTTCCTGGCCTACAACACCCAAACCTCAACCTCGCAGACCGAAGCGGTCCGCGAGACCGCCGAGGATGCCGGGGTTCCCGTGCTGGACTTCTCCGAGACCCTTCCCGACGGGAAGGACTACCTGAGCTGGATGGGCGCAAACGTGGCCGCCATTGATGACGTGCTGCGATGACCGGTCCGGTGGTCCGGATCCGGGACGCAGGCCTGTCCTTCGGGTCCCGTACCCTGTGGGACGGACTGAACCTGGATATCAACGCCGGAGAGTTCCTGGCTGTGCTGGGACCCAACGGCTCCGGAAAGACCAGCTTCCTGAAAGTGCTGCTCGGCCTGCAGCAGCTCACCCAGGGCACCGTGGAGATCAACGGCGTGCCTGCCCGGCGGGGGAGCCGCGACATCGGCTACATCCCGCAGCAGAAGGCGTTCGGTCCCGGAACCCCGCTGCGCGCACGTGACCTCGTGGGCCTGGGCGTCGACGGCAACAAGTGGGGCCTGCGGCTGCACCGGGCACCCGTGCGGAAACGGGTGGATGAGCTTCTGGAGCAGGTGGGTGCCACCCGGTATGCCAACGAACCGGTGGGCCTGCTCTCCGGCGGCGAACTCCAGCGGCTGCGTGCCGCACAGGCCCTGGCCACCGATCCCGATCTCCTCCTGTGCGACGAACCCCTGCTGTCCCTGGACCTGCACCACCAGCAGGCCATCAGCTCACTGATTGACCGGCGCTGCCATGAGCAGGACTCGGCCGTTGTTTTTGTCACCCATGAGATCAACCCGGTCATCGATTACGTGGACCGCGTGCTGTATCTGGCCGGGGGAACCTTCCGTACCGGAACGCCGTCGGAAGTGCTGCGGTCGGACGTGCTCTCGGAAATGTACGGAAGCCGCGTGGAAGTCCTGCGCAGCCACGGACGCATTGTGGTCCTCGGGATCCCCGACGCGACCACCCATGCCCACGGCGAGAGCGAGGATGACCATGGACTTGAGTGATTTGTTTTCCGCAGTCTTTGACTTCAGCGACTACGGGCAGCTTCTCCCGCTGGTCAGCAATTCCATCTGGGCGGCAGCAATCCTCGGCCTGGTGGGCGGCCTGATCGGAACTTTTGTCCTGATGCGGGACCTGGCCTTCGCCGTGCACGGCATCGCTGAACTGTCCTTTGCCGGCGCTGCCTTCGCCCTGCTGATCGGCGCCAACGTGGTGATCGGTTCCCTGGCGGGTTCGGTCATTGCGGCGCTGCTGCTGGCCGTCATGGGGCTCAAGGCCCGGGACCGCAACTCCGTGACGGGCGTGATCATGCCGTTCGGGCTTGGTCTGGGCATCCTGTTCCTGGGGCTTTACGAGGGCAGGTCGGCCAACAAATTCGGCCTGCTGACCGGGCAGATCGTCGCCGTCGACACCGTGCAGCTGAACCTGCTGGCGGGCACCGCCGTCGTCGTCATGGCCGGGCTGGTGCTGATCTGGCGCCCGCTGACCTTCGCCAGCACCGACCCCGAGCTGGCGGAAGCACGCGGCGTTCCGGTGCGCGTGCTGTCCATTGTCTTCATGATTCTGCTGGGGCTCTCCGTGGCGCTGTCCATCCAGGTGGTGGGAGCCCTGCTGGTGCTGTCGCTGCTGATCACGCCGTCTGCCGCCGCCTTGCTGGTGACGTCCTCGCCGCGGCTGGTGGTGCTGCTCAGCGTGCTGTTTGCCGTGACCTCGGCGGTGGGCGGAATCCTGCTGGCGCTGGGCGGGCGAATCTCGATCAGCCCGTACATCACCACCATCTCGTTCCTGATTTACCTCATCTGCCGGCTGATCAAGCGGCTGCGGACCAAGGGGCGGGCGAGGGCTGCGGCCGTCGCCGCCTAACCGATCAGCGGCGCTGAACGCTCAGGCGCTGCATTCGGGACAAAGCCCGAAAATCTCCACGGTATGGGCAACATCGGTGAACCCGTACTGCGCACCGAGCCCGGCGGCCCAGGCCTCAACGGCCGGGGCCTCCACCTCCACGGCCTTACCGCAGCGGCGGCACACCAGGTGATGGTGGTGGTGCTCCACTGCGCAGCGGCGGTACAGCGCCTCGCCGTCACCGTTGCGCAGTACATCCACCTGGTTTTCCTCAGCCATGGACTGCAGGATGCGGTAGGTGGTGGCCAGCGAGACGCTGTCGCCGCGGTCATGCAGCAGGCGGTAGAGCTCCTGCGTGCTGACAAAATCGTCCAGCTCATCCAGTGTTCTGCCAACTGCAAGGCGCTGGCGTGTGACCCGCTGTTCCGGGGCCCGCTTGGCTGGCCGGGACGTCTCGGATGACATGCTCACTCCTTGGAACGGTAATGCCGGAGCCGGTTGGCAGTGTTGTTCCCGGACCCGGCTTGCAGCAACTGATTCTGTGCAGCCGGTCCGGCGCCGCCGGTGCAGTTTCCAGATTATCGCACCGGGGACGCAACGCCCCTGCCGCGGCACTGCCGGTACGGGCACGAATCCGGGTGTGCGGGGTACTGTGACCCCTATGAAACTGACCAAGTACACCCATTCATGCGTGCGCCTGGAGCGGGACGGCAGCGTCCTGGTACTGGATCCCGGCTCATTCTCCGAAGTTGAAGAGGCCCTGGACGGAGCATCCGCCGTCCTGGTGACCCACGAGCATGTCGATCACCTGGACCGGACGCGCGTGCTGGCGCAGCTGCAGCAAAATACCGGTCTTGAGCTCCATGCCCCGGCGGCGCTGGCGGCCTCCCTGCGCAGCGAGGCGGAGGGCGATGCTGCTGCCCGGATCCACGACGCGGAACCGGACAGCACCTTTACTGTGGCCGGTTTCGAGGTGTCCTCCTTCGGCGGCCAGCATGCCCTGATTCATCCGCTGATTCCGATGGTGGCCAACATCGGTTACCTGATCGAGGGCCGGGTCTACCACCCCGGTGATTCCTTCGTGGTTCCGCACGGGCTGCGGGCCCGGACGGTCCTGGTGCCGCTGCACGCACCCTGGTCAAAAATGAGCGAAGTGATCGACTTTGTCATCGCGACGGGAGCCGAGCATGCCTACCCCATCCACGACGCCCTGCTTAACGACACCGGACGCACGATGGTCGAAGGGCACGTGGGCCGCTTCAGTACGCAGTACGGCACGCAGTTCCGCCACCTGGACAGCGGAGAATCGGTGCAGGTATGACCGGCCCGGTGATCGATGTCCCGGGGCTGCAGGAGCTGCTGGCCTCGGATGAATCGGTGGTCCTGCTGGACGTGCGGTGGGCCCTGGGCCATACCGACGGGCACAAGCAGTACCAGCGCGGGCACATTCCCGGGGCCGTGTTCGTGGATCTGGAAAAGGACCTGGCAGCGCCGTCCGGGACCGGCTCCGCAGGACGCCACCCCTTGCCGGACCGGGAGGATTTCCAGCGCACGGCTTGCCGCTGGGGCATCAACCCCAGGGACACCGTAGTGGCCTATGACGCCGTGGGCGGAACCTCGGCCGCCCGCGCCTGGTGGCTGCTGCGCCACGCGGGAGTGGACGCTGTCTACGTGCTCGACGGCGGCGTCGTCGCCTGGCACCGGGCGGGCCTGGCTCTGGAAGGCGGGGACGTGGTGCCTGCCGAAGGCAGCATTGAGCTGGCCTGGGGCCGGATGCCGGTCCTGGAAATGTGGGATGTTCCCGGCGTTGTGGCAGCCGGAAGGCTGCTGGATGCACGGGCGAAGGAACGCTACCGCGGCGACCGCGAACCGATCGATCCGCAGGCCGGACACATTCCCGGAGCCTTCAACGCTCCCGCCGCCGACAACCTGACGGAGGAGGGAACCTTCCGTTCCCCCGAGGAGCTGCGGGCGGCCTATGAAGCCCTGGGCGTGCACGGAGGTGCGCCGGTGGCGGTGTACTGCGGATCCGGTGTCAGCGCTGCCCATGACGTGGTGGCGCTGGAAGTTGCCGGCTACAAGGCGGCGCTTTATCCGGGATCCTGGTCGCAGTGGTCATCCACCAAAGGCTCACCGGTGGCCGTTGGCCCGCAGCCCGGGGAATGGCCCGGCACAGGGAAAAAGCGATAGCGTCTAAGGATGATTACCGGCCGTCCCGTACCCCCGCCGCTGAACCTGCGGGTGCCTGCCGATGCGCAGGTTCCCTCAGGCGCAGCCGCCGGCTCCGCGCCTGAGTCCACTTCCCCCGTCCAAGGAGCTTCCATGCCCACTTTGTTCACCAAGATCATCAACGGCGAAATCCCCGGACGCTTTGTCTGGAAGGACGACGACGTGGCGGCGTTCCTGAGCATCGGCCCGCTGAGCGACGGCCACACCCTGGTGGTGCCCCGCCTGGAGGTCGACAAATGGACTGACGCCCCCGCGGATCTGCTGCAGAAGCTGACCGCCGTTGCGCAGGCCATCGGTTCCGCGCAGATTGCCGCGTTTGGTTCCGAGCGTGCCGGGCTGAGCATTGCCGGGTTTGAAGTCGATCATCTGCACCTGCACGTGTGGCCAACCAATTCGCTGCAGGACTTCGACTTCAGCCGGGCCGATTCCAACCCGGATCCCGAGCGCATGGACGCCAACGCGGAAAAGCTGCGCCAGGCGCTGCGCGATGCCGGACACGGGGAGTTTGTGCCGGAGGCTTAGCTGCTGCGTTCCGCTGGGTGCCGCTCAGGGGCGGGGCAACCCGTCCCTGCCGGCCTGCCGGCTGATTGCCCAGTCCCAAATGAGCTCAGCGGTGTAGCGGCCATGGCTGCGCAGATGCGGGCTTGCCGGGACCTCCGGGGAGGTGCCCGAGTTGATCATGTAGTTCAGCAGTGCTGCCAGCCAGGCGTCGATGTATTCCGCCGGCACCTCCCGGGTGAGCCGCGAGCGCCGCAGCCAGGCATCGGCGTCGAGCCCGCCGCCGCGGGCATAGGGGAGCACCCCCACCCAGTCCGTCCACGCTGCACCGGTGCCCAGGAAATTCCAGTCGCAAATGAGCGCCCTGCCGGAGCTGATCAGGATGTTGTCCGGCCGCAGATCTCCGTGCAGGACGGCGTCCCCGGCCAGGGCCTCCGGACACAAATCCAGTGAGGCCTGGAACAGGCGGGCCTGACCGGCCTCCAGCTCCGGCAGGAACCATGGGCTGGGGCCGCCGTCGATGATCGGCGCAAACTGGGAGGGAACCTGCGCCATATCCTCGGCCAGCGGGTCCCCGGCCAGCGCCGCAGGGAAGCCTGAAAGGCGCTCAGCAGCTCTAACGCAGGCGCTCTCCACTGCGGCCAGGTCGGCTTCGTTCCACGGCTGTCCCGGCATCCGGCCCTCCACCGCCTCATAGACCAGCAGCTGCCAGTCCACGCCGTCCACCACGTGGTGCTCCGCGAGGTGCAGGCGGGGTACGGGCATTCCCTCGGGCAGGAGGGGGACAACCCGGGACTCGCGCTCATAGGCCGGGTAAATGACCGAATCCGAGGCCGGTGCCGCCTTGGCGAAAACCTGTACGCCCGTGTCGCTGCCCAGTACGGCGGCGAAGCCGTTAGTGAACCCGCCGCCCGCGCTGCGGACCGAGACGATGCGTCCGCCGGCGTGGGCGGACAACCGCTCCCGCAGGGCGTCGGGCAGCTCGGAAAAGGTGCGGCGGTTTGCGGTCCGGCGGTAATCCGGGACGGGGACGCGGTTCTGCGTTGGGTGCGGCATCGGATCAGCCTAGTTGAGCGATCCGCCGTCGCCCGGGAATTCTGCTCCGGTTTGGGAAATCCCTCCGGTTTGCCGGCGCAGGGATTTCCCAAACCGGAGGGATTCGGGGCCTAAGACGGAGCCAGGGCTGCGTTCAAGGCCGTACGGATCCGCTTTTCCGAGACAGAGCGCACCGTGCCCAGTTCCTGCGCGAAGAAGCTGATCCGCAGTTCCTCGATCATCCAGCGGACCTCCGTCAGTGCCGGCGGGGTTCCGGCGCCGGGCAGCAGGGCGGCAACGGCGTCGTCGTAGTCGTCCTCCAGGGCCTGGATCACGGCCATCTGCTGGGCGTCGCGCTGCACATTGGTGGGCAGTTTCTCGAGCCGGCGCTCAATACCCGCCAGATAACGCGGCAGGTGGGTGAGCCGCGCGTACCCGGTGCGGGCCACGAACCCGGGGTAGACCAGGGAATCCAGCTGGGCGCGGATGTCGTTCAGGGCGCTGATCAGGGCCAGCGACTGGGTTCCCTTGAGCGCCTTGGTGATCCGCCGGGTGCTGGACAGGATTTTCTCCACCGTGGCGGTCACCGTGAAGACGGTGTCAATCAGCTCGGCCCGGACCTTTTCGTAGAGCTCATCGAACTCTGCCCGGGTCCAGGGCAGTGCCTCAGGCGTCAGCTTGTCCACAGCGGCCAGGGTGCAGTCCTCGATCAGGGCGGCCACCGAACCGTGCGGATTCTGGCTGAAGGTCAGCTTTTCGGTATTGCTCAGGTGCTCCAGCACGTACTTGGCCGGGCTCGGAACACGCAGCACCAGCAGCCGGATAACGCCGCCGCGCATGGCGACTGCCTGGTCCCCGGCGCTCTGGAACATCCTCAGGCCGGCAGTTTTGCCTTCGTCCACGAGGGCCGGGTACCCGGTGACCGTGTGTCCGGCCACGAGCCGCTGCACCTGCTTCTCGATGGTGCCCACGCTCCACTCGGTCAGCCCGGACTGTTCGGCCATCGAGGGCCCGGAGGAAACCGCGTCCGACGACGCCGCACCGGAGCGCTGCCCCGGACCGGCGTTTGTGCCCGGGTTGGAGGACTTGCCTCCGCGCTTGCCGGCAATCTTGGGCGTCACGGTTTTGGGTGTGGCGCCGAGGGATTCGGCAATGGCGCGCCGGGTGGCAGGGGCCAGGGATTCCTGCAGCGCGGCCAGGTCCTTGCCTTCGTCCAGGACCTTGCCGGAGCCGTCCACCACGCAGAAGCTCATGCGAAGGTGTTCGGGAACGGCGTCCCAGTTCCAGGAGCCGGGCGGAATGATGTGGCCCTTGAGCCGGCGCAGGGCCAGTTCCAGGGAGGGTTCCAGAGCGTCCGAGGCTGGATCGAAGTCAGCGGCCAGGGCAGCTGCGGCGGCCCGTGCCACGTCCGGCGCCGGAATGAAGTTCTTCCGGACGGCCTTGGGCAGGGACTTGATCAGCGCCGTGATGAGCTCGGCGCGGAGCCCCGGAATCTGCCACTTGAACGGTTCGGGATCCAGCTGGTTGAGGAACAGGACCGGGACCTCCACGCTGACGCCGTCGCCGGCTCCGGCAACGCCCGGGGAGAACTCATAGGACAGAGGCAGGTCAAAGTCGCCGTAGCGGAAGCTCTTCGGGAAATCATTCTCATCCAGGCCGGCGGCGTCGTCGGTGCGAAGCGCATCGGGATCAAAGTCCAGCAGGGCCGGATTTTCATGCCGGGCACTCTTCCACCACTTGTCGAAGTGACGTTCGGAGACCACATCCTTGCCCACGCGCTCGTCGTAGAACTCGAACAGTGTCTCGTCATCAACGCGCAGGCCGCGGCGCCGGACCCGGTTTTCCAGTTCCTCCACCTCGGCGAGCAGCGCCTGGTTGCGGTGGAAGAACTTGTGGTGAGTGCGCCAGTCACCCTCCACCAGGGCGTGGCGGATGAACATTTCACGGGACAGCTCGGGGTCCACCCGGCCGTAGTTGATGCTGCGCTGCGGGATGACCGGGACACCGTAGAGGGTGACCTTCTCATACGCCATCACCGAGCCGCGGCTCTTGGACCAGTGCGGTTCGCTGTAGGAGCGTTTGATCAGATGCGGAGCCACTTCCTCGACCCACAGGGGGTCGAACTTGGCCGCCACCCGCGCCCACAGCCGGGAGGTTTCCACCAGTTCGGCGGCCATCACCCAGTCCGGGGACTTCTTGAACAGGGCCGAGCCCGGGAAGACCGCAAAGCGGGTGCCGCGCGCACCGGTGTACTCGCGCTTGCGCTGGTCGTAGAGGCCAATATGGCTGAGCAGGCCCGCGAGCAGGCTCATGTGGATCTCTTTGTCGAGGGCCACCGGGTCCACCGGGCCGGGGGAGAGCGTGATGCCCAGCGGCTTGGCGATCTGGCGCAGCTGCGCAAAAAGGTCCTGCCACTCCCGGATACGCAGATAGTTGAGGAACTCGTTTTTGCAGAGGCGGCGGAAGGCCGACGACGAGAGTTCCTTCTGTTTGTCCTGCAGGTAGCGCCAGAGGTTCAGGTATCCGGTGAAGTCCGAGTTCTCATCCACGAACCGCTTGTGCAGTTCGGCTGCCTTCTGGGCGCGTGCGGCGTCGTCCTTCGAAGGGCGTTCACGCGGATCCTGGATGGTCAGCGCTGCGGTGAGCACCATGACTTCCTTGGCGCAGCCCCGGGCTCCGGCTTCCACGATCATCCGGCCCAGCCGGGGGTCAACCGGCAGCTGGGAAAGCTTGCGGCCCACGGGGGTGATGCCGCCGGCTGGCTGCAGGGCGCCAAGTTCCTTCAGCAGGGTGGCGCCGTCGTTGATGGCCTTGGAATCCGGGGGCTGGACGAACGGGAAGTCCGCCACGTCCTTGGGCCCCTTGGCCACACCCATGGCGGACATCTGCAGGATGACGGCGGCAAGGTTGGTGCGCAGGATCTCGGGGTCCGTGAACTCAGGACGGGCCTCAAAGTCCTCCTGCGAGTACAGGCGGATGGCGATGCCGTCCGAGACACGGCCGCAGCGGCCCGAGCGCTGGTTGGCGGAGGCCTGGGAGATGCGCTCGATCGGCAGGCGCTGGACTTTGGTGCGGTGCGAGTACCGGGAGATGCGCGCGGTGCCGGTGTCGATGACGTATTTGATGCCCGGCACGGTCAGCGAGGTCTCGGCAACGTTGGTGGCCAGGATAATCCGCCGGTGCTTGCCGGGGTGGAAGACCTTGTGCTGGTCCGCCAGGGAGAGCCGGGCGTACAGCGGCAGGATCTCCGTGTTGGCCAGGCGGGGCACGCGCTGCACGGAGGAGCGCAGGGCGTCGGCGGCGTCGCGGATTTCGCGCTCGCCGGAGAAGAAGATCAGGATGTCTCCGGGAGCTTCGCGGGAGAGTTCCTCGACGGCGTCGCAGACTGCGTCCACCGGGTCGCGGTCTTCTTCCAGCTCATCGTCGATTTCTTCGTCGTCCGATCCGCCGTCGGCCGGCTGGTTCAGCGGACGGTAACGGATTTCCACGGGGAAGGTCCGCCCGGAAACTTCGATGATGGGGGCCGGCTTGCCGTCGGCCGCAAAGTGCTCGGCAAAGCGTTCCGGATCAATGGTGGCCGAGGTGATGATGACCTTCAGGTCCGGCCGTTCCGGCAGGAGCCTGCGCAGGTAGCCCAGGATGAAGTCGATGTTCAGGCTGCGCTCATGGGCCTCATCAATGATGATGGTGCTGTATTTCTTGAGCTTGCGGTCGTGCTGGATTTCGGCCAGCAGGATGCCGTCGGTCATCAGCTTGACCTTGGTCTGCCGGCTGGTTTCGCCGGTGAAGCGCACCTGGTAGCCCACCTCCGCGCCGAGCTCGACGTCGAGCTCCTCCGCGATGCGCTCGGCCACCGTGCGTGCGGCCAGCCGCCGCGGCTGGGTGTGTCCGATCAGACCCTTCTCCGCCAGCCCGAGTTCCAGGCACATCTTGGGGATCTGGGTGGTTTTGCCGGAACCGGTTTCGCCCGCGATGATCGTCACCTGGTTGGCGGCAATGGCCGCCATGATGTCTTCGCGGCGCTCCGAAACGGGCAGCTGGGCGGGGTAAGAAATAGTCAGTGCCATGATTGCTTCCAGTCTAATGGCTGGAGTCTTCGGCTTTTCCGTATTCCGCCGAGGGCTGGACATCGGCGGCCCGCTGAAGCAGAGCCGCCGCGGCCCTTGCCCGGTCCCGCATTTCCGCCGGAGCCAGGATCTCAAATTCAACGTTCAACCCGGCGAGGCGCATCAGCGGAAGATCCAGGGAATCCCAGCCCCCGCGCAGGATGGTGTGCTCCGGGCCGTCGGCTTCCAGGGCGGCTGCCTCCGGCGGTATCCGGTCCCGCAGCTCAGCCAGGGGAGCGGCCAGCCGCAGGACGACGTCGTACCGGTAGGGAAAGCGCGTAATGGAGTCCTGGACGTAGGCAGCCATGTCCTTGGCGGGCAGGGGGCGGGGAAAGAAGCGCTCACGGATGGAGGGGATGCTCTGGCAGCGGTCCATCCGAAAGGTCCGCCAGTCCTGGCGCTCCAGGTCCCAGGCCGCGAGGTACCAGCGCCGGCCGGTGCTGACGAGCTTGTACGGCTCCACCAGACGCCGTCCCTGTGCTGCTCCCGCCGCGGTGTACCGGAATGCGACCACCCGCTTCTCGGCAATGGCGCCGGACAGGGCGGTCAGGGTCTGCGGATCCACAGTGGCGGCACTGCCGCCCAGAACGCTGACGGACTGGCGCAGGGCGGAAAACTTGGGCCGCAGGCGTCCCGGCAGCACCTGCTCGAGTTTGGCCAGGGCACGAACCGATGCCTCGCCGATCCCGGACACCGGTCCGGTGGCGACGGCGGTCAGCCCGAGCGCGACGGCGAGCGCTTCGTCGTCGTCCAGCAGCAGGGGCGGAAGCTGGGCGCCGGATCCCAGCTGATAACCCCCGGCGATGCCCGGGGACGCCGAGATGGGATAGCCCAGGCTGCGCAGCTTGCTGATGTCGCGCCGGACCGTGCGCTCGGTGACGGTCATGCGGTCCGCCAGCGCAGCTCCGGTCCATTCGCGTCTCATCTGCAGCAGCGACAGCAGGTGCAGCAGTCTCGCGGACGTTTCCAACATGATCCCAAAGTACTCCCGTATGCGGACACAAGCTGTCCGCAACAGTTTTTAGGGTGAGAAACGGAAAAAGGTCCGAAAGCCCACAACAACCAAGGACGGCGGAATTCATGGAACGCGAGCAGGAGAAATCCACTGGAGTCGGGGCGGGGCCGCTGGACATTCCGCGGCTGCTGACGGATCAGATGCAGTGGCACTGGGAAAACCAGGCCCGGCCGCGGCTGCAGGGACTGACCGATGACGAATACTTCTGGGAACCCGTGCCGGAGGCCTGGAACGTCCGGCCGCGGGGAACAGGAACCGCCGGGATGCAGGGCGGGAGCGGGAATTTCACCATCGACTTTGAGTATCCGGAGCCGGTGCCGGCACCGGTGACCACCATTGCCTGGCGGATCGGGCACATCCTGGTGGGTGTGCTGGGTACCCGCAACGCTTTTCATTTCGGCGGGCCGGCGGTCAGCTATGAGAGCTTTGACTATCCCGGCACGGCGGCCGAAGCCCTGGATCGGCTGGATGAGTATTACGGGACCTGGATCGGGTCGGTCCCAGCGCTGGATGAAGCTGCGCTCGCCGCTCCGGCGGGCGAAGCGGAGGGAGCACGGGCGCAGGCGCCGATGGCGGAACTGGTTCTGCACATCCACCGCGAGATGATCCACCACCTTGCCGAGGTGGCGCTGCTGCGGGATCTCTATGCGCACCGCGGGCCGGCTTAGCGGTTACTGAAGACGCCATGGCACGAGGCTTGGGAGCAGGGTGGAGAAGAAGTGAATGCGTTGCGTCCGTACCGCCCGGTCGGTACGCTCAGCTCACGATATGACGCAGCACACTTCTGAGGGAGAGACATGACAGAGTCCCAGACGCCCGCTGAACAGCGCACCGCCGTCGTCACCGGTGCCGGACGCGGCATCGGTGCGGCCATTGCCGCGCGGCTCGCCGCCGACGGCCACCGCGTTGGAGTCATCGACCTGCGGGAAGAGGACACAGCGGCCACGGTGGACGCCATCAACAACTCCGGCGGCAAGGCCGTGGGCGTGGGCGCGGATGTGTCGGATGCCGGCGCCGTGGAATCAGCAGTGTCCCGGATCGCGGAGGAACTCGGCGCGCCGACCATCCTGGTCAACAACGCGGGCATCCTGCGCGACAACCTGCTGTTCAAGATGACGGATACCGACTGGGACGCCGTCATGGGCGTCCACCTGCGCGGAGCCTTCCTGATGAGCCGGGCAGTCCAGGCGCACCAGGTGCGTCAGAAATGGGGGCGCATCGTGAACCTCTCCAGTACGTCGGCGCTGGGCAACCGCGGCCAGGCCAACTACGCCGCGGCCAAAGCGGGGCTGCAGGGCTTCACCAAGACCCTTGCCATCGAGCTGGGCCGGTACAACGTGACCGTCAACGCCATTGCGCCGGGCTTCATCGAAACCGACATGACCCGGGCAACGGCGGAACGGGTCGGAGTGCCGTTCGAGGACTTTGTTCAGCACGCCGTGGCGGAAATCCCGGTGGGCCGGGCCGGAAAGCCGGCGGACATCGCCGCGGCGGCGTCCTTCTTCATCAGGGAGGAAGCCTCTTTTATTTCCGGACAGGTGTTGTACGTAGCCGGCGGACCGAGGGCCTAGCCATGGCGCACTTTACTTCGGTGCAGGAGCTGGAAGCGGCCGTGGGCCAGCGGGAAACCAGCGGATGGATCACGATCGACCAGGACCGGATTCGCCGGTTTGCCGATGCCACCGATGACCAGCAGTGGATCCACACTGATCCCGAACGGGCCGCTGCAGGGCCGTTCGGCGCTCCCATTGCGCACGGATTCCTGGTCCTCTCGCTGCTGCCGGCGCTGGCCGCGGACCGGGTAAGTCTGGACGGAACTGTCATGG
This sequence comes from Arthrobacter sp. TJ-58, assembly GCF_058269295.1. Taxonomy (NCBI): domain Bacteria; kingdom Bacillati; phylum Actinomycetota; class Actinomycetes; order Micrococcales; family Micrococcaceae; genus Arthrobacter; species Arthrobacter sp. TJ-58. The sequence continues at coordinate 775,963 of NZ_JBZCNM010000002.1, forward strand.
GCATCAACTACGGACTGGACCGCGTGCGGTTTCCCCACCCGGTGCCCGTGAACAGCCGGGTCCGGCTGGTCTCCGAGCTGGCCAAGGTCGCAACCACGGCCCAGGGCATCCGCGTTGTCACCGGGGTCACGATCGAACTGGAAGGGGCCCAAAAGCCTGCCGTGGTTGCCGACTGGATCACCCTGTACGTGCTGGCCTAGCAGCACCGTCCTGTCCGGTTCCAGGTCCCGTCGCTAAAGGGTCAGCACCACCCGCCCTACGGTCCGGCCGTCGCCCAGGCGCTGGATAGCGTCAGGTGCGTCGCTGAACGGGACGGTTTCGGTGACCACCGGGCGGATCAGCCCCTTGCCGGCCAGGAGGGTGAGCTGTTCATGGACTTCGGCAACCAGCTCCGGAGCCTTCTTGGTGTAGAGCGCCCAGTGCAGTCCCAGGAGCGAATAATTCTTGACCAGGGCGTGGTTCATACGGGCGGTCTGCAGGGTGCCGCCGGCAAACCCGACGACGACAATCCGCCCCTCAAAGGCGATGCAGCGGGTGGAGCGCTCAAAGGTTTCACCGCCCACCGGGTCGTAGACGACGTCGGCGCCGCGTCCGCCGGTGGCTTCCTTGACCACCTCGACGAAGTCTTCGGTGGTCCGGTTGACCACAATGTCCGCTCCGGCCTTCTCTGCGACCTGGCGTTTGGCTTCATTGCCCACCACTCCGATCACGGTGGCTCCGGCGGCCTTGCCCAGCTGCACGGCAGCCGTGCCCACACCACCGGCTGCCGCGTGGACCAGCAGCGTTTCACCGGGTGAGATCCGTGCCCGCCGGTGCAGCCCGAAGTACCCGGTCTGGTATCCGATGCACAGCGCGGCGGCCTCGGCGTCGGACAGCGGCTCCGGGGCCGGAAAAGCTGAATCGGCGGGAACCACCACCTCTTCGGCCATGACGCCCAGATGGGTGGCACTGACGCGGTCCCCGAGGCGGAAGCCCGTGACGCCGTCGCCGATTCCCGTGACGGTGCCGCACAGTTCAATGCCGGGAACGAAGGGCAGCTCCGGCTTCTCCTGGTATTCCCCGCGGCACAGCAGCACATCGGGGAAGTTCAGGGCCACGGCGCGGGTCTTCAATACCAGGGAGCCGGGCACGGGCACGGGGGAGGGCTGCTCGGTGAGCTGCAGCGCTTCCCGGGGCTCGGCAAGGGTGACGACGTTCCAGGCTTTCATTGTGCTGCTCCTTCAGGTGCTGCGGGCCGCAGTCCGGCGAGGTAGAGGTCGGTTAAATGTTTGGCGACCTGCTGTTTGGTCAGGGCTCCGTGCGGCTGGTACCAGTACGAGAGGTAGTGAGGGTTGGCGAAGAAGTTGGCTACGAGGACGGCGGTGGGGATGTCGCTGCGGAAAATGCCCTCGGCCCGGCCGCGGGTGATCAGTGCTGCAAACACCTCGTTGTACCGGCGGCGGCGGGTCTTCACCTCTTCCATCCGGTCGGGGCTGAGCATGTGCTGGGACCGGAAGAAAACGGCACCTTCACGGATCCACTCGATGGAAGTAATGATGACGTCCTCGCAGACTGTCCGGACGGTCTCTTCCAGCGGAAGGTCCCGGCCTGCGATCTCTTCGAGGTTGCGCTGCTGCAGGGTGAGGAGGCGGTCATAAATATCGAAGAGGAGATCATCCTTCGAATTGAAGTAATGGTAGAGCGCACCCTTGGTGACCCCCGCGGCGTCGACAATCTGCTGCACGCTGGTGTTGGCATAGCCTTGGGCGGCAAAGAGGTCCACGGAAACGCGGGCCAGTTCCTCTTTGATGTTCATGGTTTTCATGCGTCGGCGTTCCGTGTTTCTCATAGTGTCGGAGTCTTCGGAGGTACCCGTCCGAAAGGCTCCGGAGAGGAACCGACCGGTTGGTATGCGGCTCACCATACCGCTGACCGGCCCGCTCCGCGCAAGAGGTTCGGCGGAAAACCGCAAACAGCAGTATCCGGAAGGGCCTGCCCCGAATGGCGTTTCGGTGCCTTCGAGTATTTCACCGGTCGTGTCTTGCCCTGCAGATCCGCTGTGCGCTGGTAGCGTCCCGTTTCAATCGGTGCTGAACACTGCCCCGGGTGATGACTTCGACGGGGGAACCGATGATTGTGCGCCGCTATGTCTTTCCAACGCTGTGGCTGGTGATTTTTGCCGTGATGGCTGCGGCTCTTTTCAAGCTTGCCTTCCTGGACGGGATGCAGGCCGACGCCGCTGCCGGCTCTGAGCAGCCGAGCGCCCGGATCAGTACTCCGCTGGTTCCCGCGGCCTTGGGAACCGTCACCAACCTTGTCTCTGTTCCGGGTTCGGTGGTGAGCGACCCCGCCGTCACGGTCAAGAGCACGAGCGACGGGACCGTGGACTTCATTTACGTGGACGCAGGGGAGACCGTCGCCAAGGGGACGCCGCTCTTCCAGGTCAAGACCCTCGCGGAGCCGGAGCCGGAAACCGCCGCCGTCGTTCCTTCGGATGACCGCGCCGAAGACGACGAACCGGCAGCACCTCCCGCCGCCGCACCCCCGGCCTACACCTACACCGATGTGGTCGCGACCTCGAACGGCACGGTCGCCGAGCTGTCGGTGCTTGTGAAACAGCAGCTGTCAGTGGGCACCGAGGTTGCTTCGATTGATCCCGGCACCTTCTCGGTCTCCGGAACACTCACCTCGGATCAGCAGTTCCGCATCTTTTCCCGGGCGAACACTGCCATGGTGACGGTCAACGGCGGACCTGCACCCTTCCCCTGCAGCAACGTCACCATGGGCAAGACACCCGCCGCCCAGACCGGAATTTCCGCCCAGGCCATGGGACCGGCAGGACCCCCGGCTGCGGACGCCACGGCGGCGGGCAGCGTGAGCTGCGCCGTACCAAAGGAAACAGCCGTCTTTGCCGGGCTGGGCGCCACCATCGACATTTCCGCAGGCCAGGCCGAAAACGTGATTACGGTTCCGACGACGGCGGTCCGGGGATCGGTCCAGACCGGCGTCGTCTGGGTAATGCCGGACGGCGCAAGCGGTGCCGACGGGGCGGCCGACATCGACCCGGCCGCAGGACCGGAAGCTGCCTCTGCCGGAGAACTGCAGTCAGCCGCGGGTGCCGTGGAACGGGAAGTGGCCCTGGGCCTGAACGACGGTCAAACGGTGGAAATCACCTCCGGCCTGGCCGAGGGGGAAATGGTGCTTCAGTTTGTTCCCGGTGCTCCTGCTCCCACAGACGAAGGACAGATGTACGGCATGCCCGGAATGGTGGGCGGATGACCTTCGGTGAACTCACCGGCGCAGCTGTTGCCGAAGCCGATTTTGACGGGCAGCCGGAACCCCTGGCAGCGCTGTCGCAGGTCACCCGTTCAGTGTCGCTGCCGGATCACGGCACCCTGCAGATCCTGACCGGTGTGGACCTCGCCGTTTATCCGGGGGAGCATCTGTCGATTGTGGGCCGTTCGGGGTCGGGAAAATCAACGCTCCTGAATATTCTGGGGCTGCTGGACGTCCCCACCTCCGGGTCAATGACCTTCGCGGGGGAGCCGGTGGACCAGATGAGTGAGAAACGCCGGGCGCAGGCGCGGGGAGCCGCAGTGGGATTCATCTTCCAGCAGTTCAATTTGCTGGCCGAACGCACGACGCTGGAAAACGTTATGACTCCGCTGCTCTATGCCCGCGGCCGGCAGTTCTGGCAGCGGGAGCGTCTCGCGGCAGCAATGCTGGACCGGGTAGGGCTGGGGGACCGGACCCAGGACCGGCCGTCCAAGCTGTCCGGCGGAGAGCAGCAGCGGGTTGCCATTGCACGGGCCCTGGTGCGCTCGCCGCAGCTCATCCTGGCCGATGAGCCCACAGGCGCACTGGACATCGCCACCGGCCAATACGTCATGGACCTGCTCGCCGAGGTGGCCGCCGAATCCGGTGCCGCCCTGGTCACCATCACCCATGATCCCAACGTCGCGGCCCTGGCCCACCGACACTTCCTGCTGCAGGACGGGCAGCTGGAACCCGGATTGCAGGTGGCGGCATGAGCCTTTCGGGGATAGTCGGCACGCTGGTCGAGGCCTGGGCGGAACTGAGGATCCATAAGACCCGGATCCTGCTGGCGCTGATCGGCGTCGCCCTGTCCGTCGCTGCCCTCACCACGGTGGTGGGGCTGGGAAACATGGTCCGCGAATCGATCGCCCAGGGCAGCGAAGCCCAGTCCGGCCGGCCTGCAACGCTGTCTGTGATGATGTTCTCGGCCGATGGATCCAACCCGGATCCCGAGCTGGTCACGGCGGCCTACCGGGAGCTGCCCGAACGCTACGCCGTGGAGTATTCCTCCCTGATCTATTCGACAATGGTGCCGTTTCAGCTGCCCGGCGGAGTCACCCAGACCCAGACGATGGTGGTGGACTCCGATTACGACGTGATGCGCCGGGTGCCCATGGCCGAGGGATCGTGGTTTACCCCCGCTGACGCCCAGCGGCTGGCACCCGCCGTCGTCATCAATGAAGCGTTCTATGCCAGCCTGGGGAGCCCGGACCTGGGTTCCCACCCCGTGCTCCCGATCTCCCGGGGCGGGGAAACCACCGCGGTGGTGGTTGGCGTCAACCGGGACCGCTACGAGGGGGAATACCCCCAGGCGATCATGCTCTCCGAAGCCTATGACCGGCTCGGACTGGAAGCCGCAAATCCGAGCCTGGAACTCTGGGTGCCCGAGGAACTGAGCGAAGCCCTGGCGGCGTCGATCTCCGCGGACCTGACGGCGCAGTTTCCCGGCATGCAGGTTGACGCGAACCGGAGCGACTACGCCGCTTGGGGAGATCCCTTTGGCGGGCTGCAGTGGGCGGTGGCCGGAATCGCCGGGCTGGTCATGCTGCTGGGCGCAGTCGGGCTGCTGAACATCTCCATGGTGACGGTGAAGTACCGGGTGCGGGAAATCGGCATTCGGCGCAGCTTCGGGGCGACGTCGGGGCGGATCTTCTTTGGCGTCATGCTGGAGTCGGTGGTGGCCACGTTTGTTGCCGGCGTGCTGGGCGTCATGGCCGCGGTGGCCGTGGTCAAGCTGCCGATCGTCCAGCGCACGGTTGCCTCCGGGCTGACGGAGCTGCCGCCGTTTCCGCTGGAAGCTGCACTGATCGGCCTCGGCGCGGCCACAGCGGTGGGCGCGCTGGCCGGACTGATACCTGCACTGGTGGCGGTGCGGGTGAAAGTCATCGACGCCATCCGGTACTAAAACCAGGGTCCCGGCGCTGGCCCGTCAACCCATAATGGGAAGAACCAATCCCAAGGGGCGAACCATGAACCCGGACCCTGAACCCGTGGAAATATCGCTTCCGTTTACCGGAACGTGGAGGGTGGAGAACAGCCCGCGCCGCCGTGTCCCCAGCCACGGAACCCACCTGCTGGCGACCACTTACGCCATAGATTTTGTGGGGGTGGACGACGGCGGCGCCTGTGCTCCCGGGGTCAGCTGGCGGACCGTCCTTGCCACCGAGCCGCCCGAGCTTTTCTTTGCGTACGGCCGTCCTGTCCTGGCTCCCGTCAGCGGGCAGGTGGCGGCGGTCCATGAAGGCGAAACCGACCACGAAGCGCGCCGGTCCCAGATTGCCCTGGTGTCCTACATACTGGGGCAGGCGGGCAGGCTTCGCAGCGGGATCGGTGCCGTCGCGGGAAACTATGTCCTGTTGGCTCCGCCGGGCGGTACGCCGGTGGTGGGAGTCATGCACCTGCAGGCCGGCTCTGTCACTGTTGCTGTCGGCCAGGGCGTTGTGCAGGGTGAGCGGATTGGATCCTGCGGCAATTCGGGAAACTCCACGCAGCCGCACGTGCATGTGCAGGCCATGGACGGAATTGATCCCTGGACTGCACGGGGCCTGCCGCTGCGTTTCCGCCGCTTCCTGGAGAAACCTGCGAGGGGGAACAGCTTTGTGCTGCGGGAAAACACCGTACCGGATGAGGGCGCAACCGTGGCCGCCCTTGGAGCCGGCACCTGATCCCGGCGTTTGACTGGAGCCTGACCCCGAACACAGAAGAACCCCGCAACCAGTGCGGGGTTCTTCTGTGTTCCAAAGTGCCCTCGATAGGATTCGAACCTACGGCCTGTTGCTCCGGAGGCAACCGCTCTATCCCCTGAGCTACGAGGGCAAGGACGCCGGTAAACCGGCAGGTCCTGTGGGACTCAAGAAGCTTAGCAGGTCCGGCGCGCGGTGTGAAAACGTGGCCAAAATCAATATCCCAGAAAGGCATCCGTCTTAACGGTTCGGCCGCCGGCTCCGCGAACCGCGGCGCGCGCTGCGGCAACGGCAGACGGAGACCCGGAGACGTAAGCAGCGCGCTGCGCAATATCCGGAACCGCCCGGGCCAGCACCTGCGCATCCGGCAGCCCCGGTCCCAGCCAGGTCCATCCGGTGATCTGCGGGTCCGCCGGAGTGCAGACCAGGACACGGACGCCCATCCGGTGCAGTTCGGCAGCATAGGCCAGCTCATCCACGGAAGAGGCCGCATAAACCAGCACCACATCCCGTCCCGGCAGTCCGTCCGCAGTACCGCCGGAACCGCCCGGACTTCCGGCGGCCAGGGACCGCAGCTGGCTGATGAACGGAGTAACACCCACCCCGGAGGCGATGAACAGCAGCGGGACCCCGGGGTTCCGGGGAAGCAGGAAATCTCCGGCCACCGAGGTTCCGGTGATCACGGCTCCGGGCTTCAGCTTGAGCAGGGCGGTTTTGAACGAGCTGGACGGATCGGACACCCGCAGTCCCACGGCCACGGTTTCCGGCTGCTCCGGCGCTGTGGTGAGGCTGAAAATCCTGCGGGTGCCGCGCCCGTCGGGGGTGGCGTGGGGCAGGCTCAGCTCCACATATTGTCCGGGCTGGAACTTCAGCGGACGCTGCGGTTCAAACACCAGTTCCCGCGCGGTGGGCGTCAGGGCCCGGTTTTCCCGCAGCCGCAGCCGGATACCTGCACGCGGTGCCAGGGCAAAGGCCAGCAGGTTCCCGAGAAGCAGGGCCAGTTCCGGGGACATGTAGACCGGGCCCAGGTTCAGCGGGACGGCGAACAGGACGCCGACGACGGCGGCCTCGAGCAGCCGCTGCCAGCGCCGAGGCGGCAGGGTCAGCGGCTCGGACAACATGAAGCCGGCGAAGAACAGCACCGGATAGGAGGCAAACAGGGTGGCCAGCGCCGTTGTCAGCGGTTCCCCGCCGGCCAGGAACCGCGCAATGATGATGGCGCCCGAGGCCAGCAGGAACACTCCGGCCATGGGCAGCAGGCGGTTGCGGTACAGGATCAGGGCGGCGGCGGGCAGGACGACCACCAGCATCAGCGGTGCCGCCACCCACCAGACAGCGCTGTTCAGGCCGGTGACGGCCAGCAGCGCGGCACCGAAGGCCGCGGGATTGAAGATGTGCCGTCCGCGCCAGACCAGCAGGTACTTTGATGCCGTCGCAGCCCCGGCGGCGAGCGCCACGGTCAGCAGCTGGGAGCCTTCGGTGGTGGGCCAGAACAGGAAGAACAGGAGCAGCCCGGTGATCAGCGAGGAATCCGTTTGCGGGCGGGTGCGGAACAGCAGCCCCATGACGCGGCTGGCCACCAGCGAGGCGACGACGGCGGTGGCGGCCGTGGCAGCGAGCTCTGCCGGGGTGTAGAACAGCAGTCCGGCGGCGGACAGCACAAAAGACCACGCCGTCAGGGCCAGCAGCAGGAAAACGGTGATCCGGTACATGGTCCAGCGTCCGGTCAGGGCGTCCAGCCGGCGGGTTGAGGCGGACAGGGAAACGCTCATGAAAACAGGACTCCAGCCATGAAAGGTGAGAAGGTGGCCCGCCCGTCCGAGAACATCCGCACATAGTCAAAGGCGAAGTCTTCGGCAAGGGTGCCGGGGTCGGTGAAAAACAGGGCGGTGGCCAGGCCGTCGGCGGTCATCGCGTCATCGGCCAGCACCCAGGTGGCCGCCACCGAATTCACGGAGCGGCCGGTCAGCGCGTTCACAATGTGGTGCAGCCCGTCACCCCACTGCCGGCGGTTTGCGGCGGAGGCACACAGGGCCCGGCCCTGCAGGGGAACGACGCCGATGGCGCGGGCCGGGTCATACGGATGCTCCAGCGCTATCCGCAGGGGATCGGATCCGGCATGGCGCAGGTCAGAGCCCGCATCCACGGTCAGCTCCCGGTGCCCGGCCCCGCGCAGCAGCGCAAAGACCAGGTCAACCAGTTGCCCCTTGCCCGCTGCACCTATATCCAGGGTCACCGGCACCGTGGTGCTCAGCACGGTCCGGTCCCCGAGCGCCTGCCATGATGCTGCAGCCGGCCACTCCGGTGCGGGGGAGGGTCCCGCGGAGGAAAACGAGTACGCCGCGTCGTAGCCGAGCTGCTCCAGCGAGCGGCCCACCAGAGGATTAACGGCTCCGCCGCTGAGCCGGTGGAGCGTGTCAAAGAGGCTGAGCAGCGGCGCGGCGGAGCGGGGCAGGTCCACGGTGCCGGGCGCCGCCGCCAGTGCGGAAATGACCGAGTCCTGCCGGAAACGCGAGTAGATGCCGTCATAGGAAGCCACCAGTTCCAGTACGGCTGTCCGCTGCGGACCCGTCAGCGGTTCAGCAGTGCTGACGGTCCAGGCCGTGCCGATGGCGTCGAACGTGAAATCCGGCATGGCGGGGCCGGTCAGCTCGCGGCTTCGGTCCGGATGGAGTCAAGAGCCTTGTTGAAGCCGGAGCTGGTCAGGGAGGAACCGGCAACCTTGTGGACGTCCAGCTCATTCAGGGGCTTGCCCACTACCTGCTCCTGGATGCCGGAGGTGAATTCGCGCTGGTACTGCTTGGAAGTGGGGTTGTTGCCGGAGGTGGTGACCGAAAGGTCCGTGACGACGCCGTCTTTCAGGCTCAGGGTCACGTCGACTTCCTCCGTCTGGTTGGACGGGGGAATGTAGCTGCCCTGCGCGGAGTACTCTCCGTCGGCGTAGCTGCCGGCCGGTGCGGCTGCGGCAGCAGTTGCGGGAGCGGTCGGGGCGGGAGCGGTGGACTCCGCGGCGGCGGAGGCGCCGTCGTCGGCCGTTCCGGCGCAGGCGGTGGAGGCCAGGGTGAGGGAAGCGGCGGTGAACAGCAGGGCTTTGCGTGAGGGGGTCATATCTCTCCTGGGGTGGGGATCCCTATCCATTACAACGTATCCGGTTGCGCTTCGCCTGTGCACGCGGTGTTGACTTGCCCACCCGGCGGTCCGAGGGGCAGCGCGAGGGGGTCCGCGGGCGGCGTCACAGTTCGCGGAACGCCGCCTGCCCGGACGCTATGCTTAACCGGTGACTCCTGAAGAACTTTCCTCCGCCGTAACTGCCTGCCTCCAAGACGCCATCGATGCTGGTGACTTCAGCATCGACGTGCCCCGGGAGGTGCGCGTGGAGCGGCCGAAGAACCGCGACCACGGCGACTGGGCCACCAACATTGCACTGCAGCTCTCCAAGCAGGCCGGCATGAACCCGCGCCAGTTCGCGGAGATCCTCAAGGGCCGCCTGGAAAAGATCGACGGCGTCTCCAAGGTCGACATCGCCGGCCCCGGGTTCCTGAACATCACGCTCGACGCCGGTGCCGCCGGTGAGCTGGTCAAGACGATCGTTGACGCCGGTCCTGCGTACGGCACGTCCGAAATCCTCAAGGGCACCCGGATCAACCTCGAGTTCGTCTCCGCCAATCCCACCGGACCGATCCACCTCGGCGGAACCCGCTGGGCCGCCGTCGGCGACGCCCTGGCCCGGGTCTTCTCTTCGCAGGGTGCAGAAGTCACCCGCGAGTACTACTTCAACGACCACGGAGCGCAGATTGACCGCTTCGCCCGGTCCCTGCTCGCCTCGGCCAAGGGCGAACCCGCTCCCGAGGACGGCTACGCCGGAGCCTACATCGAAGACATCGCCAACCGCGTGCTGGCCGCCGAGCCGAATATCACCGACCTGCCCGACGACGAGGCCCAGGAACGTTTCCGCGCCGTCGGCGTGGACCTGATGTTCGGTGACATCAAGGAATCCCTGCATAACTTCGGCGTGGACTTTGACGTCTTCTTCCACGAAGACTCGCTCCACGAGAACGGCCAGGTGGACAAGCTCCTGGAGCAGCTCAAGGGCTCCGGCAACCTGTATGAGAAGGACGGCGCCTGGTGGCTGAACTCCAGTGAGTTCGGTGACGACAAGGACCGCGTGGTCATCAAGTCCGACGGCAACGCCGCCTACATTGCCGGGGACATCGCCTACATCCAGAACAAGCGCGACCGCGGCTTCGACCTGAACTTCTACATGCTCGGCGCCGACCACCACGGCTACGTGGCCCGGCTCAAGGCCGCTGCCGCCGCCCTGGGACACGACCCGGAGTGCGTTGAGGTGCTGATCGGCCAGATGGTGAACCTGGTCAAGGGCGGCAAGCCCGTGCGCATGTCCAAGCGCAACGGCACCGTGGTCACCCTGGAGGACCTGGTGGAAGCCGTGGGCGTGGACGCCGCCCGCTACACGCTGGCCCGCTTCTCCGCCGACTCCAACATTGATATTGACCTGGACCTGCTGACCAAGCGCAGCAACGAGAATCCGGTGTTCTACGTCCAGTACGCCCACGCCCGCACCTATGCCCTGGCCCGCAACGCCGAGGCCGCCGGCGTGGACGATTCAGCGTTCGACGCCTCCCTGCTGACCCACCCCACCGAAGGCGAACTGCTGGCCGCGCTGGGACAGTATCCCGGCGTCGTCGCGCAGGCCAGCGCCTTCCGCGAACCGCACCGCGTGGCCCGCCACCTGGAGGTCATCGCCGGCACGTACCACCGCTGGTACGACGCGTGCCGCATTGCTCCGCAGGGCGATGAGGAGGTCACCGACGTGAACCGCACCCGCCTGTGGCTGAACCTTGCCGCCCGCCAGGTCCTGGCCAACGGCCTTGGCCTGCTGGGAGTCTCCGCTCCGGAACGGATGTAATCCATGACTGTTTCCCCGCTCGCCCCCGAGTGGCTCAGCCACCCGGCGGACGCCGATGCGCTGCGCCCGCAGATGTGGGCCCGCGACGTTGCCCGGAACAGCAACGGCGAACTCGAAGTGGCCGGTGTAGCGGCATCAGCGCTGGCACGCGAGTTCGGCACCCCGTTGTTCGTGATGTCTGAAGCAGACTTCCGCGCCCGCGCCCGGGACTTCAAAGACTCCTTCGATGCCGCCTTCGCTGATCTGTGCGGGGGCGTGGACGTCTATTACGCAGGCAAGGCCTTCCTCTGCACTGCGGTGGCCCGCTGGGTGCGTGAGGAGGGTCTGCGCCTGGACACCTGCTCCGGCGGCGAGCTGGCGGTGGCCCGCCGCGCCGGGATTCCGGGCAGCGAATTGGGCCTGCACGGAAACAACAAGTCCGACGCCGAACTGATCCGGGCCCTGGACATGGGCCTGGGCCGGATCGTCGTGGATTCCATGGCAGAACTGCACCGCCTGGATGCCCTTGCGGCCTCCCGCGGAGAGCAGGCTCCCGTCATGCTGCGCCTGACCCCCGGAGTGCATGCACACACGCACGACTTCATTGCCACCGCGCACGAGGACCAGAAGTTCGGCCTCTCCATGGCACCGGATCCGGCCGCGGGCGGGGAGTCGCCCGCAGCCGCCGCCGTGGCAGCCGCGCTGGAAGCCAAGGGCATCCGCCTGCTGGGCCTGCACTGCCACATCGGCTCGCAGATCTTTGAACCCGAAGGCTTCGAATTGGCCGCCAAGCGCCTCCTCGGCTTCCTGGCCGAAATCAAGGCGGCCCACGGCGTGGAACTGCCGGAGCTGGACCTCGGCGGCGGCTACGGCATCGCCTACACCGAAGCGGACACCCCGCGCCCCCCGGCGGAAATCGCGCAGGCGATGGCCGCCGTCGTCGGCTCCACCTGTGAGGAGCTGGGACTGGCCGTGCCGCGGATCTCGATTGAGCCCGGCCGCGCCATTGTTGGCCCCACCACCTTTACGCTGTACCGCGCCGGCACCGTCAAGACGGTCCGCGTTGACACGGCCGACGGCGGCACCGCCGAACGCCGCTACGTCTCAGTGGACGGCGGGATGAGCGACAACGCCCGTCCCGTGCTCTACGACGCCGACTACTCGGCTGTGCTCGCCTCGCGGACGTCCGAAGATGACGCCGTTATGTCACGCGTGGTTGGCAAACACTGCGAGAGCGGGGACATAGTGGTCCGGGACGTCTATCTTCCGGCCGACACCGGCGACGGTGACCTGTTGGCGGTTCCGGGAACGGGTGCGTACTGCTGGGCCCTGTCCAGCAACTACAACTACATTGCCCGTCCGCCCGTGGTTGCCGTGCTGGACGGCACTGCGCGGCTGATCATCCGCGGAGAGACTGAAGATGATCTCTTGGCCCGGGACGTTGACGCCGCCGGCGCACGTTCGCCCGAATTGCTGAAGGAGTAGGCACGCACTATGAAGACCCTCAAAGTTGCCCTGCTGGGCTGCGGAAACGTTGGCTCCCAGGTTGCCCGGATCCTCATTGACGATGCCGAAGACCTGGCTTCGCGCACCGGCGCCCGGCTGGAACTGACCGGAATTGCCGTCCGCAACCCGGACGCACCGCGGGACGCGGACCTGCCGCGGAACCTTTTCACCACTGACGCCGAGAAGCTGGTGGAGGACGCAGACATCGTCATTGAGCTGATGGGCGGCATGGAGCCGGCCCGCACGCTGATGCTGCACGCCATCGGCCACGGAGCCTCCGTGGTCACCGGCAACAAGGCCCTGCTCGCCGCCGACGGCGCCGCGCTTTTCGAGAAGGCCGACGCCGCGGGCGTGCGGCTGGCCTATGAAGCGGCCGTCGCCGGCGCCATTCCCATCCTGCGCCCCATCCGGGACAGCCTTGCCGGTGACCGGATCACCAAGGTCATGGGCATCGTCAACGGCACCACCAACTACATCCTGGATGCCATGGACAGCACCGGCGCCCAGTTCGCCGACGCCCTGGCCGAAGCCCAGCGCCTCGGGTACGCCGAAGCCGATCCCACCGCCGACGTCGAAGGCCATGACGCTGCGTCAAAGGGTGCCATCCTCGCTTCGTTGGCCTTCCACACCAACTTTGACCTGGCGAATGTGTCCTGCGAGGGCATCTCCTCCGTCACGGCTGATGACATTGCCGCGGCGAAGGATGCCGGGTTCGTCATCAAGCTGCTGGCCATCGCCGAAAAGCTGGACAACGACGGCGACCCCGGCGTCAGCGTGCGCGTACACCCCACGCTGCTGCCGCGCACCCACGCGCTGGCCGCGGTGCGAGGCGCCTTCAACGCCGTGTTCGTGGAAGCCGAAAATGCCGGTGAGCTGATGTTCTACGGCCAGGGCGCCGGCGGCGCCCCCACCGCGTCGGCCGTGATGGGCGACGTCGTGTCCACCGCCCGCCGGGTGGTCCTGGGCGGGCCGCTGGGTGCGGAGACGCCCACCGGCTCCGTACCGGCCCTGCCGTTCAGCAAGGTCACCACCAGCTACAGCATCGGCTTGCAGGTCACCGACCAGCCCGGTGTCCTGGCCGCAGTGGCCCAGGTCTTCGCCGAACACGGTGTCTCCATCGAAACCATGCGCCAGAGCATCCATGCCGACGGCACTGCATCATCCGCCGAGCTGCGTTTCGTCACGCACCGGGCATCCGAGGCTGCGCTGGCAGCCACCGTCGAGGCCATTAAGGGCCTGGACATCATCAATTCAGTCACATCCGTCCTGCGGGTAGAAGGGGTCTAATACCGTGGCTCATCAATGGCGCGGCGTCATCCGCGAATACGCCGATCGTCTTCCCGTAACCGAGAGCACCGAGATCATCACCCTCGGCGAGGGCGGTACTCCGCTCGTGAAGGCCAAGGCGCTTTCCGAGCTGACCGGCAACGAGGTCTACCTCAAGGTCGAAGGCATGAACCCCACCGGGTCCTTCAAGGACCGCGGCATGACGATGGCCATGACGGCCGCCGTCGAATCCGGCGCCAAGGCCGTGGTGTGCGCTTCCACCGGCAACACCTCCGCCTCGGCTGCCGCTTATGCCACGCAGGCCGGCATCACCTGCGCCGTGCTGGTTCCGGACGGCAAGATCTCCATGGGCAAGCTCAGCCAGGCCATCGCCCACGGTGCCGAACTGCTCCAGGTCAACGGCAACTTTGACAACTGCCTGGATGTGGCCCGCAAACTGGCCGAGGCCTACCCGGTGTTCCTGGTGAACTCCGTGAACCCGGCCCGCATCGAGGGCCAGAAGACCGCTGCCTTCGAGGTGGTGGACGCCCTGGGCGACGCTCCGGACTTCCACCTGCTGCCCGTGGGCAACGCCGGAAACATCACCGCGTACTGGAAGGGCTACACCGAGTACGCCGCCCCCTACACGAACCTTGCCGGAGACGAACTGGCTCCCGTGGCTACCAAGACTCCCGTGATGTGGGGCTTCCAGGCCGAAGGCGCTTCGCCGCTGGTCAAGGGCCATCCGGTCACGGATCCGGACACCATTGCCACCGCCATCCGCATCGGCAACCCGGCGTCCTGGGAGCAGGCGATTGCTGCCCGCGATGAGTCCGGCGGACTGATCGAAGCCGTCACGGACACTGAAATTCTCGAAGCGCACCGCTGGCTCTCTTCCCGTGAGGGCGTTTTCGTGGAGCCGGCTTCCGCTGCAGGGGTGGCCGGGCTGCTCAAGAAGCACGCCGCCGGGGAAGCACCCGCGGGCAAGAAGATCGTCATCACCGTCACCGGACACGGGCTCAAGGATCCGCAGTGGGCCCTGCGCACCGCCGACGGCTCGGATGTTGAACCCACCAAGGTGGAGTTCGACGTCGTTTCCGTTGCCGCTGCGCTGGGACTGGAAGCCCAGGCCGCGGGTTAAGCGGACATGCACGTGAGCGATTCCGCAGCACTTCCGCGCGCTGAGGCCGGGACAGCGTCCCGAGCGGGCGCAGCCCCCGCCGTGGCCGCCGGCCAGGATGTAACGGTCCGGGTGCCGGCCACCAGCGCCAATCTGGGCCCGGGCTTTGACAGCCTGGGCCTGGCGGTGGGCCTGTATGACACCGTGCGGGTCCGGACCTCGGCGGAGCCGGGCACCCTGGTGAGCATCAGCGGGGAAGGCGCGGCCACACTGCCCACCGATGACACCCACCTGGTGGTGAAGACCATCCGGGAAACCGTGGAGTCCGCAGGATTCTGCCTGCCGGGCGTGCAACTGGAGGCCGAAAACGTCATTCCGCACGGCCGCGGCCTGGGCTCTTCGGCCTCTGCCATCGTGTCCGGCGTGCTGGCGGGCAACGCACTGCTCCCAGCAGGGCACCGGCTGAACGCCGAAGCCCTGCTGGACCTGTGCTCCCGGCTGGAAGGCCACCCGGACAACGTGGCACCGGCACTGGCTGGCGGGCTGGCGATCTCCTGGGAAGAAGAGGGCAAATTCCGGTCCGTCACTGCGCCCGTTCACGCGGACATCATCCCGGTGGCGGCAGTGCCGGCCACTGAACTGTCCACGGAGAGCGCCCGCGGCCTGCTTCCTGCGCAGGTTCCGCATCCGGACGCTGCAGCGAACTCAGGGCGGGCTGCCCTGCTCATCCACGCCCTGTCCTTGGAGCCCGCGCTCTTGCCGGCGGGAACCGTGGATTTCCTGCATCAGGATTACCGCGCAGCGGCCATGGCACCCAGTGCTGCACTGATGAGGCACCTGCGCGCCAACGGGATTGCTGCTGTCATCTCGGGCGCCGGGCCCACCGTCATGGCCCTGGCCCACGGGGCCGCCTCTGCGCAGCGGGCCGAGACACTGATTGCCGAGCATCTGAAGGCCGCTGAAAGTGGCGAATTCTGGCGTGTTTTACGGCTGAGTGTGGACCGAGATGGTGCTAGAGTGGAAGAGCACCAGCGGTACTAACCGTCTTTTGTGCACCCGCATCCAGGCCGTCCGCTTCTGGGCCGCCCTGAAAATTTGTTGAAAACCCGTTGTCAAGGGCATAGTGTCCAAACACCGTGTTGAAAACTGTTTCAAGTGCGGGAGCTCGAATTCTCGGTGCAGCCTTCCGGGTACTGCCAAGAAAAGGTCAGTTCCCTTGAATGCCGCAAGTTCGGCAGCGAAGCTGACCAAACTCCTGTGGATTTCTTTCCAAGAGGCACCCAAGTAGATTCGCCGTTGCCCGGCACATGCCGGACCGGCGAACCCTGATCCCCATGTCTGACCATAGGGGAACCAGGGCCAATCATCCGCGGCCGGCACTGCGCCGGACCGCCCGACGAGGGGGAAGGATCCTTCGTGACAGACACCACTGACCTGACAACAGGTGTGGACTCAGCTACCGCCGGAAACAACGGCGAAGCGACTTCAAAAAGCTCAGGACTGGCCGGCCTTAAGCTCGCCCAGCTGCAGGCACTGGCCGGACAGCTTGGCATCACCGGCGGTTCGCGCATGCGCAAGGGCGATCTCGTGACCGCCATCTCCAACCATCAGCGCGGCGGCGCAGTAGCCGATCGCCCGGTGCGCGGTGCCAAGACCGAAGCCCCCCAGGCTGACGTCGCCAAGGCCGCTCCGGCCGCGGCCGAAGCCCCCGCCGCCGAGCAGTCCGCCCCCGAGCGTCCTGCCCGTACCCGCAACCGCAACCGCCGTGCTGCCAGTGACGGCGTTGTCACTGCCCCGGCCGCGGAAGCACCTGCGCAGAGCGAGCCGGCGCAGGCCGAAGCTCCGCGTGAGGAGACCCCGCGCGAGGAAAGCCGTCGCGAGGAGCAGCCGCAGCGCGAGCGCAGCAACCGCCGTTCACGCAGCCGCCGCGCTGACAGCGACGGCACCTCGGAAAACAGCCGGACGGACTCCAAGTCGGAGACGCAGGCTCCCGAGGCAGCACCGTCCGCCTCTTCCGACAACGGAACGGGCGCTTCGGCAAACGGTTCCGTGTCCGAGGACCGCAATCGCGAGAACAACCGGGACAACTCCCGCGAGAACAACCGCGACAACGCCCGTGAAAACCGGCGTGAGAACAACCGGGGCGACCGCGAGAACAACCGCGACAGCAACCGCGCGGAGCGTGAGAACAACCGGGGCGACCGCGAGAACAACCGCGACAGCAACCGCGCGGAGCGTGACAACAACCGCAGCGACCGCGACAGCAACCGTGCGGACCGTGAGAACAGCCGCAGCGACCGCGACAATAACAGCCGCGACAGCCGTGACGACAACGACGAGAACGGGCGCGGACGCAACCGCCGCAACCGCAACCGCAATGACCGGAACGACCGCGGCGACCGCAATGACCGCAACGATCGTTTCCGGGACCGCAACGAGCGCCGCCGCAACCGGAACCAGAACCCGGATGTGGACGACGTCGAGGTCACCGAAGATGACGTCCTGCTGCCCGTAGCCGGCATCCTGGACGTCCTCGAAAACTACGCCTTCGTCCGGACCTCCGGCTACCTGCCGGGCCCGAACGATGTGTATGTTTCCCTGGCCCAGGTCAAGAAGTACAACCTGCGCAAGGGCGACGCCGTCGTCGGCGCCATCCGCGCACCGCGTGAAGGTGAAAACCAGGGCGGCAACCAGCGCCAGAAGTTCAACGCCCTGGTCCGCCTGACCTCCGTCAACGGCAAGCCGGCCGAAGACAACAAGGACCGCGTGGAGTTCTCCAAGCTGGTTCCCCTGTACCCCTCCGAGCGCCTGCGCCTGGAAACCTCCGCCAAGGTGATCGGCCCGCGTGTCATCGACCTCGTGGCTCCGATCGGCAAGGGCCAGCGCGGCCTGATCGTCTCCCCGCCCAAGGCCGGTAAGACCCTCATCCTGCAGGCAATCGCCAACGCCATCACGATCAACAATCCTGAGGTCCACCTCATGATGGTCCTGGTGGACGAACGCCCTGAAGAGGTCACGGACATGCAGCGCACGGTGAAGGGCGAGGTTATTGCCTCCACCTTCGACCGTCCCGCCGATGACCACACCACGGTTGCCGAACTCGCCATCGAACGGGCCAAGCGCCTCGTGGAAATGGGGAACGACGTCGTCGTCCTCCTTGACTCCATGACCCGCCTGGGCCGCGCCTACAACCTGGCCGCTCCGGCGTCGGGCCGTATCCTTTCCGGTGGTGTGGATTCGTCCGCACTGTACCCGCCCAAGCGTTTCTTCGGTGCTGCCCGCAACATCGAAAACGGCGGTTCGCTGACCATTCTGGCCACGGCCCTGGTGGAAACCGGATCCAAGATGGACGAAGTGATCTTCGAGGAATTCAAGGGCACCGGCAACATGGAACTGCGCCTGTCCCGCAACCTCGCGGACAAGCGCATCTTCCCGGCCGTGGACGTCAACGCGTCCGGTACCCGCCGCGAAGAGAACCTGCTCTCGCCTGATGAAGTCAAGATCATGTGGAAGCTCCGCCGCGTCCT
The DNA here is from genome assembly GCF_058269295.1 of Arthrobacter sp. TJ-58. Taxonomy (NCBI): domain Bacteria; kingdom Bacillati; phylum Actinomycetota; class Actinomycetes; order Micrococcales; family Micrococcaceae; genus Arthrobacter; species Arthrobacter sp. TJ-58. The sequence continues at coordinate 794,266 of NZ_JBZCNM010000002.1, forward strand.
GTCCGGCCTGGACACGCAGCAGGCGCTTGAACTGCTCACCGGAAAGATCCGGGAGACGCAGTCCAACGTTGAGTTCCTGATGCAGGTCCAGCAGACCACCTTGGGCACCAAGGACAACTAGCTGCCTTACCAAGCCGCTCATACTCCGGCCTCCGCGCTTTGCGGATGTGCCGGAGTCTGGGCGGCTTGGCAGTTAACGCGCAGGTCCATTCGCGGCGCACGCCCGGACGCTGTGCACGGATAAACTGCTGAAGGCAGTTGGAAAATTATCCGTCGTGAAATTGTCACGGATCCGTCCCGGTTCGGGACCGGATCCACCGTCGAAAGAGGAACGTAAAACATGTTTGAGTCCATACAGGGTCTGTTGGATGAGCACGCAGAGCTGCAGCTGCGGCTTTCCGATCCCGCAGTGCATGCGGACCAGGGCCTGGCCCGGCGGCTTGGGCGGCGCTACGCCGAACTCAGCCGCATTGTGGACGCCTACAACAAGTGGCACGCCCTTGAAGACGACCTTGCGGCCGCTTCGGAGATGGCAGGCGAGGATCCCGAATTTGCCGCCGAGGTTCCGGTCCTGAAGGAACAGCTCGACGACGCCCAGGAGACCCTTCGCCGCCTGCTGATTCCCCGCGACCCCAATGACGGCCGCGATGTCATCATCGAGGTCAAGGGCGGTGAAGGCGGCGACGAAGCAGCCCTGTTTGCCGGTGATCTGCTGCGCATGTACACCCGCTACGCGGAGCACCGCGGCTGGCGCACCGAGATTATCTCGGCCACTGAGTCAGACTTGGGCGGTTACAAGGACGTCTCCATGGCGATCAAGGGCAACTCGAATGACCCCGCCGAGGGCGTCTACGCACGCCTGAAGTACGAGGGCGGCGTGCACCGTGTGCAGCGCGTCCCCGTCACGGAGTCCCAGGGACGCATCCACACCTCGGCTGCCGGCGTGCTGGTGCTGCCTGAAGTGGACGAGCCCGAAGAAGTCGAGATCAACCAGAACGACCTCAAGATTGACGTCTACCGGTCCTCCGGCCCCGGCGGCCAGTCAGTGAATACCACCGACTCCGCCGTCCGCATTACCCACCTGCCCACGGGCATCGTGGTGGCCATGCAGAACGAGAAGTCGCAGCTGCAGAACCGTGAAGCCGCCATGCGCGTGCTGCGTTCGCGCATCCTGGCGCATGAGCAGGAGAAGATCGACGCCGCGAACTCGGACATCCGCAAGTCCCAGATCCGCACCATGGACCGCTCCGAGCGTATCCGCACGTACAACTACCCGGAAAACCGGATCGTGGACCACCGCACCGGCTATAAGGCCTACAACCTGGACACCGTGCTGAACGGTGAACTGGAGGCAGTGGTGCAGGCAGCCATCGAGATGGATGAGCAGGCCCGCCTCGACGCCATTGGTGACGAGAACTAACCTGCCCATGGAATCCACCACGCTGGCAGCGGCCCTGCGCGAGGCCGCTGCCACCTTGGCTGCGGCCGGGGTGCCCAGCCCGGCCGTCGACGCCGAGCTGCTGGCCGCCCATCTGCTGGGGGAGTCACGCGGCAGGGTCAAGGCGCTGGCGTTCACCGACGCCCCGGTGCCTGAGGGGTACGCCGAGCTCGTGGCAGAGCGTGCCGCCCGCATCCCGCTGCAGCACCTGACCGGCACCGCGTCCTTCCGCTACCTTGAGCTGAAGGTCGGGCCGGGCGTGTTCGTTCCGCGGCCGGAGACCGAAACAGTGGCCCAGCTGGCCATCGACCGGATCCGCAGCGTCCTCGCCGCCGGCAAGTCACCGGTTCGGGCCGTGGACCTTGGCACCGGTTCCGGCGCGATCGCCGCGGCGCTGGCCTCCGAGGTTCCGGAAGCGGAGGTGTCCGCCGTCGAACTGAGCCCGCTGGCCCTGGCCTGGGCCCGCCGCAACCTGGACCCGCTGGGAGTCCGCCTCCTGCACGCAGACCTGCGGACCGCGCTGGCGGATGAAGACGGAACCTTTGACGTGGTGGTGTCCAACCCGCCCTACGTTCCCGCTGATGCCGTCCCCAACGAGCCTGAAGCCGCCGAGCACGACCCGGCCATGGCGCTGTACGGGGGAGGGCAGGACGGGCTGGAACTGCCGATGGCTGCTGCCCGCACCGCCGCCCGGCTGCTGCTGCCGGCGGGGTACTTTGTGATGGAACACGCCGAGGTCCAGGCCGAGCGGATCACTGCACTGCTCTCTGCGGAGCCCTGCTGGCGGGACGTTGCTTCGCATACCGACCTCAACGGCCGCCCGCGGGCCACCTCCGCGGTGCGGACGGGGTCGGCCGCCTGAGGCACCCCACCCCACATTTGAATTTACGTGAACCATCCGAAACGAAGGAATGAAAGACGCCCGTGACTACCACTTACGACTGCACTGATCCTCAGAGCCGAAGCGAGGGCCTGGCCAAAGCGCAGCAGGCCGTTGCCGCCAAGCAGTGCGTGGTCCTGCCCACCGACACCGTTTACGGAATTGGCGCCGACGCCTTTTCTCCGCAGGCCGTGGCAACGCTGCTCGCGGCGAAGGGGCGGGGCCGGTCCATGCCGCCGCCCGTGCTGATTCCCCGGATGCAGACCATGGACGGACTGGCCGTGGATGTCTCCGCGGATGCCCGCGCCCTGGCCGAGGCTTTCTGGCCCGGCGGCCTGACCCTGATCTTCCAGTCCCAGCCGTCCCTCACCTGGGATCTGGGCGATACCCTGGGCACCGTGGCCCTGCGCATGCCGGATGACAGCACTGCGCTGGAGCTGCTGGCCCTGACCGGGCCGATGGCCGTCTCCTCGGCCAACCGCACCGGAAACCCCGCCGCGCAGACCGCAGGGGAAGCCCGAGAGCAGCTGGGCGAGTCCGTGGAGGTCTACCTTGAAGCCGGGCACCGGCCTGAGCACGGCGAACCCGGGGTGCCCTCGACCATCGTGGACGCCACCTCCGAGACTCTTCGCGTGGTCCGCCTCGGTGCGATCAGCCTGGAGCGCCTGCAGGAAGTTGTGCCGGGCGTGCAGGGTCCCGCGGAGGACGCGGCCTAACCCGGACTAGCGGTCCGCGGGTTCCCGGCCGTGCACGGAACGAAGAACTTCCTGCACCCGGGGCTCCGGAACGTTGCCCGTCTTTTCGGCCCAGCCCGGAACCTGCCGCTGCCCAAACCACATCATCTCCAGGCGGCGCAGCGGACCGTGCAGCCGTTCTCCCGCGAGGGAGGACACCTTGTAGCCGCTCCACAGCGCGCTCCGGCACAGCCAGGCCGGCAGCCGCCGCGGCTTCCGTCCGCCGGCAGCTTCCAGCACGCCGGCCACGGTCGACTGTTCCCAGGGCTGGAGCACGACGGCGGGAACGGTTCCGGAATGCTGCCCGACTGTGAGGACGTACTGCACCAGGGAGTCCACCGAGCTGACCGGCGACGGAGCTGAACCGCTCCCCGCGACGGTGGCAAGGGGAGAAGAAGCCAGCCGCACAAGCTTCGCCGTGGTGGGGCGACGCGGCCCCTGGACCGAGGTGGCGCGGATGGTCACTGTATTGCAGGAACCGGCGCCCCGGGCAGCCAGGGCCCGTTCGCCCAGGGCCTTGGACCGGGAATAGGCGGAGAAGGGCTGCACGTAACTGGTTTCGTCGAGGAACGGGCGGTGCCCCTGGACGGCTGCGCTGCTGAGATGGATGAAGCGGCGGACACCCGCGTCGTCGGCTGCATCGGCAATCACCACCGGAAGCAGCGAATTGGCACCGCGCAGCGCGGGGGAGTCGGCTCCGCCCGGCGTGGCCAGTCCGGCGGCGTTGACCACCACCTCGGCGCCGGCGAAGGCCGCCGCCAGGCTCGCCCGCACATCCTGCAGGTCAGCGGCCTCATCCAGCAGGCCCGCTGCATCAGCGGCAGCGGATTCCAGCCGGGGAGCCGGGACGCTCCGGACCGTGATTCCGGCTTCCCTCAGCTTTGCGCACACGGCGCCGCCAATGAAACCGGAGGAGCCGAGCACCACCCAGAGCGGCTGCCGGCGGTTCGCGGACTGCGCGGGGCGGTCAATCTGCTGATGCCGGTCAATCTGCTCAGACGGGCCAGGGCGCTCAGGCCGGTCGGACTCGTTGGACTGCTGGACTTCGGATTCCTGCGGGGAAGGGTGCTGCGTCAAACCTGGTGCTTTCCGATCATTTGGGCGGAGCTGGAACAAGCGGCGGCATGGGCTGCCATGATCCATCGTGCAGGATGCTGCGGCTTTCACGCCAACCGCGCCACAGGCTGGCCACGCCGGTGAGCCGGTGTTCGACGGCGAGCAGCCGCAGAAGTTCCTTGGCGGCGGTCAGCACGGTGCCCAGGGCAAAGCCCGGACGGCTGAACTGCCCGTGCACCTGCAGATAGTGGGCGGTGTGGCCGCGGTTGCGCATGGAATAGAAGCGGCTCAGGTCGCTGGAGTCATTCAGGTGCCTGATGCCCAGATCAATCTGCTTCTGCGGGCGGACCTTCTGCAGCACAAAGTCATTGACGTAGGCCACGTCCGTCAGGCGGGAGGCCAGCCAGCCGTAGATTTCGTCGTCGCCGTTGATGAAGTAGCGCTCGTCCGGAAGGCCGATGCGGCGGACCAGGTCAGCGGAAATCAGCATGCCCTCAAAGCAGCCCACATTGGTGGCAAACACCGGTGAGTCCCGGAAGACGTTCCCGCGGACCGGCACGTGGATGCCCAGGAAGGGCAGGAAGCGGTGCTGCCAGAAGAAGGGCCGCCCCGCCCCGTCCAGGCGCCGCCCATGGATGCACTCATACGTGCCGGTCCATTTGCGCAGCGCGTCCACCGCGCCGGGAAGGATGGCGACGTCGTCGTCCATCAGCCACAGCCAGGACGCACCTTCGGCGAGGGCACGTTCCACGCCCGCCGCGAAGCCCCCGGCACCGCCGGCATTGACGGGCAGGCGCAGGTTCACCAGCGGAACGGTCAGCTGCTTGGCAGCAGCGGCGAGGACGTCCTGCGTGTCATCGGTGCTGGCGTTGTCCACCACAATGATCCGCTCCGGTCCGGACTTAAGCGCGGACACGGAATCCAGCAGGCCCCGCAGGTAACCGGAACGGTTGAACGTGGTGATGACAAGCGTCAGCTCGGCAGTTTCAGTGGAACCCTGGGCGGCGGTCACGTCAGAACCCGAAGTCCGACGGTGGCCCGAACCGGCGTCCGCGCATACCTGCAGCGTAAGCACGCAGCCACGCGGCGAAACCGCGCGGGTCGCGGGTCTTGGCGAAGTGCACGGGATAGCCGACGGCGTCCGCGGCGAAGGACCGCAGCCGCTTGTACTTCCAGGTCAGGTGGCCGCGGTTGCGGTAGAAGTAGAACTGCTTGAAGGCGTTTTCGGGAACCAGGACGTGCAGCCGGTCACCGGCCACCTGCTGCACCTCCGCCCATGCCGCGGGATGGGTCAGCGCCACGGAGGTGACTGTCCCAAAGCGGATCCCGGCGCGGCGCAGGCGGATCATGAAGTCCGTCTCATCTCCGCGGATGAACAGGCGCAGGTCCGGCAGTCCAACGCGAAAGAAGACATCGGCGCGGATCAGCGCGCCGTTGAAGAAGTGTCCGACGTCGGGAATGAAGCCCAGCTTTTCAACTTCGGCACGGCTGTGCGTGAGCTTGCCGTCGAGCCGGAAGTGGAAGGAAAGGGTGTCCGGCTGTCCCGGGGCCACCACCAGGGGAAGGACCACGTCCATCCGGTGTTCCTGTGCGGCTTCAAGCAGGGCGGCCAGGCAGTTGGGGTCCTCCGGATGCGCGTCGTCATCCATGATCCAGATCCAGTCGGCACCCGAGGCCATGGCGGAGAGGATGGCCAGCGAAAAACCGCCGGCACCGCCGAGGTTGGTGTTGGAACGGATGTAGGTGACCGGCGCCGGCGAGGCTTCAGCGATATCCTGAACCGGAGTCTTCCCTGAGTCCACCAAGGATACTGACGTAATGTTGGCACTCTGGGCAGCCAGCGAGTCCAGGAGGGTGGATACGTCGTCTGGGCGGTCGAAAGTTACTGCTGCTACGGCCACGGAGTCCGGCAAAATGGTCCTTTCGAGGCAACCCGGATGCGCGGCACAAGCCGAACGGAGAAGGGTGTGCAGTTAGAATGCAGATGAGATTCCAGTCTATTACACCGGATTCTTCCGAACTGTGTTGCAACCATCGAGAAGAGAACCGGGGAAATACCCGTTGAGGATTATGAGCCAGAAAAGCACGGACGAAAGCGGGTCCTTCCGCGAGGAAAAGCCCGCATTGTGGCTGTGGTCACAGTACATCCTGGACTCCCTGGCCTGGATTGTGGCAGTGGTCCTGGCACTGGTTCTGCGCTATGAACTGACGGTGGACCAGATCAATTTCGGCGGTCTCGCAGTCTTCTGCGGTGTGGCCGTCCTGGTGCAGCTGGTGGTCGGATATTCCTTCGCCCTGTACCGCGGCCGGTACAGCTTCGGCAGCTTTCATGAAATGCGGCTGCTGGCCATGGTCACCCTGGTTGTCGCCGTCATCCTGGTCCTGGTAAGCGCACTCTTCGGCCTGACCATCGACATTCCCCGCTCCACCGGCATGATCGCCTTCCCGTTTGCCTGCCTGTTCATGGCTGCCATCCGCTACCTGAAGCGCATGTATGTGGAGGGCAAGGCCCGGCCGGGCGACGAGGCCCAGCGCGCACTCGTGTACGGAGCCGGTTTCCTGGGCAGTTCGCTGGTCACCCGCATGATGAAGGATCCCGATTCCCCCTTTTACCCCGTTGGCCTGATCGATGATGACCCGGCCAAGAAGCACCTGCGCCTGTCCACCGTTCCGGTGCTGGGCCGGCTGGAGGACCTGCGCGAGATTGTGCAGCGAACCCGCGCCACCACGTTGATCATTGCAATCGCCGACGTCGAAGCCCGCCAGGTGCGGCAGGTCACCGACACCGCCGAGGGGCTCAACCTGCGGGTGCTGGTGCTGCCGCCGCTGAAGGACATGCTCAGCAAGGGCGCCGGCGCCGGGCTGACCGATTTCCGCGAGGTCGCCGTCGAAGACCTCATCGGCCGCCGTCCCGTGGACATCCACGTGGAGGAAGTGGCCGGCTACCTCACCGGACGCAAGGTCCTGGTCACCGGTGCCGGAGGTTCCATCGGCTCGGAACTGTGCCGCCAGATCACCGCTTTTGACCCCGCTGAACTGATCATGGTTGACCGGGATGAAACCGGCCTGCAGCTCACCCAGCTCTCCATTACCGGGCACGGCCTGCTCAACGGCAAGGACACTGTCCTGGCCGACATCCGGGACCCCGAAGCCCTGGACCAGATCTTCTCCGAGCGGCGTCCCGACGTCGTTTTCCACGCCGCAGCTCTGAAGCACGTCTCCCTGCTGGAGCAGTACCCGCAGGAGGCCTGGAAGACGAACGTCCTGGGCACGGCCAATGTCCTGCGGGCAGCCAAGAAGGCCAAGGTCCGGTACTTCGTGAACATCTCCACGGACAAGGCCGCAAACCCCACCACGGTGCTGGGCCACTCCAAGCGCGTGGCTGAAAAGCTCACCGCCTGGATGGCCGGCAGCACCAAGGACCGTTACGTCTCAGTGCGGTTCGGCAACGTGATTGGCAGCCGCGGCTCCATGCTGCCGCTGTTTACGGAGCAGATCCGCCAGGGCGGACCCCTGACCGTGACCGACCCGGAGGTCACCCGCTTCTTCATGACGATCCCCGAGGCCTGCCAGCTGGTCATTCAGGCCGGCGCCATCGGCCGCGGCGGCGAAGTCCTGATCCTGGACATGGGCGAGCCGGTGAAAATCCTGGACGTGGCCAAGCGCATGATTGCCATGTCCGGCAAGGACATCGAAATTGTCTTCACCGGCCTGCGGCAGGGCGAAAAGATGCATGAAATCCTGGTGGGGACCGGCGAGGATGACTCCCGGCCGCTGCACCCGAAGATTTCCCACACCGCGGTGGACGAGCTGGATCCCTCGGACCTGAAGTTCGAGGACTGGCTGCTCAAATGCGGTGTGAATACCCACGGCGAGACGCTGCCTCCGGTCACCGGCATCGGCGACGCAGCCGCCCGGGACCGTGCCGGCCTGCACCGCTACAACGGCGGAACGGCTGAACGGCGGACCGGCTGATGCTGCTTGCCCTGTGCACCGGCGCGGCGTTCCTCGCCAGCCTGCTGCTGCCGTTTTTGTTCGTGCCCTTCCTGCGCCGTCTCGGTGTCCTGGATATCCCCAATGAGCGCTCTTCCCACTCCAAGGTGATTATCCGCGGCGTGGGCGTCACCATTGCCGTCGGCGTCCTGCTGGGGCTGGGGCTGTCCCTGGCCACCGGTCTGCTGGCGGTGGACCGCTCCATAATGCTGATCCTGATGGCGGTCATTGCCTTGGCCTCGCTGCTGGGCTGGATAGAGGATTTCCGCGGGTTGTCCGTTCGGGTCCGCGCAGGCCTGCAGCTGCTGCTGGGCATTGCCGGGACCGCTGCCCTGGTGTGGACCATGGGGCAGAGCTACTGGTGGATTCCGGTCGGCGCCCTTGCCATCGCCGCCTACATCAATGTTGCCAACTTCATGGACGGCGTGAACGGAATCTCCGGGCTGCACGGCATCACGGTGGGCGTCCTGTACTCGGTGGCCGGAGTGCTGGGGGACCAGCTGTGGATGACGGTGGCCGGAGCGGTTACCGCGGCGGCCTTCGCCGCTTTCCTGCCGTGGAACCTGGGCCGCGGATCAGTGTTCATGGGCGACGTCGGCAGCTATCTCCTGGGGGCATCGATCTCCGGCATCGCCGTGGCAGCCTTCCTGGCCGGCGTCAACGTGGAGTATCTGCTGTTCCCGATTGTCATCTACCTCGCCGACACTTTCTCGACCCTCCTGCGGCGCATGAGCAGGGGGGAGCGCTGGTACGCAGCGCACCGCCAGCATGTTTACCAGCGCCTGACCGACGTCGGGCTCAGTCACCTGCAGTCGGCGTCGGTTGTGACTGCCTGCACGCTGCTGACCGGTGCGGCAGGCCTGGTCATCGCTGAGGCCGGCGATGTGGTCAAGGTCGCCGTCACTCTGTTCGCCCTTGCGGTAGTGGTGTTTTACCTGCTCGCGCCCCGGATCTTCGGCCGCGTGCGCACCAGTGTGTGAGCCGGCATGACTGACGCGGAGCACGGGCACTTCTATCTGTTGTAGAATTCTTTCAGTCGCGGAATCCCGCGCCACTGCTATCACCCGCCCAGGCCCGAAGGATGTTCCTAAAGTTATGAGCCCCGCAGACGGAGCCCAGACTGGACGTCCCTTGGCCGCCTCAGGGCCCACTTCCGATCCCTGGCTCGGTATCTTTGCCACGTCCATGAAATGGACGGGCATGCTGTTTGTCGTCCTGGCGGCGGCTTCTCTGGTTGCCTCCGGCATTGCGGGACTGGGCAGCGCACTCTTCGGCTGGGTTCTCATCATTGCGTTCAGCGGGGTCAGCCTCCTGATCGTCCACGTGGTGGGCCGGGACAACCCGCACGGCGCCATGGCTATGTTCGCTTTGATCTACATCGTCAAAGTGGTTGTTTTCGCCGCGGTGCTGCTGCTCATCGGCAGGCCGGCATGGCTGGATGCCACGTGGTTCTTCGTCTCGGCGATCGGAACCATAGTGGTCTGGCAGGCCGCGGAAATTCGTGCCTTTTCCCGGATCCGTTTCCAGCTGTACAACGACGAGGCCGACGGTCACCGGGGAACGAATCCGGCAACCGGGGATACACCATCTGATAAAGGGGAAAAGGATGTCTGAAAAGCCTGACTATGACCCCGAGTCCACTTACGACTCCGGCATGCGTGTCTTCAGTTACATCATTGGCGGGATCGTCGCCTGGGGTTTGATAGGGTGGTTTTTGGACAATCTGTTCGAAACTCAGTGGTTGGTGCTCGTCGGTCTTCTCTTCGGAGCGGCCGCCGGATTTTACCTGACCAAAGTGCACGGCCTGACCGGAAGCAAACCTGCGAAAGCCAGCGTCGGCCATCCAGCCCACGACCGTGAAGAAGCCGAACAGTAATGCCACAGACTTTTGACCGGGCAACAAGCTTTGCCCCGATACACACGCCCGCTGAAGGACACAGCAGAGAGGAAACGCGTTGATCGCGCTTGCACTCCCGGCCACTAATGAAGGTGGATTCGTTCCGCCGGCCATTGACGAAATGCACCTCCCTGAGATTTTCCCGTGGGGCGCCGAATACGGTTCCGGTATTGGCAAGCAGATGCTGCTGGTCATCATCTCGGTCATCATCATCGCCGTGTTCTTTATCCTCGCTTCCCGCAAGGGAAAGCTCGTGCCGGGACGGCTGCAGTTCCTGGGCGAATCGGGGTACGGCTTTGTCCGTAACAGCATCGCCAAGGATGTGATCGGCGAGCGGGAATTCATCAAGTACGTCCCGTTCCTCTTCGCGCTGTTCTTCTTCATCCTCGTCAACAACATCTACGGTGCAATTCCGCTGATCCAGTTGCCGAGCTTCTCCCATCCGGGCGGAGCATACCTGCTTGCCGGCATCGTCTACTTCACGTGGATCGGTATCGGCATCAAGAAGCACGGCATGAAGTACTTCGTGAAGGCCACCGTTCCTTCGGGCGTGCCGTGGTACATCCTTCCCGTCCTGGTTCCCATTGAGATCATCTCCAACTTCCTGGTCCGGCCGATCACGCACAGCCTGCGTCTGTTCGCCACCATGATGTCCGGGCACCTGATCATCATGCTTGCCGGAGCCGGCATCGAATACCTCCTGGTCCTCCAGGACAACATCCTGCTCCAGGCTTCCTCAGTGCTGGTCCTGGGTGGCGGCATCGCCATGTACATGCTTGAAGCACTGATCATGGTGCTCCAGGCCTACGTTTTCACCCTGCTGACCGCCATTTACATCCAGGGCGCACTGGCAGACGATCACTAAGCTTTCCCTTTAGGGAAAACCAAAACTTCCCTCCGGGGAAACCCCAAGCAACCTGCCCTTCAGGGCATCTTGAAAGGAAAAATGAACATGGAAATCACGGGTAGCCTCAACGCAATCGGCTATGGCCTCTCCGCTATCGGCGGCGCCATCGGTGTGGGTCTTGTCTTCTTCGCCTACATCAGCGGCGTTGCACGCCAGCCGGAGGCACAGCGCGTCCTCCAGCCGATCGCCTTCCTGGGTCTGGCACTGACCGAAGCACTCGCTATCCTTGGTCTGGTTCTCGCGTTCATCCTTGGCTAAAGACAGCCCACTGACACACCAAGCAGATAGGACGGGTGAATTATGGATCAGGTAGTTCTGTTGGCAGCCTCTGAAGGCGCCAACCCCCTGATTCCCAACCCCTGGGAAATCCTGGTGACGGGAGTCAGTTTCGCCATACTGATGTTCATCGTCGTCAAGTTTGTGGTGCCGGCCTTCGAAAAGACGTTCGCAGAGCGGACGGAAGCCATCGAAGGCAACATCGCCAAGGCCGAGAAGGCTCAGGCTGAGGCCAGCGCGGCACTGAACGAGTACAAGGCACAGCTTTCCGATGCCCGGGCAGAAGCCAACACCATCCGTGAAGAAGCACGTGCCGAAGGCGCCCAGATCCTCGCGGAACTGAAGGCCAAGGCAGCTGCGGAATCCGCACGGATCACCGAGCAGGCACAGGTGCAGATCGCTGCAGAGCGGCAGGCGGCTGTTACGTCGCTCCGCGCTGAGGTCGGCACGCTGGCCACCGAGCTGGCCGGACGCATCATCGGCGAAACGCTCGAGGATGACGCCCGCGCTGCACGCGTGGTTGACCGTTTCCTTGGGGAACTGGAAAACGAGAACGCAGGTGCAGCTAGGTAATGGCAGGAGTATCGAGCGAATCACTGGCCGTGGCGCATGAGCACCTGGAAGCCAAGCTTCCGTCTGCTTCGCTGTCACTGGCCGAGGAACTCTTTGGAATCCTGGGCGTTGTCGACAGCAGCGCCGGTATCCGGCGCGCGCTGACCGACCCCGCCCGTGAAAGCGATGCCAAGGCGGCGCTGGTTTCACAGCTGGTACGCGGCAAGGTTTCGGCTGACGCCGAGGCCATTGCGGCTGATCTGGTCTCCTCGCGTTGGCGGTCTCCGCGTGACTTGGGTGATGCGCTCGAGGAACTGGCTGCCACTGTTGTTTCAGCAACGGCCGAAAACAGGGGATCAGGCCTTGCCGGCCTCGACACCCTGGAAGACGACCTCCTCCGGTTCAACCGGACGGTAGCTTCCAGCCACGAGCTGCAGCGGGCACTGTCTGAACCGCAGGCATCGCCTGAGGCAAAGATCCGCCTGGCAGAGACACTGGTGCCCGGGGCTACTCCCGAAGCACTGGTGCTGATCCGCCAGGCAGTCACGCATCCGCGTGGCCTGAAGCCCAGCGCCCTCGTGGCACGTTTCCTGGAGCTCGTCGCTGGGCGCCAGAAGCGCTGGATCGCCGAGGTTCGGGCAGCCCGTCCGTTGACCCAGGAGCAGCTTTCGCGTCTGCAGTCCTCTCTTAACGGACTCTACGGCCGTGAGTTGAAGATCAACGCCGACGTTGACCCGTCACTAATCGGCGGCGTGCGGATCGCAGTGGGAGACGAGATACTGGATTCATCAGTAGTTTCCCGTCTGTCCGACCTCCGTCGGAAGCTCGCGGTCTAGCCGTCCTTTCGGACGGTAAGAGACCAGTTCACGAACATTTGAGAATTAATCACGGTCATTGGCACGAAGCGATGATCACAACACAGGAGAGCAGGGACTGCAGATGGCCGAATTGACCATCAACGCCGACGACGTCCGTAATGCGTTGAACGAATTCGCGGCGTCCTACGAACCCGGAAACGCAGAGCGCGTTGAAGTTGGCCGCGTAACAACCGCCAGCGACGGCATTGCCCGTGTGGAGGGCCTGCCCTCCGTCATGGCAAACGAGCTGCTTCGGTTCGAGGACGGCACACTGGGCCTCGCCCAGAACCTTGACACCCGTGAAATCGGTGTCGTTGTACTCGGCGATTTCGCCGGGATTGAAGAAGGCCAGGAAGTTCACCGCACCGGTGAAGTTCTGTCCGTACCCGTGGGCGACGCCTTCCTGGGCCGCGTTGTCGACCCGCTGGGCGAGCCGATGGATGACCTGGGCCCGATCCAGGCTGAAGGACGCCGTGCACTGGAGCTCCAGGCACCCGGCGTAACCCAGCGCAAGTCGGTCCACGAACCGCTGCAGACCGGACTCAAGGCCATTGACGCCATGATTCCGATCGGCCGCGGCCAGCGCCAGCTGATCATCGGCGACCGCAAGACGGGTAAGACCGCCATTGCCGTTGACGCCATCCTTAACCAGAAGGCCAACTGGGAATCCGGCGATGTCCAGAAGCAGGTGCGCTGCATTTACGTAGCCATCGGCCAGAAGGCATCCACGGTTGCTGAAATCAAGCGGACCCTCGAAGACCGCGGCGCAATGGAGTACACCACCATTGTTGCTTCCCCGGCTTCGGACCCCGCCGGCTTCAAGTACCTGGCACCCTACGCCGGTTCGGCCATTGGCCAGCACTGGATGTACGGCGGCAAGCACGTCCTGATCATCTTTGATGATCTGTCGAAGCAGGCTGAAGCCTACCGCGCCGTATCCCTGCTACTCCGGCGCCCGCCGGGACGCGAAGCTTACCCGGGCGATGTGTTCTACTTGCACTCCCGCCTGCTGGAGCGTTGCGCGAAGCTCTCCGACGACCTCGGTGCCGGTTCGATGACGGGCCTGCCCATCATCGAGACCAAGGCAAACGACGTCTCGGCGTACATCCCGACCAACGTCATCTCCATCACCGACGGCCAGATCTTCCTGCAGTCGGACCTCTTCAACGCCAACCAGCGCCCCGCCGTCGACGTCGGTATTTCCGTCTCGCGCGTCGGTGGTGCTGCACAGCAGAAGGCCATGAAGAAGGTCTCCGGTACGTTGAAGCTGGAACTGGCCCAGTACCGCGACATGCAGGCATTCTCCATGTTTGCTTCGGACCTGGACGCAGCCACCCGTCAGCAGCTCACCCGCGGTGCGCGCCTGATGGAACTCCTCAAGCAGGGTCAGTACGCTCCGTACCCCGTTGAAGAGCAGGTTGTCTCCATCTGGGCCGGCACGAACGGCTACCTGGACGATGTTCCCGTGGAAGATGTGCTCCGCTTCGAAGGCGAGTTCATTGACCACCTGAAGCACACCACTTCCGTGCTGACCACCCTGGCACAGACGGGCAAGCTTGAGGACTCCACTGTGGAGGAACTCAAGAAGCGCGTTGTTTCGTTCAAGGAAGGGTTCTTCGGCGAAGGCGACAACCACCTGGTTGCTGCCGGCCACGAAGAGCACTCCGCCCTGGGCGAAGACGCTGTTGACCAGGAAAAGATCGTCAAGCAGAAGCGCTAACGCCTTTGTCGTTCCGCGTCCGGATCCTGTGGATCCGGACGCGGAACCCTTGGCCTTTGCCTTAGCCCTAGTAGAACGCTAGGAACTGAAAGGAAAAGTATGGGAGCCCAAATTCGGGTCTACCGTCAGAAGATCGCTTCGACGACGTCGATGCAGAAGATCTTCAAGGCGATGGAGCTGATTGCTGCCTCTCGCATTGGAAAGGCACGCACCCGTGTGGCTGCGTCACTGCCGTATTCCAATGCGATCACCCGTGCCGTTTCTGCTGTGGCGTCCCAGTCGGAAATCGACCACCCGCTGACTACCGAGCCGGATCAGATCCGCCGGGCAGCCATGGTGGTCCTGACTTCCGACCGTGGTCTTGCTGGTTCGTATTCCGCCAGTGTGCTCAAGCAAAGCGAATCCTTGGCCGAACTGCTCCGTGAAGAGGGCAAAGAGGTCAAGACCTACCTGGTGGGACGTAAGGCGCAGGCGTACTACGACTTCCGTGACCGTGAGTCTGCGCGTGTCTGGACCGGAAATACCGATGCACCGGACTTTGAAACCGCCCGCGAAATCGGCCGGGCACTCCTCGACGACTTCAACACCGACTACGAAGACGGCGGCGTGGACGAAATCCACATCGTCTACACGCGCTTCAAGTCGATGGTTGTCCAGGAACCCACGGTGATCCGCCTGCTTCCGCTGGAGGTAGTGGAGGAAGAAGCACAGTCTGAGACTGAGCTGCTGCCTCTGTACGAGTACGAGCCCGAACCCGAAAAGGTTCTTGACGCACTGCTGCCGCGCTACATCGAGTCGCGCATCTTCGCAGCCATGCTTCAGGCAGCCGCTTCCGAGCTCGCCGCCCGCCAGCGTGCAATGAAGTCCGCAGGGGACAACGCCACAGACCTTATTAAGAAGTACACGCGACTTCGCAATAACGCCCGTCAGGCCGAGATCACCCAGGAACTGTCCGAGATTGTGGCTGGTGCCGACGCGCTTAACGCGTCCTAGCCTCCGCCCCAATACGCACGGTTCCACCAGAAGCAAACTTAGTCCACACGCCATCTAACTGAGTGAAGTGAGAGAGATGACTGCCCAAACTGTCGAGCACGGATCTGATTCCGTAGCCTCGGGTGCCACAGGCCGTATCGCCCGTGTCATCGGCCCGGTTGTCGACGTCGAATTCCCGGCTGACGCAATTCCTACCATCTACAACGCGCTGACCACCGAGCTGACGCTCAACGGTGAGACCCGCACCATTACGTTCGAAACGTCCCAGCACCTCGGTGACAACCTCGTGCGCGCCATCTCCATGCAGGCCACCGACGGCCTGGTCCGCGGCGCAGCCGTCAAGGATACCGGTGCACCGATCTCCGTCCCCGTAGGCGACGGCGTCAAGGGCCACATCTTCAACGTCCTGGGCAAGCCCCTCGACGTTGCCGAGGACCAGCTGGAAATCACCGAGCGGTGGCCCATCCACCGCAAGGCTCCGAACTTCGCTGACCTTGAGGGTTCGACCGAGATGCTGGAAACCGGCATCAAGGTGATCGACCTTCTCACCCCGTACATCAAGGGTGGAAAGATCGGCCTGTTCGGCGGCGCCGGCGTTGGCAAGACCGTTCTGATCCAGGAAATGATCACCCGTGTTGCCCGCAACTTCGGTGGTACCTCGGTATTCGCCGGTGTTGGCGAGCGTACCCGTGAGGGAAATGACCTCTGGGTTGAAATGGAAGAGGCAGGCGTCCTGAAGGACACCGCCCTTGTATTCGGCCAGATGGATGAGCCGCCGGGAACGCGTCTGCGCGTGGCCCTGTCCGGCCTGACCATGGCGGAGTACTTCCGCGATGTGCAGAACCAGGACGTGCTGCTCTTCATCGACAACATCTTCCGCTTCACGCAGGCAGGTTCCGAAGTTTCAACGCTTCTGGGCCGCATGCCGTCCGCCGTGGGCTACCAGCCGAACCTGGCTGACGAGATGGGTCTCCTGCAGGAGCGCATCACGTCCACCAAGGGTCACTCGATTACATCGATGCAGGCCATTTACGTGCCTGCTGATGACTACACCGACCCGGCTCCGGCCACCACGTTCGCGCATCTGGACGCCACCACGGAACTTTCCCGTGAAATCGCCTCGCGCGGCCTGTACCCGGCCGTGGACCCGCTGACCTCCACGTCGCGCATCCTGGACCCGCAGTACGTGGGCCAGCTGCACTACGACACGGCTGTCCGCGTCAAGCAGATCCTTCAGAAGAACAAGGAACTGCAGGACATCATCGCCATCCTCGGCATTGACGAGCTGGGCGAAGAAGACAAGATTGTTGTGGCACGTGCACGCCGCATCCAGCAGTTCCTGTCGCAGAACACCTACACCGCCAAGCAGTTCACCGGCGTCGAGGGCTCCACGGTTACCATCAAGGAAACCATTGAGGGCTTCAAGGCCATCTGCGACGGCGACGTGGACCACATCGCCGAGCAGGCCTTCTTCAACGTCGGCAGCATGGACGATGTCATGGCCAACTGGGCGAAGATCCAAGAGCAGACCGGGAAGTAAGCCCTATGGCGAACACTGCTGAACTCGAAGTTGAGATTGTCGCAGCGGACCACTTCGTGTGGTCCGGCGCGGCAAAGATGGTCAAGGCACGCACCAGCGAGGGCGATGTCGGGGTCCTTCCCGGCCACACTCCGCTGCTGGCCATCCTGGCTGAAGGCGAAATCGCCATCGAGCCGGTTTCCGGTGCGCGCTTCACGGTGAACGTCGACGGCGGATTCTTCTCCGTTGACAGCAACCGCGTGGTAATTGTCGCTGACAACGCTCAGATGAACGACGCAGCCAACGCTGGGACTCGCTGACCCTTCCCAATGAGCAGCTCTTATTTGTTCATTGCGCTGGCAGGGCTGCTTTGCCTGCTGCTGCTGGCAGTAGTTCTGTTCGGGGTGCGCCGCAGCCAGCTGCGGCGCGCCCTCGGTACTTTCGATGCCTCCATTTGCCTCCCGCCCGGCGGGTGGCAGATGGGGGTTTGTCGTTATACGGACACCCATCTGGAATGGCTGCGCCTGATTTCGCTCAGCCCCCGCCCGCCCCACAGATTCCTGCGCAGCTCCCTGGAGATCGGGAGCTGGAGGGAGCCGACCGAAGCGGAGCGCGCCCGAATCCAGCCCGGCGCCATTATTGTCACTCTGCGGTACGAGGAGACTGAGTTCCTCGTGGCGATGAAGTACGACGTTTATACCGGCCTTTCCTCATGGCTTGAAGCCGGACCGGTCATCGGCATCGGCACCTGGCGCTGAGTCGGTGCTGACCGTCCGCCACCTTAGTATTGAGGGATGGAAGACGTCATTGTTGTTACCGGCCCGGCCTCGCTCAACGGAGCGGTCAGTGTCCCCGGAGCCAAAAACAGCGTCCTGAAACTTATGGCGGCAACGCTGCTCGCCCAAGGACGCTCCACCATCACCAACGTGCCCAATATCCAGGATGTCTGGATCATGGCCGAGCTGCTGCGCCGGCTGGGGTGCACTGTTGATTACGACGTCGACGCGGCCGCGGTCTCGATCGACGTTCCCGAGCTGCCCGGCCACCAGGCAGACTACGACCTGGTGCGGGCCATGCGTGCCTCCATCTCCGTTCTCGGCCCCCTTGTGGCGCGCTGCCGGCAGGCCGAGGTGGCACTTCCGGGCGGCGACGCCATCGGTTCCCGCGGTTTGGACATGCACCGCGCCGGGCTGGAGCTGATGGGAACCACCATCACCATTGACCACGGCTATCTGGTGGCCTCCGTTCCGGACGGGTTGATCGGTGCCCGCCATCTGCTGGACTTCCCCTCCGTCGGTGCCACCGAAAACCTGATGATGGCCGCAACCCTGGCTGCCGGCACCACTGTGATCGACAACGCTGCGCGCGAACCGGAAATCACCGACATTGCCGAGATGCTCAACGAGATGGGCGCTCGGATCTCCGGGATAGGCACCAACACCCTGGTAATCGAGGGAGTGGAGCGGTTGAACCCGGTGGTCCACCGGGTAGTTCCGGACCGGATCGTGGCGGGAACCTGGGCGTTTGCCGCTGCCATTACCGGCGGCTGCATCGAAGTCCGCAACGCCGATGCCTCCGCCCTGAGCGTTGTCCTGGACAAGCTCTCCCAGGCCGGCTGCACTGTCACAGTGGGGGAGGACAGCTTCACGGTCAAGGGCAACGACCGCCCGGAGCCCATCAACGTGTCTACGCTGCCGTACCCGGGCTTTCCCACCGACCTGCAGCCCTTTGTGGTGGCTATGAACGCGGTGTCCACCGGGTCCGGGATGGTCACCGAAAACGTCTTTGAAGCGCGCTGGGGATTCACTTCGGAGCTGGCCCGGCTCGGGGCAGTGATTCGGCTCGACGGCCACCACGCCCTGATCCAGGGCGTTCCCCGGCTCTCGGGTGCACCGGTGGAAGCCAACGACATCCGCGCAGGAGCTGCACTGGTGATTGCCGGGCTCGCGGCGGAGGGCACCACGGAGGTCCGCGGGGTCGACCACATTGACCGCGGCTACGAGAACTTCATGGAGAACCTGCGCGGACTCGGAGCGCGGGTCGTGCGCCGGCGCAGCTGATTGCTGGTCCTTCGATCCGGACTGGTTCCGGGCCGCACCGACAAAGGAAGTCCCCGGCATGTGCCGGGGACTTCCTTTGTCTATCCGGGAAACCCCGGACAGGTAATGCTGAGTTTGTGGTGAAGCTTAGAGGGCGGTGACGCCGGTGGCCTGGGGGCCCTTGGCGCCCTGGCCGATTTCGAACTCAACGCGCTGGTTCTCATCAAGCGTCTTGAAGCCACCGGTCTGAATTTCAGAGTAGTGAACAAAGACGTCTCCGTCTGAATCATCGGGAGTGATGAAGCCGAAGCCCTTTTCAGCGTTAAACCATTTGACGGTACCCTGTGCCATTTTGTTTCTCCTCATAAGTGGAACTACCGGCCGCCACACCCCGCGGCGGCCTTATGTTACTGAAACGGGAAGGCTCAAGTTCCTTGCCATTCAGCAGTTCCTTGAGGAGCTTCACGCTCGCAACGGTCTTGCGAGCATGAATAACACCTACACAAAGACTGGTTATAGGATTACACACCCGTAATGGCTGGTCAACGAATTGGCCCAAAAAATTTCCCAGTATTTCGTCGAGTATTCTTCCGGGTCGTCTGCAGGTGTTCCGATCCCCGGCCGGGCATTACGCCGGTGGGCTAAAACAGCCTAAAAGAGGCGCGACTCCGAATCGTCCACGCCGCGCATCGCGTCGTAATCCAACGTCAGGCATTCAATGCCGCGGTCATTTGCCAGCACCCGGGCCTGCGGCTTGATCTGCTGCGCGGCAAACACGCCCTTGACGGGGGCAAGGAGCGGATCGCGGTTGAGCAGTTCCAGATACCGTGTCAGCTGCTCCACGCCGTCAATATCTCCCCGGCGCTTGAGCTCCACGGCCACGGTGGCCCCGGAGGCGTCACGGGCGAGGATGTCCACGGGGCCGATCGCCGTCATGTATTCCCGGCGGATCAGGGTGTAGCCGGCGCCCAGCTTGGTGATCTGCTCGGCCAGAAGCCGCTGCAGGTCAGCTTCCACTCCGTCCTTGATCAGGCCGGGGTCAACACCCAGGTCATGGTTGGTCTCGGAGAACCGTTCATAGATGCTGATGACCAGTTTGTCGTCAGTCTTGGCGCTCTGAACGTTCCAGGTTTCGATCACGCCCGTTTCGGCGTCGTCCTCGCTGGGCGCGGTGATGCGCAGGGTGGCCGGAGGGCTCATCCAGTTCAGGGGTTTGTAGGAGCCGCCATCGGAATGGATCAGGACGGAACCGTCGGCTTTTACCATCAGCAGACGGACGGCGAGCGGAAGATGGGCACGGAGGCGGCCGATGTAGTCAACAGAGCAGCGGGCTATTACTAAACGCACAGTTGCACTTTACCGGCTCCGCTCGGGCAAAATGATTTATATGCCCCGTTCCAACCGACCCCGCCGCCCGCCGGGCGCAGCCAACGCCAATCTGGGCCGAAGTGCCCGCAGTAAGTGGGCAATGCCTGCCGTGGAGCTGGACCTGGAGCGGACCCGCGCCGGCATTCCGCATCGCGAGAGTGCGCCCGACGGCGAATGGTCAGTGCGGCAAATCACGGCACGCAACGCGGCAAAAGAGTACAAATGCCCCGGATGCGGCATGATTATCCCCCCGGGGATCCCGCACCTGGTGGTGTGGCAGGAGGATTCGCTCCTGGGCCGTGAAACCGCCGTCGCAGACCGCCGGCACTGGCACGAGCGGTGCTGGCGCACGCGGCGAACCGGCGGCCGGCGCCGCTAGAGCCGGTCCTGGCGCGAAATAAACACTTCCTTGAGCAGCAGCAGCACCGCCGCAGCGGTGGGAATGGCAATCAGGGCGCCGAGGACGCCCAGCAGGGTTCCGCCGGCGATGACCGCAATGACGGCTACGGCTCCGGGCACCGCCACGGCGCGCTGCATGATGCGCGGGGACACAAAGTAAGCCTCGAACTGCAGGTAGGCCACGTAGAACAGGGCAAAGACCACGGCCGTCTGCCAGCTGACGGTAAGCGCCACCAGGGAAACCAGGACCAGCGCAATGGGTGGTCCTACCAGCGGAATGAAGGCCAGCAGGGCGACCACAAACGCCAACAGGACCGAGAACGGCACTCCCGTGATGGACATGACGATAAAGGCGTAAGTGGCGTCCAGCAGGGCCACCAGTCCCTGGCCGATTACGTAATTGCCCACACTGCTGGTGATTTCTTCTGACAATGTCTCGACCCGGCGCCGCCGGCTGCGCGGAGCCAGCCGATAGGCCCATTTCTTCATGGAGGGCAGGGATGAGAGGAAATAGAGAGTCAGGACCAGGATGATCAGGGCACCGAAAAGACCATTGGCAATGACGGTGCCCACGGAGAGCACGCCGCCAAAAACTCCGCCGAGGGCGTCGGCGTTGGTGAAGAATTTGTTGACCTCGTCTTCTATCCGCTCGCGCACATGGAACTGATCTTCAATGCTGACGAAGAAATCGGATTCCAGGAACTTGTCCACGTAACCCGGCGCATTGGTGACGATTTCCGAGGTTTGCCGGACGATTGTGGGAATCAGGGTTGCGAAGAAACCAATAACGATGGCGGCCAGGCCCAGTACGGTGATGGCAATTCCGGCAGGCCGGGGTATGCGCCGTGCCCCCAGCCACCGGACCACCGGGTCCAGGCCCAGGGCAATAAACAGTGCTGCGCCAATCCACACCAGCAGTTCACCCACGTTGGTGAGAATGAAATATCCCAGCAGGGCAATTCCCACGCCCACTGAAAACATGAAGCCAAAGTGAATCGGATGGCCGTTCATGCCGCGGGGCTGATCGTCGGTGCCTGCGCGGTCCAAGCCGGCGGCCGGGGTTCCGGCTTGTCCGGGGGCTTCATCGGCTGCAGCGGCTTCGGGCGGGACCTCAAACCGGGGCCGGGGGAGGGGGCCGGGAACACTGCGGGGCACCGCAAGCCGGATCCGCTCCGAGGCTCCCGTCAGGAACCGCCGCCCCGGGCGTTCCTGCGGAGCCGGCTCCCCTGCCTGCTGCGGCCCGGAAGGAGGCTGTTCAGCCGGCTGGTCCTGGTTCTCGGCCATAATTTTCCAAGTCTCCTAGCTCTGGCGAACGCCCGCCGTACGAAGCGTCACATTATCAGCAGGAGCCCCGGCAGGAGGGGGTCACAGTCCAACACAGGGGCCCGAATGTGACCCCAACATGTATTTCGTTACCATTGGGTTATAAACCGGTTACCGCCCCGACAGCCAAGAGGCCCACGTCCCGTTCCGCCTGCCCGCAGGTGAGGCGATTGCACCGAGACTGAAGATAGGTAAGTTGTGCGAAACAAAATTGCAGTTCCGCTGATTGTGATCGGAGTGCTCCTGATGCTCGTTGGCATCGGCCAGCGCACCATCTGGGCTCCTCCCACCACCCTCACCGCCGCAGCACCGACCCAAGACCGTGAAGCACCTCTGACCGTCATCGGCTCGGATGTCCTCACCGAACATTCCGGGGGCGTGGACCTGACTGTTGCAGGGGACGGCACCTTCCTGATGGCCGTGGGCCGGGCCGACGACGTCGATGCCTGGGTGGGGGATGCCTCCGTTCTGCGGATTGGAGCCGACGGCGACTCCCTGACCTCGGAGATTGCGGACGGCACTGCGACAGTGCCCAACCCCGCCGGCTCCGACCTCTGGGTCTCGGAACAGGACATTGACGGCGAAACCACCTTCACCTGGGAAGCCCCCGCGCCGGGTGACTGGCAGATCCTGCTGGCTACCGACGGCACCGGTGCCGCTCCTGCGGATGTCTCCGTCACCTACGCCAATGACGCTTCCACCCCGTTCGCCATCCCGCTGATCGTTGCGGGCGCGCTCATAGCCGTTCTCGGCCTGGCCCTGGCCTTCACCTCCGGGCGGGGCCGCAGCGGACGCCCGTCCGGCGGCAACGGTCCGGTAAATGCAGGCCCCGACGCTAAGACTCCGGCGGCCGCCGCACATCCGGCCACCGGAACCACCACGTCGCTTCCGGCTGCCGACAAGCCGGCAGCCGCTAAGGCAGGCGCCGGCAAGCATGCCGGAAACTCCGGTTCCGTCTCCTCCTTTGCAGTCCTTCCCGCCCTTCGCCGCCGCGGCACGGCCTTCAGCGCCGTCCTGGTTGCTTCCCTGTCGCTGGGCGCGGTGCCCGCAGTCGCGGCCCTGCCGCTGACGGCCAGCCCCACAGCGGAGGCGAACAGTGAGGCCACCCCTCCCGTGGTTCTGGACTCGCAGCTGGAGCGCATCCTCACCGAGGTGGCAGGCACGGTCAACGAGGCAGATGCCGCCAAGGACGCCAAACTCCTGGCAACGCGGGCCGGCGGTGCCGCCGCCACCCTGCGGGAGGCCAACTACGCCACCGCAGCAAAGGTGCCGGAGAACGCCGCGCCGGAACCGGTGGTTGCAGATCCCCTGAAGACTGACCTGGTCATGGGCGGAACGGAATTCCCGCGCAGCATTGTTGCCGTAACCCAGGGAACGGACAACGAGGTTCCGCAGGCACTTCTGATGGTGCAGGAATCCGCCCGTGAAAACTACAAGCTGGTTTCGGCCATCAAGATGCTGCCCGGAACCACCTTCCCCGCCCGCCCGGCGGCTAACACGGGCGTCAGTCCCGCGCCGGCCGACTCCTCCGACGGTCTGGCCGCAGCCCCGAAGACTGCTGTCGATTGCCTGGCGGACGCCCTGACCAACCCCGAGGGCTCCAACAAGGACACGTTCTCCGCCAACACCTTCACGGAGGCAGTCACCAAGTTCCAGGCCGATGTCCTGGCCAGCCCGGACAACAAGTTCGCCAAAATTGCGTTCAAGCACACCGCCAACCCGGGCGATACCCGCGCTCTGCGCACCCCGGACGGCGGCGCCATTGTCTTTGGCTACATGGACAGCACCTACACCAGCATTCCGCGCGAGGCCGGTGACTCCATCAACCTGGAGGGCACGATCTACCAGAAGCTGACGGGCAAGGCGAACACTGAAGCCGGAATCGACGTCAAATACGGCGAAGGCGTCATGCTCTACGTTCCGCCGGCCGGCAGCACGGACCAGGCTCAGGTCATTGGTGCCGTCCAGGAACTGCTGTCCGCAAACCTGAAGTAAGCCCACCCTCCGTCAGGGAGAGCCGGGGGATGCCGGTGACCCAAGACTGCGTATTAAGGTAAAGCCATGAGCACTCCGAATCACCGTCCCGCCCCGGCCGCTTCCTCGATGAACCTGCGGGGAGCCGTTGACCTTTCCGCCCTGAAGGCAAAGGCCACGGCGCCCCCTGCAGCGGCTGCCGGACCGGCCGGCGCAGCGCCGGCAGCTTCCAGCCCCTACATTGTGGAGGTCTCGGAACAGTCCTTCCCGCAGGTGGTCCAGCTCTCCGCCCAGGTGCCCGTCATCATTGACCTGTATTCCCCGCGCAGCCCGGAGTCCGCCGAGGTCAGTGCGGTGCTGCAGAACGTGGTCACGGAGGCTGACGGAAAGCTGCTCCTGGCCCGCGTGGATGTTGACGCGCATCCGCAGATTGCCCAGGCCTTCCAAGCCGTGGCTGTTCCCACCGTCGCGGCGGTCCTCAAGGGCCAGCCCGTGCCGCTCTTTGACCGCGCGGTCCCCGAGGAACAGATCCGCGCCCTGGTTGCCGAGCTGCTCCAGGTGGCCGCAGCCAACGGCGTCACCGGAAGCCTGAATGAGGCCGGCGCGTCCGAACCGGCCGAAGAGGCTCCGCTGTCTCCGCTTCACCAGGAAGCGTACGACGCCATTGTTGAAGGGGATTACGACGGCGCTGCCGACGCCTACCGCCGGGCGCTGGCGGAAACGCCGGCCGACGCCGAAGCCAAGGCCGGGCTCGCCCAGGTGGAGCTGATGGCCCGGCTCAAGGGAGTTGACGCAGAGAAGCTCCGCTCCGACGCTGCGGAAAACCCGGACGACGTCGATGCGCAGCTGGCAGTTGCGGATCTGGATATTTCCGGCGGCCACGTTGAGGACGCCTTCAACCGGGTGGTCCGCCTGATTTCCCGCGTCTTCGGAGACGACCGGGAAAAGGCACGCCTTCGGCTGCTTGATCTGTTCGAGGTGGTGGGCGTGGCCGATCCGCGGGTGACCAAGGCGCGCTCCGCCCTCGCCCGGGCACTGTTCTAAGCGGGCCGGCATGACCAACTCTCCGAAGAACCTGTTCCCCGGCCTGTTTGACCCCTTTGCCCTCCGCGGCCTCGAGCTGGCCCACCGGGGCTGGGTTGCGGCCATGTGCCAGTACTCGGCCGATGAGGTGAACGCCCCCGGCGTACCGAATGACTGGCACCTGATGCACCTTGGCTCCTTTGCCGCCGGGGGAGCGGCCCTGATCATCACCGAAGCCACCGCCGTCAGCCCGGAGGGCCGGATCAGTCCGCAGGACACCGGAATCTACAATCAGGAGCAGACGGACGCCTGGCGCCGGATCACCGACTTTGTCCACCGGTACGGCGCGGTGGACACAAAGATCGGCGTACAGCTCGCCCATGCCGGGCGGAAGGCCTCCACCTATGCTCCCTTTGCCGCCGGCCGCGGCAGTGTCCCGGTGGACCAGGGCGGCTGGGGCACTGTTGGTCCCACCTCGGAAGCCTTCGGCCACTACGCAGCACCGCGCGAACTTGATGAGGCGGGCATCGCTGGGGTTATCGAAGACTTTGCCCGCGGGGCCGAGCGGGCCGTGGAAGCGGGCTTTGACACGATAGAAATCCATGCCGCCCACGGTTACCTGCTGCACCAGTTCATGACCCCGCTGGTCAATACGCGCACCGACGGCTGGGGAGGCTCGGAGGACGCCCGCAACCGCCTCACCCTCGAAGTCATTGACGCCGTTCGCGCCGTGATCCCGGAGTCCATGCCCCTGCTGCTGCGCATCTCGGCAACCGACTGGACCCCCGGCGGCCTGGACGAGCACACCTCCGCCCGCCTGGCGGACCAGGCACGGAACCGGGGCGTCGATTTCGTGGATGTCTCCACCGGCGGAGCCGTTCCGGCCGCTTCCATTCCGGTGGCACCGGGATACCAGACCGGATTCGCTGAGCACGTCCGCACGCACGCGGGGGTGCCGACGGGCGCCGTCGGCCTCATCCGCACCGCCGCCGAAGCGGAGGAAACACTGCGCACCGGCCGTGCGGATGCCGTGCTGATTGCCCGCGCCGCGCTGAGCGATCCGCACTGGTGGCTGCATGCTGCCGCCGAGCTGGATGCCAAGCTGCCCTGGGCGCCGCAGTACGAAAGGGCCCACCCCTGACGCACACCCCCGGCGTATGCCTCCGGCGCGGCTGACGGATCGCCGGTGACCGGCGCCGGGGGAGGGGACAGTCTGGTCCGGAGGGCGGGTACGGGCCGGGCGGAATTGGTCCCTGCGGATGATCCCTGCCGGCCCCGGGCGACGGTACCTTGGAGCCATGATGAACGTGGTGATGACATGACCGAGTACATGCCCGGGGAATCTCCCGCCGTTCCCGCCGCCCCGGCTCCCGGTGCCCCGGCTCTGGCCGTGCGGGCACTGGGCAAGCGTTTCGGGGACAAGATCGCGGTCAACGGGATCAGCCTGGACGTTCCCGCGGGTTCCTTCTATGGCCTGGTGGGTCCCAACGGTGCCGGCAAGACCACGTTGCTGTCCATGGCAACGGGACTGCTGCGTCCGGGGCACGGCCAGGTGTGGGTGCACGGCACTGATGTCTGGGCCGAGCCGTTGAAAGCCAAACGCCTGATGGGTGTCCTCCCGGACGGAGTCCGGCTCTTCGACCGGCTCACCGGGGAGCAGCTGGTGACCTACGCCGGCCTGCTGCGCGGCATGGACCGGGAAACTGTGGCCAGCCGCGTGCAGGACCTGCTGGAAGCAATGGACCTCACCCGGGATGCCGGCACCCTGGTGGTTGACTACTCCGCCGGAATGACCAAGAAAATTGCCCTCGCATCGGCGCTGATCCACGCGCCGCGGCTGCTGGTTCTGGACGAGCCGTTCGAAGCAGTGGACCCGGTGTCCGCCGCCAACATCCGGGACATCCTCTCCGGCTACGTGGCCTCCGGCGGCACGGTCATTGTCTCCAGCCACGTCATGGACCTCGTCCAGCGCATGTGTGACCACGTCGCCGTCGTTGCCGGCGGCAATCTCCTGGCAGCCGGAACCGTGGATGAGGTCCGCGCCGGCGAGAGCCTGGAAGAGCGCTTCGTGCAGCTGGTCGGCGGACGCACCCACTCGGAGGGACTGCCGTGGTTGCGCACCTCCTGAGGCTCAAGCTCACGCTGCTGCGCAACTCCCTCCGCCGAAGCCCCTGGCAGATTGTGGGCATTGTCCTCGGTGCTCTGTACGGGCTCTTTGTCCTGACCGGGCTGTTCGCGGGACTGTTCTTCCTGAGCACCACCGACCAGGAGCTGGCGCGCACCGCAATCGTCCTGGTGGGAGCTGCTGCCTTACTGGGCTGGGCCCTGATTCCCCTCCTGGCCACCGGGGTGGACCTGACCCTGGACCCGGCGCGGTTTGTCACCTTCACCGTTCCGCTGCCCAAATTGCTGGCCGGGCTGGCCATCGGAGGGCTCATCGGCATTCCCGGTGCCGTCACCCTGCTGGCAGCATTGGCCAGCGCAGTTGTGTGGTGGCGTTCTCCCGCCGCAGTTGCCGCAGGTTTGGTGAGCGCCCTGATCGCGGTCTTCACCTGCGTCATCGCAGCCCGGGTGACGGTGGCGGCGAGTACCTCGCTGTCCTCCTCCCGCAGGTTCAAGGACATATCCGGTCTGGTGGCCATCATCCCGCTGGTGCTGCTGGGCCCTGCCATTGCCGGAATTGCCTCCGGCGTCGGCAGTGCCTCCGACTACCTGCCGTCCCTGGCCCGCACCGTGTCCTGGACCCCGCTCGGTGCCGTGTGGGCCGTTCCGGGAGACATGGCGCTGGGGCAGACCGGATCCGCGGCTGCCAAGCTGGGCATCGCCGTCGTCTTCCTTGGACTGCTCGCCTGGGCCTGGAAGGTCCTCCTGGTGCGGGCGCTGGTGACGCCTCCGCACAACGCAGGCGCCCGGCGCAAGGGCGGGAAGCTTGGATTCTTTGGAGTGTTCCCGGGCACCCCCACCGGCGCCGTAGCCGCCCGGGCGCTGACCTACTGGATCCGGGATCCGCGCTACGGTGCCTCACTGCTGACCATTCCGCTGCTGGTTGTGGTGCTGTTGTTCCTGAACCGCACCAACGGGGAGCCGGTGCTGCCCCTGTTCCTGGGACCGCTGGTGGCTTTCCTGCTCGCCTATGGGCTGTCGGCCGACGTCGCCTATGACAACACCGCCTTCACCCTGCACCTCAGCACCGGGGTCTCCGGTGCCGCCGACCGCGCGGGACGCGTCCTCGCGTGCGCCGTTTTCGCCGTTCCGACGGTGCTTATCGCTAGCGTGCTGCCGTACCTGCTGCTGGGGCGGACGGAGCTGCTGCCGGTGGTGCTCGGCGTCTCGCTGGGGATGCTGCTGAGCGGTTTCGGCCTGTCCAGCGTGGTGTCGGCCCGCTACACCTACAACGTTCCGTTGCCCGGGGAGAACGCCTTTAAGACACCTCCGGGTTCCGGTGCCCGGACCTTCCTGGTGCAGGGCCTGGGCATGACGGCGCAGGTGGTGATTGTGCTGCCCGTCCTGGCGCTGGCCCTGGCGGCGGTCCTGACCGGCAGTGCGCTGTTGAGCTGGCTGACCCTGGCGGCCGGCCTGCTCCTCGGGGCCGGGCTGCTGGTGGCCGGGATCCGCATCGGCGGCCGCTGGATGGACCGGCGGGGACCCGAGCTGCTGCAGGCAGTATCGGTCAACAAATGATGCGCCGGCACGGACCGGCACGGGCCTGTGCCCGCCCATGCCGGGCGGCGGGGCATCGGCTCGGCACAGGCCCCCTCGTACTAAGATGGAAACCATGAGTCTTCCTCCCGATCCTTTCGAAAATGACCCCGCCCGCCGCCTCGACGACGGCGGCGGTTCCACTGCAGTCATCGAGCGCGAAGAGCAGCGCGAGTACACCGAGCCCGGTGACAGCGAGCGGTTTGCCCACTACGTCCGCAAGGAAAAGATCATGGAGTCCGCGCTTTCCGGGGAGCCCGTGATCGCGCTGTGCGGCAAGGTCTGGACCCCGGGCCGGGATCCGAAGAAATTCCCGGTGTGCCCCACCTGCAAGGAAATTTACGAAGGGCTGAGCGCGCCCAAGGACGGCAAGAAGTAATTCCGGTGCACGCATGAGCGGTTCGGCTGCGCAGCCGCGCCCTGCAGGCGCCATGTCCGCCCAATACCGCGCGCTCACCCTGGGGATCCTGGCGATCATCACCTGTTCTGCCTTCGAAGCCATGGCGGTGACGACGGCGATGCCCGTGGTGGCGCAGGAACTTTCCGCGGGCGCCGGGTACGGGCTCGCCTTCTCCATGTTCCTCACGGCATCGTTGCTGGGCACCGTGGTGGCCGGCAGCAGATGCGACCGGGACGGGCCGCTGCCGTCGCTGGGAGCGGGAATGGTCCTGATGACCGCCGGGCTGCTGCTGTCCGCCCTGGCCGGTGAGTTCTGGATTGTCACCGCGGGCAGGGCCGTCTCCGGCCTCGGCGGCGGGGCCATGATCGTGGCGGTATACGTCATCATCGGCGAGATCTACCCGTCGGCGCTGCAGCCCGTGGTGTTCGGCTGGCTCGCGGCCGCCTGGATCCTGCCGTCCATGGTGGGTCCGCTGGCAGCAGGCCTGCTGGCACAGTTCGTGAGCTGGCGCTGGGTCTTTGCTGCAGTCATTCCGATTGTGCTGGCTGCAGGGCTGCTGGTCTGGCCGCGGGTCCGCAGCCTCGGTCCGCCGGAAAACCCGGCCCTGGATGCGGCGGCCGGGCGCCGTCGGGCACTCTGGGGCACCGTGCTGGCGGTTGCCGTGTTCGTTGCCCAGTGGGCGGGCAGCGCCGCTGCCTCCTCGCCGTCGGCCGCCGTGCCGGTCTGGGCCGCTGCCGCACTGGGGACCGGAGCCGCCGTCGTCGCCCTGATCCGCCTGCTGCCTGCCGGCACGCTGCGCCTGACCCGCGGGCTGCCCAGCGTGGTTGCCACGCGCGGACTGCTCAGCGCCGGATTCGTGGCGGCTGAAGCCTTCCTGCCGCTGATGCTGCTGGCCTCCTACGGTGTGGACCCCGCCACTGCCGGACTGGCCCTGACCGCAGGAGCGGTAGGCTGGGCTGTGGGTTCCTTCCTGCAGGCACGTGCCTCCGGTCGCCGCCACCGCCTTCTGGTGATTGGCGCAACCATGCTGGCCGCAGCCGTGGGAGGAATCGGGCTGCTTGCCTCACCGGCCGTCCCCTTCTGGGTGATCGTCCTGGTGTGGTCCTTCGCGGGAGCAGCCATGGGCCTGGCCCTCTCCAGTACCTCCGTGATGGTGCTGGCCCTGTCCACTTCCGCGGACCGGGGACGCAACTCCGCGTCCCTCCAGATTTCGGACCAGCTTGGAGCCGTTGCGGGAACCACAGTGGCGGGAATTCTTTTCGCCCTCCTGCAGGACCCCGCTGCTTCCGGACAAACCGGCGTGTTCCGCGTCATGTGGCTTGTCCTGGCCGTTTTCGCGTGCCTGGGGATTGTCTCCGGTGCCCGCAGTGCAATTGTTACCCCAAACACAGGAAAGGTGCCGTTCACAGCGTGAGCCCAGACACCCTCTTCGGCGGACCGGCCCTGCCGCCCGCCTACCCGGAACGAGCCGCGTGGGGCACAGCCCCGAAGCTTCGCCAGTGGCAGGCCGAAGCCCTCGAAAAGTTCTTTGCCGCCGACGCCGATGATTTCCTCGCCGTCGCCACCCCCGGCGCAGGTAAGACCACCTTCGCCCTGCGCGTTGCCACCGAGCTGGTGGACCGCGGGATCGTCAAGCGGATCACCGTCGTCGCGCCCACCGACCACCTCAAGCGCCAGTGGGCCGACGCCGCCGCCAAGGTGGGACTGGCCCTGGACCCCAACTTCAAGAACGCCGACGGCCGCCACGGCGACGGTTTCATCGGCGTGGCCGTGACCTACGCGCAGGTGGCCTCCAAACCCATGCTGCACCGGGCCAAGACCGAAGCTGCCCGCACCCTCGTGATCCTGGATGAGATCCACCACGGCGGCGACGCCCTGTCCTGGGGTGACGGCATCCGTGAGGCTTTCGAACCGGCCGTCAAGCGGCTGTCCCTGACCGGTACGCCGTTCCGCTCGGACACGGCGGCCATTCCCTTTGTGGAGTATGAGAAGGACCGCGACGGGATCCGCCGCTCCAAGGCGGACTACACCTACGGCTACGGGCAGGCACTGAAGGACCACGTGGTGCGTCCGGTGATGTTCATGGCCTACTCCGGCACCATGCGCTGGCGGACCAGCGCCGGTGATGAAATGGCCGCCTCCCTCGGCGAAGCCGCCGTTACCAAGGACATCACCGCTCAGGCCTGGCGCACGGCGCTGAACCCCACGGGTGAATGGATCCCTGCGGTGCTGGCCGCCGCTGACCGCCGGCTTTCCGAGGTGCGCCGGGCAGTGCCCGACGCCGGCGGGCTGGTGATCGCAACGGACCACGACGACGCGCGCGCCTACGCGGGCCAGCTGAAGAAGATCACGGGGGAGTCTCCCACGGTCATCCTCTCCGATGACGCCAAGGCCTCGGACAAGATCGATGAGTTCTCCGCCGGGGACCGCCGCTGGATGGTGGCTGTGCGCATGGTGTCCGAAGGCGTGGA
This sequence comes from Arthrobacter sp. TJ-58, assembly GCF_058269295.1. Taxonomy (NCBI): domain Bacteria; kingdom Bacillati; phylum Actinomycetota; class Actinomycetes; order Micrococcales; family Micrococcaceae; genus Arthrobacter; species Arthrobacter sp. TJ-58. The sequence goes on from NZ_JBZCNM010000002.1 coordinate 825,784, forward strand.
CGTTCCGCGCCTGGCAGTGGGCGTGTACGCCACCTCCACAGCCACGCCGCTGTTCTTTGCGCAGGCTGTGGGCCGGTTTGTCCGTGCCCGGAAGCGGGGAGAGACGGCGTCGGTGTTCCTGCCGTCGGTGCCCAACCTGATGGCCCTGGCCAACCAGCTGGAACTGGAACGCGACCACGCCCTGGACCGGCCGGAGAACCACCTCGAGGAGGAAGGGTTCGCGCTGGAGGACAGCCTCATGGAGGCCGCCAACCGCGAGGAAAAAGCCTCCGATTCCCTCACCAAGCAGAAGTTCGAGGCACTGGAATCGCAGGCATCCTTTGACCGCGTGCTGTTCGACGGCGGCGAGTTCGGGACCGGCGGAGAGCTGGGCAGCGAAGAGGAACAGGACTTCCTGGGCATCCCCGGCCTGCTGGACGCAGACCAGGTGGGCATGCTGCTGCGCCAGCGCCAGCATGAGCAGCAGTCCCGGCGCGGGCGCAAGGCAGCGGCGTCACCCGAGCCCGAACCTGCCCCCACCGTCATGGACCACCGCCAGCTCACCGAACTGCGCGGGCAGCTGGCAAAGAATGTGTCCGCGTGGGCTGCCCGGTCGGGAATGCCGCACGGCATGGTGCACAGCGAACTGCGGCGTATCTGCGGCGGGCCGCCCGTGGCGCAGGCAAACGAGGAACAGCTCAACCAGCGGCTCAAGAAGCTGCAGGACTGGTTCATCGGGCGCAAGTAGGGGCTCGGGCGCAACCTTCGGGCAGGTAGCGGGCTCTGGTGGGCTCGGGGCGAATCCTTCGTGCAGCTGACGGGCTGAAACCGCGAATTCGGGCTAAATAAACCCGGTATCTGTCCGAGGGATTTTTCCAAGCCCCGTTAGCTGCACGAAAGAACCGGGCGGGGCGCCGTATCGGCACACCCAGGAGGGGCAGCCCTGACCGCAGGCTCCCGGAAGACGCAGAAGAGGTGCCGGAGCAATACGCTCCGGCACCTCTTCTGTCTTTGTGATCTGCTCTGTGCAGCCCGCCCGAACCGGTGTTACAGGTCCAGCAGCTCCACGCCGGCGTCTTCGAGCTCGGCCAGGGCAGCCCGGGTGTCCGCGCGGTCGATCCCGGCGCACAGGTCCGGAATGACGTAGGTGTCATAGCCGGCAGCGATGGCGTCCAGCGCGGTGGCCCGGACGCAGTAGTCGGTGGCCAGGCCCACGATGACCACCTCATCGACGTCGTTGTCCCGAAGCCAGTCATCCAGGCTCACCGTTTCGGCGGGGTCCACCGGTGCGGTGGCCGCGTCCAAATCGCCGGTGGGCACCTCATCCTCGGGTGCCAGGACGCCTTCAAAGCCCGAGTAGGCTGCCTCGTACTGTCCCTTGCGGAAGAATGCATCAATGTGTTCGGTGTCCAGGTCCGGATGCGGATTGGCACCGGTCGTGCCGGCGACGCAGTGCACCGGCCAGGACTCCTTGTAATCGGGAGTGTCGGAGAAGTGGGCGCCGGGCTCAATGTGCCAGTCCTGGGTGGCGGCGACGACGGCGTAGCGGCCCAGCGTCGTTTCGATGTAGTCGGTGATTTCGGACGCCGTGTCGGCTCCGCCGGGAACGGCGAGGGAACCCCCTTCACAGAAGTCGTTCTGGACGTCTACAACAATCAGGGCACGCGTCATTCTTACTCCTCGTATTCAGTGGGGATTACCGGTTCGCCGCGCTGCAGGCGGTTCACCGAGCTGGGAAGTTCTGCCAGGGAGGCGGCATGGCGCTTGGCCGCCCGCTCCACGGCCTCGGCTCCGGTCCAGCCGGGAAGGATTTCACCGTCCGCAACAAACTGCTCCAGCAGCGGCCGGTCATTGCCGTCATCCAGCGGACGGTGGCCGATGCCGATGACCTCCGCCGTGGCGGTTCCGCGCTCGTTGAGCCGGCGCAGCGCGTACTTGCGTCCGCCCCGGGACGCTTTGTTCTTGGCGGCCTTGGCCACGGAGACAAACTCGTGGTCGTCCCCTTCCCGGCTGACCAGCTTGTAGACCATGCCGGCGGTGGGTGCGCCGGAACCGGTCACCAGCGACGTCCCCACACCATAGGCGTCCACGGGTGCGGAGGCCAAGGCTGCAATGGCGTACTCGTCCAGATCGGAGGTCACCATGATGCGGGTTTCCGTGTTCCCCAGGTCATCAAGGAGTTCGCGGACCCAGCGGGCCTGCGCCACCAGGTCGCCGGAGTCCAGCCGCACGCCGCCCAGCTTTTGCCCGGCGACGGCGACGGCGTTGCGGACGCCGGCTTCGACGTCGTACGTGTCCACCAGCAGTGAGGTGTTGGAGCCGAGTGAGTCCACCTGTGCCTGGAAGGCGGCCCGTTCCGTGTCATGCAGCAGGGTGAAGGAGTGCGCTGCGGTGCCCACCGTCTTCAATCCGTAGCGCCGGCCGGCCTCCAGGTTGGAGGTGCTGTCAAAGCCGGCAATGATGGCGGCGCGTGCTGCGGCCACGGCTGCTTCCTCATGCGTGCGGCGCGATCCCATCTCGATGCACGGGCGCCCGCCGGCGGCAGAAACCATGCGGGACGCGGCGGAGGCAATGGCGCTGTCATGGTTCAGCACGGACAGGAGCAGGGTCTCCAGGATGCAGGCCTCGGCGAAGCTGGACTCCACGGTGAGAATGGGCGAATTGGGGAAATACGCCTCACCCTCGGCATAGCCGAAAATGTTGCCGGAGAACCGGAAATCAGCCAGCCAGCTGAGCGTGCGTGCGTCCACCACGGAGGTGCGCTCCAGGAACTCCAGCTGTTCATCGTCGAACCTGAACGCGGCGAGGGCCTCGAGGATCCGGCCGGTTCCGGCCACCACGCCGTATCGGCGCCCGTCCGGCAGCCTGCGGCCGAAGACCTCGAAGACTGAGCGGCGGGAGGCGGTGCCCGAGTGCAGGGCAGCCTGCAGCATGGTCAACTCGTAGTGGTCGGTATAGAGGGCGGCATTCGGCTGGCGCCACGCGGAAGGACTGTTCACAGTCAAAACTCTATCCTCCGTTCGCTTATTGAGTAGAAGGCATCCGCTGGCGGTTCGGGAACCTCGTCCAACCTACAATTGGAGTCATGACTTTGAGCACTGCAGCCGGCGCTGTGCTGGGCACGTCGCCCGGCACCGATACCCTCGAGCGGACCGGGACGGAGTCCCTGGTGGACAATGACGTGCCCTGGGTGGTCATTGTGTGGAATGACCCCGTCAACCTGATGAGCTACGTCAGCTACGTGTTCCGCAGCTATTTCGGCTACTCGGAAGCCAAGGCCAACAAGCTCATGATGGAAGTGCACGAACAGGGAAAATCGGTGGTGGCAGCCGGCTCGCGGGAATCTGCGGAGCGCGACACCGTGGCGATGCATTCCTTTGGCCTCTGGGCCACCTTCCAGAAGACGGACGAGCCGTAGGCCGCACCGCCGGCCCGGCTTTCCAGCACCGAGCAGCACCAACGCGCAGCACAGACCGGCCCCCGGCCGGCGGATAGGACAAACGTGGCAACCGGATTCAAGGTCACCCGCAAGGGAATCTCAGCATCGCTGGAGGCGGGGGAGCGGGAGCTGCTGCGCAGCCTTTTCGCCGATGTGCTCGGCATGCTGGAACCGGACACCCCTGCGGATACCGACCCGCTCGCCGCGATGGTGGGTTTGGACACCAGTGCACGTGTCCCGTCCGACTCCGCACTGCGCCGGCTGCTGCCGGACGGCGTGATGGGCGACGACGACGAAGCCCTCGAATTCCGCCGCCTGACCGAGCGCTCGCTGAGGGAGGACAAGACCGGTGCGCTGCGGGCATCTGCTCTGCTCCTGGAGTCCAAGCCGCTGCTGCTGAACCCCGAACAGGCCCAGTATTTTGCCCGGGCTCTCAACGATGTACGGCTGGTCCTCGCGGACCGGCTGGACCTGGAAACGGACGAAGACGCCGAGCGCCTGCACGGCATCACGGACCCGTCGAAGGCACAGGACGTGGACGGTTACCTGGCCCTGGTGTACAACTTTGTCACCTGGCTCCAGGAGACACTCATGCAGGCGATGACACGCTCCCTGCTGTGATCAAGAGCACTCCGGCCTAAGTACGCGGCGGGCCGCCCGGGGGCTATTGTCGTTACATTATGAGCTCTGACCCGGGTAGTTCCATGCTGATGACCGAATCGCCGAATGCACAGCGCCAGGACGCCCCCATTGGTATTTTCGACTCCGGCGTGGGAGGCCTGACGGTTGCCCGCGCGGTGATCGACCAGCTGCCCAATGAGTCGATTCTTTACGTGGGGGACACCGCCAAGGGGCCGTATGGTCCCCTTCCCATCGCCGAAGTCCGGGCCAATGCGCTTGGCGTGATGGATGAACTGGTGGATTCCGGCGTCAAGCTTCTGGTGATCGCCTGCAACACCGCCTCCGCCGCCGTCCTCCGGGACGCCCGTGAGCGTTACACCCGCCGCTACGGCATTCCCGTCATCGAAGTCATCCAGCCCGCGGTGCGGCGGGCCGTCTCCGCCACACGCTCCGGGCGGGTGGGCGTGATCGGCACCGAAGCCACCGTTGGCTCACGGGCCTACAACGACACGTTTGCCGCCGCCCCGCACCTGGAGATCTCCTCCGTCGCCTGCCCGGCCTTCGTGGAATTCGTGGAAGCCGGTGTCACTGCCGGACCCGATCTGCTGGCCACGGCCGAAGAATACCTGGCCCCGCTGAAGGCTCGGGACGTGGACACCCTGGTGCTGGGCTGCACGCACTACCCGCTGCTGACCGGTGTGATCTCCTATGTCATGGGCGACGGTGTCACGCTGGTTTCCAGTGCCGAGGAAACCGCCAAGGACGTTTACCGGGCACTGATCTCCCATAATCTGCAGCGCACGGCTCAAACCGCTCCGGAGCACCATTTCGTGGCCACCGGGGATTCGACGTCGTTTGAACTGCTCGCGCGGCGCTTCCTCGGCCCCGAAGTCCTCAGCGTTGAGCATGTGGACAACGTGGCCGCCCACTACCCCACCGGCAGCATGGCCCGGATCACTCCGGACATGGTCGCCGCAGACCGCTCCACTCACCGCAACCACGGAAGGCCGCCCGGCGCCCTTCGGAACGGCACCTTATGAAACTGACCATTGTGGGTTGCAGCGGGTCCTTTCCGGGCCCGGCCTCACCCGCCAGCTGCTATCTCGTGACCGCCAACGACGGCGAACGCGACTGGCGCATCCTCCTGGACCTGGGCAACGGCTCCCTGGGCGCACTGCAGCGCTACATGGACCTGCGCGACATTGATGCGGTCCTGCTGACTCACCTGCATCCGGACCACTGCATGGACCTGTGCGGCCTGCACGTGGCCGTGCACTGGGACCCCGAAGGATGGAACCGCGACCGCATCACGGTGTGGGGTCCCAAGGACACGGCGGACCGGATGGCCACGGCTTACGGCCTGCCCGCCGATCCGGGCATGCATGAGGACTTCGAGTTCCAGCACTGGACCAGCCGCGAGGCCGTCACCATCGGGCCGTTCACGGTTACGCCCTACCCGGTCCTGCATCCGGCCGAGGAAGCGTACGCCCTGCGCGTGGAGGCACCGGGCTTCGACGCTGAGGGCCTCCCCGTAGTGCACACCCTGGCCTACTCGGGAGACACGGACTCCTGCGACGGCCTGGAAGAGGCCGCCCGTGAGAGCGACGTCTTCCTGTGCGAAGCAGCCTTCCACGAAGGCCGCGACGACGCGATTGAAGGCGTGCACCTGACCGGAAAGCGCGCCGGCGCAGCCGCCTCGGCAGCCAGCGCCCGCCGCCTGCTGCTCACCCACCTGCCGGTGTGGAATGACGCGAACGCCTCAGTGTCCGAGGCGCGGGAAACCTATGCCGGAGACCTCGCGGTGGCCGTTGCGGGCGTCTCCTACGACGTCGGCAGCCCCTTTACCGCGGGATTGGCAGTCAACCGCGGAGTCCTGCCCGCGGGCTGACCGCCCCCGCTGCGGCCGGCCAGTTGGATCGCGGGGCTGCAGAGAGGGCATGTCCAGTACGTGGCGGCGCTCACCCGTAGCTGGCAGGACAGCAGCTAGGCTGGCCCGCAATGGATGAGGAACAGCTTGAAGAGATCGCCCGTCAGGCGGCGGAACTAGCCCGTGCCGATCCGGCGTGGTGGGAAATCGCCGCTGCCCTGAGCCCGTTGGCCGTCCTCATTGGTGCTGGGGTTACGTTGTGGATCGGGCTGGCTTCCGTCCGTAGGCAGAGAATCAATGCGGAAAAGCAGTCTGAGGATAACCGGAACGCCATGGCTGAACGCCGCCGCGCCGATGACCGGGCTGAGTGGTGGAAGAGGGTCCAATGGGCCCTGGACGCTTCCCTGTCCGATCAGGTCAAGCGGCAGGACCTTGGATTCAAGATGCTGGATCGACTCACTGCGGCCGGCAAGGTCGATGATGAGGATCTGACACTGCTGGACCCGGCATGGCGTCCGACGGCAGCATCAAGCGCTGCCCAGGCAGAGGAGACCATGGATACAGCGTCAAGTACGCTTCAGGCCATGGCCGCCCAGGGCATCATCGGCGATGACTACTTAGCCGCGTACCAGCGGGTCATGGACGAGGCAGGCAAGGAAGAGCACAATGGGAACGACACGGGCGACCGAGAGGACGGCAATGAGCGAAACGCACAAGCTGAGCCGTAACGAGGCAGCTGAATTCCTGGCCGAACTGGGGCGGGATATTTCGGCTGCGCGGCTGCGTGTCTCTCTCGACGGAAAATTGGGCCGTGAAACACCGGCTCCGGTGAAGAAGCTTGCCAGCCTGCCTGACCCGCCCTCCATCGACGTGTCGGGAGCAGAGGCTTCACCCGACAGGCAGGCGGCGGCCTTCCGCCTGGCTACCGGGGCGGTACTGGAGAAACTGATGGGCGATGTCGCAGCTCGGCCGGCAGGCGCCGTGTTGGTTCTCCCCATGGATGATGACGATGAGTCAGTGGTCGCATCCGGTGAAGCCGCGGCGGCCCACAGCCAGCTCAAACAGTAGTCGGCTCCGTCGCGCAGCCTAGAACGTGTACGTCCGGCAATATGACGCATTTTGGCGGGCGCCTTGCTGTGACCATGTCGTTCCCATTCCCCGTTCCCAAGTCCGGACGCATCGCAGCGGTCATGGAGAAAATCGGCCGGGCTGTATCTGACGTGGTCTTCCTGTTGGGTGGTCCTGAACAGGCGGTCGCGGATCCGTGTGATGGCACAACCTCAGGCAGGTATCAGCCACGAGGGAAAGCCGGGGGGACCAGGGCCCCCGCTGCGGCCTGCCCCGCGGAGCCGGCCGATAGACTGGGCGCATGACTACAGCCGCAAACAGTTCTTCCTCCACGCCCTCCGCAGGCACCGCCGTCGTCCGTTCCGACGGCCGCACCCCCGACCAGCTGCGCGACATCACCATCACCCGCGGCTGGTCCAAGCAGGCCGAAGGATCCGCGCTGATCGAATTCGGCAACACCAAGGTGCTGTGCACCGCGTCCCTGACGGCCGGCGTTCCCCGCTGGCTCAAGGGCGAAGGCAAGGGCTGGGTCACCGCTGAATACGCCATGCTGCCCCGCGCCACCAACACCCGCAACGCCCGTGAATCCGTGAAGGGCAAGCTGGGCGGGCGCACGCACGAGATTTCCCGGCTGATCGGCCGCTCGCTGCGCTCCATCATCGACACCAAGGCGCTGGGCGAAAACACCATTGTCCTGGACTGCGACGTACTGCAGGCCGACGGCGGCACCCGCACCGCCGCGATCACCGGCGCCTACGTGGCCCTCGCCGACGCCCTGGCCTGGGCCAAGGAGAACAAGCTCATTGCCAAGAACGCCAACCCGCTGCTGGACACGGTAGCGGCCATCAGCGTGGGCATCATCGACGGGGTGCCCATGCTGGACCTGCCGTATGTGGAAGACGTCCGCGCCGAAACCGACATGAACGTGGTGGTGACCGGATCCGGAAAGTTCGTGGAGGTCCAGGGCACTGCCGAAGGTGCACCGTTTGACCGCGACGAGCTGAACGCCCTCCTTGACCTGGCCCTGCTGGGCACTTCGGAACTGGCCGAAATCCAGCGCCGGACCCTCGGTGAGGCCCTTAAGGAAACGGTATGACCGCCGTCGTTCCCGCTCAGGCCCGCCTGGTCCTGGCTACGCGCAACGCCGGTAAGCTGCGGGAGCTGCGCGAACTGCTGCGCGGGCGGATCGAGGGGCTCGACGTCGACACGCAGGTGATTGATGCGGCCGCCGCGGGCGTTCCGGATGTCCCCGAAACCGGCGTCACTTTCGAGGCCAACTCGCTGTTGAAGGCGCGTGCGGTCGCTGAGGCGACCGGGCTGGCCGCCATCGCGGATGATTCCGGGCTGGCCGTGGATGTCCTGGGCGGGGCTCCGGGCATCTTCTCCGCCCGCTGGTCCGGCCGGCACGGCGACGACGCCGCCAACCTGGACCTCCTGCTCGCCCAGCTGTCGGATATCGGCGAGGAGCACAGAGGCGCAGCCTTCGTCTGCGCCGCCGCACTGGCGCTGCCCGATGGAGCCACCACGGTGGAGCGTGCCGAGCTGCGCGGGACGCTTCTGGCCGCACCGCGCGGAAACGGGGGATTCGGCTATGACCCCATCCTGCAGCCCGAGGGACTGGACCGCAGCTGCGCCGAGCTGAGCCCGGAGGAGAAAAACGCCATCAGCCACCGCGGGCAGGCCTTCAGGGCGCTGCTGCCGGCCATCATCGAGGCCCTGGCCTGAGTGTCTTTGCGGGAGCCTGCGCGGACCGATCACCGCGTGCCCGCAGGCTTCCGCACCGCCTTCGCGCAGCAGGGAAGAAGGGCCAATCCGCGGGGCCGGCGGTGTCGGGTTTCCGCCCCGGCCGCTCCTAAGGCAGAATTGAGGGCAATATGACTACACAGATTCTTGCCTCAGTTGCCACCGCCAATTCCGACGGATCGGCGCTGGGAGGGGTCGCCGACTGGGCCGTCAGCGTCATGGAGACCATCGGTGCTCCGGGCGCAGGTTTGGCCATCGCCCTGGAAAACCTCTTTCCGCCGCTGCCCAGCGAGGTCATCCTGCCGCTGGCAGGATTCACCGCCAGCCAGGGCAACTTCTCCCTCGTCGCGGCCCTGATCTGGACAACGCTGGGCTCCGTTATCGGCGCCTGGGCGCTGTACGGACTCGGTGCCTGGCTTGGCCGGCGCCGGATGCGGGCACTGGTGTCCAAGGTTCCCCTGGTGGACCTGGAGGACGTGGACAAGGTGGAAGCCTGGTTCAACCGCCACGGATCCAAGGCCGTGTTCTTCGGGCGCATGATCCCCATCTTCCGGAGCCTGATCTCCATTCCCGCCGGCATCGAACGGATGCCCATCTGGAAGTTCCTGGGCCTGACAACTGCAGGCAGCCTCATCTGGAACGCCATCTTCGTCTTTTCCGGCTACTACCTGGGCGAGAGCTGGCACGTGGTTGAGGAATACGCCGGCGTCTTCCAGAAGATCGTCATTGTTGTGTGTGTTCTGGTGGCAGTGTGGTTTGTGATCAGTAAGGTCCGCTCGCACCGCCGCAAGAAGTCGGCTTCGGCGCAGCAGCCGGTCGGTCCGGTCCAGCCGGCCGAGCCGGTCGACGGCGAATAGTCCGGACCGGCCTTTACTCTCCGTTTCACCAGCACCCCGGCACGTACGAAAAACCGCATCACCGCAGCAGTGTCTGCAGGCAGAAATCTAAGGAACCGAACACCGCGTGGGAATTGAATTCACGGCCATTGACTTCGAAACGGCCAACGGATTCCGGGGTTCTCCCTGTTCGGTGGGGCTGGTCAAGGTGCGGGACGGCGTCGTCGTCGACGAGACGTCCTGGCTGATGCGCCCGCCCGCCGGCCACGACTTCTTTGACCGCCGCAACATCCGCATCCACGGCATCGAAGCGGAGATGGTGGCCGGAGCCCCGCGCTTCGGCGAACTGTTTCCGGAAATCGGTGCATTCATCGGCGAGGACCTTTTGGTGGCCCACAACGCCGCCTTTGACATGGGCGTGATCCGCTCCGCGCTGGAGGTCTCCGATCTGCCCGGCCCGGCCTATGACTACACCTGTTCAGTGGTCCACTCCCGCCGGACCTATTCCCTGGCATCGCACTCGCTGCCGTTCGCGGCCGAGGCCGCCGGGGTGCCGCTGCAGAACCACCACGACGCCGTCGAGGACGCGCGTGCGTGCGCCGGAATCATGCTGGACATTGTGCGCCGCAGCGGTGCGGCGGACATGCCGGAGTTCTTCACGGGACAGGGCATGGTTCCGTCCCGGCTGCCCGCCTATATCCCCGGCGTGGATGTCCTGTCCAAGGCCACCCGGGCAGCGCTGGAACGCGGAACCGGAACCGAAGCCAAGGCAGCGGCCACCGGCTGGGCAGGGTGGCCGTCCGAGGGGGAGAACCCGGCCCCCAACCCGGCGGCCGACCCGGACCACCCCCTCTACGGGCAGACCGTGGTGTTCAGCGGCAACCTCGGCATGTCACGCCAGTCCGCCAAGAACCGGGCAGCCGATCTCGGTGCCAGGCCTGCTTCCAACGTCACCCGGGCCACCACCGTGCTGGTGATGGGGGACGGTTTTGAGGCCGGGGACCTGCGCAACGGCGTCCTGACGGGCAAGGCCCGCCGGGTCCTGGACCTGCATGGCAAGGGGCAGCGCATTGAGGTGCTTTCCGAGCCGGAATTCCTGCGGCTGCTGGGCGGCGCTTAGCCCGCGGTGGCGGCGGTGAACTGCCGCGCCAGCTCCTCGATGACGTCCCGGCCCTCCAGGGCTGCCAGCCAGGCGGCCGGCAGCGCGGCGGCGCCGTAGAGAGTGCCCAGGATGTTGCCGGTGATGGAGCCGGTGGAGTCGCTGTCGCCGTCGTGGTTGACGGCCAGCGCCAGCGCTGCCCGGAAGTGCTCCTGCGGCGAGCCGGCCGAGGCAGCGGCCAGGGCCGCGTAGAGCCCGATGGCCAGTGCTTCTTCGGCCACCCACCCCTCGCCCAGGGCAGCGGTGAGCGCCTCGGGGGAGACCGGTCCGGAGCGGGCCAGCTCCACCGCCGCGGTGAGCCGGGCGGCCAGTTCCGGCACCCCGCTGTCCGCGGCCCGGCGCACAGCCTCATCCGCGGCCTGCTGCAGGGAGGCGTCCGGCGCAAGCAGATCGTGGATGAGGGTGGAGAACACCGCAGCGGAGTGCAGGGCGGACGGATGTCCGTGCGTCAGCGCCGCAGCATCTTCGCTGAGCCGGTACACCATTTCGGACTCGACGTAGGGGAGCAGCCCAAAGGGAGCGGAGCGCATCACCGTTCCGCATCCCTTGGAGTCCGGGTTGACCGGGCGGAACTTGGTGCCCATGTCCGGTCCCGAAAGGCCGGAAATGCAGGCGTTACCGGGTGCGCGGCGCTGGTGCAGGACGGTCTGCGAATCAATCCAGCGCAGCGGCGGGCTGGGAGCACCGGGATCCAGGGGGACCCCCTGTGTCTTCAGCCAGCGCAGGTAGGCCAGCCAGATACAGGCTGTCTCATCCGCGCCCAGGCCCTGGTTGGCCCATTCCAGCGCCTCCAGCAGTCCGTCCAGGGTGTAGAGGGTCATCTGTGTGTCATCGGAAAACGGGACGGGCGACGGCAGCGCCGCAAAGTCCCGGAGCCCGTCAGGGCCAAAGGCTGACCGGATCTCGGACAGTTTGGAAAACTCCACGGCATAGCCCAGGGCATCGCCCAACGCGCCGCCCAGCAGACAGCCAACTACTTTGCCTGACTGCCCGTTCGACGGAAGATGGAAGGAAGCTGCATCGGGCTCCGCAGGCGAGGACTCGGCGGCAGGGACATTTTCAGGGTTAGGACTCACCGTTCCAGCATATCGAGGGTCCCCCAGTGAGCGCGCCCACAGGAACTTCACAGCGCGGGATGGGAGGCTGGTGGAGTTTGCCCCGGCGCCGAAGATACGGCTCGGGGCGGCGGCGGCTCCACGGAGAGCCGACCGCCATGCCGCAATAACTAGGAAGAGGAAACTTTTGCCAATGAATGCTGATCCCATCTCTGCAGGCGGCGCACGCGCTGTGCGCCCTGCCGTCGGACCCGGACGCCGCAAGCCGCTGCACAGCTACGGGCTGTTGGGGCGCAGCGCCGCGGAATTCATCGGTTCCTTCCTGCTGGTCTTCGCCACGGCCGCCGCCATCTTCAGCTCCACCGGCGGCGTCTCGGCGCCCCTGGCCGTCGGACTGGCCGCCGCAGCCGGCATGGTGGCCTTCGGCTATGTCTCCGGGGGCCACTTCAACCCCGCCATCAGCCTGGGCAGCGCCGCAGCCGGCCGCACGTCCTGGAAGGCCCTTCCCGTCTACGTGGTGGCACAGCTTATCGGTGCGCTCCTGGCGTTCCTGATCCTGTGGGTAGTGTTCCAGGGCGTCCCGGCCGAGATTGCACAGCGCTCGGACATCTTCACCGCGCTCGCCAACGGCTACGGCCCCGATTACCAGCTTGGTCTTCCGCTGGCCAGCGCCCTGCTCGCAGAGGTAGTGGGCACCGCACTGCTGGTGGCCGTGTTCCTCGGCGCCTCCAAGGGCCGGATCCCCGCCATCTCGGCCGCCTTTGCCGTGGGCGTGACCTACGCCGTCCTGCTGACCTTCCTGGCCCCGATCACCGGCGGTTCCCTCAACCCGGCACGGTCAACGGCGGCGGCAATCTTCGCCGGCACCGACGCCCTGGAACAGCTGTGGCTCTTCTGGGTAGCACCGATCCTGGGTGCGCTGATCACCGGACTGATCTACCGCAGCGTCGACCTGACGGTTTCCGCCCGTGAGCGCATGGCAGAAGATACCGAAACCGAAACCGACGTTGATGACGTAGATCATGCAGTAGCTGCCGCTCCCGCAGCGCCTGCCGGCACCTCCGCTCCCGCTGCGCCGCATGCGGTGTCACTGGAGAAGAAGGACGACGCCCGCGGGTTCTTCGACGACGGCGACGACGACGGCGACCGTCCGGGCAGCGCCAAGGCCTAGCCCGGGCAGCCGGCGCCGCTGGCAGCCCGCGCCGCCAGCCAGGCGCCGGCGTCGAGCATTACCCCGCCCGCCCCCTTCCGCAGCAGGACCCGCGGAAGGGGGTGGGCGTTCTTATGTTCCCGGTGGCCGGGGAGTGTCGGTGCCTCGGGGTAGTTTTGTTGGTATGCGATTACTGCACACTTCCGACTGGCATTTGGGCCGTTCCTTCCACGGCGTGGGGATGCTCGGCGCCCAGCAGCAGTTCATCGACCGCCTGGTCGAGACGGTCCGCGAGAAGGACGTGGATGCCGTCCTGATCGCCGGTGACGTGTACGACCGCGCGCTGCCCGGAGTCGACGTCGTGCGCCTGCTCGACTCGGCCCTGGAACGCATCACCGCCGCGGGAGCCAAGGTCATCCTCTCCAGCGGCAACCACGACTCCGCGGCCCGGCTGGGCTTCGGCAGCAAAATCTTCGAGCGCGGAGGCGTCTACCTGCGGACCCGGATCAGCGAGATCGCGGAACCGGTGCTGCTTTCGCAGGACGGCGGCGCTCCCGTCGCCGTCTACGGCATTGCCTATCTTGAGCCGCGGCTGGCCGCCCCGGAGCTCGGCGTTGACGTTCCGCACCATGCCAGTGTCGTGGGCGAGGCCGTACGCCGGATCCGGACGGACGTTGAGCGACGCGCCGCGGAGGGGCAGCCGGTCATCCCCGTGGCGATGGCCCATGTTTTTGCCAGCGGCGGCATCACCTCGGACAGTGAACGTGACCTGACCGTGGGCGGCGTCGGTGCTGTTCCCCTGGACCTCTTTGACGACTTTGCCTACACCGCGCTGGGACATCTGCACGGGCGGCAGGAACTGAGCTCCTCAGTCCGGTACAGCGGTTCTCCGCTGCCGTACTCCTTCTCCGAAGCGCGGCAGCAAAAGGGCGGGCTGCTGGTGGAATTCGACGGCGGCGGGCCGGCATCGGTGGAACCGGTCCTCTGGCCGGCGCCGCGCCGGCTCGCCGTGCTCAAGGGGACGCTGGAGCACCTGCTCGCCGATCCGGGGCTCACCGACGCTGAAGACGCTTACTGCCAGGTCACGCTCACCGACGACGAGCGTCCGGCGAAAGCCATGGAACGGCTGCGCACCCGTTTCCCGGATACCCTCGTGCTCACGTTTGAGCCGGCGTCGGGCCCGCGGACCGCCACCCAGACCTACAGCCAGCGGCTGGCGCGGGCCACTGATGATCTGGACATCTGCTGCGGCTTCCTGGACCACGTGCGGTCCCGCCGTGCCGATGAACAGGAGAAACAGCTCTTCGCCGAGGTCCTGTCGAAAGTCCAGTCAGCGGAGGCGGCACAGTGAGGATCCACCGGCTTGAAATCCAGGCGTTCGGTCCGTTTGCCGAACGTCAGGTCATCGATTTCGATGAACTGGGAGCACACGGGCTGTTCCTTCTCAACGGCCCCACCGGAGCAGGGAAAACCAGCATCCTCGATGCCATCTGCTATGCCCTGTACGGATCCGTTCCCGGCGCCCGGCAGACCTCCAAGCGGCTGCGCAGTGATCATGCCGCCCCGGACACCGCGCCGGAAGTCCTGTGTGAATTCAGTTCAGGCGACCGCCGCTTTGAAGTGGTGCGCAATCCCGCGTGGAACCGTCCGGCCAAGCGCGGCACCGGAAAAACGGTGGTCGAGCAGGCCAAAACCACGCTCCGCGAGTTTGCTAACGGGGAATGGATCCAGAAAACCGCCCGCAACGATGAGGCAGGTGCGGAGATCCAGGCCCTCATGGGCATGGACAAGGAACAGTTCACCCGCGTGGTGATGCTGCCGCAGGGCGACTTTGCCGCCTTCCTGCGAGCTGACGCGCTCACCCGGGCCGCCCTGCTGCAGAAACTGTTTGGAACCACCCGGTTCGAGAACATTGAAGCGCAGCTGAGGGATGATCTCGCCGTCGCCGCCGGGGAGCTGGTCGCCGCCCGGGCGGAGAGTGAGCACGTCCTGCGCAGGGCACGCGATGAAATGGACAGGTGGGCGGACAGCGGCGACGACGGCGAATCCGCCGCCGATGCTGTTGACGGAGCCGGCCTGCTGCCCGACCCGGCAGGGGAGGACGCCGCAGGCGAAATCGAATCCGTCGAAGAATTCCGCCGCCGGCTGGCAGAACGCACCGCGCAGGAAAGGGAAAAACACGCCGCCCTGGAGACGGCGCTTCGCGAAGCCGAGGACCTTCGTCAGGACGTGGAGCACCGCCGTGCCCGCGGCATCGCACGTGAGCAGCTCGAACGCGATGAACAGGACCACCTCCGGCACCGCGAGGAAGTGGAACCGGTGCGCCAGAGCCTGGCCCGCCACCTGCAGGCAGAGGTGCTCAGCGGCTATGTCCGGGCCGTCGATACGGCGCAGGAACGGCTGGAAAGCCGAGAAAGCGCTGCGGACCAGGCCCGTCAGGCCCTGGTCGAGCATCCGTTGGCGGCCGGTTTTGGCATCAGGCAGGAAACGGCTGCAGACAACGGCCGGGCACGGGAAGCCGTGCTGCCGGTGCTGTCGGCCGCGGATGCCCGTCTGACCAGCGAACGCGGATCAGCGGAAGCCGCCCTGGCCGAGGAACAGCGCATAGGCGAGCTCGAAGCGGACTGTGCGGATGCCGCCACACGGGCCGCAGCAAGCCGTGCTGCTGCGGCGGCTGCGGAAGCTGCCGCCGGGGAACTCCGCACCGAAGAAGACGGCCTTGCCCGGGAACTGGACACCCTGCGCGAACAGGCATCCAAGCAGGAATCAGCACGCAGCGAGCTGGAACAGGCCCGCTCCCTAACCCGCGCCATCGAAGACTTCACCGAAGCGTCCCGGACGGCAGCGGCATCCGAAGCCGAGGCAGCACGGCTGCGCGGCGTCTACCAGGACCGGCGCCAGGAATGGCAGGACAAGCTCCAGCGCCGGCTGGAGCAGGCAGCAGCTGAACTGGCCGGACGGCTTGTTGACGGACAGGGATGCCCGGTCTGCGGAAGCGCCGAACACCCCGCACCTGCGGCCCTGCCCGACGGCGAGAGCGCCGTCACCAAAGAGGACGAGGACAAGGCCCGCCAGAGCACCGAAACCGCAGAGAAAGAGTTCGAGGCTGCGCGGCTGCAGGCAGACAGGGACAGTCGCCGGGTCGCCGAGCTCAAGGTCCAGGGCGGCGACGGCGATGCCGGTGCTGCCAGGGCCCGCGAAGAAGCAGCCGGCGCCGAACTCGCCGCGGCTGCAGCGGCCGCCGGCAAGCTGGCCGAGGCAACAGCCCGGCGCACCGAGCTGTCCCGGCAGCTCGAGCAGCTCGCCGACGATGAATCCTCCGCGCTGCTCGCTGCAGCGCAGGCCGATGAGCAGCGGTTGTCAGGCGAACGGCAGATCGAACAGCTCAGCGGCCGGGTGGAAGCAGCCCGGGACGGCTTCGCGTCCCTCGGCGAGCGGGTTGACTGCCTGTCTGAACTTCACCTCCTGCTGACGGCCGCGCGCAGCAGCCTGGCGGAGCTGCAGACGGCACGGGAAAACGAGGCTGAAGCCCGCGAAGATCTCGCGGCCAGGCTGCTCGGATCGGACTTCGCCACGGTGCAGGATGTGCGCGATGCCCTGCTGGATTCCGCAGCTGCCGCTGATTTTCAGCTCACAGTGGCCCGATACGACGAGGAAGGGCAGCGGCTTGCCCTTCGCCGGGAGGGCGAGGACTCGTCCGCGGCACTGGACGGACACGGGGAACCCCTCCCGGTTCCCGAGGAGGAGGATGTGGTCCTGGCGTCCGAGGCAGCTGCGGCGGCACGGGCGCAGCTGACCCGGTGCTCGGTGCGGCTGGGTCTCCTCGAAGCCTCCACACATGCGCTGGAGTCTTACAGCCGCGAGCTGGCCGGCGCCGCGGAACGCATCCAGCCCTTGGAGCAGCGGCATGAGCTTCTCCGCTCGGTGACTGACACCGCGCGCGGTCTCGGGGAGAACGGCTACAAGATGACGCTGAGCACCTACGTGCTCGCCGCCCGACTGGAACAGGTTGCGGCGGCAGCCACTGAACGGCTCTCCGCCATGACCGGCGGACGTTACGCCCTGGTGCACAGTGACTCCACGTCGGGCAATAAGAAGGCCGGCCTGGGGCTGCACGTCACGGATGCCTGGACCGGCCAGCACCGGGACACGTCAACCCTGTCCGGCGGAGAGAGCTTCATGGCCTCCCTGGCACTGGCCCTCGGCCTGGCTGACGTGGTTCAGCAGGAAGCCGGCGGGGTGAGCATTGAAACGCTGTTTGTGGACGAGGGCTTCGGGAGCTTGGACGACACCTCCCTGGAACAGGTCATGGACGCGCTGGAAGGACTGCGCGACGGCGGCCGCGTGGTGGGGCTGGTGAGCCACGTGGCGGAAATGAAGCAGCGGATCGGTGCGCAGCTGCAGATCACCAAGGGCCGCAACGGATCCACCGTGCGGTTCACCGCCGGAGACCCGGTGGGGGTGTAACCACGCAGCGGCGGGCGGGCCCCGGAACTCGATCGGCACCGCGGATAAAGGGTAAGGTTGCTGGGTAGCCGGGTTGGGCGCATCGGGAGGGGGGACGATGCGCGATGCAACGTATCTGGATATCGCATGAGCAATCAACAAACCCCAATTTCAGCCTCTTCCCACCCCCTGCAGCCGCAGGATCCCCGGCAGCAGCAGGCGCATCCGCAGGAGCCGGACCAGGCTGCCGCAGGCACCGCCGGCCGTTACGCACGGATCTTTGCGCTCGCCGGCCGCGGTTTCGTTCCGGTCGCCTTCCTCGCCCGGCTTCCCCTGGCCATGCTGACGGTGGGCGCCCTGACCCTGGTCACCAGCGTCACCGGCTCCTACGCCACCGGCGGACTGGCAGCCGGCGCCGTCGGCATCGGTTCGGCCATCGGCGCTCCGATCCTCGGCTTCGCGGCAGACCGCGTGGGACAGCGTCCGATTCTGCTGGCCGCTGCCATCGTCAACCCGCTGGCCACGGCACTGGTGCTCTACATGGCCCACCTTCTATCCGCCGCCTCCGACGGTTCCAGCGCGGCCGGAATCCTGGCTGCAGCGTTCCTCATGGGGGCCACCTGCCCGCAGGTCGGTCCGCTGGCCCGCGTGCGCTGGATGTCCATGACGTCGCGGCGTCCGGCCGGCACCTCCACCGGTACCGCCGGCACCGAAGGTGCCCGGGATCTGGATACCGCCATGTCCTACGAAGGAACGGCTGACGAACTGAGCTTCGTTCTCGGCCCGGCCCTCGTCGGCCTGCTGGCTGCCGCCGTCGCACCCTGGCTGCCCCTGACGCTCGCCGCCGTCCTGACTCTGACCATGGTCGCCGCCTTTGCCGTGCACCCCACGGTGCGAACGGTCATCCCGGCCCGCGCTGCCAAGGCCGCCCGGAGCGCTGCAGCGGCCTCCGGCCAGCCGGAACCGGCCGCAACCGCAGAGCCGCGCGCCGACTGGCTGCTGATCGCCCTTCCCGTGCTGGGCATGGTGGCCATGGGAACGTTCTTCGGGGGAACCCAGACCAGCCTCACTGCCTTCGGCGGTGTCTTTGGCATTTCCTCTGCCGCCGGTCTGCTGTACGCGGTCATGGGCATCAGCTCCGCGGCCGCTGCACTGTCCGTGGCTTTCTGGCCGGAGCGGTTCGGTCCGGCGGCACGGTGGATGGCCGCCGCGGCTGCCATGACGGCCTTCTCGGTGCTCCTGCTGCTGCCCACAAACATTCCCACCATGCTGGTGGCACTCTTTATCCTGGGCATTCCGGTGGGTCCCACCATGGTGAGCATCTTCGGCATCGGTGCCGTGGTTGCCCCCGGACACCTGATGGGAACCGTCATGACCATGCTCGCCAGCGGCGTCGTCACCGGAACCGCCCTCGGTGCGGCCCTGGCCGGGCGGCTGGCGGACAGTCACGGGCATCAGGCAGCGTTCCTGGTCACCGTGGGAGCGGCTGCTGCGCTGCTGATCCTGAGCCTGTGCACCAGGTGGGCCGTTGCTGCCCGCCGGCGGCGTGCCTGAGCTCTCGGGGGCGTCCGGGGCTGTCCGGGGCACGGAACAAGCCCCCGGCAGCGGCGGCAAATCCGCTTCAGCTGTCGGTGCGGTCAACAGGTGGCTTAGTATCGAAGGTAAGCGCCGGAACAATCGGCGAGAGCCGCAGCGGATGAGGAGACCCACCATGGGCAGCGAAAAGAACGCCAACGAGAGTTCCTCGAAAGACGGCGAGAAGACCACCGGACCCGAAGGGACCATCCCCGACACTGAAGACGGCGTGGCCGCCGCGTCCACCGGTGAAGCGTCGAACTTTGAACCCGAGGAAGACCAGGAGTCTGCCGAGGGCGGATCCAAGTAACGCTTTGTAACCAATAGAAGCGGAACCGGCAGCAAATCAGCCGGTGCACAAAAGCCCGGACCGGAGAGTTTCTTCCGGCCCGGGCTTTTGTTTGCGCTGGTTCAGCCGAGGCTGGGGGCGTGCGCCGGAGGCAGCGGAATGTAGATGTTGCCGGTGGTGATTCCGCCGGTAACGGCGTCATCGGAACCGGAATCCGTCGGGAACCCCAGATGCTGCAGAACCTCCGGCTCCACGGCAAGGGCACGAAGGGCTTCGGCAGCCTCATGTGCGTCCGGCCGGGCGTCAACGGTCCGGGCGGTCATGGAGCGCAGCAGCTCCACCCAGTCCGACCCCAGCTCGGCGGGGACCTCGGGATCCCGGAGCAGGCGGGCCACGGCGGACTCAACAATGGGTCCCGGAAAAGCCTTCACGCCCGTGAGGCATTCGAGCAGCACCAGGCCCAGGGAGTAAATGTCCGTGCGCCGATCAACGGTGCCGCCCTGTACCTGCTCGGGACTGAGGTAATTCGCGGTTCCGATGGTGGCGCCGTGGGCGGTGGCCAGGGTTGCGTCGGTCATCCGGGCGATGCCGAAGTCAGTCAGCTTGGGGTAGAGCCGCGTGTCATTTTCCGCCTGTGGATAGAGCAGGATATTTGCCGGTTTTACATCGCGGTGGATCACGCCGTTGGAATGCACGTAATTCAGGGCGTCGGCCAGATCGGCCCCCAGCGAGCCGGTGCCCGCCGGTGTCAGCGGCCCGGACTTCAGGGTTCCCCGCAGGTCCGGCCCGTCCACGAGCTCCATGACCAGATAGGTGGAGGTGCGGCCGTCTTCCTCCTCGAAGGTTCCGGCATCCAGCAGCGTCACCAGTCCGGGATGGTTCAGCGTGGCGAGCAGAAGGGTTTCCTGCTGCTGCCGGCGGTTTGCGTCTGTGTCGCTGCTTTCGGGACGGAAGCGCTTGACTGCGACCTCCCGGCCGAGGTTTTGGTCCACCGCGCGGTAGACCGACGCAGCGCCGCCGGAACCGATGAGTTCAGTGGTGCGGTAGCGCTGCCCAAGGAGTACATCCACGGGTGTCCTCCCTGAGGGTCTGTCGAAAAAATGAAGAAGCGGCAGTGATTTCCCAGGGTTCTTGTGTGGCACCGGAAATACATTTAATCAGCAGCCTGACTAAAGGAATCGTACTCTGCTATCGGTTTAACCCTATCGCGGCGGGTCCCCGGCGATTCGCGCCTCAAGGCCGGGGAACCAACTATTAATATGCCGCTTCTCACCCGTGGGTGACCGGGGCCGCATCCGGTGAGGCCAGGAATTCCAGTGCGGCCTGCTTGAAGGACCGCGAGGTTACCGCATTGGCGTGGGTCCGGGCCGGCAGCAGGAGCACTTCCGCTTTCCCGGACAAATCGGCCAGCTCAGCTGTGCCCTCGGCAAAGGAATCACGGTCTCCGGCCACCAGCAGCGCAGGCATGCCGGGAACAGCTTCATCCGGAATGAACGGCTCCTCCTTCACTGCTTCCACCATGGTCAGCAGCGCAGCCAGATCATTGTCCGGAACCAGCTGGGCCATCCGTACCATCTCGGCGGTGGTTTCATCGTGAATCTCTCCGTTGCCGGCCAGAGCTGCCCGTGCCGCGGACAGGTTAAAGCCCGTCAGGGGATCGGTGATGCCCGGACCGCCGCCGAGCACCAGGCGGTGCACCATCTCCGGCTGGGTGGCTCCGAATTCCCACGCCAGGCGCGAGCCCAGCGAATAACCGATGATGTCCACGCCCGACGCCGGATTGTCATCCGCGAGGGGGAGCACCCCGGCATCCATCAGCAGCTGCAGCAGGTCTGCGCGGATGCGGCTGGGGCGATATGCCTGCGGATCTGCAGGGGCTGCGCTGCGCCCGTGGCCGGGCAGATCCACGGTAATCACGGTTTTGCCGGCGGACGTCAGGGCGCTTACCCAGCCGGTGTCATGCCAGTTCAGCTGCGAGGAGGAGGCAAAGCCGTGCAGCAGCAGCACCGGCCGCGAGGCGGGGGCACCGCCGTCGGGCGCGATGACCTCGGCAAACAGGCCCGGATCGGAGCCTTCCACGGCATGGGTATTCAGCTGCATGGCTTAGTCCTCGTCCAGGGCTGCGGTGAGGCGGACCCGCCGGCGGGCGGGCGCTTCGGCCGGCACGGTTCCAACAATGCCTGCGGTGTTGTCCGGTACTTCAAAGACGATGAGCGGCTCGCCCACGTTGATTTTCTCGCCGGGCCGGCCGTAGGTGCGTGCCACGCGGCCGGCCTGCGGGGAGGGAAGCTCCACGGCGGACTTGGAGGTCTCCACTTCCACCAGCGGCTGGTTGCGTTCCACCTGCTCGCCCTCGGCCACCAGCCATTCCAGCACGGTGGCTTCAATCAGGCCTTCGCCCAGGTCGGGAAGGGGAAAGGGGATTTCAGCCACGCCGGTACTCCAATACTCGCTGGATTCCGAACAGGATGCGGTCAATGTTCGGAATGTATTCATCTTCAAGATCGCCTGAGGGATACGGTACGTCGAAACCGGTGACCCGCTCAACGGGGGCGCGCAGGGTGTCAAAGCAGCGCTCGGTCACCAGGGCGGCCACTTCCGCTCCCAGTCCGGAGGTCAGCGGAGCTTCATGCACGACGACGGCGCGCCGGGTCCGGCTGACGGATGCGGCCAGGCCCTCGGCGTCGATCGGCTTGAGCCAGCGCAGGTCCAGGACCTCCACCTCGATGCCGTCCTCGGCGGCAAGTTCGGCAACCTGCAGGCAGCGCGCCACCATGGCGCCCCAGGCGATCAGGGTGACGTGCTTGCCGCTGCGCACCACCTTGGAGCCCAGGGGACTGCCGCCGTCGGCCGTGTCCACCTCGCCCTTTTGCCAGTAGCGGGACTTCGGTTCCATGAAGATCACGGGATCCGGGCGCGTGGCGGCATATTTGAGCAGGTGGTACGCCTCGTGCGGCGACGAGGGGGAGACTACCTTCAGGCCCGGGACGTGGGCAAACAGTGCTTCAAGGGATTCGCCGTGGTGTTCGGGAGCGCGGATGCCGCCGAAGCTGGGCACCCGCAGGGTCACCGGCATGGGCATGGTGCCGCGGCTGCGGTAGTTCATCCGGGCCAGCTGGGTGACAATCTGGTTCACGGCCGGGTAGGCAAAGCCGTCAAACTGGACTTCCGGAATCGGATGGAAGCCGGCCATCGCCAGGCCCACGGACATGCCGAGGATTCCGGACTCGGCCAGCGGAGTGTCAAAGACCCGGTCCGCGCCGAAACGCTGCTGCAGGCCGTCCGTAATGCGGAAGACCCCGCCCAGGCGGCCGACGTCCTCGCCCAGCATCACTGCCTTCGGATTGTCCGCGAGGGTCTCCGCCAGGGCACGGTTCAGCGCCGCCTGCATGGACAGCGTCTCGGTGGTTCCGGAAACAGCAGGAACGGACGGGGTGGCGGACTGCTGCTGGGCTGCAGTGTCTTCGGTGTTGGCCTGCGCCGCGGCGAGGTCCGAGCTGCCGGTCATCTGGTCAGTCATGTTCGGATTCCTTCCGCCAGGTGAGTGCCTGGTCATTCAACTGCTCAGTGGATTCGGCGAACACAAACTTGAACATTTCCGCGCCGGGGCGCGGTGCCAGGGCCTGCACTCCATCGCGGATTTTGTCTGCGCCGGCTATGGCATCGGTCTTGGCGGCGGCCAGGAATTCCTGGTCGGCGTGGCCATCGGCGAGCAGCCGGCCGGCCAGCAGCTCCACCGGGTCGGTGCCGGCGTCGCGCCGTTCTTCCTCCAGGGTGCGGTAGCGCCCGGGATCATCACTGGTCGAGTGCGGGCCGCGCCGGTACGTCATGGCTTCGATCAGCACCGGACCGTTCCCGGCACGGGCGTGGGCCAGCGCTTCGCGGGTGGCCATAACGACGGCGGGGGCATCATTGCCGTCCACCGTCAGGGACTTCATGCCGTACCCGGCGGCGCGTGCGGCGACGGTGCCGCCGGCCACCTGGGCCTCGGTGGGCAGCGAGATGGCCCAGCCGTTGTTCTGGACAAAGAAGATCACCGGCGCCTTGAGCACCGCTGCAAAGTTCATCGCTTCGTGGATGTCACCCTGGGAACTGGCGCCGTCACCGAAGTAGGTGAGTGCCGCGGGCAAACCTTCGGCGGGAATGCCGCCGCCTGCCTGGGCATCCAGCCGCTGCCCGTGGGCCCAGCCCACCGCGTGGAGCACCGAACCGCCCACTACCGCCTGAATGGGAGCAAGGCGGGTGGCCACCGGATCGTACAGACCGCCGTGCCAGGAGGCCTTGTGTGTGGCCATGTACTGGACCATGTCTACGCCGAGGGTCAGGGCCGTGCCCATTTCGCGGTAGGTGGGGAAGATGAAATCCCGGCTCCGGTCCATGGCGAAGGCGCTGCCCACCTGGGCGGCCTCCTGCCCGAGTTCGGGCGCATAGCCGGGAATGATGCCCTGGCGCTGCCAGGCGACCGCCGCGAGATCGAGCTGCCGCACTGCTGTGATCAACCGATACAGCCGGCGCAGTTCGTCTCCGGAAAGCTCCGGGACCTGTGTTGTGACTGAGACCATAGTGGCAACCTAGTCCGGCAGTGCCGAAGCATGCAATTCGCGCGGGGATATCTGTACACAGTGTGCGTTTTCGAGTTGGTACCGAGTGGGCGCCTGTACAAGTTGTGCAGTGTCTGCGTGGTGTGTCTTTCGGCCCTCCGGTTGTTTGCCTCGTCAAGTGTCGCGTACGTGACCTTTTCAGCGTCGCGAAGGGTCATCTTTTCTACTCTCGACGGAAAAGAGCGGCGTCCTCTCGACACTGGAAGATGTTCGGTCAGGCGGCGGCGCCGGCGCAGCACGCAGGGCGGGGCATGCCGGGCGGGAAATAGAACAGCACGCACGGGGACTGGCTTTTATTTTTATACAGCGTATGGTCGGGACTATCCGTATTTGTTCTTCAAGAGGAGCCTAAATGTCAGGTAAATCCCCGCAGGGTTCAAATGAGAAAAAGCCGGGCAAGTCCATCAAGGATAAGCGGGCCGAAAAACGAGCCAAGAGTGCCAGCGAAGCAGAAGTGGCTCCCAAGAAGCGCAAGGGCCTCTAGCCCGCAGCAGTAGGCCGGTAACCGCCGGCCGGTCGGCAGCAGCAGAAAGGGCCGCGGATTACCGCGGCCCTTTCTGCTGCCCGATTCAACAGCGGGGCAAGCCCTTTAGCGAGATTTCCAAGTAGCGCCGGTAAAAGTCTCCGCAGGTTACTCAAAAGCCGTGGGAAATACCTGCCTTTACGCCCGCACTCGAATTCCGGCGCCGGGTCAGCCCAGCTGGCGGCCGGAGCGCACGGCGCTGCGGTCCAGAAGCCAGGCGGCGAACCCCAGGACGGCCGTCAGGGCGAGGGTGGCCACCAGCTGGATGCGCACTGCGGGATCCTGGAAGCCAAGGACCACAATGCCGGCCAGCAGGGCCAGGGCAAAGTAGGAGAGCCAGGGGAAGGCCCACATCTTGAAGCTGAGCTTCACTCCGGCGGCCTCGGCGCGGCGCCGCAGGATGATCTGGGAAACAATCGATACGCCCCAAACCACCAGGCAGGTGGACCCGACCAGGTTCAGCAGGATCATCAGGACGGTTTCGGGGTAGAGGTAGTTCAGCACCACGGTCAGGAAGCCGAAGGTTACCGAGGCGATGACGGCGGCCCGCGGCACGCCGCTGGTGCCCTTGCGCGCCAGAGCCCTGGGAGCGCGGCCCCGCTCCGCCAGCGAGAAGACCATACGCGAGGCACCGTAAAGGTTGGCGTTCAGGGCCGAAAGCAGGGCCACCACAATCACGACCGCCATGACGACGTCGGCACCGGGAACGCGGGCCGCGGCAAGTGCGGCGACAAAGGGTCCGGTGCTCAGCGACTCGCTGTCCCACGGCAGGATGGTGACGATGACCAGGACGGATCCGATGTAGAAGATGATGATGCGCCACACCACCGAGGTGATGGCTTTGGCGATGTTGGTGCCGGGATCCTCAGTGTCGGCAGCTGCAACGGCAACAATTTCGGTTCCGCCAAAGGCAAAGACCACCAGCAGCAGGCCGGCGCCCACCCCGCTCCAGCCATGGGGCATGAAACCGCCGTTGCCGGTGAGGTTGCTCAGTCCGGGCGCATCGACGCCGGGCAGCCAGCCGGCGATGAAGGCGATGCCGACGGCGAGGAAGGCCACGATGGCCACGATCTTGAGCAGGGCAAACCAGTACTCGAACTCTCCGAAGCTGGCGACGCCGCCCAGATTAATTGCCGTGAACAGGCTGATGAACACCAGCGCCAGCAGCCACTGCTGCGAGCCGGGCCACATGGAGGCAACAATTGCAGCTGCCGCAGTTGCTTCCGCAGCAATGACGATGACCAGCTGCAGCCACCACAGCCATCCGATGGTCGTTCCCACCGGCCGGCCCAGGGCCTTCTCCGCGTATACCGAGAAGGCTCCGCTGGTGGGATCTGCTGCGGCCATCTCGCCCATCATGCGCATGACGAGGATAACCATGGTGCCCGCGATCAGGAAGGACAG
This sequence comes from Arthrobacter sp. TJ-58, assembly GCF_058269295.1. Lineage (NCBI taxonomy): Bacteria > Bacillati > Actinomycetota > Actinomycetes > Micrococcales > Micrococcaceae > Arthrobacter > Arthrobacter sp. TJ-58. The sequence continues at coordinate 851,539 of NZ_JBZCNM010000002.1, forward strand.
CAGGACGGCAGGTCCGGCTGCCTCGATGCCGGCGCCGGACCCGACAAACAGCCCGGTTCCAATGGCGCTGCCCAGGCTCATGAACACCAGGTGGCGCGGCTGCATTTTCCGTGCGGCGGGCGGTCCTGCCGGGGCGGGCGCTGCCGGTCCGGTGGAGCCAGCCGCGGAGGTTCGGGTACTCATGGAAAAGGAGCCTTTGACGTTGGGGATTCCGGTGAAGGGCGGGCGGGAACAAGCCGGTCCGGACCTAGCTAACTATCTTATGCCGCCTTGGGCGTTATCCACGCTGTTCATGATCCATGCCACAATGCTTACAGTTTGCACAGCAGAAGCGGTGCCGGAGAGGAAAACATGTCAACGGATGCCCTGGATGCCCAGATCATTGCGCTGTTCACCGACGAACCGCGGATGTCCGTCCTGGAAGCGTCACGCTCCCTGAAGGTGGCCCGCGCCACCGTGCAGGCCCGGTTGGACCGCATGCAGCGCACCGGGGTGATTTCGGGCTGGGGGCCGCGGATAGATCCCGCGGCGCTGGGTTACGCAGTCCTTGCCTACTGTTCCCTGACCATCAGCCAGGACACCGGACACGACGCAGTGGTGAGAGCCCTCGCCGAAATTCCGGAAATCCAGGAAATCCACACCGTCTCCGGTGAGAGCGACCTCCTGGCCCGGGTGGCGGCACGCTCCAACTCCGACCTGCAGCGGGTGATCGACTCCATCGTGGCTACCCGCACGATTGTGAGGTCCTCGTCCGTGATCGTCCTGAACACGCACTTTGACGGCCGGACCCTGCCGCTGCTGCACGCCGCCTCCGCTGCGGACCCGGCGGCAAGCCCGGCCGCTGCGGGCTAATCCTGCACTTGTGACGCAGGTCGCCTTGCACAGCTGGAAAATGAGTTAGAGTCATTCTGACTTTTACTCTTCCCGCCGGGCTTCACCGCCGTGGCGGCCGGCAGGGAAGGGCCTTCATGGTTCCCCAGCAGGTACCCCACGGGTACGCCAACGTCTCCGAACGTGCCCGGCAGCCACCGGCACTGGCCATCTCCACCGTCATCTTTGCCCTGCGGCCGGACCCGGACACCGGCCGCCCCGCCCTCTGGCTGCCCCTGGTCCGCCGCATCCGCGAGCCGTTCCGGGGTCTCTGGGCACTGCCCGGCGGCCCGCTCGGGGCCCGCGAGTCGCTGCAGGAAGCCGCCGCCGGCAACCTCGCCTCCACCACCGGGCTGGCGCCGAAGCATCTGGAGCAGCTCTATGCCTTCGGCGGGACCGACCGGTCGCCGTCGCCCCGGGTGGTGTCCATCGTGTACTGGGCCCTGGTTCAGCCCGATGAAGCCGCGCTGTCACGGCAGGACGAGAATGTCCGCTGGTTTCCGGCCGCCGCGCCGGGGCAGCTGGCCTTCGACCACAACGAGATTGTGGAGTACGCCCTGTGGCGCCTGCGCAACCGGATGGAATACGGCTCCATCGCCTACGCCTTTTTGGGGGACACCTTCACCCTGGCGCAGCTGCGGGAAGTCCATGAAGCAGTGCTGGGTCGCGAACTGGAACCGGCCAACTTCCGCCGCCAGCTGCGGGCAGCACCGGACATCGAGCCCACTGACCAGTATCTGCAGGGCGGCAGGCACCGCCCGCCGCGCCTCTACCGCTACACCGGAGCGCTCCTGTCCGGCCCGGAAACAGTCGCCGGCCCGGAAACATCCGCCGGCCCGGAAACATCCGCCGGCACCCAAACATCCACCACCCCAGCAACGGAGCAGTGAACCATGAGCAACATCCCCGGCACCTCCGCCCCCAGCGTTGCCACCGCCGTCGCACTGATTTCAGCCGCCGGCGCCGCCGCCGGAAAAGCCTCCTCCGCCGGAACCTGCACGCCGGAGCTGGTGATGCCGCCGTGGGAATTCGACGGCGCCCCGCTGCCGGACTACGGCCCCGGCGCCTCCATGCATGACGCCGCGCCGCCCGCCACGCCCCGGCAGGGCAGTCTTCCCCAGGAATACCGGCAGGCGTCGAACGCCGAGCTGCACCTGCGCATCACAGCCGCCAAGGAAAAGCTGGGGGACCGCGCCGTCATCCTGGGCCACTTCTACCAGCGCGACGAAGTCATCCGGCACGCGGACTTTGTGGGCGATTCCTTTCAGCTGGCCAAGGCAGCCAAGTCCAAGCCCGGCGCCGAGGCCATCATCTTCTGCGGCGTCCACTTCATGGCCGAAACCGCTGACCTGCTCTCCGGGCCAAATCAGGCCGTGGTGCTGCCCAACCTGGCCGCGGGCTGCTCCATGGCGGACATGGCGGACATCGATTCGGTGGCTGCGTGCTGGGAACAGCTCACCGCGCTCTTCGGCTCGGAGCCGGACGACGACGGCCGGGTCCCGGTCATTCCGGTCACCTACATGAACTCCTCGGCCGCGCTGAAGGGTTTCTGCGGTGAGAACGGCGGCATTGTCTGCACCTCCTCCAACGCCTCAGCGGTGCTGGAGTGGGCCTTTGAGCGCGGCCGGCGGGTGCTGTTCTTCCCGGACCAGCACCTGGGCCGGAACACCGCCAAGGCGATGGGCATACCGCTGGAGGCCATGCCCATGTGGAACCCGCGGCTGCCGCTGGGCGGAAACACAGCGGAGGAACTGCGGGAATCACAGGTGCTGCTCTGGAACGGCTTCTGCTCGGTGCACAAACGCTTTACCGTCGCCCAAATCGAAAAGGCCCGGGCGGAGCATCCCGGCGTCCGGGTGATCGTGCACCCGGAATGCCCCATGCCCGTCGTGGACGCCGCCGATGAGGCCGGCTCCACCGATTACATCCTCAAGGCCATCGACGCCGCTGAAGACGGCAGCATCTTTGCCGTCGGCACCGAGATCAATATGGTCAACCGGCTGGCGGCCCAGTATCCGCAGCACACCATCTTCTGCTTGGATCCCGTCATCTGCCCCTGCTCCACCATGTACCGCATCCATCCCGGCTACCTGGCCTGGGTGCTGGAGGGCCTGGTCCGGGGCGAAGTCCTGAACCGGATCACTGTTCCCGCCACCGTTGCCGTTCCTGCCCGCACCGCGCTGGAACGGATGCTGGCGGCGCGCCCGTGATCACCGTCGTCGGAGCCGGCATCGCCGGACTGACGGCCGCGCTGAGCGCGGTCCAGACTGACCCGGCCGTGGAAGTGACCGTGCTGGCCAAGGGTGCGGTGAAGCAGTCCAACACCTGGCTGGCCCAGGGCGGAATTGCCGCCGTCGTACCGGACGCGGCGGCGCCCGGAGACACCGTGCAGGCGCACGCGGCGGACACACTCGCCGCCGGTGCCGGGAAAGGCGACCCCGAGGCGGTGCAGGTTCTCTGCTCGGCAGCCGGCGAGCAGATCCGGCGCCTTCTGCAGCTGGGCACGCCCTTTGACCGCGATCCGGCCGGCGCCCTCGCGCTGGGCCGGGAAGCGGCACATTCGGCCCGACGGATCCTGCACGTCAACGGCGACAGCACCGGAGCAGGCATTGCCGCCGCCCTGCTGCAGGCCGTGGCGGCGGAACCGCGGATTACCGTCGCCGAGCACACCTTCGCGGCCGGCCTGCGGCAGGAAAACGGCCGGGTCACCGGCGTGCAACTGCTCCGGAACGGCGAGATCACGGCGCTGACGGCCGACGCCGTGATCCTCGCCGCCGGGGGAGCGGGCGTCCTGTACGCGCACACCACCAACCCGGAGCCGGCAACCGGCGACGGCGTGGCACTGGCCGCGGGAGCCGGTGCGGCGACGCGCGACCTCGAGTTCTTCCAGTTCCATCCCACCTCCCTGGACGTGCCGGGGAACCCACTGATTTCCGAGGCGGTCCGCGGCGAGGGAGCCGTGCTGCGCAACGCCGCGGGGGATCGCTTCCTGCTGGCCGGCCGGACAGCCCGGGCCGCCCACCCGGACGCTGAACTGGCTCCGCGCGACGTCGTCTCCCGGGCCGTCAGCGCCTATCTGCTGGACAGCGGGGAACCGTGCGTCTGGCTGGACGCCACCGGTGTTGCAGCCGCCCGCGGACCCGGATACCTGGCCCGGCGCTTTCCCGGCCTGGACGCCCTGACCCGCCGGCACGGGCTGGACTGGGAGCGGGACCTGCTGCCCGTGGTTCCCGCTGCCCACTACTGGATGGGCGGAGTGTCCACCGATTTACGGGGCCGCACCACGGTGCCCGGACTGTACGCTGCGGGCGAGTGTGCCTGCACCGGTGTGCACGGCGCAAACCGGCTGGCCTCCAATTCCCTGCTGGAGGGACTGGTGTTCGGTTCCCGGGCCGGCGCCGCTGCCGTAACGGACGGTCGAACCCTTGCACTTTCCGCCGTCTCACGCGCGGCTCTTTCCGCTGCCTTTCCTGCCGCCCGGCCAGACCCCGAACGGGCATCGTCCCTGCCGGCGGAGTCCGGACGGAAGGAGCCTGCCTTTAGCCGTGCTGCCCTTCAGGAACTCATGTCCGCCCGGGCCGGGGTGCTGCGCAGCGCCGACGGGCTGGCCGCTGCCGCCGCCCAGGTCGCCCGCTGGGAGCGGGAAGCGGCGGGGAACGCAGCCACGACACTGCCGGCACCGGAAGTACGGGTGCTGGAAGACGCGAACCTGCTGACCTGCGCACGGCTGCTCCTGGCCGCCGCACTGCGGCGCACCGAATCCGTGGGCGCCCATTACCGCACCGACGCCGAGATCCGCCCGGCCGAGGAAGCCGCCGGCACCCGCCCCGCCGACAACACCCTGCACCTCACCGCATGAGCTCCCCGAAGGGAAACACCTCCATGACCACCAGCACAGCGCTTCCCCGTTCCGTTCATCTGCCGGCACCTGTTCCGCAGGATGCAGTGGACCGCATCGTTGCCGCGGCGCTCGCCGAGGACGCACCGTGGGGCGACATCACCTCCGAACTCCTGGTCCCGGTGGAAGCCCGGGCCTCGGCCGTCCTCACCGCCCGTGAACCAGGCATCTTCTGCGGAGCGCAGGTGATCGAGGCTGCGTTCCGGCTCACCTCTGCGGAAACAGCAGTTCAGTTCCCGCTCCGGGACGGCGAGTCCTTCGACGCCGGAACAGTCCTGGCGGAAATCAGCGGACCCGCCCGCGCGGTGCTCACCGGTGAACGGGTGGCCCTGAACCTGGCGCAGCGGCTCAGCGGCATCGCCACCCTGACCGCGGCCTTTGTTGCGCAGACCGCCGGGACCTCCGCCCGGATTACGGATACCCGCAAGACGACACCGGGCCTGCGCATCCTGGAACGCCACGCCGTCCGGTGCGGCGGCGGGAACAACCACCGGTTCAGTCTCTCCGATGCCGTGATGGCCAAGGACAACCACCTGGCGCTGCTGGCCGCCGGCACCGTGGAGTTGGCGCAGGCCCTGGCGGCGGCCAAGGCGAGGCTGCCGCACACCGTGCACTTCGAGGTGGAGGTGGACCGGCTGGACCAGATCGAAGCAGCACTGGCCGGCGGTGCGGACACCGTGCTGCTGGATAACTTCTCTCCGGCGGATCTGCGCCGGGGCGTGGACCTGATCGCCGGACGGGCGCTCACCGAAGCCAGCGGCAATGTCCGGCTGGAAACAGTTGCGGAGATTGCCGCCACCGGGGTGGACCTGATTTCCGCGGGAGCACTCACCCACAGCGTCCGGGCCCTGGACCTGGGGTTGGACCTGGTGTGATGTACCTGGATGCAGCCGCCACCGCCCCGCCGCGGCGCGAAGTGCTGGAGGCCATGTGGCCGTACCTCACCACGGAGTTCGGCAATCCCTCCAGCTCGCACTCGGCCGGGGAATCGGCCGCCCGTGCCCTCGCGGCAGCCCGGGAGACAGCGGCCGGGGTGCTCGGCTGCCGCCCCGGGGAAATCATTTTCACCTCCGGCGGCACCGAGTCGGACAACCTCGCAGTGAAGGGCCTGGCCCTGGCGGGGATGGACCGCCTGGCCCGGCGGGACCGTCCGGCGCAGGAAGGCACAGGTGCCGCTCCGCACCTGGTCTCCACCGCCGTCGAGCATCCCGCGGTGCTGGAGTCCCTGGACTACCTGCAGCGCCGCCACGGCTTCCGCGTGACGCTGCTGTCCGTGGACGAAACGGGCATGGTGGATCCGGAGGAGGCCGCCGCGGCCCTGACGCCGGAGACGGTGCTCTGCTCGGTGATGTACGCCAACAACGAAGTCGGCACCGTCCAGCCGGTGCGGGACATTGCCGCCCGCTGCCGTACGGCGGGCGTGCCGTTCCACACGGACGCGGTGCAGGCCGGCGGCTGGCTGGATTTGAATGCGACTCGCCTGGGGGCGGACGCGCTGAGCCTGTCCGGACACAAGCTGGGCACGCCCAAGGGGATCGGGCTGCTGTACCTGCGCGGAGCGCCGGCACTTGAGCCGGTGATGCACGGGGGAGGGCAGGAGCGCGGCCGGCGTTCCGGTACCGAGAATGTGGCCGGGGCCGTGGGGATGGCTGCGGCGCTGGCGCTGGCTGCCGCGGAGCGCGACGACGCCGCCCGGCGGGCGGAGATGCTGCGGAACCGGCTGATTGACGCCGTGCTGCGCGGGGTTCCCGGCGCCCTGCTGACCGGGCACCGCAGCGAACGGCTGCCCGGCCACGCCTCGTTCTGCTTTCCGGGGACCTCGGGCGAAGCGGTGCTGCTGGAACTGGAACGGGCCGGTGTGCTGTGCTCCAGCGGCTCGGCCTGTGCCGCCGGCTCTGATGAACCGTCGGCTGTCCTGACAGCGATGGGGCTGGACCGGGCGACCGCGCAGACGGCCGTGCGCTTCACCTTTACAGCTGCGCTCCGGGAGGACGACGTCGACCGGGCCGCGCGGGCGGTCGCCGCCGCCGTCGAAGCAGTGGGGGGACTGGCGCCGGGGCCCGCTTGCAGCGGGCAAGGCCCAACGAGTCAAGCGCCCGCCAGCAATCCGTGCCTCATGAGGCAGATGGTGCTCTAATCCGGTACACATGCTCGAAGTGCTGTGACACCTTAGCTGTACAACATGAGACTCATGGACGGTCCCAGAGAAGGAGTCAACATCATGACGAGCCCCAATTCCAAGCCGCAGGTCCTGGTGGGTGTCGTGCCCGGTACGGCTGCCGCGGTGGTCGACGTAGCGGGAGGCTTAGCCGACAGGCTCGGGGCGGACTTGGTCTGCGCCACTGTCGACGCCTCCAGCGAGGAAGTCAAGCAACGAGCCGACGGAACGGTGGTGTCCGAGCCCATCAATCCCGACCTGCCTTTCGAAGAGACCCAGGAGTTCGATCCCGGACTTCGGGCAGAGATTGCGGGAGCATTGGATTCGCACCCCGTAACGTGGTCCGTCCGTGCACTGGCCGGTGGTCCGGTGCAGGAGCTTGCCCGGCTGGCCGACCAACTGGACGCGGCTATGATCGTTGTCGGCACACGCGAATCAGGTTTCCGGGGTTCAATTGAAGAGTTTTTCACCACCTCCATCATGGTTCAGCTTGCCCACCATCAGCACCGTCCGGTGGTGGCTGTTCCGTTGCACCCGGTCCTCGACGACGGGTTGCTGCCGTGGCAAAGTCCAGGTGATTGAACGACACGCTCGCGACTTCCGAAAGCAGGTCCCGGCTGTGGCGGCGCTCTGACACGGGCGGATCAAACCGGGTGTCCTGCAGGGTTCCGCCGTCGTCCAGCCATCCCCGGTTGGTGTAAAAATCAATGGCCCGTTTGTTGGTTGCTTCAACCCACAGGAATGCCCGGTGATATCCCAGCGACGTGAGTTTTTCCTCCGCAGCGGCGAACAGGGCTGAACCGACACCCCGGGCCCAGGCATCCGGATACACATTGATTGCGTAAAGCTGTCCGGTTGGAGCTGCTGTGCCGCCCTCCGGTTCCGGACCGGCTGTACCTTCCGCGGGTCCGAATATGCAGAACCCGGCGACTCCGCTGTCCGTCTCCGCGACCAAATGGAAGATTCCGGGCCTGGGCTCCAGAATGTTCCGCCGCCAGCCCCTCGCGGAAGTCTCGAGGTTTAGGCCGTCCAGGTATTCGTCGGACATGACATTCCGGTAGGCAGCCCGCCACGCCGAAATATGGATGTCGGCAAGCCGGGGAGCATCGCTTTCCACCGGATGCCTCACCAGGACCGTGGAGCTGGTCATTTATCCTCCTGAAACGGAAACGGCGGATGCGGGGGTGTGGCAGCAAGGCTACCTCGACTGCGCTACTCCAACCCGGCGAACCGAACACCGGTGAGTTCGGTGCTGACTTCCCAGAGCCTGCGGGCCGTGTCGGGGTCCGACGCCTGCGGAGCCGGGGTCACCCGGACCGGCCGCCCGCGGAGCTGCCCGGGCCCGCCGGGACCGTAAAACTCCCCGCCCCGGACCCCGGGCGCGGTGGCCGCATACAGTGTGGGCAGCGCCCCTGACGTTCCGCTTTGGCCCAGCAGACGGAAGAAGGAACCCAGGATGTCCAGTGTTGCCGGATGGTTCATACCCGAGGTGAGGTTGGTGTTGGCGAAGCCCGGATGGGCTGCCGCTGCCAGCAGCTTCTCACCGTGCGCCTCGAGCCGTCGCTGGAATTCAAACGTAAACAGCAGATTGGCCAGCTTGCTCTGGTTATACCGGCTCCACGGGCGGTAGCGGCGCTGCGCGGCCAGGTCCTCAAAGTCAATCCGCCCGCCGCGGTGGGCCAGGCTGGAAACGGTGACCACGCGTGCAGCCGGAGCCTGCCGCAGCGCCGGCAGCAGCAGGCCGGTCAGGGCAAAATGTCCCAGATGGTTCACCCCGAACTGAAGCTCAAAGCCGTCAGAGGTGGTCCGGTGCGGAGTGGCCATCACCCCGGCGTTGTTGATCAGCAGGTCCACCGGGACGTCCTGCTCGGCAGCGAACCGGTGCACGGATTCCAGTGAACCGAGATCGAGCCGGCGCAGCCGCACGTCGTCGTTTCCGGTTTGGGAGCGGATCCGGTCCTGTGCAGCCGCCCCGCGCGTGAGGTCCCGGCAAGCCAGATCCACGCGGGCCCCCTTCGCCGCGAGGACCAGGGCGGTTTCCAGGCCCAGGCCGCTGTTGGCGCCGGTAACGACGGCGTTGGTCCCGGACAGGTCCGGGATGCTCTCAGCGCTGAAATTCTCCACGTGGCTCCCGCCGTCGTTCCGGTTTCAGGGCTGTCCCGGCGGGACTTAGCCGTCGTTCGCGGGCAGGCTGGCGAGCAGCTTGTCCGTCAGCGACTTCAGTTCCTGCATCTCGGTTTCGCTGAGGGCGGGAGTGAGCAGCTCATAGATGCCGCGGACGTGGGCGCTGCCCAGCTTCCGCTGCAGCGCACGCCCCTCCTCGGTCAGGGACACTTCGACGCCCCGCTGGTCGTTCTCTGCGGGCCGGCGCTGGACCAATCCCTTGGACTCCATCCGCTCCACCATCCGGCTGAGGCTTGGCTGGCTGATGAGCAGGTGCACATTGAGCTCATTCAGGCGGATCCAGCCGGTGGGGCAGCGGGTGAGATTGAACAGGACGTCGTATTCCCGCATGGACAGTTCCTTGAACGCCGGATCCTTCTGAAGCCGGCGCATCACTCCCACCTGGGTCCGGAACAGGGACTCCCAGGTCTCTGCTGCCTGTCGAACGGGTGCGCTGCTGGTATCCAAGGACATGCCTCTAGCCTACTGAAGAGAAGGAGCAGCAGTTGAACGTGACGAAATCCGGGCCGCGGCCACCCGGGCGGCATGTGTGGGGCCCTCGGGAACGTCGGCCGGCCGGCGGGCATCGAATTCGCGCCGCAGTTCCGGCAGCACATATTCGCCGAACAGATCCAGCTGCTCCAGGACCGTCTTCAGCGGAAGCCCCGCATGGTCGATCAGGAACAGCTGGCGCTGGTAATCACCGAAGTACTCCTGGAAGGAAAGGGTCTTCTCGATCACTTCCTGCGGGCTGCCGACCGTGAGCGGGGTTTGCGCGGTGAAGTCCTCCATAGAGGGGCCGTGCCCGTAAACGGGAGCGTTGTCGAAGTACGGCCGGAACTCGTTGACGGCATCCTGGGAGTTTTTACGCATGAAGAACTGCCCGCCGAGGCCCACGATGGCCTGGTCGGCCCGGCCGTGGCCGTAGTGCTCATAGCGCTCGCGGTAGAGGCTGATGAGCTGCATGTAGTGCTCCTTCGGCCAGAAAATGTTGTTGGCAAAGAAGCCGTCACCAAAGTAGGCGGCGATCTCGGCCACCTGCGGAGTGCGGATGGAGCCGTGCCACACGAAGGGGGCAACGCCGTCGAGCGGGCGCGGGGTGGCGGTGAAGTTCCTCAGCGGAGTGCGGAACTTCCCCTCCCAGTTCACTGTCTCCTTGTCCCAGAGCTGGCGCAGCAGGTTGTAGTTCTCCACCGTCAGCTCCACCGAGTCCTGCATGTTCTTGCCGAACCACGGGTAAACGGGGGCGGTGTTGCCGCGGCCCAGCACCAGGTCCACGCGGCCGTCGGAGAGATGCTGGAGGGTGGCGAAGTCCTCGGCAATCTTCACCGGGTCATTGGTGGTGATCAGCGTGGTGGCCGTGGAGAGGATGATCCGTTCGGTCTGTGCGGCAATGTAGCCCAGCAGGGTGGTGGGGGAGGACGCGTAGAACGGCGGATTGTGGTGCTCGCCGGTGGCATACACGTCCATGCCGATTTCTTCGACCTTCTTGGCGATGGCGACGGCAGCCTTGATCCGTTCGCCCTCCGTGGGAATCCGTCCGGTGACAGGATCGCGGGTGATGTCGCTGACGCTGAATACGCCGATCTGCATGGTGTCCTCCGATGTGGCTGGTCCAGCTACAAGTATATGCATTTGCATCTACATAGCGGAACAACGGTGCCTGCCGGCGATTCATTCCCGCAGGACTGCCGTGGGGCCTATTGGGGTTCCTGGCTCCCTGGCCGCAGTCCCGAGAACGTGGCCGCGTTTCCGGAGCCGGGAAAGACGATGTGTTTCATGACGCCGTCTCCCACCGCACGGTCCGCAGCGTAGTAGGACAACAGATCCGGGGCAGCGGGGTCATATGGCGCGTAGAGCCGAGGAGCTAGCGCCACAACCTGTCCTGCAACAAGCCTGTCCCCGAACCAGGCACCAACGCGGTAGTCAAGGGATGCGGCATCCACGATCAAGGGATAACCGGGGAAGGCGGCGCTGGCTTCGGCGGCCGCGGCCGGGGCTGCCGAAGAGGAAGCTGCCGCATCGCCCGTGCCGGACTCATAGGGTGCGCAGCGGGTCAGGAGCTCCGCGACGGAGCCCTGCCAGGTCACGAAGTCGGCAACCCAGGGCGAGCCCGGGTCCCCCGCCGTCTGCATGGCGCCCTCCATGGGGGACGCCAGCGCCGCCAGCGCAGCGCCCATGTCCTGCGGAGCGTCTCGGGCTATTCCATCCAGTGCTTCGTTGAGGGTGCGGGCGCTTTCGGCACTTCCCAGGAAAGTGCTCGCACCAAAGTCATCAATCCGGTAGATGTAAGTGGCCTGGTAAAGGGGGCCCTCACCATTGGTCTTGAGGAGCTTGGAGCAGGTCTGCTCTTCGGAGTCCTCTACCGACGCCTGGATCGACGGCGGGGCGGCGGCGGCAGGAGCGGAATTTGCAGGAGCGGAATTGTCGGATGCGGAGGTCGCGGGATCGGAGTTATGCGGTGCGCCCGGTTCAGCGGTTGCGGCACTGCAACCGGTAATGAGCAGCAGGGCGATGGCAGGGACGGCGACGGCTTTTCTCATGGTTCCCCCGGGAGATGTTGACAGTGGTCCCACCCTAGCGGTTGATACGGCCGGCGGACCGGGGGAACCCCGCTGTGTTTTACTTTGCCGAAATTACCCTGGCGCCGCCGAGGCGCCCGCGGTTGGCGTAAAGGACAGCTGAGGAGGGAAGCGGCCGGCCTTTAAACCTGCCCCTGCTGAACCTCCGCTGTGTGATTCGCGGAGTGGCGGCGCCGGCCTGCCCGCTTCTCCCGGGCACCCTCCACCAGCCGGTACAGGACCGGCACCAGGATCAGGGTCAGGACGGTGGAGGAGACCAGGCCGCCGATCACCACAATCGCCAGCGGCCGGGAAATGAAGCCGCCCTCGCCGGTGACGCCCAAGGCCATGGGGGTCAGGGCAAAGACAGTGGCCAGTGCGGTCATCAGGATGGGCCGCAGGCGCTGGCGGGCTCCGCGGGTAATGGCATCGGCGACGTTCATGCCGGGCTGCCCGTTGCGCGGCTGCCGGTACTGGTTGATCAGGTCCACCAGCACGATGGCGTTGGTGACCACAATGCCCACCAGCATCAGCATGCCCACCAGGGACGGAAGCCCCAGCGGCACGCCGGTGATCAGCAGCAGCAGGATGGCGCCGGTGGCGGCAAACGGCACGGACACCAGCAGGATCAGGGGCTGGATGAGGGACTTGAAGGTGGCCACCATGATCACGTAGACAATGGCGATGGCCGCCAGCAGTGCCAGTCCCAGCTGGGTAAAGGACTCATTCTGCTGGGTGGCGGCACCGGACAGCGTGGCCGTCACGCTGGCCGGAAGATCCAGTTCGGCGAGCTTGGCCTGGACTTCGGTAATGGCCGCGCCCAGGTTTTCGCCCGCCGGGGATACCGAGACGACGGCGGTGCGTTCGCCGCCGGAGGCGGAGATCGACGTGGGCGTGTCCACTTCCTCAACCGTGGCCAGTGAACTCAGCGGCACGGTGCCGGACCCTGCGGGCACGGGAACCTGGCTGAGCTGTTCCACGCTGGTGATCTGCGTTCCTTCACCGATGAGCACGGGGAAGTCATCGGTGCCGATGCGGATGGTTCCGGCGGGCAGCGGACTCAGCGTGGAGGCCACCAGGCCGGCAATCTGCTGTTCGTTCAGTCCGGCGGCCACTGCCTTGGCACGGTCGATGGATACCTGGACCACGGGGGAGGAGGATGACAGGTTGCTGGTGACTTCCCCGGCGGAAGCCAGCGAGGACATCGCTTCCACCACCTGCTCGGAGGCAGGCTGCAGCTCGCTGGGATCCCCGGCGGACAGACTGATATCCACCGTGTTGGACGTGCCGAAACCGCCGCCGGTGCTGCCCAGGGTGAGGTTCCCGGCGTCGTCGTCCAGTGAATCCAGTTCACTGCTGACGGTCTCCCGCAGCGCCACCTGGTCCACACCCGGCTCGGTGATGACGGTGTAGGAGGCCACCGAGGATCCGCCGGAAGCGAAGGCGGCGAAACCGGAGGCGGAGGTGCCCATGGTGACCTGGACGTCCTTGACGCCCTCGGTTCCGCGCAGCACGTCCTCCACGTCTTGGGCCGCAGCGGAGGTGGTCTCCAGCGAGGTGCCCGGCGGGAGTTCCTGCCGGACGCTGAAGGTGTTCTGTCCGGTGTCGCCCAGGAGATTGGTTTGCAGCAGCGGTGTCATGGCGGCAGTTCCCGCCAGGACAATGAGTCCGGCCACCACTGTGTAGACCGGATGCCGCTGGGTGGTCTGCAGGACGGGCACATACCCGCGCTGCAGGAACGACTTGGACTCGCGGGCTTCCACCTCTGCGCGGTAGGCGGCGGGGTCCGCAACCGGTTTGCCGGATTTCAGGAACCAGTACGCCAGCACCGGCACGATCGTCAGGGAGACCAGCAGCGAGGCCAGGAGGGCCAGGGAAGTGGTGATGGCGAAGGGCCGGAAAAGTTCTCCGGCCAGGCCGCCCACAAAGGCGATCGGGGCGAAGACGGCAACCGTGGTCAGCGTCGAGGCGGTGATGGCGCCGGCCACTTCGCACACGGCCGTCAGGATGGCCGTCCGCTTGTCGGTGCCGTAGCCCAGGTGCCGCTTGATGTTTTCGATCACCACGATGGAGTCATCCACCACCCGGCCGATCGCGATGGTCAGGGCGCCCAGGGTCAGGATGTTCAGCGAGTAGCCGAACGCCAGCAGGCCGATGAACGTCACCAGCAGGGACAGCGGAATGGACACCGCCGTGACGAGGGTGGAACGGACGGAGAGCAGGAAGACCAGGATGACCAGGACAGCGAACCCCAGGCCGAGGATGCCTTCGGTGGTCAGGTTGGAAATGGATTCTTCGATGAACGGTGCCTGGTCAAAGACCACCGTGAACTTGGCGCCGTTGCCCAGTTCGGATTCCAGGGACGGCAGCAGGTCCGTGACCTGGTGCGAAATGCCCACCGTGTCGCCGGCCGGAGTCTTGGTGATGGACACGGCCAGTGTGGGCTGCCCGTTGGTCCGGGTGATGGAGGTGTTCTCGTCTTCGACGATTTCCACCGAGGCCACGTCGCCGATGGTCACGGGACCGGCCCCGGAGGCGGAGCCGCTGCCGGCGGATTCAACGGGCAGGGCGGAGACCTTCTCGAGGCTGTCCAGCGGGCTGCCGATCTGGATGGGCAGGGTGCGGGTGTCTTCGGTGACGGTGCCGGCCGGGACCAGGGCGCCGCTGTTTTCCAATGCGGAGGAAATGGCCGACGGCGTAACACCCCGGGCAGCGAGGGCTGCCTGGTCGGGGAGGATGGAAATGCTCCGGGTGGATCCGCCGGTGACTTCCGCGGTCCGGACCCCTTCGATTTTCTGCAGCCGCGGAACGGTGAGGCGCTGCAGATCGGCGTTCAGTTCCGCCAGCGGCTGGTCCGAGGACACGGCCAGGTACACAATCGGGAAGTCGCTGATGCTGCCGGCGAGGGACTGCGGATTCGCGTCGTCGGGCAGCAGCTGCCGGGCGTTGGAGATGGCGCGGTCCACCTGTCCTCGGGCACGGTCCAGATCCGTTCCGTAGGCGAAGGTCAGGCTGATGGTGGAGAGCGAGCTGCGGGACGTGGCGGAGGAATCTTCCAATCCCTCGACGGCGGTCAGGGCCCCCTCCAGCGGCTCGCTGATCTGCTTGTCCACAACTTCCGGGGAGGCTCCGGGCAGCGCAGTGATCACGGTGATCTGGGGGAATTCCAGCGACGGAATGAGCTCCTGTTTGAGCGAGCCCATGGAAATCACGCCGAACACGGCTATGAACACCGTGATCAGGGCGATGAGCGCCCGGTTGGAGAGCGAAAACTTGGCCAAACGGTCCATGAGCCTGCCTTTAAGAGAAGCTGAACTGAGATAAATCGGCAAAACACTCCGGACCAAAGCCGGTTCCGGCACTTAACGTTCGTTGGACCGGGCCGACCGGATGGGTCAGCCCGGTCCAACGGGTAAGAAATTTTTGCGGGGAAGAAGTACCGGGTTAGTTCAGGCCCAGGACACGGTTGGTGTCGCCGGTGAGTTCTTCCAGCAGGGATTCGTTCTCATTGAGCTTGACGCCGTAGCCCGGAATCATTTCCTTGATCTTCGGCTCCCAGCCGTCGAACTGGCGGGGGAAGGCACGCTTGAGCAGGTTGATCATGATCGGGGTGGCCGTGGAAGCACCCGGCGAAGCACCCAGCAGGGCGCCGATGGTTCCGTCCGAGGCAGTGATCAGCTCGGTGCCGAACTGCAGCACGCCGCCCTTCTTCGGATCCTTCTTGATGACCTGCACGCGCTGGCCGGCCGTGATGAGCTCCCAGCCTTCGGTGACCGCGCGGGGCATGAATTCCTGCAGTGCCTCGGTCTTGCCCTCGCGGGTCTTCATCACCTCGGTGACCAGGTACTTGACCAGGGACATGTTGTCCTTGGCGACGGCCAGCATCGGCACCAGGTTGCCCGGGCGCACTGACGCCGGCAGGTCCAGGAACGATCCCGTTTTCAGGAACTTGGGAGAGAAGCCGCCATATGGGCCGAACAGCAGCGACCGCTTGCCGTTGACAAACCGGGTGTCCAGGTGCGGAACGGACATGGGCGGTGCGCCGACGGAGGCCTGGCCATATACCTTGGCGTTGTGCCGGGAAATGATGGACTCGTCAGTGGAGCGCAGGAACTGGCCGGAGACGGGGAAACCGCCGAAGCCCTTGCCCTCGGGGATCCCGGAGGCCTGCAGCAGGTGCAGGGCGCCGCCGCCGCCGCCAATGAAGACAAAGCGGGCGGAAACGGTGCGGGACTCGCCTGTTGCGCGGTTCTTGACCGACACGTCCCAGCCGCCGGTGGAGGAACGGGAAACGTTGCTGACCTCGTGGCCAAAGTTCATTTCCACGCCGTTGGCGGCAAGGTAACCGGTCAGCTCACGGGTCAGGGCACCGAAGTCGACGTCGGTGCCTCCGACTACGCGGGAACCGGCCACGCGCTGGGAGGAGTCGCGGCCCTCCATGATCAGGGGAGCCCACTCCGCCAGCTTGGCGTGGTCTTCGGAGAATTCCATGGACTTGAACAGCGGCTGCGCGCTGAGCGACTCGTAGCGGCGGCGGAGGTACTCGGAGTGTGCGTCACCCCAGACAAAGCTCATATGCGGCAGCGGGTTGATGAAGTTGTTCGTAATGTGGCCGGAGGAGACCATGTGCGACCAGAACTGGCGGGAAACCTGGAACTGTTCGTTGATGCCCACCGCCTTGGCCGGGTCAACGGAGCCGTCGGCCGCTGCGGGGCTGTAGTTCAGTTCGCACAGCGCGGCGTGGCCGGTTCCGGCGTTGTTCCAGGGGTCGGAGCTTTCCAGTCCGGCGCGGTCGAGGCGCTCAAACAGGGAAATATCCCAATCGGGCTGAAGCTGCTTCACGAACGCCCCGAGGGTCGCGCTCATGATGCCGCCGCCGATCAGCAGTACATCGGTTTTAGTTGCGGACTTATCCGCCGGGCTATTAGCAGTCAACTTCGTATCTCCAGTCGCGAGGGCGCTAGCTCTAGAAGCGTATCGTCCCAAGCGTCCTTACTAAAATCACCTGCGGCCTGCAAGTTCCCTGTGAGGGGAACCGGCTACTGCTTCCGGAGCTCGATCCGGTTAAAGACTTCGTTGAGCAGCGGGGACGTGGGGTAGCTGGCCACCCGCGGTGAGAGTGCCAGCGCGGAGATGGGCAAGGCCAGCGGAATGGCCGGCACCCGGGTGGAAATGCGGTCTGCGATCGCCTTATACGCCTCCGCCTGTTCCGGTCCCGCCTTCAGGGTCCGTGCCCGGTCAATCTTGCTCAGCAGCTGCGTGTCGTCGTAGGCGAGCTCCTCGGTGTAGCTGCCAAAGAGGGTGCCCACAAAGTTGTCCGGGTCGTCATAGGTTCCGCTGACGCCGAGCAGGTGGAATGCGCGGTCCCCGCTGCTCTGCACCTTGTGCAGGTAGTCATCGGACCACTCCACCGGCACGGGCTTGATGTTGAATCCCGCCGCGGTGAGCTGCCGGCTGAGTTCGGCGTAGACACGCTCGGGGGTCGGCAGGTAGGCCCGCGTGACGTGGCGGGGGTAGTAGAAGGGCAGCTCGGCGCCGTCGTACCCTGCTTCCTTGAGCAGGTCCGCAGCTTTCTCCGGATCGTATCCGTAGCTCGTGACGGTTCCCGAGCTGACTCCGAGCTTTTCCGGCACAAACTGGTTGGCCTGCTTGGTGCCGTTGAGGAAGAGCCCGTCCAGGAGCGCGCCCTTATCAATGGCGTGGGCAACGGCCTGGCGCATCTTGAGGTTGTCCATGCCGGGGAAAGCCTCGTTGATGCCCAGGTACAGCACCGAATACGGATCCCGCTGCAGGATCTGCAGGCCGTTGCGGGCAAGGTCGTCCACATCGGCCACTGTGACCAGGTCATAACCGTCCACGTCGCCGTTCTTCAGGGCGCGGAGGCGGGTCTGGGGGTTGGCCATGGTGGAGAAGACCACGGTGGAGATCTGCCCCTGCCGGCCCCAATACCCCGGGTAGGCCGCGAGCCGGACCTCATCACCCTCCCAGGATTCCAAGGTGAACGGACCGGTTCCCACGGGGTGCAGGCCGTAGGCGGAAATCTTCTGGCCGTCTTTTTCCACACTGAGCGCGTCGGCAGTGTGCTGCTTCAGGGCCGCCGGTGAGGCCATGGCAAATTCCGGCGTGGCCAGGGCGGGAATGAACCCGGTCAGGCGCGTGGCCAGCTCCACCTGGACGGTGTATTCATCCACCGCGGTGCAGGCCTTGTAGACGGCGAGCTCCGGGCTGTCGGAAAAGGCGTTGAAGACGGCCTTATAGGCAAGGTTTCCTGATCCGCGGGCGGAAACCGGAAGGTTGTACCAGCGGTCAAAGTTGGCGCAGACGGCGTCGGCGTTAAAGGGTTCGCCGTCCTGGAACGTGACGTCCCTGCGCAGCTTGAACGTGTAGGTGCGTCCGTCCTCGGACTCCGTCCAGCTTTCGGCCAGCAGGGGAGCGGGTGCGGAGGTCAGCGGGTCAACGCCCACCAGGCCCTCCATGATCTGCCGGGTGACCCGGTGGCTTTCGGTGTCCGTGACCAGGAAGGGGTCCAGAGTGGACGGGCGGGCCGCAGTGGCGAAGGTGAAGGTGGCCTGCGGCGCTGATGCGGAGGGGCTGCCGGTGGGCGAGGCCGTGGCATTGCCGTCGGGAGGGGTGGCCGTGCATCCGGCGAGGGCCAAGGCGCCAAGCAGTGCACCGGCCCGGAGGAAGGAGCGGCGGCCCATGCCGGAATCTGTCACAGCGGTTATTCTCCTACGCTCCGTCAATGGGCGCGTCTGGTTCTCTTGGTTTTATGCGTGGATTTCCAGTCTAAATGATAAAAAAACAGGCACCCGCTGGTGAGACCCTGCTCACATTGGCGCGGTAAGTAGGGCAGGATAGGGAAATGACTGATATCAGCCTTGATTCACCCCTGCTTGAGGTGACCGATCTCGCGGTTAATTTCCGCACCACCGACGGTGAAGTCCAAGCCGTTAAGAATGCTTCCTTCAGCCTCCCGCGCGGAGGAACCCTGGCGATTGTGGGGGAGTCCGGTTCCGGTAAATCCACCACGGCCATGGCGGTAATTGGTTTGCTGCCGGGAAACGGGAAAGTGGCGGCCGGAAGCATCCGCTTCGACGGCACTGAGCTGGTGGGGATGCCTGAATCCAAGATGCGCGCCATCCGGGGCCGGTCCATAGGATTGGTGCCGCAGGACCCCATGTCCAACCTGAACCCGGTCACGAAGATCGGCACCCAGGTTGCGGAAACCCTGCTCGTCCACGGCATGGCCACCTCCAAGGATGTGGACCGCAAAGTCATTGAGGTCCTCACCGCCGCCGGGCTGCCGGACGCCGCCGAACGGGCGAAGCAGTATCCGCACGAGTTCTCCGGCGGCATGCGCCAGCGGGCACTGATCGCCATTGGCCTGGCCTGCCGGCCGCAGCTGCTGATCGCCGATGAACCCACCTCCGCCCTGGACGTGACGGTGCAGCGGACCATCCTGGACCAGATCGGAAACATGACGGAGGAGCTGGGCACCTCGGTCCTGCTCATCACCCATGACCTCGGGCTGGCAGCCGAACGTGCCTCCGAACTCGTGGTGATGCACCGGGGCCTTGTGGTGGAACACGGCCCGGCCCGGCAGCTGCTCGAAGATCCCCAGCACCCCTACACCCAGTCGCTGGTGGCCGCAGCGCCCAGCGTCGCCGCGGTGCGCCTGAGCCCGGGAGCCTTCAAGGCCCCGGCGGCACAGCGCCTGCGGCTCGCGGAGCAGGTGTATGCCGAACACGCGGACGGAGCAAGCCCGGGAGCGAACGACGGCGGTGCCCCGGCTGACGCGGTTCCGTCACCGAAGCACAGGGCCGGAGTGACCGCGGCGGGGCAGCCGGAAACCGCAGCGCCGGACAACATTGTGGAGATCCGGGACCTGACCAAGGTCTACAAAATCCGGGGCCGTTCCGAGGACTTCTACGCTGCCCGCAACGTGACGCTGGACATCCCCCGCGGGCGTACCGTGGCCATCGTCGGTGAATCCGGCTCCGGCAAGACCACCACTGCCAGGATGCTGCTGAAGCTGGTCGAACCCACCAGCGGCACCATGACTTTTGACGGAATCGACGTCGGGTCCCTGGAGAAGGCAAAGCTGAGGGACTTCCGGCAGCGGGTGCAGCCGATCTTCCAGGATCCGTACTCCTCCCTGGACCCCATGTTCACCATTGCGCGAATCCTGGACGAGCCGCTGAAAACCTACAAGCGCGGTTCCAAGAGCGAGCGCGAGGCCCGCGTGCGCGAGCTGATGGACCAGGTGGCGCTGCCGCATTCCATGCTGGGCCGCTACCCCGCGGAGCTCTCCGGCGGGCAGCGCCAGCGTGTGGCGATTGCGCGTGCTCTGGCGCTCAAGCCCGAACTGATCGTTTGTGACGAGCCGGTCTCTGCACTGGATGTCCTGGTGCAGGCGCAGATCCTGAAACTGCTGGGGGACCTGCAGGCAGAACTGGGACTGAGCTACCTCTTCATCTCCCATGACCTGGCCGTGGTGCGGTTGATCTCGGATTATGTCTGCGTGATGAAGGACGGTGAACTGGTGGAGGCGGCGTCGTCGGAGGAAGTCTTCTCCAACCCCCGCCACCCGTACACCCGCAAACTGCTGGCTTCGATCCCAGGCAACGAGCTGAACATCGGGGAAGACGAACTGGCTTCCTAATCTGCTCGACGAACGGAAAAGCGCCGCCCCTGTGAACAGGAGCGGCGCTTTTTTCGTGGTACGGACCGGCTATTTCTTCCGGGTCTTGGGATCCAGGGCCTCCCGCAGGGATTCGCCCAGCAGAGTGAATCCCAGGGCCGTGACGGCGATGCAGATGCCCGGCAGGAACGCCAGCTGCGGTGCCACGGCCAGTTCATTCTGTGCGTAGGTCAGCATCCGCCCCCACTCCGCCGTCTGCGGCTTGCCGCCGCCGAGGCCGAGGAAGGACAGGGCGGCGGCGTCAATGACAGCCGTCGCCAGGGTCAGGGTGCCCTGCACGATCACCGGACCCATGCTGTTGGGCAGCAGATGGCTCATGGTGATGGTGCGCCGGCTCAGGCCCAGGGACTGCGCCGAAAGGATGTAGTCGGCGCTGCGCTGGGAAATCATGGACGAGCGCAGCAGCCGGGCGAAGATCGGGATCTGGGAGACACCAATGGCGATCATGATGGCGTAGGTGTTCTGCCCCAGGATGGCGGCAATGCTCACCGCCAGCAGCAGGTTCGGGACGGAGAGCAGGATGTCCACGAAACGCATGATGACGTTGTCCACCCAGCCGCCGATTCCGCCGGCGATGATGCCCAGGAGCATGCCGCCCGCCAGTCCCAGCGCTGTGGAAATGACACCGATGATGAGTGAGGCGCGGGCGCCCCAGATGAGTTTGGACAGGACGTCGCCGCCGAACCGGTCCAGCCCCAGCGGGTAGGCGTCAATCTCACCGGGCCCGGGGATGGACGTGGGGGTGATGTCCGTCCGTCCCGGAAGATCGTCACCGCCGAACGGTGCCAGTACCGGTGCCAGAATGGCCACCAGGATGAACAGGCCGATAATCACGGCCCCGGCAATGGCCGCCGGATTGCGGCGCAGCCGCTTGAACGCGGAACGCCACATACCCGTTCCGCGGGTGTCGGCCTGGATCGGCGCTGCGGGCTCGTCGGGGCGGATGGCGCCGCCGGGAGCCGGTGGGAGAACTGTACTCATTGCACCCTCACCCTCGGGTCGATGAAGCCATAGGACACGTCAACGATCAGATTGATCAATGAATAGGCGATGGCGATGAAAATGATGAATCCCTGCAGCACGGGATAGTCCAGGTTGAAGATGGCATCACGCAGGAATCTGCCGATACCGCTGAAGGCAAATACCGTTTCCGTCAGCACGGCACCGGAAATCAGCAGGCCGGTCTGCAGTCCAATGGTGGTGGTCACCGGAAGCATGGCGTTGCGGAGGACGAACCGGCCGCGGATGGTTTTCTCCATCAGGCCCTTGGCGCGCGCGGTGCGCACATAATCAGCGCCCTGGACCTCCAGGACGGAGGCGCGGGTGATGCGCACAATGATCGCCAGCGGGATGGTGCCCAGGGCAATTCCGGGCAGGACCAGGTGCGTCAGCGCATCCCAGGACGCGTCCCATTCCCGGGTTAGCAACCCGTCCAGCACGTAAAAATCCGTGATGTGGGTGGCGTCAATGCGCGGATTCTGCCTGCCGTCCGGGGGAAACCAGGGGAGCTGGATGGCAAAAAGCCACTTCAGGATGAAGGCCAGGAAGAACACCGGGATGGTGATTCCCACGAGCGAAAGCACCACCGAGGAATGATCCCAGAAGCGTCCGTAGTGGGTTGCCGCGAGGTAGCCAAGCGGAATCCCGATGCCGATGGCAAAGATGAGCGCCACCACGGACAGTTCCAGGGTCGCGGGGAAACGGGTCGCGAACTCCTCCAGCACGGGCCGGCCGGTGACCGTGGAAACGCCGAAGTCGCCCTGCAGGAGCTTGCCGACGTAGACGAAGTACTGCTCCAGAAGGGGGCGGTCAAAGCCGTAGGCGGCGTTGATCCTTGCGATCGCTTCCGGTGTTGCTTTGTCGCCGAGCAGCGCGGTGGCCGGGCCGCCGGGAAGGCTGCGGACCCAGACGAACAACAGGATGGACAAACCGATGAGTGTGGGAATCAGCATGAGAAGACGTTTGCCGATGACTTGCAGCACAGGTGTCCTTTCTCAGCGTGGTAGAGGCGCTGGATGAAGGAAGGGAAACAGTGAAAGGGCCGGGATCTCCGAAGAGACCCCGGCCCTGTGCTGCTTACTTGTTGAGTTCGATCTTGTTAAACACTTCGTCATTCACCGGGCTGGCGGGGTAAGAAACCACGCGCTCGTTGAAGGCGAGTGAGGGAGCCGGGTGTGCCAGCGGAATGGCCGGTACAAACTCGGCGATGTCCTCGTTGATCTGCTCGTAGAGCGGAGTCTGCTCCTCGAGGCTGCTGACCTGGCGGGCTTCCTCCAGGGCATCGAAGATCTCCGGGTTGTTGAACCCGAACTCGGGCTTTTCGCCGCCGAAGAACACGCCGACAAAGTTGTCGGTGTCGTTGTAGTCGCCGGTCCAACCCAGCAGGTGGATGCCGTGGTCTTCGGAGGCCTGGACGCGGTCCAGGTAATCCGGGGACCACTTGTTCGGCTGCGGATTGACGGTGATGCCCACTTCTTCGAGCTGGGCGGTGATGTTGGTGTAGACCTGCTCCGGCGTCGGCATGTACGGGCGGGAGACTCCGGTGGGGTAGTTGAAGTCCACCGAGAAGCCGTCCGGGTAGCCGGCCTCGGCCAGCAGCGACTTGGCCTTCTCCGGATCGTAGTCGTACTCGGTCACGTCCTCGTTGTAGCCGTTGACCACGTCGGGGATGAACTGGGTGGCCACCTTGGTGCCCTCGGGCAGGGTCTGGTCCACCAGGGCCTGCTTATCGATCGCGTGGGCAATGGCCTGGCGCACCAGCGGGTTCGCCAGTTCCTCAACCTTCTGGTTCATGCCGAGGTAGAGGATGGTGAACGGCTCGCGGGCTATCACGTTGTACCCGGCGTCGGCCAGCGACTTTGTGTCAGCCGGAGCCACGAGGTCGTAACCGTCGATGGTGCCGGCCTCGAGGGACTGGCGGCGGGAGTTGGGATCGTCGATGACGCGGAAGATGATGTCCGTGACCTGGCCCTGCTCGCCCCAGTAGTCCTCATTGGCGGAGAGGGTGATCTGGTTGCCGACTTCCCAGTTCTCGAATTTGAAGGGGCCGGTTCCGGTGGGATGGCTCTTGGCGTACTCGGTCAGCGTGGGGGCCTCGGCCGTGCCGGAAGCTTCGTTGGCCGCGTACTGGTCCATCGCCGTCGGGCTCTGCATGGAGAAGGCCGGCAGGGACAGCGCGGCGATGAATCCGGCGAACGGCTTGGCCAGGGTCACTACCGCTTCGGTGTCACCGGTGGCTTCGCAGGACTCGTAGGTGGCGGTCTCCGGGGTATCGGAGAAGCCCTTGAACAGCTTGCTGTAGTAGTAGGCAAGGCTTTCAGCCTGCTGGATGCCGGTGAAGTTGTACCAGCGGTCAAAGTTGGCGCAAACGGCTTCGGCGTTGAAATCGGTGCCGTCGTGGAATTTGACGCCGTCCTGCAGCTCGAAGGTGTAGGTCAGTGCGTCCTCGGAAGTCTCCCAGGACTTGGCCAGCAGCGGTTCCGGATCCGCGGTTCCCGGCTTGACGCCAACCAGGCCCTCGAAGATCTGGCGGCTGACGCGGAAGGATTCGCCGTCGGAGGCGAAAGCCGGGTCCAGGGACTTGGGATCCGACGAGGCTGCGAAGACGAAGGTTCCGTCAACGTCCGACGACGCAGCGGCGTCGCCCGTTCCCTCCTCGCGCTCGCTCTGGGCGCAGCCGGAGAGAATCAGGGCGCTGAGGGCTATCCCCGTGGTGATGGCAGCGGCGCGCCGCTTTGGGCGGGAGCCGCTCATAGTTCGGCCAACAGGTGACATGGTCTTACTCCTCTGGGGCGAGAGATACCCGTGCAATAAGGCGGGTGCAGTGCGGTGCGTGGGGTCAATGTGTGTCGTGTGACACATACGTATGGACCGAGCCTAATGGGTGACGGGGATTACAAAGGTATTTGGACTCCCGGCAGGGTCACAATTTGGTCACGCAAAAGGCGGATACCCCGCGAGGGGTATCCGCCTTTAGCTTTGGCTGCAAAGGCCTGCTTGCCCGTGCCTTTGGGCTGCGCCGTTCGCGGAGATTACATCGACGGCATCAGGACGGTGTCCAGCAGGTACACGGTGGCATTCTTGGTCTGCACGCCGCCGCAAACCACTGCCGCATCATTGACCATCAGGCTGTCCCCGGAGCCGGTGACCTCAACATCGGCACCGTTGACCGTGGTGTACATGCCCGCAAGCTCGTCAGGCGTGACCTGGCCCGGAACCACGTGGTAGGTCAGGATGCTCGAGAGCAGGTCAGGATCGGTCTTCAGGGTTTCGAGGGTGGCCGGGTCCAGCTTGGCGAAAGCGTCGTCGGTGGGAGCGAAGACGGTGTATTCGGAGCTGTTCAGCGTGTCAACGAGGTTGACATCCGGGTTCAGCTGGCCGGAGACCGCAGCGGTCAGCGTGGTCAGCATGGGATTGTTGGAGGCGGCCGTGGCGACCGGGTCGAGGGACATTCCCTCGATGGAGCCTGCTCCTTCGGGCACTGCCGCAGCGTAGTCGGCGCAGCTTCCGCCCACCAGGTTGGCTGCCGGATCCGCACTCATGGATTCACTGGAGGTGGCGCCGGGGCTCATGGATTCGGAAGCGGAGGGGGACATGCTGGATTCCGAAGCCATGCCCGAGGAGGAGCTGTCGGAGGAGGTGTCGGAGGAGTCGGTGCTGCAGGCGGCCATGCCCAGCATGGAGACAGCGGCGATTCCGAGGATGGACATGTTCCGGCGGGTCTTGAAAGCCATTGTTTTTCTCCTTCTGGCGAGGACCCGCACGGCGGGGCCTCCTGGTTGGTGTGAATACCTCTTGGTGCGAGGTCTCAGAAGGTCTTCGGCCCGGCTGCGGAGCCGGATGGGTGCAGTGCCGGAAAAGTTTTTGGGTGTGCCGCCGACGGCTGCGGATCCGGCCGCAAAGCCGCCGGCTCCCTAGGCAAACACCCTCGGCGAACAATGGTTAAAAAGAAAAACACCCCGGTCCGAAGACCGGGGTGTTTTCTATGTTGCGACTCATCCGTGAACAATGTCTCGGACCATTCCAATGGTGCGCGAGGAGGGACTTGAACCCACACGTCCGAAGACACTGGAACCTAAATCCAGCGCGTCTACCAATTCCGCCACTCGCGCCCGGAATTACGCCGCCGCCGCATTTAAGGCGGAAAGCCGTAAAACCAGCCTCCAGTCTACCTGAGGTTTAGGCGAGTCCAAGATCGCGGGACAGCTTGGCCACATGGCCGGTGGCCTTGACGTTGTACTGGGCGAGGGAGACCTTGCCGTCCGGGTCCACCACCACGGTGGAACGAATGAGGCCCTCATACGTTTTGCCGTAGTTTTTCTTCTCGCCCCACGCACCGTACGCCTCGGCCACGGCGTGGTCCGGGTCGGAGAGCAGGGGGAAGTTGAGGTTCTCCGCCGCCGCGAATTTTTCGAGCTTCGGCACCGGATCGGGAGAAACTCCGACGACAGCGTACCCGGCATCCTGGAGGCTGTTCAGGTTGTCACGGAAGTCACAGGCTTCCTTGGTGCAGCCGGGAGTGGCTGCAGCCGGGTAGAAGTAAATAATTGTGCTGCGGCCGCGGAAACCCTCGAGTGAGACGGAAGCAGAGTCCGTTGCCGGAAGGGTGAAATCGGGGGCAGTATCACCGGGGGACAGGCGGGGCATAGGTCACTCCTTGGTATCGATGGAAGATCCGGCTGTGTCACAGGGCGACAGTGCACGGCCAAGGTGGCTATCCTAGTATGTGGTGGGTTTTGTAGGTTATCCGAATGGCCACTGAATCCTCACCCTGAAAGGAAGAGTTCTGTTTTATGCCCGATATGGAGCACTGGCCCACAGGTCGCCTGTTGTCAACGGCGGCACGCCTGGTTGAACACGCCTGGAACGAGAGGCTTGTTCGAATCGGCGTGACCCATGCGGGAGTAATCGCGCTGGGAGTTCTTGACTCCCAGGGACCCATGACCCAGGCGCAACTGGCTCAGATCGTCCGCGTTCAGGCACAGACAATGGGTAAGACCCTCTCCCGGCTGGAAACTCACGGGCACGTGGTCCGCGTCCGCAATGATCTGGACCGGCGGAGCCACATGGTGTCCATTACGCCGCAGGGCATTGACGTTTTGCATGAGGCGCAGGACATCGAGAGCACACTTATTGATGGTGGGGAGCTGATGTCCGAACAGCTGCGCGGCCAGCTTCGCAATGTCATCAGGGAGCTTGGAAACCCGCGCTGGCAGTTGGCTGTGGATGTTCCCGGCCTGCCAATTCCCGTGGTTCCGCAGGAAGCAGTTGCCCCAACGGCACAGGAGCCTGTCTCCGATGAAGCCGTTAACGGTGCAGACGCGAAAGCCGCCGAGAGCGCCTAAGGCTTTTTGTGCAAAGGCACGTCCCGCAACGGGGCGTGCCTTTTGCTTTGCCCGGCGGTGCGGCGCCGGAGCTTGAAGCAACAAAGTGCCCGCACAACAAAAGAGCGGCCCCGCCGGTTTTCACCGAGCTGAGCCGCTCCTTGCTTTTGGTGCACCCCCCGGGACTTGAACCCGGAACCCTCTGATTAAGAGTCAGATGCTCTGCCAATTGAGCTAGAGGTGCATCTGCTGCGTTACCGCCTCCCCGGTAAAACCGGCGATTTGTCATCCGCAACGACAAACAACACTACCAGCATTTTATGGGTTCCGCGAACGCAGGGAGCCTCAAATCGTGCAGTGAGATGCAGGTCATAGGATGCGGGTGCAGTTTTGGGGCCGGCGTCAATCAGGAGGCGGTGCTGCGGATGATCGAGCCGGGGGAGGAAGGGACAGGTAGCAAGGGCCAGACCAACCCGGGCCACCAGGGAATGCCGGCATGCCAGGGGCTGCAGGCAAAAGGAGGTGGACAACAAAAAACCCCGACCGATCGGCGTGCTGCCGATGAGTCGGGGTTTTGATTGGTGCACCCCCCGGGACTTGAACCCGGAACCCTCTGATTAAGAGTCAGATGCTCTGCCAATTGAGCTAGAGGTGCATTTTGTTTAGTAGTGCAAGCCGAACTTTTCTGCTCGATTTGCTCTCCGCAACGACATGAAACACTACCAGTACTTCTCCCCAAAAGAAAAATCGATGGGAAATTCAGGGCATCGGATCCCCCGGTTCCGTTGCCTGCGGGCCTGTGCCCGGGGGGACCACGAGCTCCACGGGGCTGCCGTCCCAGTCTTCGCTGTTATCCACCAGCCAGGTCCGCGACGGCAGACCGGCACTGCCGCCGCCCCCGGCTGCGGGATCCTCAGGGCCGGAATCTGTTTCCGCGGGCGTCTGGGCAGCTGTGGCTGTCACGGAATCCCTGGGTACAGGCGTAACCGGCAATGCCGGGGGCAGGGCTTTCTCCACCACGCCGTTGTGCAGCAACCGGCGCAGCACCGACGCCGCCGCGGTGAGTGCCGCTGCAGAAACGGCGGCGGATGCAAACAGGGACGAACGTTTCACGTATCTGCTCTTCCGGACTCTCCCGCAACTGGAAACCACTGCGGGGACAAAGGGGGACAAAGGGGAAACGAAGGGGAGGCGGTGAGGCACTACCGGCTCGGTCTTTGACGTTACGGTTGGTTTCCGTCCCCTGTCCAGAGGTCCGCGGACAGTTGGGCCTTCGGCACTAGGCTGTCAGGCATGACTGAGCAACTTCGTCCCGTGCAGACCATTACCGTTCCCAGCGAAGACCTCCTGGAGTCGCTGCGCCCCCTGCCCGAAGGCATCCGGGCCGGTGTCTGGGATCTGGCCGGGGAACCGCAGGGGCTGGACTACGGCGAGATCGACGCCGTCGTGCTGCCGTATGCTGCCGGCCGCAATTGGCGCCAGGCCTTGGACCGGGTACCCGGGCTGAAGATGATCCAGGCCCAGACCACCGGTTATGACGGGCTCCCGGAGCTGGTGGGACCCGACGTCGCCATCGCCAGCGCAGCGGGGGTGCATGCTGCAGGCACTGCGGAGCTGGCACTGACCCTGATGCTTGCCAGCCTGCGGGGCATTGACGACGCCGTGCGGAACGCGCAGAGCGGAACCTGGAGCAGCCGGCGTTATCCCGGCCTCGCGGACCGCCGCGTGCTGATGGTCGGCGTGGGCGGCATCGGCGCCGCGATCGCCCAGCGGCTCGAGCCCTTCGAAGTGGAGCTGACCCGGGTGGGAACCAGGGCCCGGACCGATGAGCGCGGAACGGTCCACGGAACCGATGAACTCGTGGAGCTTGCCCGGACCGCGGAGGTGCTCGTGGTCATCACGCCGCTGACCGGCCAGACCCGGCACCTCATCGGCAGGGAGGTCCTGGCGGCACTGCCGGACGGTTCCCTCGTGGTGAATGTGGCCCGGGGCCCGGTGGTGGACACGGAGGCACTCACCGCAGAGGTGCTTTCCGGCAGGCTGCATGCGGCGCTCGACGTCGTGGATCCCGAGCCGCTGCCGGCCGATCACCCGCTGTGGAAGGCGCCCAACGCCATCATCACCCCGCACGTCGGCGGAAACACCGAAGCCTTTGTGCCGCGCATCCAAAAGCTGCTGAAGGAGCAGGTGGGCCGCCTTGCCCGCGGCGAGGAACCCGAGAACCTCGTTCGACCCGGCCCCTGGGCCTAACCGGCCGCCGTGCCGGCCGGGAGAAGTCAGCCCAGGGTCAGGAAATGCTCCAGGAAGGACTCAAAGTCCTCCAGGTCGGCGTCCTGTTCAATGACCCTGCCGGCCTCGCCGTCATCGGGAAGCGGGGCGCTGGCCCGAACCTGGAAACGGAAGATGCGGCCGGTGTTCGTCCCCACCTCGTAGTCTCCGGCCTCCACTTCCTCGGTGTGTGAAAGGTTGGTCGAGTTTACTGCCGTGGGTGCTTCCAGACCGGACAGGGTGCCGGTGGAGAAGGGTGCGAAGACCAGCTCGGCGGGGCGCCAGCGGTAGCCCACGACGTAGAACGTGTCGGCTCCGTCCCCGCCGGGACCTGCGCACACGAGGTTGTAATCGCCGTAGTTGGGAATCTGCGACTCGAACACATGCCGGAGCACAGCCTTGATCTCATCGCTGGAGGGCTGGTTGCGGGGTTCTGGTGCCGAGGTCATGCCCCCAGTCTATGAACACCGGGCCCGATCGATGGAAGCCCCGGGCGGCAACACCCGCATGGACATCCACTTGTCACGCGTTCTTAACTCTCCGTAACAACCGCGAAGCGCGTCCGTCACATGCCCCCGGGAAACATCGCAATGGTCCTAAGATCGGGACTATGAGTGTGGAGAATACCCCTGACATCAAACCCCGAAGCCGAGTAGTCACCGATGGAATCCATGCCGCCCCGGCCCGCGGCATGTTCCGCGCCGTCGGCATGGGAGACGATGATTTCGCCAAGCCGCAGATCGGCGTTGCCAGTTCCTGGAACGAAATCACCCCCTGCAACCTGTCACTGAACCGCCTGGCCCAGGGTGCCAAGGAAGGCGTTCACGCCGGCGGGGGATTCCCGATGCAGTTCGGCACGATTTCCGTTTCGGACGGTATCTCCATGGGCCATGAAGGCATGCACTTCTCGCTGGTTTCCCGTGAAGTCATTGCCGACTCGGTGGAAACAGTCATGATGGCCGAGCGCCTGGACGGATCGATCCTCCTGGCCGGCTGCGACAAGTCCCTGCCCGGCATGCTGATGGCTGCCGCCCGGCTGGACCTCGCAAGCGTGTTCCTGTACGCCGGT
Organism: Arthrobacter sp. TJ-58; assembly: GCF_058269295.1. Taxonomy (NCBI): domain Bacteria; kingdom Bacillati; phylum Actinomycetota; class Actinomycetes; order Micrococcales; family Micrococcaceae; genus Arthrobacter; species Arthrobacter sp. TJ-58. The sequence goes on from NZ_JBZCNM010000002.1 coordinate 881,550, forward strand.
TCCATCATGCCCGGGTTCGCCAAGATGGAAGACGGCACCGAGCGCGAAGTGACCCTCATTGATGCCTTCGAAGCGGTGGGTGCCTGTGCCGCCGGCAAGATGAGCCTCAAGGACCTGGACACCATCGAACGTGCCATCTGCCCGGGAGAAGGTGCCTGCGGCGGCATGTACACCGCCAACACCATGGCCTGCATCGGTGAGGCCCTGGGCATGTCCCTTCCCGGCTCCGCTGCGCCGCCCTCAGCAGACCGCCGCCGGGACGACTTTGCCCGCAAGTCCGGCGAAGCCGTGGTCAACCTGCTCCGCAAGGGCATCACCGCCCGCGACATCATGACCAAGAAGGCCTTCGAGAACGCCATTGCCGTCACCATGGCCTTCGGCGGCTCCACCAACGCCGTCCTGCACCTGCTGGCCATTGCCCGCGAAGCGCAGGTGGACCTCACGCTGGAGGACTTCAACCGGATCGGTGACCGGATTCCGCACCTGGGTGACCTGAAGCCCTTCGGCCGGTACGTGATGCACGACGTCGACAAGATCGGCGGCGTGCCCGTGATCATGAAGGCACTGCTCGACGCCGGCCTGATTCACGGCGACTGCCTCACCGTCACCGGCAAGACCGTGGCAGAGAACCTGGCGAAGATCGATCCGCCGGATCCGGACGGCAAGGTCCTGCGCGCCATGGACAACCCCATCCACAAGACCGGCGGCATCACCATCCTGCACGGCTCCATGGCTCCGGAAGGCGCCGTGGTGAAGAGCGCCGGTTTCGACGCCGACGTCTTCGAGGGCACCGCCCGCGTCTTCGAACGCGAGCAGGGCGCCCTGGATGCCCTCGACAACGGAGACATCCACGCCGGCGACGTCGTCGTCATCCGCTACGAAGGCCCCAAGGGCGGACCGGGCATGCGTGAAATGCTCGCCATCACCGGCGCCATCAAGGGTGCAGGCCTGGGCAAGGACGTCCTGCTGCTCACTGACGGCCGGTTCTCCGGCGGCACCACCGGCCTGTGCATCGGCCACGTCGCTCCGGAAGCGGTCGACGGCGGCCCCATCGCCTTTGTGAAGGACGGCGACCGGATCCGCGTGGACATTGCCGCCCGCAGCTTCGACCTGCTGGTGGAGCCGGCCGAGCTGGAAGCGCGGAAGGTCGGTTGGAAGCCCCTGCCGGGCAAGTTCACCACCGGTGTCCTGGGCAAGTACACCAAGCTGGTCAACTCGGCCTCCACCGGGGCGTACTGCGGTTAAAAACCCTCCCCAAGCAGCAGGCGCCGGAGCGCCTGCTGCTTGGGGCCCCTTAGGGTTTTCAACCTTATTAAGCCCTGCCGCCTTAGTGCCTCGTTCCGCGGGGCACCGACACCCATGGCAGCAGCCGGTAGCTGCCGCCTGGGCGTAGCGGCGAAAGGGGAGGCGTCCAAAAGGTGGATATTACGTCCACATAGTGAGACGGGCGTCTCATTAGATTGACACCCCCGCAGGGGACGGGAAGGATGAAAGGCATGCAGATCGTACCCGTCGTCCTTACCAAGCGCGTGGCCTAACCGCCGAGCTTGCAAGAACGTCACGCGCGAACCCCTACGGAGCCAACCGGCACGAGGGGTTTTTTTATTGGCTTCAGACAAAGCAGAAAAGCCGGCCCGGGCTAACCGTCCGGACGGCCGCCGCAGCAGATCACATGAATAAGTATCCGTAAGGAAGTCTTTATGAGTAAGGGATCGCCAATCAGCCCGTCGCTGATGGCCAACAAAGTCAGTGTTGCTGCGAAGGCAGCCACGGCAAAGACACGTGATGTTGCCTCCTCCGTATCAACCCCGCCCGAAGCCGCGGACAACCGGGTGCAGGGCCCCAACAACGTGGTTCCCCCCACCGAGATGACCGGATCCAAGGCCATCGTCCGGGCTCTGGAGGAACTCGGAGTGGAGGACATTTTCGGACTGCCCGGCGGCGCGATCCTCCCCACGTATGACCCGCTCATGGACTCCACCAAGCTGCGGCACATCCTGGTCCGCCACGAACAGGGCGCCGGGCACGCCGCAGAGGGCTATGCCATGGTGACCGGCCGCGCCGGAGTCTGCATTGCCACCTCCGGCCCGGGAGCCACCAACCTGGTCACGGCCATCGCTGATGCCCACATGGACTCGGTTCCCATGGTGGCCATTACCGGCCAGGTGTCCAGTGCTTTCATCGGCACCGACGCGTTCCAGGAGGCAGACATCGTGGGCATCACCATGCCCGTCACCAAGCACTCCTACCTGGTCACCAATCCGGACGACATTCCCCGGGTCCTGGCCGAAGCCTTCCACATTGCCACCACCGGCCGTCCCGGCCCGGTGCTCGTGGACATTTCCAAGGACGCCCAGCAGGCGAAGACGATGTTCTCCTGGCCGCCCAAAATCGATTTGCCGGGCTACCGGATTGTGGTCCGCGGCCATTCCAAGCAGGTCCGCGAGGCGGCCCGCCTGATTGCCGCCTCACAGCGCCCCGTCTTCTACGTGGGCGGAGGAGTGCTCAAGGCTGACGCCTCGGCGGAACTGCTGGAGCTGGCGGAGCTGGTGGGTGCGCCCGTGGTCACCACCCTGCAGGCCCGCGGCGTTTTTCCCGATTCCCACCCCCAGCACGCCGGCATGCCCGGGATGCACGGCTCGGTCTCGGCCGTGGCGGCCCTGCAGCAGTCGGACCTGCTCATCACCCTCGGTGCGCGCTTCGATGACCGCGTCACCGGCGTGCTCTCCTCCTTTGCTCCCGGCGCCAAGGTCATCCACGCGGACATCGACCCCGCCGAGATCTCCAAGAACCGCCCGGCGGACGTGCCGATTGTCGGCTCGGTCAAGGAGATCATGCCGGAACTGACCGAGGCGGTCCGCGCCGCATTCGCCGTCGAACGCCCGGACATCGCGCCGTGGTGGGAAGTCATCAACCGGCTGCGCGAAATCTACCCCGTGGGCTACAGCGAACCGGAAGACGGCCACATTGCGCCCCAGAAGGTCATCGAGCGCATCGGAGCCCTCACCGGCCCCGACGGCGTCTACGTGGCCGGCGTCGGGCAGCACCAGATGTGGGCGGCCCAGTTCATCAAGTACGAGCGCCCTCGCGCCTGGCTCAACTCCGGCGGCCTCGGCACCATGGGCTACTCGGTGCCCGCGGCCATGGGAGCCAAGGTGGGCAGCCCGGACCGCGTCGTCTGGGCGATCGACGGCGACGGCTGCTTCCAGATGACCAACCAGGAACTGGCCACCTGCCTGATCAACAAGATCCCGATCAAGGTGGCCATCATCAACAACTCCTCCCTGGGCATGGTGCGGCAGTGGCAAACCCTCTTTTACGAGTCCCGCTACTCCAACACGGACCTGAACACCGGCCATGGCACCGTCCGGGTTCCCGACTTCGTGAAGCTTGCCGACGCCTACGGCTGCGTGGGCCTGCGCTGCGAGCGGGACGAGGACATCGATGACACCATCCGCCAGGCGCTGGCGATCAACGACCGCCCGGTGGTCATCGACTTCGTGGTCAGCCGCGACTCGATGGTCTGGCCGATGGTTCCCTCCGGTGTCCCCAACGACCTGATCCAGATTGCCCGCAACATGACACCCAAATGGGAAGAGGAGGACTAGGGCCATGGCACGCCACACCCTTTCCGTACTGGTCGAAGACGTTCCCGGTGTCCTGACCCGGGTAGCGTCGCTGTTTGCCCGCCGGGCATTCAACATCAATTCTTTGGCCGTGGGCCCCTCTGAGGTGCCGGGACTGTCCCGCATCACCGTGGTGGTCGAGGCCGAGGGCGACCTGCTGGAGCAGGTCACCAAACAACTGAACAAGCTCGTCAACGTCATCAAGATTGTTGAGCTGGTTCCCGAGTCTTCCGTGCAACGCGACCACATCTTGGTCAAGGTTCGCGCGGATGCCGCAACCCGGCTGCAGGTAACCCAGGCAGCCGAGCTGTTCCGTTCTTCAGTGGTTGACGTGTCCACCGACTCGCTGATCGTTGAAGCCACAGGCACCGCCGAAAAACTCAACGCGCTCCTTGCAGTGCTTGAACCCTTTGGCATCCGCGAAATAGTTCAATCCGGAACGCTGGCCATCGGCCGCGGCGCCAAGTCCATGGGAGACCGTGCGCACCTGCGCACCGCCTAGGCAACAGCTGCTGTTCCGATCCAAACCTTTATCCAAGAAACTTCAGTAGGAGAACACTGTGACTGACATGTATTACGACGACGACGCCGACCTGTCCATCATCCAGGGCCGCACCGTCGCGGTTATCGGCTACGGCAGCCAGGGCCACGCCCACGCCCTCAGCCTGCGTGATTCCGGCGTCGACGTCCGCGTTGGCCTCAAGGAAGGCTCCAAGTCCCGCGCCAAGGCCGAAGCGGAGGGCCTGCGCGTGCTCAACGTGGCCGACGCCGTCGCCGAGGCGGACCTGATCATGATCCTCACTCCGGACCAGGTCCAGCGTTTTGTCTACGCCGAGGACATCGCCCCGAACCTGCAGGCCGGCGACGCCCTGTTCTTCGGCCACGGCTTCAACATCCGCTACGGCTACATCCAGCCGCCGGCTGATGTCGATGTCGCCCTGGTGGCACCCAAGGGCCCGGGCCACATTGTGCGCCGCGAATTCGAGGCCGGCCGCGGCGTTCCCGACCTGATCGCAGTCGAGCAGAACCCCTCCGGCAAGGCCAAGGAACTGGCGCTGTCCTACGCCAAGGCCATTGGCGGCACCCGCGCCGGCGTCATCGAGACCACCTTCACCGAAGAAACCGAAACGGACCTCTTCGGCGAGCAGGCCGTGCTCTGCGGCGGTGCGTCGCAGCTGATCCAGTACGGTTTCGAAACCCTGACCGAGGCCGGCTACAAGCCTGAGGTTGCCTACTTCGAGGTGCTGCACGAGCTCAAGCTCATTGTGGACCTGATGGTCGAAGGCGGCATCGCCAAGCAGCGCTGGAGCGTCTCCGACACCGCCGAATACGGCGACTACGTCTCCGGACCCCGCGTCATTGACGAGAGCGTGAAGGAAAACATGAAGGCCGTCCTCGCGGACATCCAGAACGGCGCCTTCGCCAAGCGCTTCATCGATGACCAGGACGCCGACGCTCCGGAGTTCAAGGCACTGCGCAAAAAGGGCGAAGACCACCCCATCGAGGCCACGGGCCGCGAACTGCGCAAGCTCTTCTCCTGGATCAAGTCCGATGATGACTACACCGAGGGCTCCGTTTCCCGGTAGCCGGCCGTAACAGAAGCACCGATTCACGCCCGCCCGGGAGGCAGGCGCTAGGCTCGAAAAGCAAGCCGAATCGGCAAGGAGGCCGGACCCGTTGGGTCCGGCCTCCTGCGCGAAAACCCCACCTGAATCTTCCACAGCTAAAGAGGTCACCGGTGTCTGCCACCAAACCAGTCGTACTCCTCGCGGAGGAACTCTCGCCCGCCACTGTCGAGGCCCTCGGCCCTGACTTTGAAATCCGCTCCACGGACGGCGCCGACCGCTCCCAGCTCCTCTCCGCGATCGCCGACGTCGACGCCATCCTGGTGCGCTCGGCCACCCAGGTGGATGCCCAGGCCATTGCCGCCGCGAAGAACCTCAAGGTCATTGCCCGCGCCGGCGTGGGCCTGGACAACGTGGACATTAAGGCCGCAACTCAGGCCGGTGTCATGGTGGTCAACGCCCCGACGTCAAACATCATCTCCGCCGCGGAACTGACCGTGGGCCACATCCTGTCCCTGGCCCGCCACATTCCGCAGGCCAGCGCGGCACTCAAGGGCGGGGAGTGGAAGCGTTCCAAGTACACCGGCACCGAGCTGTTCGAAAAGAAAATCGGCATCATCGGGCTGGGCCGCATCGGCGCGCTGGTGGCGGCCCGGCTGCAGGGCTTCGGCACCGAAATCCTCGCCTATGACCCGTATATCACCCCGGCCCGCGCAGCCCAGCTGAATGTCCGGCTGGTAACCCTGGATGAACTCCTGGAACAGGCGGACTTTGTCACTATCCACATGCCCAAGACTCCGGAAACGCTGGGCATGCTCGGAGCCGAGGCCTTCGAAAAGATGAAGGACAGTGCGTATGTGGTGAACGTGGCCCGGGGCGGCCTCGTAGATGAAGATGCCCTCTACACCGCGCTGACCGAGGGAAAGATTGCCGGTGCCGGCGTGGATGTCTTCGTCAAGGAGCCCTCCACGGACCTGCCGTTCCAGTCCCTGGACAACGTCATTGTCACCCCGCACCTGGGCGCCTCCACCGACGAAGCCCAGGAAAAGGCCGGTGTCTCCGTGGCGAAGTCCGTCCGCCTGGCCCTGGCCGGCGAATTGGTGCCCGACGCCGTCAACGTTGCCGGCGGCGTGATCGCCGAGGAGGTCCGCCCGGGCATCCCGCTGATCGAAAAGCTGGGCCGGATTTTCACTGCGCTCTCCTCCGACTCCGTGACCGCCATCGACATTGAGGTGGCCGGCGAGATTGCCGCCCTGGACGTCAAGGCGCTGGAACTGGCGGCACTCAAGGGCATCTTCACGGACATCGTTTCCGAACAGGTCTCCTACGTGAACGCTCCGGTCCTGGCCGAGCAGCGCGGCATTGAAGTGCGTCTGCTCAAGACCTCCGAAGTGGACGACTACCGCAACGTGCTGACCATCCGCGGGGCGCTCTCGGACGGCACGCAGCTGGAAGTGGCCGGCACCCTGACCGGACCCAAGCAGATCGAAAAGCTTGTGGGCGTCAACGGGTACGACCTGGAAATTCCGATCAGCGAGCACCTGCTGGTGCTGATTTACGCTGACCGCCCCGGCGTCATCGGCGCCCTGGGCCGGATCCTGGGGGAGAAGGGCATCAACATTGCCGGCATGCAGGTGGCCCGCAACACCGAGGGCGGCCAGGCGCTGTCGCTGCTGACCGTGGATTCCTCCGTACCGCAGGACGTGCTGGAAACCCTGCGTACGGAAATCGGCGCGACGGTGGTCCGCGAGGTTGACCTGCAGGGTTAGAGTCCGCGCGCAACGCAGCAGCACCACCACCGCTACCAGGGACCGGTCCGCTTCGGCGGGCCGGTCCCTGCTGGCTTGTTCGCGGTTTGTCCCGTCGTGCGTCCGACGGGCATCCAGCTTGTCTTCCATGCAGATACTGGAGCTCCGGCGTCATCGGGCTGTTCCTTCGTGCAGATAACGGGGACTCAGCGCCGTCGAACCAATCTTTCGTGCAGGCAACGGGCCCAAGAGCCCCGAAAACGCCGTTTTGAGCCCTTCATCTGTACGAAGGATTTCGGGAAGGCCCTTGATCTGTCCGAGAGATCCCGGTTGGACCCGTTGGGCCGGTAAGCGACCTCTTTCGTGCAGATAACGGGTCAGCAGGACCGTCGCGCCCACCCGTTGGGCATCCACTCGCCATCACACTCTCCGCCCAGGGTAGGATGAGCCCGGCATGGAGTTCATGCCGGGCTCCGAGGTGCCGGGCTGCCCTGCGGGGACACCATGAAGGTATGACTGCACCCATGCCCGGTATGCCACTGCTGGCGGCCGAGAACCTTGTCAAGACCTACAACACCGCTCCCGCTCTGGCCGGTGTCAGCCTCACTGTCCGGCCCGGTGAGTCCATCGCAGTGATGGGAGCTTCCGGTTCCGGAAAAACCACCCTGCTGCACTGCCTGGCCGGCATCATCTCGCCCGACGCCGGCACTGTACGGCTGTTCGGCAGCGCCGGTGTTCCGGTCGAGATCACTGCCTTGAACGACGACGCCCGGTCGGTCCTGCGCCGCACCGACTTCGGGTTCGTGTTCCAGCAGGGGCTGCTGATTCCCGAGCTCACTGCGGGGGAGAACGTTGCTCTGGCCCTCATGCTGGGCGGCACGGCCCGCCCGCAGGCGGAACAGGCTGCAGCCGGCGCATTGGCCGCCCTGGGATTGGCCGGCATGGAGGGACGGCGGATCGGTGAGCTGTCCGGGGGACAGGCGCAGCGTGTTGCCATTGCCCGGGCACAGGTCACCGGCGCCCGCGTGCTGTTCGCCGACGAGCCCACCGGTGCACTCGATTCCCGTACCTCGGCGGAGGTGATGAAGCTGCTGCTGGGCACGGTGGAGGGAACCGGGCGCTCGTTGGTGGTTGTCACGCACGATTCCGAGGTGGCCCGCTGGTGCGGCAGGGTAGTCACCCTGGCCGACGGCCGGGTCGTGGCCGATACAGCCGGTGCGGCAGGAATGATCCGATGAGCAGCCCGGTCTCTTCCGCTTTTGCCCGCGCAGCCGGCTCCTCCCGACTGGCCGTACCGCTGCGGATTGCCTGGCTCCTGAACCGTCCCGGCACCACGGGGAGAGCGGCGGCGCTGCTGCCTGCGGTGTCCTTCGCCGTCGTCACCACCCTGTTGCTGACGGTCCTGGCCGGTGCCCTGTCCTTCCTGCAGTGGGGGGATGACGAGGGCAATCTTTACCTGCTGCTCGCCTGTTTCGCACTCATCCTGCTGGTGCTGCCCCTGATCACGCTTGGCGGTTCGGCCGCGCGGCTGTCGGCCCGCCGGCGTAATGAACATCTGTCAACACTGCGCCTGCTGGGTGCTTCCGCGAAGACGGTCCGCCAGGTGACGGTGCTGGAGGCCTGCGCCCAGGCGCTCGCCGGAGCCCTGGCCGGTGTGGTGGGATATCTGGTGCTCGCTCCGTTCGTCCAGCTGATCCACTTCCGCGGGGAAGCACTCGGCGCGGCTTATTGGCTGAACCCCGCGGCCGGCGCCATGGCCGTCCTGGCGGTGGTGATCCTGGCCGCCGTCAGTTCCGCCGTCGGCCTGCGGCGCGTGGTGGTTTCACCGCTGGGCATCCGCACCCGTTCCGCCCCCGAAAGGGTGGGCCGCTCACGGGCCGGTGCGGCGGTGCTCATTCTCGCCCTCTGCGTTTTTGCCCTGATGACCCCGGTGGCCGCAGCCGCGATAGCCCTTGCCGTTATCTTCGGCGCGTTCGCAGCCGGGCTGGCAGTGCTGAACCTGGTGGGACCCTGGCTGGTGTCCGTTTCCGCCCGGCAGCGGCTGCGCCGGGCCGCGACACCGCAGGCACTGATGTCCGCGCGGATCGTCCTGGATGCGCCGAAAACCGCCTGGCGGCAGGTCAGCGCCCTGTCAATGGTCTGCTTCACCGCAGTGGTTGCCGGTGCCGGCGCCGCCGCCCTGCAGGGAGCGCAGGCCGAGGGGCCGGAGGACTTTCTGCTGCAGGACATCATGACGGGCGTCCTGATCACGGTCATTGCCGGTTTCCTCATGGTGGCCTGCTCGGCAGGAATCAACCAGGCAGCCACCGTGCTGGACCGGGCAGACCTCTACCGCAGCCTGGACCGGATGGGCATGCCGCGCGAGGTGATTGATGCTGCGCGCATCGGTGCTGTCATGCAGCCGCTGCTGCTGGTCAGCATCGTGTCCACCGCCGTGCCCGCGGTGCTGCTGTTTCCGCTGACGGGAGCAGCGCTGCTGGTGGCCCCGGTGTCCGTTGCGTTCCTGGTAGGGTCGGTCGCCGTCGGGGTGGCCCTGGTGCGGGCCGGGCTCGCTGCCACCGGTTCGGTGCTGACCGGGGTGCTGAAAGCCGACGTGTAGTCCCGGATCACGGCCGTCCTGCTGCTCCTTGCCCGCAGCGGCGGGGCCGAAGCGACACCGACGGGCAAAACAGGGTAATTTTCTTATGTGACTTCTTCCGATTCCCAGACCCCGTTCTACATCACCACTGCCATCTCCTACCCCAACGGCGAACCCCACATCGGGCACGCCTATGAGCACATCGCCACCGACGCCATGGCCCGCTTCAAGCGCCTTGACGGTTACGACGTGTTCTTCATGACGGGTACGGACGAGCACGGCCTGAAGATGCAGCAGTCCGCGGATAAGGAAGGCATTACTGCCAAGGAACTCGCGGACCGCAACTCGGCCGCCTTCCAGCAGATGGAAGCGGACATGGGCACCTCACCCGACCGTTTCATCCGCACCACCGACGCGGACCACTATGCCGCAGCCCAGGCCATCTGGAAGCGGATGGAGGACAACGGTGACATCTACCTCTCCAAGTACGCCGGCTGGTACTCCGTGCGGGACGAGGCGTACTACACCGAGGATGAAACCGAAGTCCGCGAAGACGGCGTGCGGTACTCCAAGGAGACCGACACTGAGGTGACCTGGACCGAGGAGGAGAGCTACTTCTTCCGCCTCTCCGCCTATCAGGACAAGCTGCTGGCACTTTATGAGTCCCAGCCGACCTTTGCCGCTCCGCAGTCCAAGTTCAACGAGGTCATCAGCTTCGTCAAGGGCGGCCTGGAAGACCTGTCCATTTCCCGGACCACCTTCAATTGGGGTGTTCCGGTTCCGGGCAACCCGGATCACGTGATGTATGTGTGGGTGGATGCACTGACCAACTACCTCACCGGCGTCGGCTTCCCGGACACCGAGAGCGAGACCTTCAAGAAGTACTGGCCCGCCGATGTGCACGTGATTGGCAAGGACATCTCCCGCTTCCACGCCATTTTCTGGCCGGCCTTCCTGATGTCCGCCAAGATCGAGCTGCCCAAGCGGATCATGATCCACGGCTTCCTGCACAATAAGGGCGTCAAGATGTCCAAGTCGCTGGGCAACGTGGTGGCGCCGAAACAGTGGGCGGACCAGTACGGCCTGGACTCCGTGCGTTTCTTCCTGCTGCGCGAGGTGCCCTTCGGCGGCGACGGATCCTACAGCCACGAGGCAGTGGTCGGCCGGATGAACTCCGACCTGGCCAACAACCTGGGCAACCTGGCCCAGCGCTCGCTGTCCATGGTGGCCAAGAACTGCGGCGCCGCGGTTCCGCAGCCCGGCGAGTTCACCGATGAGGACAAGGCCATCATGGCGGCCGCCGGTGAGCTGCTGGAGATTTCCCGCAAGGCGTACGACGTACAGGACTTCCACGGTGCGCTCGAAGCCACGTGGAAGGTCCTCGGCGACACGAATGCCTACTTCGCGGAGCAGGCACCGTGGGTGCTGCGGAAGACCGACGTCGAGCGCATGAACACGGTGCTCTACGTGACGCTGGAGGTGCTGCGGATCGTTGCCATCCTCATTCAGCCGGTGATGCCGGACAGCGCATCCAAGCTGCTGACCGTTTTGGGCCAGTCCGACGACGACGCCCGCCGGTTCAGTGCGATCGGCACGCCCCTCGTGCCCGGCACGCCGCTGCCGGCTCCGGCGCCGATCTTCCCGCGGTACGAAGAACCCGCCGAATAGGTCTCAAGTCCCTGCCGGCGAAAACAGCACGCCGAAATAGCAGAAAGTGCCCTTCTGAACGCTCAGAAGGGCACTTTCTGCTATTTCGGGGAGAGCGGGCCTAGGGGCGTAGGGACCTAGGAGACGGAACTGAGCGGACCGGTCAGGAACCGTGCCGGTGCCGTTTCCTCCATCACCTTTGCCACCGCATCCTGCTGCCTGCCGGCCATATCGATCATCTCCCGGAGCCGGGACGGATTGAACCGGTGGTCGTGTGCGGACAAAGCCAGCAGGGTGCGCCACAGGCATTCCTTGGCGCGGACAATGGACTGCAGGCCTTCCAGCTCAAACTGGCCGGTGGTACCCCCGCCGGTGCTCATCGGATTCATGGGACCGAGCTTTCCGACTGCCGCACCCGCCATGGCCATGGCCTTCTTGACCTTGCTGCGCCGGTAGCCCAGAGTCACAATCAGCTGTTCCAGCTCATCGCGTTCGCCGGCAATCTCCGATTCCAGATCAGCGAAGGTCTGCTCATAGCCGGACCCTTCCCAGGTTCGCCGGGCAGCACCGAAAAGCCGGACCCCGGTTTCAGCACCCAGCAGATGATCGTCCAGGTAGGCGGACAGGGACTGATGCTTGGGCTTCCAAGCGGCTCCGGGGTTGGACATCAGGTGCTCCTTCAACTCGTGCTGATCAGTTTGCTTATTATCCTGTCAGATCACCGGCACCGCCGCGAGCGCACCGCCGCGGGGTGGCCTGAGCAGCGGTGACTGCGGTTGCTCCGCTGCTCAACCGCTGCTCAACCGCTGCTCAACCGCTGCTCAGCCGCAGGTCAGTCGGCGGCGAGCCCGGCCACCGGCGAAAGACGGGCAGCGCGGCGGGCCGGCAGCACCGAGGCGGCCAGACCGGCAAGGAGGGCTACGGCCAGCACCACGCCGAGTTGTCCCCACGGGATGGATGCAGCCACCGGACTGAACGCACCCAGGGCGGATTGGGCCCCCAGCCATCCGTACAGCGCTCCAAGCACCGTACCGAACAGGGCGGCGACGCCGGCTATCAGCACCGCTTCCAGCGCCAGCATTCCGCGCAGCTGTCCTCGGGTCAGTCCGAGCGCCCGCAGCAGGGATGATTCCCGCGTGCGTTCAAGGACGGACAGGGAGAGGGTGTTGGCCACTCCGACCAGGGCAATCACCACGGCTACGCCCAGCAGGCCGGTGACCACCATCAGCAGGACATCGATGACCTGTTCAAAGGACGCGCGCACAATGGCAGCCCCGGAAACCATGTAGTCGTCCACGCCCAGGGCTTCGGCGAGGTCCGACTGCAGGTTCAGGAGTTCGTTGCTGGTCAGAGTGTCGTCAACGGAGAGCCACAGCTGCGGCCCGGACAGATAGGCGTCCGGATCTGTGGTCTTCGGAACACCGCCCAGCTCATCAGAGGTTGAGCCCGCGACCAGCGGCTGCATGGCGCCGCTTTCACTCAGAACCACGTCCAGTGTTACGTCACCCTTGGCGCCGTTGACCGTGACGGTCTTTTCCTTGGTGCCCTGGGGCATGAGGATGCTGCCCGGTGCGATGTCCACCGTGGTGTCCTGCAGTACCCCTCGATCCGCCGGATCCAGTGCGTAAACCTCCGCAGGGTAACCGTCCATATCGGTGGTGCCGGCCACCGGCAGCAGCGCCGCAGAGGTCACGCCGGGAACCGCCCGGGCAATATCGGCGTCGTCACCGGTGAAGGGCGAGCCGTCCGACAGGCCGCCGCTGATGGCAACGTCCACCGGGAACTCCTGGGACAGGAGGGTGCTTAACGAATCCCTGGCGGTTGCGGCGCCGGTCATCATCATGGCCACCAGGGTCACACCGATGAGCAGGGCCGACGACGTTGCCGAGGTCCGCTGCGGGTTGCGCACTGCGTTGACTGCCGCCAGTTTGCCCGGGACTCCGAGCGGAGCTGCCAGGGAACCAACGGCACGGACCAGGGTAGGAATAAAGAGAGTGGCGCACATCAGCACGCCCACAAAACTCAGCATGCCGCCGGGAAGAGCCAGGAGCAGATCGGAACGGACAGCCCCGGCTGCCAACAGGGCAACTCCAACGGCCAGCAGGACCAGCCCGCTCACCAGCCGGATCTTGCCGCGGCGCGTACCGGCACGGACGTCGTCCGCCGGGCGCAGTGCGGCCAGCGGTGCCACAGCAGTGGCGGCCCGCGCCGGAACCAGGGCGGCCAGCACGGTCATCACCACACCGACGCCCAGGCCAACAACGACGGACAGCGGGGAAACGGACAGTGTTGCGAAGCCGCTCTCCGGAATACTCCGGAGATAGGCCACGGTCGCACCCACCAGGGCCACGGCAACCAGCACGCCGGCAATTGACGCGACGACGCCCACCAGCAGTGCTTCAACGATTACCGAGCGGCGGATCTGCGAGCGGGCGGCTCCAATGCAGCGCAGCAGCGCCAACTCCCTGGTCCGCTGGGCCACCAGCACCGAGAACGTATTGGACACCACCAGGGCGCAGACCAGAAGCGCAACAGCTGCAAAGGCCAGCAGGATCACTGTCAGCTGGTCCTCACCGCCCGTGTAACCGGCCACTGTTGCCTCGGTCTGCTCGGCCGCGGTGCGCACCGAAAGGCCGGTGAATCCGGCGTCCGTCAGTGTCTGTTCGAGCGCGGCCTGGACATCCTCCAGCTTGGCTCCCGGTTCCAGAGCTGCCTGCACACTGCGGAACCCCTGCTCCGTGGAGGGGAACTGTTCCACCGTTGCCGTGGCGGCATAAAGCTGCGGCGCTCCCATCTTCATGGGATCCCGGGAGGTGGACACAATGGCACTGGTGGTGAGCTCGGTGGCGGCGGCATCCTGTTCGCCGCTTGCAGCGAGCGTCAGGACCGAACCCAGCGAGAGCCCCAGACGGTCTGCGGTGTCCTGGTCCACGGCAACCTCCCCGGCGGCGGGCAGGTCACCTGTCACAATGTCGACCGGAAACAGGGCGCGGTCTTCGGCGGTGTTATTCATCTCGGCGAAGGAGGTCTTTTTCCCTTCGTCCATGTTGACGTAGGACGAAATGACCGCGTACGTTCCGGCAATCCCGTCAGTTTCCCTGACGGCGTCCGCCATCTGCTGGGTGATGACGGTGGGTGGATCGTCGTAAGAAACTTCCGGCGTGACCACCAGGTCTGCATTCCGGTAGCCCTCGCCGATGCTCTGCGTCAGGGAGGCCTTGGAGGAGGAGTTGATGATCAGCGTGGCGGTCAGGAACCCGACCGCAATCATCACGGCGAGGGAAACGGCGATGAACCGGCGGGCGTTCAGGCGCACCTGCGCCAGCGCTACCTGCAGCATGATCAGGCCCCCAGCTTGGTCAGGGCTGCGAGCACGGTTTCCGGGGTGGGCTCGGACAACTCGCCCACCAGGGCGCCGTCGTTCATCAGGACCACGCGGTCCGCATAGGAAGCAGCAACCGGGTCGTGGGTGACCATGATGATGCTCTGGCCCATTTCGCGGGTGGAACGGCGCAACAGGGAGAGCACCTCGGCGCCGGACTTCGAATCCAGGTTGCCGGTGGGCTCGTCGCCGAAGACCACGTGCGGGCGGGTCAGCAGGGCGCGGGCCACGGCCACGCGCTGCTGCTGTCCGCCGGAGAGCTCGTGGGGGCGGTGCTTGAGCCGCCCGGTCAGGCCCAGAATGCCGGTGATCTCTTCCAGCCACTTCCGGTCCACCTTGCCGTTGGCCAGCGCCACGGGCAGGGTGATGTTCTGTTCTGCCGTGAGGGTGGGCACCAGGTTGAAGGACTGGAACACAAAGCCCACGCTGTCGCGGCGCAGGCGGGTCAGCTCGGCGTCCTTGAGGGCGGTGATCTCCGTGTCACCGATCCAGATCTTTCCTGAGTCGGCGGTGTCCAGCCCGGCCAGACAGTGCATGAGCGTGGACTTTCCGGAGCCGGAGGGGCCCATGATGGCGGTGAAGGTGCCGGCCTGGAAAGTGACGTCCACGTTTTGCAGGGCATGGACCGCGGTATCCCCGGAGCCGTAAGTCTTGTTCAGGGATTGCGCGGCAGCGGCGGCCGTGGTGCCGCCGGGCACGGAAGATTTCTCAGTAAGGGTTGTCATACCTGCTACGTTATGCGGCGGCCGGTTGCCGGAGCATCGGAGGAGGGACGGGGATCAGCCCGCTCCGTCTCATACCGTGGGTGGAAGCGGGCCCGCCAGTTGGTAGGACTCCAGCAGCAGTTCCTCCAGTTCGCCGCGGTCCACCCGGTCCAGGCGCACCAGCAGCAAAAGCGGGGAACGGTCGTGGTGCGGCGTCCAAAAGAAGGTGTCCGGGCTGGTGCCCGCAAGTGCCTCCCGTTCGGGAGACTTGACGGTCAGCACCCCGTCATCCCAGATGCGCGCCATCAGGGTCCGGGCAAACCACGCCGGCTGCTGCCAGCTGAGCCGTTCGGTCACTCCGGGCAGCCCAAGGCAGAAGGAACGGACGTCGGCTTCAGCGGACACGGCAGCCTCCCCTGGCTCCGGGGCGCCGGGGCGGCCCCTGTCTACGGGGCGACGATACCGGTCTCGTAGGCAATCACCACAGCCTGCACGCGGTCCCGGGCGCCAAGCTTGGCCAGGATGTGGCCCACGTGCGTTTTTACGGTGGCATCCGAGAGGAACAGACGCGCGGCAATCTCGGGATTGGAGAGTCCCTGCGCGATCAGTCCGAAGACTTCGCGCTCGCGGGGGGTGAGGCGTTCGACGTCGGCCGCGTGCCGGCTGACCTCGGCGGTGGGCTCGCGGAGCAGGGGCGCCACATGGTCCAGCAGCCTGCGGGTGGTCGACGGCGCAATCACCGCGTCGCCGCGGTACACGGTGCGGATGGCCTCGAGGAGTTCTTCCGGCGGGGCGTCCTTGAGCAGGAAACCGCTGGCTCCGGCGCGGATCGCGGACAGCGCGTACTCGTCCAGGTCGAAGGTGGTCAGCACCACCACCTTGAGCTCGGCGTCGCTGGATCCCTTGGGCTGTGCGGCCGCCCGCTCCAGCAGCCGGGCGGTCGCCTCGATGCCGTCCATGCCGGGCATACGCACATCCATCAGGACGACGTCGGCGCGCACGGCGGAGAGCGCGTGCAGGGCTTCCCCTCCGTTGCCGGCCTCGGCCACCACCGTCAGGTCCGGCTGGGAGTTGATCAGCATCTTGAAACCGCCGCGCACCAACTGCTGATCATCAACCAAAGCCACGCGGATGGGGGCCGCGGAGGTGTCGGCGGAATCGGACTCAGGGGTCCAGGGGGAGTGGGGCACGAGCCTAGGCCTCCGTGTAGGGAATGAATGCTTCAACGCGGAATCCTCCGCCGGGCACAGGGGCCGCTTTCAGTCTCCCATCGTAGAGGGCCACCCGCTCGGCCATGCCGTTGATGCCCTGCCCGGAACCGGAGGCCGGGGAAGCCGGCCCGCTGTCTGCCCCGGCGCCGCGGCCATCGTCACGGACGCTGATCTCCACTCCGCGGGATGTCCATTCCAGATCGACTGCTGCCTGTGCCGCAGAGCCGGCATGTTTCAGGACGTTGGTCAGCGCTTCCTGGATGACCCGGTACGCGGTCAGCTCGGCCCCGGCGGGAAGCTGCCGGCGCATCGTTCCCGTTTCGGTCAACACCACCTCCACGCCGGCGCGTTTGACCGCGTCCACGAGGGCTCCGACGTCGGACAGCGAGGGCAGCGGACGGGTGGAGGCCAGCTCGTCCCCGCGGAGGACTCCAAGCAGGCGGCGCATTTCGCGCAGAGAGCCGCGGCCGGTCTCCGCAATGGTGGCCAGGGTCTTCGCAGCAATTTCCGGATCCGAGGCGCTCGCATACCTGGCGCCGTCAGCCTGGGTAATGATGACCGAGAGGGAATGGGCCACAATGTCGTGCATTTCGCGGGCAATGTGCGTCCGTTCGTCGGCAGCCGCAAGGTCCCGTTCCTGCTGGCGCTCGGTTTCCAGTCGCCGTGCCCTGTCCTCCAGCGCCTGGATGGCGAGCCTGCGGGTGCGGGCCAGGTCGCCGAAAGTCCAGGCCACCAGGATTACGGCTTCAAAGGCCACCAAGCTGAAAAAGTACATGGCCAGTTCAACCGGGCTTGAGGCTGCATAAGGGAAACCGAAGTACCGAAAAACGAACAGCACGCCGCCCGCCAGGGCCAGGGCCAATCCGCCCAGGCTCGCCCAGCGCGGGCCGTAGGCAGCCAGCGTATAGACGGTAACCAGCGGCAGGATATCCGCCGGCAGGGGGAACCCGCTGAAGGCAATCTGCACGAGACAGAAGAAGGCGGTAATGCTTCCTGACAGCACCGGACGGGTCCGGCGCCAGGCCAGGGGCACCACGATGCCCAGGGATAGGGCGACATCGAAGACCGGATGCGTGCTTCCAACAGCAGTAGCCGACAGCACGAAGATCAGGACACCGAAAAGCATCAGGGTGAGGTCGACCTTGAACGGGTTGGCCTGGAGCCAGGCTTGAATTCGGCGGTGCACGAGCATGAACAACAACTTTAGGGCCAGCACGCGCCCCGGCGCCTCATGCCACGGTCTGATACCGGGCCGGGCAATCCGGATGGGGCACTCCGGGTGGCGAGCTATCATCGCGCTGCTATCCCGGAGCTCCACATGCTGTCCAGCATGTGGGATGGTTTGCCCGGGATGTGGACTGCGTTCCTAGAATGGCCAAATGAGCGAACAGTCCTCCACCGTTTCCCTGGCCGTCGTTCCCGGCGACGGCATTGGCCCGGAAGTCACCGCCGAGGCCGTCAAGGTGCTCCTTGCCGTGACCCAAGGCGGTCCCGTGCAGTTTGAGCTGACCGAGTATCCGCTCGGTGCCGAGCACTGGCTGGCCACCGGGGAAACCCTGCCGGAGGACACGCTGGAGGCGCTCAAGGGCCATGACGCCATTCTTTTCGGCGCCGTCGGCGCAGCTCCCGGGGACACAAACATTCCGTCCGGACTCATCGAACGGGAAATGCTGCTCAAACTGCGCTTCAGCCTGGACCACTATGTGAACCTGCGTCCGTCCCGGCTGTACCCCGGGGTGGAAAGTCCGCTGGCCAACCCGGGCACCGTGGATTTCATTGTCGTCCGCGAAGGCACCGAAGGTCCGTACACCGGCAACGGGGGAGTGCTCCGCGAGGGAACCCCGCAGGAGGTGGCCACCGAGGTGTCCCTCAATACGGCCTTCGGAGTGGAGCGCGTGGTCCGCGATGCCTTCCGGCGTGCCAACGAGCGCCCCCGCAAAAAGCTCACCCTGGTCCACAAGCACAACGTGCTGGTCTACGCCGGCCGGCTGTGGAAGCGCACGGTGGAGCGCGTCGCCGTCGAATTCCCGGAAGTGAGCCACGACTACCTGCACGTGGATGCGGCAACCATCTTCCTGGTGACTGATCCGTCACGCTTTGACGTCATCGTCACGGACAACCTCTTCGGCGACATCATTACGGATCTGGCCGCCGCTGTGACCGGCGGCATCGGACTGGCGGCCTCTGGCAACATCAACATGGACGGCACCTTCCCCTCCATGTTTGAACCGGTGCACGGCTCCGCCCCCGACATTGCGGGCCAGCAGAAAGCCGACCCCACGGCCGCCATCCTCTCCGCCGCACTGCTGCTGCGCCACCTTGGCAGGGAAAAGGAGGCCGCCCGCGTGGAACAGGCGGTGGCGGACGACGTCGCTGCGCGCACCGGTGAACCGCGGACGACGGCGGACGTCGGCAATGCGATTGCCGCAGCGGTGTCATAAGCTCGGGAAGTACCAATAACCAATTCGTCGGGCGGCCCGCGCCGCCCACCGTGGAGGAAAAATGTCTGTCAGCGCTCTGGAATTTTCCCAGCAGCTCTCTGCCCACCCGAAACCGGCCGAGGAGCGTGCAGCCATTCTGGCGGACCCCGGATTCGGAGACTACTTCACGGACCACACGGCCGTCATTGACTACAAAGTCGATGAAACCGGCACCGGTGTCTGGCAGAACGCCCGCATCGAACCGTACGGCCCCATCGCCATGGACCCCGCCGCTGCCGTGCTGCACTACGGCCAGGAAATCTTCGAAGGCCTCAAGGCCTACCGGCACGCCGACGGTTCCGTGTGGACCTTCCGGCCCGAAGCCAATGCCGCGCGCATGAATCTCTCCGCCCGCCGCCTGGCCCTGCCGGAACTTCCCGAAGAGCTGTTCATGGAGTCGCTGCGCCAGCTGGTCTCCGTGGATGCGGACTGGATCCCCGAGGGCGACGGCGCCGCGCTGTACCTGCGCCCGTTCATGATCGCCACCGAGGCGTTCCTGGGCGTTCGCCCCGCGCGTGAGGTTTCCTACCGGGTTATTGCTTCCCCGGCCGGCAACTACTTCGGCGGCGAGCTGAAGCCCGTTTCCATCTGGCTGTCCACCAAGTACGCCCGCGCAGGCATCGGCGGTACCGGCGAAGCCAAGTGCGGCGGCAATTACGCCGCTTCCCTCATCGCCCAGATGGAAGGCGAGGCACACGGCTGCAAGCAGGTGCTCTTCCTGGATGCAGCCAATGACAACGCCGTGGAAGAACTCGGCGGCATGAACGTCTTCTTCGTCTTCAAGGACGGCACCCTGGTTACTCCGGCACTCTCCGGCACCATCCTGCACGGCGTCACCCGTTCCTCGGTGCTGCAGCTGGGCCGGGACCGCGGCCTGAACGTCCAGGAACGCAAAATCACCCTGGACGAATGGCGCGACGGCGTTGCCTCCGGCGACATCACCGAGGTCTTCGCCTGCGGAACCGCAGCCGTCATCACACCGGTGGGCGAGCTGAAGACTGAAACCGAGACCATCGGTTCGGCCGACGCCGTTGCCGGCCCGGTCACCATGTCCATCCGTGAACAGCTCCTGGGCGTCCAGACCGGCACCGTGGAAGATACCCACGGCTGGCTGACCCGCCTGGCCTAAAGCTCAACAAAGGAACCCGATGTCCGCCACCACCCTGACCCGCAGCAGCCCGCTGACCCGCTTTGCCCTGGCGCCGAATCCCGGTCCCATGAGCCTGGAGGGGACCAACAGCTATGTCATTGCCGCTGAGGGATCAAGCCATGTGGTGGTGGTGGACCCGGGGCCTCTGGATGAGGACCACCTGCAGCTTCTGGCATCCGCCGGGACGGTGGAGCTGGTCCTCATCACACACCGCCACCCCGATCACACCGAGGCCAGCGAGCGTTTCGCCGAACTGACGGGCGCTCCGGTCCGGGCCTTCCATCCGAATTACTGCGTGGGCGGGGATCCGCTGGCCGACGGCGAGAAGCTGCAGGCCGGGGGAGTGGACATCACCGTGCTGGCAACGCCGGGCCACACCTCGGACTCCGTCTGCTTTCACCTTCCGGACGACGGTCCGGGCGGGTCCGTGCTGACCGGGGACACCATCCTCGGGCGCGGCACCACGGTGCTCGACTATCCGGACGGAACTCTGGGCGACTACCTCGCCTCGCTTGACCGGCTTTCCGAGCTGGGGCACGCCACGGTGCTTCCGGCCCACGGTCCGGTGCTGCCTGATCTCAGTACAGTGGTCCTCACCTACCGCGACCACCGCCAGGAACGGCTCGAACAAATCCGCTCGGCACTGCAGAGCGCAGGCGCCGATGCTTCTGTCTCAGCGGTCGCGGACCTGGTGTACGCCGAGGTGCCGGCCAACGTGCGGCGGGCGGCCGAACTGTCAGTGGCGGCGCAGCTGCAGTACCTGCGGGGCGGCGCCCCGCTGTAGGCAGCTTTGCTGTGAGTGAGGCAACGGGTAGGAGGCTTGCAGGGCGCCGAAGCCGTGTTGCACACTATTAATCGTTGGTTTTCAGCGAAGCTCAGGCCTTACCGGGAAAGCGGTTCGGCAAAGTGCAGGAGGTCACACTCCAGCGGTTTGCACGGTCCGGCAACTCTGTGTAAAGTTGAGTGAGTTGCCCCGGAGAGCGCCCAGCGGACATGGTCTGCAAGCGAGACTCCCGGATCCGGCAACATCCCACAACACAGCAGCGGAGATAATCCGGATGCTTTGTGATGGGTTCGTCCAGCCGGATGAAACGGTAACCGGGAATTATCCCGAATTGCCAAACACGGTCCGGATGAAATAGAATAAAGAAACACTGCAGCGAAGAGAAAAGAAAAACATTAATTGTTTTTCCGAGTATTTCGGAT